>LCCV01000006.1 GCA_000998135.1 Parcubacteria group bacterium GW2011_GWA2_42_14
ATTGTGAGATTTCAGTATGTGCTCTACCATTCTTTCATACTACCACCCTTCCTATTCGGTTCCTACCGATGCAAGCATCGGGGTAAAGTTAGAATTTATAGTGATGCGAGCTAATTACACGTCAAACACACTCCCGGCGGCAATTCTCCCGAAGGCGACGGGTCTTTGGTTTCAATTTCGGTCCTTACATTCGTATCAATTACAACACCTATTTTATTTTCCAGTTTAGCGGTAGCCCCATCATCATCTTTGGCCAAATTCAAAACCTGAACCGACTTGGATTCGTCGCGATAAATCGTAATTCCTTTACACCCGGTGTCCCAAGCAAGCAAATATGCTTTTTTTACATCATCAACCGTGGCTGTTGACGGAAAATTTATGGTTTTGGAAACCGCATTATCAACATGCTTTTGAAAAACCGCCTGAGTTTTTACATGCTCTTCCGGCTTTAAATCATGGGCAGTAATAAAAACTTTTTTCCATTTTTCAGGAACTTCTTCAATGTGGGCGACAGAACCGCGTCTCGCCACCTCTTTCATTACTTTTTCCGAATAAAATCCTACGCGTTTAGCCACATTTTCAAACTGCTTATCAACCTCAACAAGTTCAGCCCATTCATTTTCATTTTTGGCAATGCGCGATTTTCTTACGTAGGCCAAAGCGAATTTTGGTTCAATACCCTGGGAACATCCGGCTATAATGCCAATAGTGCCTGTAGGGGCAATTGTGGTAATGGCGCAATTTCTTAATCTTTCTCCACCCGGCTTGTCATAAACAGAATCGCGGAAATTAGGAAAAACTCCCCTGTTTTTGGCAAGTTCTATTGAGGCCTTATGACTTTCATTATTAATAAAACCCATTAATTTATCGCCTAACTCCATAGCTTTTTTGGAATTATAAGGAATTTCAAGATTAACCAATAAATCCGCCCAACCCATAATGCCAAGTCCAATTCTGCGGTTTCCTCTGCCCATAGTGTCAATTTCCGGCAGAGGGTAGCGGTTCATTTCAATGACATTATCAAGAAAACGAACCGAAAGTTGAACCGTCTGTCTTAATTTATCCCAATCAACCCCATATTTATTTCCCTTTTTTTTAATCATTTTGTTAACATCAATGCTTCCAAGATTGCATGGTTCGTTGGGCAGTAATGGTTGTTCTCCACAGGGGTTCGTGCTTTCAATCTTGCCGAGCTTGGGTGTGGGATTTCCGCGGTCATTATTCATTCGTTCAATAAACACAACTCCGGGGTCCCCGGTTTGCCAAGCCAAACGCACGATTTTATCAAAAACTTCGCAGGCATCCAGTTCTTTAACCGGTTGCATGGTTTTTGGATGTATCAATTTATAAGTCGCGCCCTTTTTAACCGCGTTCATAAACTCTTCAGTTATGGCAACGGAAATATTGAAATTCTGCAAAATTCCTTCTTCGGTTTTGGCGGAAATAAATTCTAAAATATCAGGATGGTCAACTTTTAAAATTCCCATCATGGCGCCCCGGCGCTTGCCGCCCTGTTTTACCACATCCGCAACTTTATCGAAAACAGTCATAAAAGAAACAGGGCCCGAAGAAACTCCTTGAGTTGTTTTAATAATGTCGCCCTTGGGGCGAAGACGCGAAAATGAATATCCTGTTCCGCCCCCTGATTTATGAATAATGGCGGTTCCCTTCACAGCGTCAAAAATGCTCTCCATAGAATCTTCAACCGGAATAACAAAACATGCCGACAATTGTTGCATCGGCGTTCCGGCATTCATAATTGTCGGGGAATTGGGTAAAAATTCCAAAGACGCCAAAAGCCGATAAAATTTTTCTTCAAATTTAAACAAATCCTCGTCGGTTAAATCAGGATTATAAACTTTCTCGGCCGCGGCAATATTAGAGGCAATTCTGCGAAATAACTGCTGCGGGGTTTCAATAACTTTTCCATTCTCGTCTTTTCTAAGATAGCGGGACTCAAGAACCTTAAAAGAATTCTCGGTAATATTGGTTTTGACGTTATGGTACAAAAGAAAATATTTGGCCTCCCTTATTTCCTGGCGTTTTTTGCGATATTCCGTATATGCGTCAGCGACATCCTTATATCCTTTGTCGTATAGGGTTTCCACAACCAAATCCTGAATTTGTTCAACGCGCGGAACGCGTCCGGCAAATTTCTGATTAAGGCGCGAACCAATTTCGTCCGTAAGAATTTTTACTTCTTTGCCATCGGATTCCCTTACGGCAATAAACGCCTTGTGGATGGCGCTGTAAATTTTCTCATCGTCAAAAGGAACGACCCGGCCGTCGCGTTTTTCTATGCGCACAATCTTAAGAGACAGCTTAGGCATGACTCTTGTGAGGATTGATTTTGTTATTTTTATAGCTGTGGGCATAAATAAATTTTTAATTTGGTAGCCAAGCACTAATTCTGACCCCATCACCACAATTTTACTCTACTTCCGCGGCGAAGCGCTTCGCCCCAACTCAGGTTGGCCTATTCGGCCACGCGCTTCGCACCGCATACAATATTTTTCTTTTCCACGCACTTTCTAACAAACATGGGTAAAATTAATGAGAGGTTAATTTCGTTCTCCGCAATTCATTCCTCAACAAACATGGAATGAATTGCGGACGAAATTAAAAATTTGGACAAAAATGGAGGACAAAAATGCCACCCTTCTTTTTGTGTCTAGAATGATGAAAGTAGAGAGTAGAATGTGGAAGAAGTTTCTTCCACCTACCACCTGCTACACACCACAATCTAACAAAGACGGATGGCAACGTAAAACTAAAAAATAAAGTTAAAGGTTTAAAGTTACAAAATCTTCTTTATATTTTTATATTATCGCGTAAAAAAATTAATAGCAAAAATTTTTCTGTGGATAAGTGCCAATTTTGTCTGCGAGGCGCAGCCGAGCAGAAACAAAATTGAGCACCCAGCATATAATTTCCGAAAATTATGGGTGGGTAAACCATATTATAAAAACCTTCATAATCGAGAGGAAAAGATTGCTATTGACAAAATACTTTAAATTTGCTATAATGGAATTAACAGTTTCTGTGCACCAAGTCCTACACCAAAACCCCAAAAAGGAGAGGAAAACAATGTACTATCAGTACACCCAGATGCTTCCCGGACTCGCCGAGTTTGTTCCGAAACTCGGTCCGGGACACAGGATTCCGACCGCCAAGCATCGCTGTATGTCCTGCCCGCCTAACCGCACGGGCAAAGACCATGAAGTTTCCGGGTTGGACCGTTTCAAGGCGGCCACGCATTTTCTGCCGGATGGTCACGCCATGACCAAGAAAGAGCGTGAGCGGATTGTCGGCCGGTTCATGGTCGAGGCCGTCCGCGCCAAGGTTGGTCAGGATGTTCTCCAGGAGATCAGCGAGACCGACTCGGAGGACGAAAACTAATCGGCCTAAGGCCGTCCAGGGGGTCGTTGAACGACGACCCCCGTTTTTTATTTTCTCCGCAATTCATAAAAAATGCTATTACTTCAAATGTAAACTTCTCGACTCGTTCCTGCCTCGCTCGAAGAATAAAATTTGACAAGTATCTATAAAAATGTTACATATTACATCAGCAACTCATCAATCTTCTTTGACAAAAAATGAGCCCCATTACCCCAAACCAGAATAACCAAGAAATCCATAAAAACCATATCAAACCCCCCACGCTCCCAACCAACACCATGTGGGGTAACGGGGTAAACAAAATCATCGCACTAGTTGTATTCATTTTCCTGCTATTTTCTACGATTCCGGTATTTGCTCTTCAATTCCAGCCGATTAAGGAAATCACCGAATTTGAAAAGGAAATCATAAGCAATGCCGCCAAAAAGCCGGCCGAGGAAGTACTTAAAGACGCGGTTGAATTCAAAACAAACCGAGGCCTCGTCGTCCTCAAATTCCAAAACGGCGATGAGGGATATTATGGATATGGCGGAAAAAACATTTCCTCAAAAACAGCCGCAGACCCTGAAAAAACAACGGAAGAATGTATATTGAATTCTCTTAAGTATGATGGTTATGATTGTTTGCCTAAAGATTCAAACAAAACCGTTTCTGACAATTCCTCTGAAGACGCTGCCTCTCGCGCAGGAAAAGTGTTTGAAGAATTTCTAAAAGTGTGGAACAAACCCCTGATAGCAAATGAACTAACCCCGGAAGAACTCGCCGAAGCAGACAATCTAATGCACACATATATTGGTCTTTTTTCACAATTTCCTGATGACAAAAGACAAGATATCTACTCCATTACCGGTAGCATTACCGCTAGGGGCAACAGATACGCGTCTCAATTTGAAAATACAATTTCCTCCTTCGTTGATGCCAAAACCATGGCCGATTTTTATGACTTATATATCAGGGACGCCGAAGATTCTGATCTTCGCATGAGGAACGAAGACAGACCGAGTGAAAAAGATAAATACATGGCACTCCAAAAGCTCATTGACTATCTCCAGAATTGGCAAGAAGTGAGACCTTTCGCATTATTTGGTACAACTCAAATTTTTTTTGAAAAGAATGAACCGGCAGTATTGCAGGATTTAATTAACCAGGGAAAAGTAAGAAACATTTAAAACCCTGAATTACGAAATACAGTTTCAGCGAGGTATCAGCGTACTAATCAGCGTCAAATCTGCTTCTATTTTCCATAGAAGCTGCTAAAGTACGCCAAAAATATGCTGATATTGATAGTTTCATAATTGGAAGTTTAAAAACGTCTCCCGCAAACTTTTTGCGGGTTTTTTCACAACACAAAAACGCCATCATGGCGTTTTCTTTGTCTTTTTTAACGGCCGGCTATCTTGCCAAACCAACTTTTCTTTCAACACGATTAAGCCGCATGTGCAAACTTCTGATTACATTTTCCATATCAACAACTGTCCTGACCAAGGGACCCATCGCCACCTTCAAATCATGAACATCATCCCGTACAAGACGCAGTCCTTCGCTCAAAGCTTCTATTTTTCCGTCAATACCGCCAAGACGTTTTTCTATAGCAAGCAAATCCTGCTTTGACGCAGTATTCTCGAACCCCTTTGCAATCATCTGGGCCAATTTTTCATTTGTCATTTGTTTTTTAGCCATATTTTCTATATTAACAAGTTTTTGAGAGGAAAAATTTATCTGCCAGCGAACCTGCTGTAATTTTCTGAACTCGAGGAGGAGTCAAAAGTGCCGAGGACGGCTATAAAATTGAGAGGAGCTAAGTTTTTTGCTTCTCGCAAAAACCCGGGGAAATTTTTAACGCCTCGGTCGGAACCAAAGCTAAATTTCCCGCTGAAAACCAAGTAGTTGGTTTTCAGCCCCCCTTGGTGAAGAAAATTATGGCAGGCGAGCGATTATTTTTTCCTCCTCAAGAACGCCGGTACCGCGTCCCATTCCGACTCCTCCTCGGCTGCGGCCTTGGCCGCGTGCGCTACTGTTCCACCATTCACAGTGATTTTTATTGGGTTGCCATTTCCTCCTCCATTCGACTTTTTTACTTCTTCTTTTCTCAGTAAATTAACGCCATTGGGACCGAAACCAGTAGCAATAACCGTAATCTTCACCTCGCCTTTCTTTAATCGGTCATCATGAACAGCGCCAAAAATAAGTTTGGCGTCTTTATCAACGGACTCCGTAATAACCTTGGCCGCCTCATTAATTTCCCACATGGTTAAATCCTGCCCTCCGGAAACATTAAACAACACGCCCTTGGCTCCGTTTATGGAAATATCAAGAAGAGGAGAACTTATGGCAAGCTGTGCCGCCTGAACTGCTCTGTGCTCTCCCGTAGAAGAACCAACGCCCATAAGAGCCGAGCCAGCATCTTCCATTATTGTCCTGACATCCGCAAAATCCACGTTTACCAAACCGGGCATAGTTATCAAGTCCGAAATTCCCTGAACGGCATTTTTCAAAACATCATCACAGAGCCGGAAAGATGCCACCAACGGAGTATTTCTTTCAATCAAATTCAAAAGATTATTGTTAGGGATAGTAATTAAAGCATCTACATTATCTTTTAAACGAGACCAGCCATCTTCCGCAATTCTCATTCTTTGAGTGCCTTCGAAAAGAAAGGGCTTGGTAACAACTCCGATTGCTAGGGCCCCAACATTTCTTGCCGCTTCAGCGACAACGGGCGCGGCACCGGTTCCGGTTCCTCCTCCAAGACCGCAGGTGATAAATACCATGTCCGAACCCTTAAGAGCATCCTGAATTTCATCGCGGTTTTCTTCGGCGGCCTGTTTTCCAATTTCAGGATTCATTCCGGCGCCTAATCCCCTGGTTAAATTCTTGCCGATATGAATTTTGGAACTGGCTTTGTGGTGATGTAAATGCTGGGCATCCGTATTTATGGCAATAAAATCAACCCCGTGAATGCGGGAATCCATCATGCGGGTAATGGCTGACCCTCCGGAGCCGCCAACCCCCACCACTTTAATACGCGCGTATGTTTCTATGTCGGGTTTTATGTTAGGCATATTTTTATTTTATCTCTTTTTAGGTGGATATTTCCTGTCCAAATTAGCACGAAATTTAGCATGTTCGATCTCGTCTATGTGTCCTCGCAAATGTAAATATAATGCCACATCTGGGTGCTCTTGAAATGTTCTATAAAAACGACCAGTTCCTACTCCAAACGCTGTGTCTTTAAGACGTCCGAGTTTACTCTCCATTTCATTAAATGCTTTTATGGAGGGGAATCACCCAAAACCCGAAGCGCTTCAGTCAATACTTCTTTCTCTCTTTCTTCGGAAGATTCTACTATTCTTTCTCTTTCTAACATAATTTTCTAATATTTTTTAATAATTTAAACTACAACTTTCTGTTTCAATATTGAAATGTCTTTTTCTTGGCGTTTATAATGCTTAACATTTAAACCTCTTGTCCTTATGAAAATTTCAAATTTTTTTAGAATGATATTATGATTCTTAATAATCTTTTGGTATTCATTTAGTATAACTTCTTTCATTGATTTCAACCATTTAACTTTTTTATTTCCGAATCCCGACCTCTAACCTTTCAAGCCATTTTCCATGGCGGTCATGAAGTAATTTATCAGCCGCATGATCCTTTTCCGCTTTATCGAATTTCGTACCAATCCCGTCTACCGCCTGCAAAATTTTAACCTCGCTTTCCTTTACATTATCCTTAGTGGCAAAGTTCTTCAAATCTTCCTTGGTAGTAAAATTTTCAACCATGTTCCGGCTTAATTCTTTCAAATCATCCTTCGTAGCCATGTTTTTCCGAACAGCAAAAAACTCGTTAGCGGTCATGCGAGCCAGTTTATCCAGCGTCACTTTTGCTTTTTTAACAACTTTTCCCACTATCTTTAATTTAAACAAAAATGCTTTTCAAGGCAATATGGACAAAAAATTGAAAATATGTCGTTATTTTATTTAGTAGCAAGAAACATGCTACATGTCGCTTGTTTCATGTCGCTCAGGGTATAAACACCTTAAACCAATTCTTGATTTTTGAACTGACCGATTCAAATGTTGGGTTATAAAAATAGCGATTGTCTCCGGACAATTGGTTTACCTGCCAGGCGACAAGGCCCAAAGCAACCGGATAAGTAAAAAGCAGCTCTTGCAGATTCTTGTCCGTGGGCTGGGGCAAATTTACTTTTTTCCCGACTTCAATGGGCAGGCGCAGTTCTTTTTTGGCAATTTCTTCAATTCCGGGAATATGCGACGCTCCGCCGATTAAAACGACTCCGGCCGGCAAAAGGCCAAATCTGTCAATACGCTTAAGTTCTTTGGAAGCAAGCTCAAAAATGTCTTTAAACCGCGCTTCCACAATTTCGGCAATATGGCGCTTAAGATAAACATCATCTCCGTTTAAGCCAAAATCAGCAAGTTTAATAACGTCTTTTTTGGAAAATAACTCGGGAATTGCATGTCCGTATTCAAGCTTGATTTTCTCGGCAGTATCAATGTGCACTTGAAGCCCCACGGCAATATCATGAGTAATATGCGTTCCGCCAACAGGAAAAACTCCCGCCTGAACCAATCTTCCCTCCTCCCAAACGGAATAATTTGAAGTTCCTCCGCCAATATCAAGAAGCATAACCCCTAATTCTTTTTGGCGCCGAGAAAGCACTGCTTCGGCTGATGCCAAAGAGGAAAATATAAAGTCGTCAATTTCCACACCCGCCCCCTCAACGCATTTTATAATGCTTCTTAAAGCGGATTTGGAACCGTCAACAATCATGGCGTCCACCTCAAGCCGTATTCCCGTCATGCCGACCGGGTCCTTAATCCCCGACTCATTATCAATTTTGTATTCCCTCGGAATAATATGGATTATTTCCCGATTAGGATTTTTAGGAATGGAATTTTCCGCGGCCTGAATAACACGCCTTACATCTTCTTCGGCAATTTCGCCATCTGCCCTGGATATGGCCACTACCCCTTTAGTGTTATAAGTATTTATATGAGTGCCGCCGACCCCCACTACCGCTTTTTTAATGTTCATGCCCGAGGCCTTAGACGCTTCCTGAATGGTTTTTTTGAGAGATACCGTAACTTCATCAATATCAACAACCGAGCCGCGCCTCATGCCGAAAGTCGGGCCTTGAGCCACGCCTAAAATCCGGATTCCTCCGTCTTTCTGCCTTTCGGCAACAATAGTGGAAATAGCAGTGGTGCCTATATCAATTGTGGTTATAATACGCCTCATTACTTTTGAATTATGAATTAAGAATCATGCATTATGGCCGTTTCCTAATTCCTAATTCATAACTCCTAATTCACAAAATCAATCTTGGAAAGAATTTCTTTCTCTATACGCTCTGTTTTTTTGGCTATATCGCCGGACTCCTCATGATGCATTCCCCCTAAATGTAGCATACCATGCAAAATCATCCATGTCATCTGGTATTTATAAGAATTGTCCTGCTCTTTTGCCTCTTTGCGGATAACTTCCGGACACACCAAAATTTCACCATAATCCTTGCCGTAGCAAAACGATAATACGTTGGCCGGCTTATTTTTATGGCGATATTTTCGGTTAATTTCGCGCGATTCCCCTTTCGATACCTCTTTTACTATAATTTCTTTGGGCAGTTTTTTTATAACCGCTTTCGGCAATAATTTTTTAATAGTTTTAATTATTGTGTCCATTTTAAGCATTTCTATCCCCATTACCCATGACCCTCCTTCGCTAAAACTTCGGACGGGCGCAGCACTTTTTATATTTCCTAACGAGGCCATGCGAAAATTTATTTTCGTGATGGCCGAGCGACGGAAATTTAAGAAATGCCGTGGCATTTCTTATATTTCTTGTCGCTACCCTACAAATATTACAATTGACTAACAAAAATAGTACGGCTTAAACGTACTATTTTTTCTTTATTCTGGCAACATCTTTTTAACCGCGGCGCTTACCCTATCGCCCGACGCCTGCCCTTTTACTTTTTTCATCATCTCTCCCATTACACGGCCGAAGTCCTTAATGGTAACACTCCCCAAACCGGCAACCGTGTCGTCAACTAATTTTTCCAATTCTTCGTCCCCCATTTCCTTGGGCAAATACGCTTCCAAAATTTTAAGTTCAGCCGATTCTTTTTCAACCAAATCGGCCCTTCCGCCTTTTTCAAATTCTACGATTGCATCGCGCCGTTTTTTTGTTTCAGAACGTAAAGCGCCAAAGGCCTCCTCATCATTAAGTTCGCTTTCTTTTTCCAGGTTTTTGGTTTCCGGGTTTTTAGAAAGTTTCGTCCGCTTTTCAATTTCCCGATTCTTAATCGCCGCCAAGAGCATCCGCAAAACCGAAAGCCGCAGTTCTTCCTTATTCCGCATCGCTTCTTTTCTTTCACCCTCAATTGTCTGCTTGATATTCATAAAAAAATAATGTGGTTCGCCCACACTGCAACAATCAATTATATCCCAACACGCATCAGTGGCTCATGAATAAGCGAAATGGCCTCGCAGATATTTTTTAGGGCCTCGTCAAGCGTTTTTCCCTGACTGTAACACCTTTCAAAAAGCGGGCATTCCACCACATAAAAACCATCCTCGTCTTTTTCCACAAAAAGCGGCAGCTGCAAATTATTTAATTTTCCGCCTGAGGCGGATCCGCCTTTGGCGGAAGATTTTGCCTGTATTGTCATAACGATTCTATATTACCTAAAAAATCCCATAAAATCAAATCCTAATGTTGGTATGTTATTTGTTTGCCTTGAAACGGGCCGAAAGGGCTCGCCCTGAGATTGCCGAGGGGTTGCCGTTTCCGGATAATTTCTTTACTTTCGATTACGAAATTATATATCAGCGTAGATTCAGCGTACTCATCAGCGTTTTATCAGCGTTAACAACCTTTTCACGCCGATTTTTCGCTGATTATTACGCTGATACCTCGCTGAAATTGTATTTTGCAATTCAGGATTCTTTAACATTCGCAGGCACGTGTAAAATTTACGAAAAATCAAAAAAGGTACCTGACACCAATTTTTGACACCAATTTCCTTTTTTAACGTTTAGTAAAGAAAGCAAAGAAAAGCAATAATAACGCTATCCACGTCAAAGATGTTAGTAAAATATCCCAAAGAGGCATACTTCGACTTTTTGATTTTATTGCTTTCCGAATTAAGTCTTTTGGTACTGGATATGCCACGCCGAGTTCTTTGGGAAGAATACGTACTTCCCAGTATAAATCAGGTATACGACTTATCATTATAAGAATGATGCTAATTAAAAATAAAACTCCCCACCAATAATATATGTAAAAACAAATTCCTATTGTAGCCAAAATGGATGTGAATGTAACTAAATGATTACCAGAAACCAAGGGTTTTTCAAAAAAGCCTCTTCCCACCATACCAACAAGGTTAGTTCCTAAATAAGTAATAATAAACCAAGTAATTACTGCCTTGAGTATTGAAATAAAAATAAAGGATATCATAGTTTTATATCAAATTTACGACCTGTGGCCATGAGACGATGTTGGAGCTTTTATAGTCCGAGTAACTTATGAATTGTGGCGGGGTCTAATCCGAAATCCGCCCCTATCCTTAAGGCCTTAGATAAAATATCGGTCGCGCTCTTAATGGTTGGCAACGCCGACTTTAACTTTTCGAGAAAACTCCTCTCTTTTGTGCCTTCGGCATATTTTGGAATTTCAGATATGATCTTTTCCTGCAATTCAAGCGCGAAATTTAAAAATTGGGACTGATTCTGCGATTGATTTTGGATGAAGGTATTTCCGTCGTTTTTTGTTGGCGTATCTAAACCGTATAATCCCTTTAGCCGACCAATAATAGAATTCAACTTGGCCTTAGCCGGAATTGGTTTTACTATATTTCCGCGGTCGTTAATATGCTCTGGCCTGATTCTATATGTAGCGACATCTTCAATTTCAGGACAAACAATAGGAACACGTTCGATAATAAGATTAGCATGAGCGCTAAAACCATTATCATCGAACCAAGAATTTTTGCTCTCGATAGCAACCAGAAGGCCCTTTAGTTCTTCATATACACCTAGAATTGCTTTTTTATTTTTTTCGTCATCATTCATACACATTTATAATAGATTCAGTAACCGACCTCTTCGGGTGTCGAACCCATCTCAAGATGGCTAAAGAAAAAGGTGTCAGACAGCTTTTTGACACCTTTTTCATGCAAAATGTTTCAATCCATTTTTAGTTCAACTTCAAGGGGTATATTTGCTACCTGAGTAAATTCTTTTTCATCTTGGTCTTTAATATTCACTAAAATTTCATACTCACCATTTATTGTAATAGGCAAAGAGTTAAACCTATTTCTATACCTCATATTTTTTATTTCCTTTCTAAAATCAACCCTTTTGAGAAATTTTCCAATTTCTACTTTTTGAGGATCGATAATTACAACTTCTATATCAACGGAGATTGCCTTATCAGTATTTTTCTTAATTCTGGTAACCAATTCAAAATTAACAGGAACAACCAATTTTCCAATCTTTTTTTGTTTTTCAATTTCGGTAATTTGGTTTTTTGGTGGTGTAAAAGTAAGTTTTTCAACCAAATTGAAAAGACTTAAATTATTACTTTCTTGATCCAATACAGAATAAAGACAAAGTACTGACCATATGTGTCTGTATGTTTTATTTTCAACTTTTGCCATATAAATTATTATTTTTTTATCGCTTTTAATTTTAAAATGCTATGTCCATTGATTAAATCATCTACTGTCAAATTACTGTAGCGTTTTGTATACGCCACCCCCGTCCCAACCACACTTTCAGTAACTGTTGATTCTGGTAAAACGTTTTGTGTGACCGTGTCTGCTTTATCCATAAACCCAAATTTGATAATTAAATATGTGCCAAGCGCTTTTGCAATTTTATCCAAAAAACCTACATTTGGAAGAAATTTTCCGCTTTCAAGCCGGGCGATACTCGGTTGTTGAGTTTTAATTAATTTTGCCAGATCCTTTTGACTAAATCCGCCATGTATTCTTGCGGCGGTTATTAGATTACTTACTTCCACATGAACATCGTGATCTAAATAAATCTTTTTAAAGGACGGCCTTTTTGCTATTATTTTTTGTATGATTGAATCTAATGACATATTTTTTTATTTTTTAATTATTAAAAATCCAATTTTGCTATCTTTGAAATCTTTTGTCCCAATCATCAGCTCGTTCACGAGCCTTTCCAATATATTTTAAAACCCTTCCATTACTTCCACTCCCCTTAAACATTTCTAGAATTATTATTTTATTACCTCGAACAATACAGACTGCCCGATACTGCGGAGAGCGTTTAAACTTCAATTCAAATAATTCTATATCCGTTCCCTCTATAACATCTAGGAAATCACTCCTGTTTTTAAGTTGTGAGATACGATATTCTTGAAAATTTATTAGTTTTTTCGCAATAAAATCGATGTCTTTGTCTGGAAGCGTGAGAAGAAAATCACCAAAAGGCGAGTTTCCTTGCTCGTCTTCGTAAGGCTCTATAAGCAGTTTTTCGTCGGTTTGCATACACTATTTGGTTTGTTTTTTGAAGCATAGTTAATATATAACAAATTTGTTATATATTAGCAAGCAGGTATGGAATGTACAAGGGGCATTGTGTATAAGTGGTTCATTTGTTATAAACCAGAATTCAATACCTGGCAGCGTTTTTTTTGCAATAATCTAAAATTTTTCCTCGTAATGATTGTCTTTGACGTATCCCTGTTCATCCTCATCTTCGGTATCTGCATAATGATAATCCAACAAGGCATTTATTAACTTTCCCGTTCTGTTCGCCCTAATTTGTAGAATATGCAAAGCGTCACTAGTTGCAATACTTCCCAACTCATCGTTTATATTCTTCAATTTGGCAGTTTCATGGGCGTAACGAAATATCTCCTTCCAAAGTCTGTTAATTTGGGCTTTGTGTCCATAAACAAAAAAATGTAACAAACCCCAAGTAATAACTACTATTAAAATAATTAGTAACGAAATACTCATTTATTTTTTATTTAACATTAGTTAACCCAAAAATCTTGGATTCAAACTAACTTTTTTTATTCTCCCCCAAAACGAGGCGGTGCGGTCGAGGGCAATATGATTTAAAACAAATCAGAAAATAGCACCTGCCAATATTCCCTAAAAGCCCGCTTTTACCAGTATTTTTAGCCAATTTGTGGATAAACTGTGGAAAGGCCTTGACTTTTAAGTAGGAAGGGTATAAACTTTAAGCATCATCAGGAAAAGGCACTGCTTTGGGTTTCGTCCCCTAGTGGTGCCTTTTCATTTTCAGTTTTCACTATAAAAACATCTTCATTGGTTTTTAATATCTTCTCCCCCACTTCTTCCAAAAATTGTATCTTGTCTTGAGCGGCCTTTTTTAAAAGTGCCGAACACTTATCTTTATTAGGGCTTATAACGGCAGAAAGTTTCGACTTTTTTCTTAAGTATCTAACAACGGTGTCAAAGTCGCCATCACTAGTAATAAGTACTGCTCCATCATATTCCTTATAGTAACGCATTACACTAAATGCAAGATCAGCGTCTATATCGCCCTTGGGCTTCATTCCGTTCCTTGCCGGTAATACCGGTTTAAACTTCAAAAGATATCCTTGTTCTTGTAGTTCTGCGTATAAATCCTGATTTTCCGGTATATATCCTATAAAAAGATATGCCTTCTCAACATTATACTTTTCCTTCAAATATATACGAAGCTTCTTGTAGTCTAAATCTAGACCAGCTGCTCTTGTCCCCAAGTATAAATTTTGGCCATCAATAAAAGCATAATTTTTCTTTAACTTGTTCGGCATAATTAAATTTCCAAAAAGGCTTTTTATAATTCAGTTTCTTTCCCTCAGTGCGAGCCCGCCGTAATTTTCCATTTCTATTCCACCAAGCGAAACGGTGCAGTCGAAAATAATATAATTTTGAAACAAATCAAAAATCGCAACTCCTTTCACCTTTTTAAGCAGTCCTGATTTTATTAAGAAAACCATCTCGCAGGCCGAGCGGGGTCGCAAAGCGACGGGTTGTCCGGGGGACAACCCCGGGCTTTTGCGAAAAGCAAAAGTGATTCCAAGAAAACTATTGAAGTCGGACTTCCATAGTGCGCTATTGAAGTCCGACTTCACGCTAATACACCCGCTCTTTCATTTTTCCCAGCTTCACCAATCTTTCCCTTTCTTTTCTCGCCTTAAGCCGCCGCAGAGCGCCTACTTTCCTTGCGCGCTTATTCAACGGGCGTTTATATGACTTCATTTTTCGCGCCTGAAGCAAAACTCCCGACTGCTGGATAATGCGGGTAAAACGGCGAAGCATCGCCGAAGATGTTTCTTTGTCTTTTTTGATTACGTAAACCAAATTAGTGACATGTAACATGCGACATGAAACATGTTAACCAAAAACTTGTCTCTTGTCTCTTGTCACTTGTCTCTTCTTTATACACGAAATTTATCCTGGTCTTTCTCCTTTCCCCATCCACCAAGCAAATGCAGATGCAGATGGTCCACAACTTGACCTCCTTCCCTGCCCACATTAAAAACCAGCTTATAACCGGCCAGATCCTCATCTTGGGCAACTCTTTTGGCTACATAAATCAATTTAGAAATAATTTCATTGTGATTCGCTTCCAAATGGGCAATTGACTGAATGTGCGCTTTGGGCACAACCAAATGATGAATCGGCGCTTTGGGATGAATATCTTTGAATACTACAACATCGCTGTCCTCATAGACAATGTCCGAGGGTATTTCTTTTTTGATGATTTTGCAAAAAATGCAGTCCACGTTTGAGAGACATGGGGTAAGAGACATGAGACAAGGACGACGTTTCCATGTCGCATGTCACATGTCACTTGTCGCTATTTCTTTAGCTTCTTTTTAAGTATCTCAATCATTTTACTCTGCGGTATCACTTCCTGAATTCCGGAGGACATCTCACGGATTATTATTGTTTCATCAATCGCTTCTTTTTGGCCCAATATCAAAGAAATGTCCGAGCCGGATTTATCCGCAAGTTTCAATTGCGATTTTACGGAATCGCGCCCCAGGGATTCGCCGACCGCAATTCCGTTCTTTCTTAATTCTTCAAAAATCTTAAAACTTTTCTTCTTGCCCATGTCGCCGAGCTGGACAAAATATACCCGCTGTTTTGGTTCTCCCGGCACTTTTAACCCCAATGACTTCATAAGCGCCACCAATCTTTCCATTCCCAAAGCGCCGCCTACCGCCGGTTCAGCGCGCCCGCCCAAAAGCGAAATAAGATTATCATATCTGCCGCCCGAACCCAAAGCAATACCCTTAAGAGCTTTCGGCTTTTCTTCTATTTTCACTTCCGCAATTACTTCCCCTTCAACTATCGGTTTTTCCGCTTCCTCGATTTTTTCCGGAACTTTTTCCAAAACGGCCCCCTTCTCTTTTTCACTTTCTAATTCGCCGGCCCAGTCCGAATCGGTAAAAATCTCAAAAACCGTTCTGGTGTAATAATCTAATCCGCGAACCAAATACGGATTAAGAATATAAGGAATTCCGGCTTCATCCAAAAATTCAAGCAAAGACGTAAAATGTTTTTTGCAGGCCTCGCATAAACTATCAAGCAATTGAGGAGCGTTCTTCTTAAAAATCCGGCATTTTTCTTCTTTGCAATCAAGAATGCGCAAAGGATTTTGTTTTAAACGCCTTTTGCAGTCCCGACAAAGGCCTTTGGCTTTGGGGCGATAGTATTGCAATAATTGTGAACGATATTGAGGTCGGCAATCACTGCAACCGACGCTATTTACGTGAAAATAAAATTCCGGAATGCCTAATTCGCGCAAAAATACCGAAAAAACATGGATAATTTCCGCGTCCACCACCGCGTTTTCATCTCCAATTATTTCAAGCCCGATTTGATTTAATTCGCGGAACCTAAGCCGCTGGGGAGATTCATGCCTGAAAAAAGAGCCAATGTAATAAAACTTTACCGGATGGGGCTCGGCTACAAAACCATTTTGGAGATAAGCCCGGACAACGGAAGCGGTTCCTTCGGGCCGAAGCGTTAAGTCGTCCCCGCCTTCGGTTTGAAAAGAATACATCTGTTTTTCAACAATATCCGTTTGGGTTCCCACGGCCTGCACAAAAAGCCCGGTTTCTTCAAAATGCGGGGTATCAATGCGTAAAAAATTATAATAGGAAAAAACATTCTTGGAAACACTGCGGATACGCTCCCAGTATTTCTGGTCTTGAGGAAGAATATCATGCGTTCCTTTCGGAGAGGAAAACGATTTTGGTTTTATTTTTCTATGACGTCCCAAAATTAACTAACAACTAACAACCTACAACCCACAACTTTTGTTGTTGGTTATTGGTTGTATGTTGTAGGTTAGTAAACTGGTTCTGGAATCAATCCGAATTTACTCGGTGGCCATGCCCTGAAAAAAGCCCTGCCCGTAATAAATTTTTTATCAAGCGGCCCCCAACTTCTTGAATCAGAACTATTGCGCCGGTTATCCCCCAAAACCAGATATTGAACTTTATCCAAAACATATTCTTTTTCGGGAAATGTTTTCAGGTCCGAAGGCAAATAATCCTCTTGAAGAAAAAATGGCTCATTGGCTTCACTACCGCTCTTTATCAAAATTTGCCCGTTTTTAATAACAATCGTTTCTCCGGGCATTCCGATAATCCTTTTTATAAAAAATTCTTTGGGATTATTGGGATAGCGAAAAACAACCACCTCTCCTCTTTGGGGCTCGCGGAACTGATAAGTTAGCTCATCAATTACCAAATATTCCCTATCTTCAAAGGATGGCTCCATTGACTGCCCCTTAACAATAAACGGCTGGGCTATAAAATAGCGTATGGGCAGGGCGATTACCAGAGCCAGAAGAATTACCTTGCCAAACTCCCAAATCTCCCGCCAGGCCGTTGTCTTTTCTTTGGGCTTTTCCTCGCTTAAAACTTTGTTTTCTTCAGCCATAAAGATGAGTATATACCATAAAAAACACTTTTGCAAATCATAAAAATCTATTATACTTAACTTACAACCTGCAACCAAAAACCTACAACGCGCGTTGTCGGTTATCGGTTGCTAGTTGTTGGTTAAAATGTATCTTTTCATCGGCCTCGGCAATCCCGGGCCAAAATTTGAAAATACCCGCCACAACATAGGGCGGGAGACACTAATGAAATGGCAGGTAAACCTCAAACTTGCCCCTTTTGAATTTGATAAAAAATGGAATGCCCTTGTTTCCAAAAATAAAAAAGCGATTTTATTATTACCCGAAACGTTTATGAATAATTCCGGGAAAGCAATTGCTCCGTCAATAAGTTTTTTCAAAATCAGGCCAAAAAATATTATCGCGCTTCATGATGATTCTGATATAGAATTCGGACGAACCAAGCTTTCCTTCGCCAAACATTCTGCCGGACATAAAGGAGTTGAATCAACCAAACGCGCCATCGGCACTTTGGATTTTTGGCGGCTCCGCATCGGCATTCAACCGCCCCTTCGGGCGAGTCTCACCAAAGGCGGAAAAAAGAAAAGAGTTGACGCCATGAAACTCGTTTTGCAAAAATTCAAACCGGACGAGGAAAAAACCCTTAAAAAGGTTATCAAAAAAATTCTGGAAGGACTTGAAATAATTATTGCGGACGGTCCGGAACAGGCGATGAATTTCTTAAATCAAAATTAAAAACCCGCGCTCTTATCGAGCGCGGTTTTCTTTTTGGTATTCTAGCATCTGCCGGAAAAGGTCTGCCTGCTCAAGCGCATCATCAAGCGCGTTATGCGTATGAGGAAAATCAGTTCTGAAAATCAAGTTACTTTTACTTGATTCCTGCCACATTTTTCCGGTTAATCCCATATAATAAGCTTTGGCGCAAAGCACAGCGTTTTCAAAAGGATTATGCCCAAGAAAAGTTGCAAAATACCAATCAACGAACATGTGGTCAAAGGGAGCAAAGAAAGCCACAAAAACCGGTTTTTTACCTCCTGAAACCCGCTTAACCCATACTGCGAATTTTCTCATTGCTTTTTCCGGCGGAGTGCCGAATTGTTTCAAATGTTCCATATCAAGCCCGCAAACAGCAAGAGATTCCGGCTCATAATTATCATTTAACGGCTTTAACTCAACATAAAATCTTTGGGAAGTATCATAAACAGGGCACGCGCCGATTGAAAGCATGTTGTAATATCCGGGCCGATTCCTGCCGGAACATTCAACATCAACAGAAATATAAATTTCTTCCTGCATTTTTCATTCCCTTTTTAAAGACCGGCAAAAACATATTTTTATTCTAAACGCCCCTTGTTAAATTGTCAAATGCGCAGGCAAACTATTCGCTTATTCGCGCGAACTGGCGAATGGTTGCTATGTCGAAATTTAAAAAATCCGCCGAGTTAATTGCGGCGGATTGCTTTTTTAAAAAGCTATATTGCAAAGTTCAATAGAATATTTATGCCGATATCCTCGCTGTTCCAACAATTTTCGTTGATACCGCATATGAGCCGCTCCAAATTTTACACCTATTGATTGAGGATTTTTCTCACGAATAATTTGATCAAACTTTCGAAAAACCATCTCATCTCGCGGCCGACCTATAGCGCCCGGAAGTATATCCATCAACACCTCATCCGACCACAAAAAAATAAATCCGTCTCCCCATTCTTTTTTTGAAAATTGATTATTTTCAACACGTTTTAATGCGTTTTTAACATATTCAACAACATTCTTCTTTCTAAAAACAGAAAGGCGATTTAACCCCTCTTTCATCTTCTCTTCCGGAGAAAAATCAAATTTCTCTTCATCCCCGGCTTCCCACCCACTTCCCGCTACATCAAATTGGCCGCTCTCTGAAACAAGGTCTTTAAAATATTGCTGAATCACAATAAAGTAAGTGCGAATTGCCGGAAAAAAGGCCTCATCAATTACTTCGCTGTTCATTTTTCTAAAATCTTCTTCCGTCTCTTTTTGAAAATCCTCATCAGAAATTGCCTCTTGCGATGAGGGATGAATACAGTATTCATACAAAACGACTTCACATGGTTCTAATATTTTTTTAACATTTTCATAATATTTCTTATCGCCGACATGGTTCATGCCAACCATAATTACCCTTTCCCCAATTGCGGGTGTTCATAATAATGCGCATACGTATAAATTCAACCTGGTTTTATAACAAACTCACCGCCATCTTGAGAAACTATTTCTGCCACTCTAATTTCCTATTTTTAAAAACCTATTTTTATCTTATTTCATAATAGAAAACCGCAATCAAGTGTCAACCAATAACAACCTAGCAACCTAAACTATTTACTACTTAAAACAGCCAGACAACTGTTCTCTTATTCGTACGAATAAGCGAATAATTGCATGAACGATAGGAATAGTATACTGATAGCTATATGGATAATCATATGAAAAAATTAGAACGAACAATCAAGGCAATGGCCAATTATAGGAGACTTGCCATTCTTGCCTACCTTAAGGGTGAAAGGGAAGCGACTGTGGGCAATATTGCCGCAGCCATTCACCTTTCGTTTCGATCAACCTCGAAACATCTTGGTGTCCTGGCAGCAGCTGACATTGTTGAAAAAGAGCAGAGAAGGTTAGAGGCGTTTTATTGGATAGCTCCGGCTCTTAAACCGGCTGCAAGCCGAATTATTTCTCTTCTATAATTTTTTGTTTTCTATGTTATTTGTATGATTACACCATTCGTACGAATTAGCAAATGATTGCTATGTCGAAATTTAAAAAAAATCCGCCGCCTTGATAGGCAGCGGGCTATTTTTATTTCTTCTTTATGCGGCCGTATACCCTTTTATCGACTATTTTATTCTTTTTAATAAACTCGACTTCAATGTCAATTCCCAGTTCTATCCCTACTGCAAAAATCATATTTATGACATCTGCGATTTCTTCTCCAACCGTCGCGGAAATCTCACGGTTTTGATCGACATGCATCCCGCTTATTTTTCTGCACGCATTTACTAATTCGCCCAATTCTTCTGTCAATAAAAGCAATCGTTCCTGCAAAGTTTCATCTTCAAATCCGCGCTCTTTGATTTTACAAGCAACAAAGTACTGCAGATGTTTTATTGTACCATTTTTTAATTTGAACATTTTTTCTTATCAAAAATCTTGCTTTTTAAACCGTTTTTATGATATAATGTAAAAAGAAAAATGTCAACAGGACCGCCGATACGAGAATTTCTGATTGTTTCTATAACCCCCCAATTTTTGGAAAGGGGTGTTTTGTGGTTTCAGGAAAATTACGAAAAAGTTAAACACGCTATAAGAAGTCCTTCGGCAAGCTCAGGAAATACAATTGGGTTTTGGCAAAATAACGCGCTGATTATTGAAAAAGAGCTGGAAATAAAGCCCGGAGAATTTTTACGGCGCATTTCCGGTTTCGGCTATGAAAAAACTGGGATGCTTTTCGGAAAAGGGGAATTCGCGCATCACGGAAATATAATTGATATTTGGCCGATAAACTCCGATGCGCCCTTCAAAATTGAATTTTTTGGAAATAAGATTGAAGAAATTTACCTACAACCTACAACCGACAACAAACAACCGACAACTACTACGCGATTTACAAAAAAATACGGAAGTCTTAAAAATTTAAAACCGGGTAATTATGTCGTTCACGTTGACCATGGTATAGGAATTTTTCGCGGTATTACCGCGAAAAATGAAATCCAAAATCCGAAATCCGAAATCCTAAACAAACCCAAAATTCAAAACCACAAAATACAAAACGAGTTTGGAAATTTAAAATTGGAAATTGAAAATTCCACCACAAAAAATGCCGATGCATTTTTTATGGTTGAATATGCTCCGCCCAGAGACAGAACCGAACCTGACCGGCTTTTTGTCCCGGTTGAACAGGAAAAACGCCTTTCCCCTTATATCGGCTTTGAAACGCCTGTAATCCATCGCCTGGGAGGAAATCTCTGGACAAAAATCAAAAAACGAATAAGAGAGGACGCCGAAAAATTGGCCAAAGAATTGCTTAAAATTTACGCGGTGAGGGAAAGCATTACAAGGCCTCCTTACCAATTTGACGAAACAATGGCGCGTGAATTTGCCGATGAATTTGAATTTGTTGAAACCGAAGACCAAACCAAGGCCATTGAAGACATTAAAAAAGATTTTTTGCGGGAAAGCCCCATGGACAGGATTATTTGCGGAGATGTTGGATTCGGCAAAACCGAAGTGGCTATGCGGGCCGTGTTTGACGCTGTCGCGAATAATTATCAGGTTGCCTTAATTTCACCAACCACGATTCTTGCCAATGAACACAATAAAAATTTTGAAAAACGTTTTGCAAAATTCCCCGTGGAAATTTGTTCGCTTTCCCGTTTAACTCCGGCAAAAGAACTTAAAAAAACCTTGGAAAAAATAAAAGAAGGGAAATGCGACATAGTTATAGGCACCCATCGCCTGCTTTCTCAAGACGTTGCATTCAAAAATTTAGGCCTAGTTATTATTGACGAAGAACAGCGTTTCGGCGTCAAGCAAAAAGAAAAATTCAAAGAACTCCGCTCTTCCTGCGATATTTTATCGCTTTCGGCCACACCCATTCCAAGAACGCTTAACTTGGCCATGGCCAAACTTCGCGACCTTTCCATAATTTCTACGCCGCCCCCCGGCCGCCTGCCTATTAAAACATTCATTCTCCCGCATTCTTATAAAATATTTGCCCGGGCGATTATTTCGGAAATTAAGAGAAAAGGCCAAATTTATTTTCTTCATAACCGCATTGAAACAATTGAAAAAGTTAAAGAAAAATTGCAAAGAGCGCTTGAAAAAGAGAAAAAAAATAAAAGTAGCGCAAATTTTCGCACTCGTGAAAATTTGCGCGTCAATTCCACCTTCCACTTTCCGCTTTCCACCCCCCGTATAGAAATCATCCACGGCCGGATGGATGAAAAAACCATGATTAGAATCATGGATGAATTCCGCGCCAAAAAAATTGATATACTACTCGCAACGACAATCATTGAAAACGGCCTAGATTTTTCCAATGCCAATACCCTGATAGTGGACGATGCAACCCGGCTTGGTTTGGCACAGGCCTATCAAATAAGAGGAAGAATAGGAAGAGGCGATAAAGAGGCCTACGCATATTTTTCCTATCGGCCAAATTCAATTACCGAAATGGCTATGGAGCGGCTTCTGGCTCTCAAAGAATTTGAAGAACTGGGCTCGGGATATGAAGTAGCTCTTCGGGACCTTGAAATGCGCGGAGCGGGAAATATTTTGGGACGGGAACAATCGGGAGCCATTAACCGCGTGGGCCTTAACCTTTACTGCCAAATCTTGGCCGATGCGGTTGAAGAATTAAAAAAGACGGCGTAATGCCGTCTCAAAAATCTAACTAAAAAAATTAATTTTCTTTCGGGTTAAGATCATTTTCCTTGTTCTCTTTAACCGCTTCCACAAAAGCCTGAATAACCGGCGCGGAAATCGCATAAGTGGCATCACTGACATCCTTGGGTTCATTAGGGTCAATCCCTGTATTCATAAACAAACCGACAACCTCGCCCCGAACGTTAAAAATCGGCGCTCCCAAAGCGATATTTTTTACCTTAGCCGGAAAAATAAGCGCGGGTCCTACCCGATTAAGAAGGATTTCCGAATACGGCAGGGAATCACCGTTTCCGATATTTTTCAAAACCAGCGAAAAATAAATAGTGCCGACTTTTGTTTTTTCCGAAAAAACAACTGGCTTTTTATAATTAGGATACGGCTTTTCAAGTTTGAATAATGCCAACCCGATTTCTGATTCGGCAAACACCAGCTTGGCCGGAATACGATTAAAAAAGTAATGAGACCTATAGGCCTGCAACGGGTCTTTATTCAAAAACGAGGTAACACTAACAATATATTTTTCATCAACCAAAAATGCGTTGGTGTAACGATAGACAGAATTCCCTCTCCAGTCAATAGAATCTTCAGTAAGCAGTCCCTGATTTCCGCTAATCACTTCGGCCACAGCCGGGGGAAGAAGCTCAAGCGATTCTCCGAAATTAGGAAAAGAATTTTTCTTTTTTTCCGGCAATTGGGGCGACTCACCGCCGCCGTTTTCTTCTTCCAAACCCCTCATCGGGCGCTCGGTTAAAACAACGTTAAGTTTTAATTTCTGGCCGTTACGCAAAACCTCCATAGGCAGGGAAACTCCGACAGGAGAACGCGCCACCAACCTTTGCAGATGGAACGCTCCGGTAATACTAACACCATTGAAAGAAACAATAATATCGCCATTGCTAACTCCGGCCAAAGCCGCCCCCGTATTTTCCTGAACGCCGACAATAAAAACGCCCTCATTTGCCGGAAGAGGCCAGGGAATATTTTTTGCCTTAGCCGTTTCTTCGTCTAAATCCTGTGTCAAATCAGTAATTTCCACCCCTAGGTGCGCGTAAGTAACCTTGCCTTTCGCTATAATTTCCCGAGCCGATTTCAAAACATCATTAATAGGAATGGCAAAACCAATGTTGTTGGCTTTTTCTGGATTAATGATGGAAGAATTCATTCCAACAACTTCTCCCTTAATGCTAAATAATGGCCCGCCGGAGTTTCCCGGGTTGATTGCGGCATCAGTCTGAATAACTTCCTGGGTTCCGCCGAATGGACCGCCCCTATGAACACCGCTTACAACACCCACAGTAACACTCTGGTATAACCCAAAAGGAGTGCCAATCGCGTATACCCATTCACCGGGTTTAACCTTGTCGGAATCTCCAAGCGGGACCGGAGCCAAATTAACCGGTTCATCAATCTTCACAACAGCGACATCAAGTTCCGTATCCGGTTTGCCTACCACCCGCGCCTTATAATATTTTTTCTCGGAAACATACACCTTAACTTCTTTGTCGTCCTTAACCACATGGGCGTTGGTCAAAATGAAACCATCTGCCGTCAAAACAAATCCGCTTCCCTGGCCCTTGCCGTTTACCGAAATCAAAACGGTGTGCTTAACGCTCTTTTCAAAAAGATTGGAAAAGGTATCAGGGTGGATGGTTGTATCGATTTTCTTGTTCTTCGAAGAAGCGGCATGGAGGTCATTAACCGTTACAAAAGTTGCTAATAAAACCATCAATATAACCAACCACGTTTTTCCAAAACGCATTTTCGTTCTCCTTTTTCAAGGACAAAAAAACAGGGATTTTCGCCTACTCCTTCCTATTCAAGCATGTCAAAGTGCCATGCTTTCTTAGGAATAGAGTCGAAGAGAAAACCCCCGTTTTCTTTGCCCTTTTCTTTCCAGAAAGCTATTGTAATTACATTATATCATGCTGGAATCTATTGTCAAATTATTAACCGCTAATCAATCGCGAATTATTTCGCGAATGGTTCGATAAACTCACCATAAATATTCGCGAATAAAATTAGTGATTGATTAGAGAGAATTGGACAAAAGAAAAAAATAAAGCCGCCCGTTAACCGCGGGCGGCAAAATTAAATTTAAAGAACTTAGGAATATAATCGCGCAATCTTATTTTGTGATTAATCTTAAAGAACAAAAAGAAGAGCATTAGGCCCAATGAACCAAGAGGAACATCGGCATCAGTCCACACCGGCACAGGCCGGGTAGCTTTCGTCTTCACATCTTCAAAAATTTTAGAAAGATGTTTCTTCAGCTCTCCGGAATTTTTGTAAGTGTAGGACTCGCCGCCTGTGTCTTTAGCAATTTTATAAAGGGTGGCTTCATCAACTTCAGTATATGTTGTCTCGCGATTCTCATTTTCCAGAAATCCGATTCCGCGGCGGCCGGGGACAGGAGACCTTGCGAAACCCACCGCGATAGTATCAATCACGATTTTTTTCTCCCGAGCATAAGCAATGCCGAAATCAACGTCAGTTTCTTCTGACTCTGTTTTATCGC
Organism: Parcubacteria group bacterium GW2011_GWA2_42_14; assembly: GCA_000998135.1. Taxonomy (GTDB): domain Bacteria; phylum Patescibacteriota; class Minisyncoccia; order Sungbacterales; family GWA2-42-14; genus GWA2-42-14. The sequence continues at coordinate 25,288 of LCCV01000006.1, forward strand.
CATCGCTTTCCAAAATCAATCTCCTGATTTTTGCCTGCTCCGGAAACATATCTGCCGTCACCTTAATCGCCGCTTCAAAATTAGTTCCCTGATTTTCAAAAAAATCAGGAGTTATAGCGTCCAATTTTTGCAAAAAAAGGTCATAGTTGGAGGTTGCTTCCTGCACGGGAATGGCTTCTCCCGCAAAAACAACAAGGCACTGTGGAATTCCTGCAGGAAAAGGAGGCGCTAAAAATTCCCGAATCTCGCGCTTGGATTGTCCTATTCTGCCATCCGGGCCAAAATGGCCTTCTTCCGCTCTGGTCGAGCCGGAAATATCTACAGACCAGCACATTACCACGTCTTCTTTGAAAAAATGCGGAACCCAGGCCTGATACTGCATACCGGACAAAAACATAACGCCGATTGCGAACAAAAGGCCAAAAACAGCGCACTCTTTTAAATATTGCCGAAGCATCTGTTTTCTCAAAATCAAAAATTGCTCAAAAAATGCTTTGGAACCAGACAATCGTTTTCCTTTCATCAGTATTCTTAAATACGGAATAAAAAGAAAGGCGGGAAAACCCGCCAATAACCAAAGATAGCGCGGGTCCGTAAACTGAAAACCGGGCAAACCGCCCATTAGTGCGCTCCCTTAATTGATTTTCCGGGAGATGCGCCGGGAATATAAAACGGCAACTTGTCGCCTTCCTGCGAGGAACTGCCGTCCTGGGCCGAACCATTTTCATCTCCAAAAAGATTTCCTAATCCCTGGCCTTCGCCTTTTCCGTCTTTATTTGAGGGAGGAACTCTTGTTAGCCAATCAATATTTTGTCCGACAAAAATCATGCAGGATACGTTGTTCCCGCAATTCTTGAGCGATGTCAGATAATCATCAAGAGCAGATTTTGCCAATTTCTTAATCATCGCCGGATCTTCTTTTAAAATCATTCCCAAAAATACCTGATAAACTTCGGCATTGGCCTTATTGTTCCAAACCTGCCAAAGCCACGATACATCCTGAACGTTTTTAAGATTAAGGGAATCCAGCTGTCTTACGTAAGAAACATAAGACGCTTTAAGCTCTTCAATATTTACGGTTTCTGGCGCGTTGGGTTTCTCAGCAGCATTAACCAATCCCCAGAAACGGGAATCGTCCTCGCGATATGCCTCATTGGCTTTCAAAAACTCATCAAAAGCCGAACTTTTCGGAATATTTTTCGCTTTTTCGGCCTCATATCCGAAATAGGAAAAAAAACCGCCGAAGCCGACCAGCATTATTCCGAAAAAAAACAATAAGAATTTTTTCTTGTTTTTACCCTTATTCACCGGTGCTACCTCCTTTTCTGTTTCTTGTTTTTCTAAACCGCCAGATAAACTCTTCGGCCAAAAACATAAAAGCATAAAGGGCGGAAAAAAGCATGATTCCCGCTCCAAGTTCTCGGACAAAGGTACGGGGCCTGATGCCGGAAATAATGCTTGCTTCAAGAGGATTAAGGGTGCCAATATCCGCAAAAACGCTTTGTAATTCTTTTTCCAGAAGTGCTGGCTTGGAAACAAGCGCCGGGTCAATAAAATATTCTTTGCCGCCGGTATCTCTCACGGCCCTGATAACCGCATCCGGACTATTTTTGGTAAAAATCATGAAGTATGTCCTGATTCCCAGCTCCCGCATAACGGTTAAAACCTGAACGGGATAAATTCTTTCCGAATTAGGAAAATCCGCGTCGGTTTCCGCAATCACGATAAAACCAGAATGGGAATTTCTTTTTCCTTCGTTAATTTCCGGCATTTTTTTTCTCTCAAGGGTATTGAGCAAAATATCGCGTTCAGTTTGTTCATAAATGCCCGCTTCTTTCAGAATAATTTCCAGGGACATTAAAAGCCCTACACCCACCTCGGTTCCTCCGCCAAGAGAGGTGGCGCTAAAAGATTTGTTCAGGTCTTCATTGGTAACCTTGGTAATTACTTTGGCTGATTCTCCGCAAAGAGTGCTGACGGCGGTATCGGAAAAATAAACTCCGCAGAATCTGTCTTGCCTTCGAAGATTCATAAAGGACTCGGAAACTTTTCCCAAAAAATCAAGAAGCTGGCCCATGCTTCCGGAACGGTCCTGCACCAGCACAATCACGTAATTTTTAATTTTCGTGTAGCTCGCAACCTCACCCTTGAAAAGCCCTGAAAACAGCAACACCAGCAACGTGCCGGTAAAAGCAATGAAAAAATTGCGGAGGTGGCGGAAAAAAGATTTCTTTCCGGCACCTCCAGCCCTAACGACTCCGGCAAGCGGCCAATGAAATTCCGGCAGCGCCTTCACCCAAAACATCCATAAAGCAATGCCTAAAACCGGAATAAAAACCAACAAAAACCACGGTCTCAGGAAACCCATATTATTTCTCCCAACTGAAAATTTCCCGAATCAAGTTCCTGAAATCAATATTGCTTTGACGGGCGTTTTCCACGTCATTGACGAACTCAAGGGATTTCAAAACCAACCCTAATGGCAAAACCATCTCCAGGCGATGCTTCCAATCCGCGGAATTGGCGCTGGCCAAGGGCCCGTATTCATTACCAAAGTAGTAAAGCCCCAGCATTCTCTTTAATAGTTTAAGGCGGTCAACGGCGTTCATAACATCAACCTGTCCCCGGTATCTTTCCCAAAGCACGCGCGCCTTTTCTTCTTTAGACGCCTCAACTTTTTCATCCGGCTTCTTACCGGACTTGAACGCAAGAATAATCAAAAAGGCGCCGGCGCAAACACCAATAATTCCCAGCCACCAGGGAACGAACTCCGACAATCCTTGTTCGCCTTTGTCCGAACTAATGACAGAAACCGCGTTGGGAATTCCGTTAACAGTAATTTGGCTCTTCGGCGACAAAGGCGACACCAAAATTCGCGCTTCGGGAATAATACCTTCCAGCCGGTTCTTATTATCTTCAACATTTCCCGCGATATTGTAGTAATAGCGAAGTAGCGGCAGAATAAATTCGCCCGAGCGCAAAATCCTGAATTTGTATTCAACAGTGTCCACCACTTCACCTGTCGCCAATTTTTCTACAGCCGCCTTATATGTGCGGTCCCCTTCAAAACGGCGAAGGTTCTGGGGTAATCCCTGGGGTAACCAAGTCCTAAGAAGTTTGGTATTGATAGAAAGGTCATCGAAACTCACCTTGATATCCGGCGCCCTGAAAAACTTAACGCGATAACAAAAAACCCCTGTTGCCACTATGTTTCCCGCGCCGGCGCCGTTCAAACATTCGGCCTCCACCCTGGCTTCCGCCCGAATCGGAGATTTTACCCGAATAAATTCAACTCTTGAAGAAAGTACGCGAAATTCGTTTTCTGGAGCAAACACAATCGCCCACAAAAATACATTCTTGCCCGATTTAACCGTAGGACGCGCCGTAGTCGTATTTGTTCCTTCGTTAAAATCCGTAATCTCCAAATTCATTGCCGCCATTAATTTTATAATCTCTTCTTTGGGGAAAAATTTTTTCCATTGAATGCGGATAACGCCAGAAAGGGCGAATGGACCTTCCGGAAATTCAAAAACCGAAGAAGCAAACGGAACTTTTGCCGAAACCTCGTTCCAGCGAGCCAAAACCGCGTCAATCGTCAACGGGGTTTTAAGGTACCGGAAACGGATAAAATCCGGCTTTTCATAAAGCGTATCGATTTTTTCCAGTCCAAACCGGACCTCAAGCGTTCTTTGCAAATCAGTTCTGGCCGCTTCATCCAGCCCGCCAAAATAAACAACCAAAAAATTTTTATCAACTAACGGCAGTATATCCTGCAATTCTCCATTTATAACTCTCTTAATATTCTCACGGCTAAAAATCGGGAATTTTAGTTCTTCTGCCCAAACCGGCCCCGAACGGATAAATCCCGCTAAACACGAAAAAAAACCAATAAATATGACAACCTTAACCAAAATTTTCATTGAATCATCCCCGTTTATTATTTGTCAAAGACCGCTTTTTATTGTCTTAACTGGTAGCAGAAAAAAGGACGGATGTCAACCCCTCGTTATAAAAAAGCGTCCGTTTAAGGACGCCTTACGTTCTTTTGATTTTTTGCAAAAGAAAATGAATCGGAACCAAAACATTGTCAGGGCTTGTTATTTTTGTAAAAAGGATGGCCGAATTACGGCACTGAACCTCAAATTCTTCAAGTTGTGCCGTGATCCTTTTTTCAATGACCTTTTTTTGCTTGTAAGAACCTCCGGAAAGCAAAAAGGTTTTTCCGTTTTCCGCGTCAAAAACAGCAAGCTCGCCAATATCGGGAATTTTTTCCTCGGCCGGATCGCGTATCGCAATCGCAAATATGGCAAATTCCGCCACTCTTAAATCTCGAAAAACACGGCCATATTCTTCCGGCGCAATAAAATCAGAAATAAGAACCAAATTTGCTTTAGTTGTTTCGCGTTCTAAAAGATTCCTTAAATCTTCGGCAAATGCCCGGGGCGCGCGGCTATTTCGCTGTAAAATATTTTTTCTTACAGCAAAAATTTCTTTGGCAAGTTCTTTGACCCTTTCTTCATATTCTTTACGCCACTCTTTAATGGTCAGACGCAAATGCTCGGGCTGTAAATCCCTTTGCCCAACCGATGGGTCCGGCAGGTCAGCCCAATCAATAAACCGAACCGGTCCGTCATGGACAAAAATTGAAGCTAAGCTCCATGCCGCAAGCAGGGCCGAATCAAGTTTATCTCCAAAATACATCGTTTTTGCCATATTAATAACGACATAAGCTGGGCGAATTTCTTCATCGTAATATAACCGCACGAGTTTTCGTTTATCCGGCTCCTGAGCCGAAAGTTCAAAATCAATATCGGAAAAGGCATGGATGGCCGGGTCATATTCGGCTATGCCGCTTGTTTGATACCCGGAGCCGACAAAAGGGCTCGGGTGTCGGCCGCGAAAAAGCATATCAGCCGCTAAAATCGGCAGTTTCATTTCCAAAATTAGAAGTTTTTCTTCAAACTCCTTTTCAGTAAGCATCTATTGTCTTACCACTCAACATTTTCAACAATGTGCTCCATAATCAGGCGCCGCATTATATATTCGCCCCCGAAATCATGCGCCAGAAGTTTTGCCGTAGGAGTCAGCCAAATGCGATGCGCCAAAACATCTACCGCAATCTTTTGAACATCTTTTGGCAAAACCCGAAGTTCACTTCTGTTTTCCTTTTTATGAGCAAGGAAAGACGCGGCCTTAGAAATATTTTCAAGAAACAAGGGTCCTCTGGGCGAAGAACCATTGGAAATAAGTTCTTCCAGCCCGTATTTTTCGGCAAATTTCGTTTCTTTCCAAATATATTCCCAATTCGGCCTAAATTCTTTTTCGCTCTTTAATGCCCGTTTCCTTTCGTCAAAAGAATGGGATTTGGAAGGATTGTGCGTGGCCCTTGTCAAATTAGTGATATAGGTGCGCATGTCATCGGAAACAACGGCTTCTTCATAAATGAATTTCCTGCGAAACTGCAGATTTTCAATGGTTGACACCGGTTCTACCGTCATTTTGTCAAATTTCTTATTTCGCGCCACAATCTCTTTTAAATCATCGGAAGAATAATCCGGCATTTTGGGCGCCATTCCGAATCGGTCAAGCTGGGCTTCAGGAAGCGGTTTTACGCCTTTTTGTTCAAGAGGATTTTGGGTGGCATAAAGCTGAAATGGATCAGGAAGCTGTTTCGTATTCTTTCTGCGGTCTTCGTCTTTTTCTCCGGGAATAGCGTAAGTTACAGTGCCCTCGCCCATAGCTTCAAGAAACGCGGATTGAGTATCTTCATCGGCGCGGTTAATTTCATCAACCAAAACAACATTGGCCCAAATAGGTCCGTAATCAATATACCATTCATCATTGATAATGCGGGCGCCTCCCAAAACCTTGGATGCCCTAAGATCGGGGTTGCACTGAATGCGGCTGAATCTGCCACCGGTTAAATCTGCCATAATCTTGGCCCTAAGCGTTTTACCCGTGCCGGGAACTTCGTTAAGAAATACCGGAGGGCATGGTCCGAGCATAATCCTTTCTTTATAAGAATCAGCGCCGGATTTAGACATCCGGGGGGCAACAGCCAAACGGCACATTTGCAACCGGGCTATTTCTCCTGAATCGCCAACCACAAACTCACGGATTTTTTCAAATTCCTTATCGGTGATAGCCAGATATTTTTCCAAATCCAGCCGAACATTTTCATCCATTGTTTTTTCTCCTTTCCTTGTCCTCCGGAGCCCTGGCAGAGGAGGATGTGGCTGTCTGCCTTTGGCAGATTAAGCCGTTTTTTGTTAAACCGGAACTTAATATTGACCAATACAAGAAGGAAAATAAAAGCCATTGAAAATATCTTTAGCGGCTCTCTTGGCCGAACTTGCCAAACTCTCCGATTTAGAAAGTTCCACGGTAAAAAAAGAGGTTTCTTTTTCCAAACGGCCATAATTAATAATTTTCAGCCAATCCCTGCCGTTTTTTGAATTATATTCCAAAACGGCCCGGTTCCATATCGGAGAAATAATACCCACAAGTTCTTTAGGAAATTCAATAATTTCCAATCGGACAACGGGGTAAACTTCGCTTGCGCTAAAACGGAGATTATAAGAGTCCTTCAATTCTTTGAAAAGAAGGGAAATAAAAGCATCCGCTTTAATAGGAAATTTATTAAAGTATTCCGGCGTTAAACGGCTATTAGTCCCAGTAGCCCCCTTTAATTTCTTAGCGTCTTCGGACGGCGCTTCCGACCTGGAAACACAACTAATACCGGTTAGGCCGGATACTGTTTTATTTTTCATTTCAGCCAATATTTTTTCAGAATCAATAATCTTGCGCCAACCCGGAACATCTTCTTTCGCCAGACGCAGATAGTAAAAACCCGTGTATGCCGGTCTTACGCGCCCTTCCGAATCTTCATCCAAATAAGCGCGGACGGACAAATACAAAGCATTTTTGCTTTCTTCTGTTTCCGCGGAAAAAAAACGATGTTGCGATTCCCGGAAATATTTTTTCAGCGCGTCAGGATAAGTTTCTATGCGGAATAATGTAATTATTCTTGATTGCGTATCGGATACAGTTATTACTTCAATTTTTTCCTTAACAAGGATAAAACCGGCTTTTTTCATAAAGAACTCAATATTTTTAACCGCGTAACCGTGGAATTCCCTATTATAGGTCAAGAAAGGCGAAGATTCAGCGATTTTACAAAATCCTGATATAAATAGGCCCAAAGCAAGAATAAACCAAATTCTCCTCATTATTTATTGCCTTTCCGGCAAATTTACAAAGAACTTATTATCTAAATAAGTACATAAAAAAAGACCGCTTGTCAACCCTGTTATAGGTTTAAGGCGGTCCCGATATAACTACATCATATCATAATATTGCGGACAACTGGGGGCATAAAGACTAATAAAAATATTCTTAGCGGCTTCGGCCGCTTTTTTCCCCAATGATTCGCGGCCGTCAAACGTAACAATTACCATGCTATTTTGATTTCCGTAATATCGGTCTGTACGGCTTATAAAAACTTTTTCGGTACGGTCAAACTGCTTGTTTTCAAGCAAAAAAAAGACGCTATTCGGTTCCGGCAAAAGAAGCGAAAGCTCGACGGGAAAACCAAAAACTCGCATCTCCATAAACGGAAAACGTTCAGTAACAGTGTATCTTAACCCATAATATTTAAGCTCCCTAAAAAAAAGAGTGATAAATTCATCAACGTCATAAGGAAAATTACGAACCCGCAAGAATAAAGAATTTTCTCCTTCGTTTTTTCTGGCGAATCCGCCGTAACGCGACCGGCAATCAAGACCATAAAGCGCCAAAATCAATTCAGCTTTCGCTTCCCTAACCAGTTCCCCAATATCAAAATAATAAAAATCTTTTTTGTCTATATGCTTGAAAAAAGAAAGGCGTTCAGCCGGCTTCCCGTCTTTTATCGTTTTAACGGAAAACACGACGGTACTGTCAAGTTCCAGCAATTGAAGCGTAAAACCTTGAGGAACCGGCTCTCCAAAATATTTTTTGAGAGAATCGGGATACTTTTTTATCCGTATTTCAACACTAACCCCTTGTCCATTGCCATCCGTTATTTCTTTGGAAATTCCGGTATCAAGCGCGAAACCGGCTCTTCGCAAATCTCCGGTAATCCGCTTTACAAAATCGCCATAGGCGGTTTTATATTCGTATTTGGAAAAAGAAGCCGCATCGGCAACAAAACTAAACACAAAATATGTTAAGACAAAACAACTGGCCGCCAGAACCTTTTTCATAAAACATCCTCTTTAAAAATTGCAAAGAACTGATTAATTTAAAAAGTGGACCAAAAAAGCAAAATTGTCAACCCCACCGTTTGCAATTAAAAACGAAACCTACTATAGTTCGCGGTAATGTCTGACATTAGCACAATATATGCCAAAGACAAAAATTTCCCCAAATTATTAAAGGAAATTCACTTGCCACCCCAATTATTATATGTAAGAGGCGTATTGAAGGCCGAGGAACATTGTCTTGCCGTTGTCGGCACAAGAAAACCGACAAGATACGGCATTGAGGCAACGGAAAAAATAATCAGAGAATTAGCCAAACTCTCCAATCTTACGATTGTAAGCGGACTGGCAACCGGAATAGATACCGCAACGCACCTTGGGGCGCTAAAAAATAATTTGAGAACCATTGCGGTACTCGGCACGGGGGTTGACTCAAAAACAATATTTCCTCCGCAAAATAAAAATTTGGCCGAGAAAATTATTCAAGCGGGCGGAGCGGTTATTTCGGAATATCCGGAAGGCGCGCCGGGACTTGCCCATCATTTCCCGGAAAGAAACAGAATAATATCGGGGCTGTCTTTAGGCACCTTGATTATTGAAGCCAAAGAAAAATCCGGCGCTTTAATTACCGCGCGCCTGTCTCTTGAACAAAACCGCGAGGTATTCTGCCTACCCGGCTCAATTTTTTCCTCCAACTCATTCGGGCCGCATCTTTTTATAAAAAAGGGGGCGAAATTAGTCACTTCAGCGGAAGATATTGTTGAAGAACTAAACCTGCCCAATCTTTTAGAAATCAGAAAAGAAAAACTAGAAATTCTTTTAACCAAAGAGGAAAAGTTTATTTTGGATGCAATATCAAACGAGCCCTTAACCGTCGACGAAATAAAAGAAAAAACGCAGTTTTCAACATCCGGTATTCTTTCAACTTTATCTATGTTAGAATTAAAAGGGTTGGTTAAAAGAGGAGATAATGGACAATGGATTGGATTATAAAATCCCAAATCCCAATACCAAAATCACAAATAAATTCAAATATCAAAAGTTTTTGATAATTTAAATTTTGAAATTATTTGGAATTTGGGATTTTGAAATTTGGATTTTCTTTAATCCTAAATTATGTCAAAAAGTTTGGTTATAGTCGAATCTCCAACAAAGGCAAAAACGATATCCAGATTTCTGGGGGGCGATTTTATAATTGAATCCAGTTACGGCCATATACGCGATCTTCCGGCCTATAAATTGGGGGTTGATGTTGAAAAAGATTTTGAACCGCAATACGTAATTTCAAGAAAATCTCAGCCGAAAGTAAAAAAACTTAAAGAAGAATCTGAAAAAGCGGATAAAATTATACTTGCTACCGATGAAGACAGGGAAGGAGAAGCGATTGCGTGGCATTTAGTCCACGCGCTTGGCCTTAATAAGCCAACAGCCAACAAACCGCACGAGCGCATTGTATTCCACGAAATCACTAAAAAAGCCATAGAAGAGGCTCTTAAAAACCCGCGCCCCATTGATGAAAAACTTGTAAACGCCCAGCAGGCGCGGCGCATCCTTGACCGCCTGGTCGGTTATCAACTCTCCCCGTTTTTATGGAAAAAAATTACCAGAGGCCTTTCTGCCGGCAGAGTGCAATCAATAGCGGTACGCCTGATAGTTGAACGCGAAAGAGAAATAAAGAAATTTAACGCGGAGGAATACTGGTCAATTGAAGCCCTGCTTCAATCGCAGGAACTTGCGCGGACAGGTACAGAGACAGACGCGGACAACTCTTTTCCCGCCGCATTGATAAAAATCGGGGATAAAACTCTTGATAAATTTGCCATAAAAAATGAAGCCGATGCTACAAAAGTTATTGAAGATATCAGTGATTCGCAGTGGAAAATTTCATCCGTTGAAAAAAGAGCCGTAACCAAAAAACCCTCTCCGCCGTTTACCACAAGCACCCTCCAGCAAGAAGCCTGGCGGCGCCTTCGGTTCTCCGCCAAACAAACAATGCTTATAGCCCAACAGCTTTATGAAGGCATTGAATTAGGAGAAGGTCCGGTCGGGCTAATTACTTATATGCGAACCGATTCTATGAATTTATCAGAAGATTCGCTCAAGGGGGCAAAAGAATATATTGAAACTATTTTAGGAAAAAAATACAATTTGCCGGTACCCGCGCGTTTCAAAACAAAATCAAAAGGAGCGCAGGAGGCCCACGAAGCAATACGCCCGACAGACCCGCAAAAAAATCCCGAAGTAATAAAATCATATTTAAACAAAAACCAATATCGGCTCTATGATTTAATTTGGAGAAGATTTATCGCAACGCAAATGCCCGATGCCATTTTAAATTCTACAACCGCCGATATTGAAACAACAAAGGACGGTATCGAGCCGCATATCTTCCGAGCCCACGGACAAACAATGCAATTTGACGGCTTTCTTAAAATTTATCCCTTAAAGATTGAAGAGGTTATACTGCCGGAACTTCAAAAAGGAGAAAAATTGGATTTAAAAGAAGTAAAACCGTTCCAGCATTTTACCGAACCGCCTCCGAGATTCACCGAGGCCTCACTGGTAAAAATTTTGGAAAAATTCGGAATCGGCCGACCCTCAACATACGCGCCGATTATGTCAACGATTCAGGACCGCGGATATGTCATAAAAAATCAGGAAAAAAGATTTGAACCGACGGATATCGGCTATGTAGTCAATGATATGCTGGTAGAACACTTTCCGGTAATTGTTGACGTACAATTTACGGCCAAAATGGAGGAGGAATTGGATGAAATTGCCGATGGCAAAAAAGAATGGAGGCCGGTTATTAAAGAATTTTACGAACCTTTTGCCAAAAATCTTTCAGAAAAAATGGAAGAAGTTATAAAACAAGTGCCCGAAGAAACTACCAGTGAAATTTGCGAGAAATGCGGGAAACCCATGATAGTCAGATTCGGCCGGTTCGGAAAATTTTTGGCCTGTTCCGGCTTCCCCGAATGTAAAACTACAAAATCCCTGAAAGCGCGCGAAGCCGCGCAAACTCTTGATATGGCCTGCCCCAAATGCGTTGAAGGACAAGTAATTATTAAAAAAACCCGCCGGGGAAAAATATTTTTCGGATGTTCGCGCTACCCCAATTGCAACTTTGCCTCGTGGGGAAAACCCATCGGAGAAAAATGCCCAAAATGCAGCCACCCACTGATTGAGGATACTAAGGGAGGGGTAAAATGCAACAGTAAAGAGTGTGATTATAAAATGAAAAAGTAATGCAAACAATACAGCAAAATTGTTCATTCCCGAAATTAGAACTAAAAAAACCGAGCATGGCCCGGTTTTAATTATTTTGCCGAAGAACGGTTAAAATCCCGAAATTCTTCCCTGGCAAATAAAAGCGCCTTATTTAAAAACTGATTCGCTTCGCCCCCCAGCGGTTCAAGCCGCTCTAACCATATCCTTTCTACTCCTTCGGACAATTTATATTCTTTAAATTCCGGACTAACCGTAATTATACATCCTATCCAGCATAAGGCCGATAAAAATCCGGAAAGCTCCGGAGATTCGGGATATGCTCCATCCCAGTTGAAACTAAGGTTTTCAAAGAACTTTGGCTTTCCCTCGGTTTCCGGCATCTTTTTCAAACGGTAAAACAAAAGATGCCACGGCCTTAAAGAAAGAAAAGAAAACTTCACATCATTTCTCTGCATTAAAAGTATAAGAAACCTTACGAACTCGCCCAGCGAAAGTTCCATTTTCCGCCCTTCTCCTTTTTTAACTCTTCAACAAAGATACCAAATCTGACAAAAAAATCAACAAAAAAGGAACGAAACCGCTTCCATATTATTTACTTTCTTTACCTTCATTCAAAATATAGGATAACCATAAGACCGCCGGCACAATAATGATTGCAGCCAATACAGCATATAAAAGCCCAAAAACGACTGTAAAAGCGACTTCTTGAGACACATTATGAAACATTAACGGACCTTCTTTAAAATATTTTAAAACACTCGCGCCCGACCCGCCCGGCAAAAATAGCGAATATTCAAGCACGGCCAATACGGCCAAACCGAGCAAAAGAAAAGCAAGAGCAAAACAAAGTTTCAAGGTCCTCATACCTGGCCTTTTTTCCTTAAATTTTTTAAAGAACCCTGCTTTTTATTAGTAGCAAAAGTATCGTTTAGTGTCAACCTCAAAAATGCTTTCATTTTCTGTTCCCTTATTCGCGCGAATAAGGGAATAAGAAAAAATTAAAAAAGCCGCAAAGTTTTCCGCGGCTGTTATTTTTCAGCGTTTTCTTTTGGCACAACTATCGTCTTCAAAACCAGCGAAAATATCCAACTGAACGGAGGGATGTTCATCATATTCTTTAAATTGGCAAGAACAACGGAACCGGCGGCAATAGATGTGCCTTCCGGAAATTCATTAGGAGCAATTATGTTTGTATTAATGCCGGTAGAGCAATTCGGACCAAAAACGGTCTTATGTTTATTTTTTCCATCATAATTTGCCGTAATCGTTCCGGCGCCGATGTTAGAATCGTCTCCCACGGTCGCATCACCAAGATAACTATGATGAACATCTTTTACGTTCTTGCCCAAAATAGAACAATTTAATTCGGCCAAAGCGCCGATAACCGTTCCATTTCCTATTTTAGAATTCTTCTGGTGCGGAAGTCCGAGAGTAACTCCGTCTCCTGCTTCCACGTTTAAAAGAGTAGTATGGGGATAAACCAAACAGCCGCTTCCTAAACGCATTTCCATTTTTCCTTTGGCTTTCTCTTCTTTAGTGATTTCTTCGCCGATTAGCGCCGAACCCGGCATTATTACGCAGTTCTTCCCGATAGTAACCCTGCCCGCAATGACACAATTAGGGAAAATGATGGTTCTCGCGCCAATTTCCGCCCTTTCATCAACAAACGTACCGGATATCTCCCTTTTTACGAAAATCGGCAAATCGCCAACCGGAGTTGTCTGAAGTTTTAACCTCCACCATTCTTGAGCGGTTAACATAGAATAAGCCATATACTGAGCTTCATCGTAGGTCATTTTCTGTCTCCAAATTTGTCAAAAAGCTTACTTTTCTATTATCATGAGTAAAAGAGTAAATCAAGGCGGCGGTCTAATTCAATGCCAATGCCTGTGGTTAGAGCTTTGATTGAGCTCAGCCGAAATCTTTATCAAACCATGCTAATGAATATCAACGATACAAATAAAAAGGTATATCCAAAAATTGTAGTAATCGGCGGGGGCACCGGTGTTTTTACCGTTCTTTCGGGATTAAGAAATTATCCGGTTGATTTAACCGCTATTATTTCTATGTCCGACGACGGAGGCTCAACCGGAGCTCTTCGCGAAGAATTCGGAATACTCCCGCCGGGCGATGTGCGGAGAGCTTTAGTGGCCTTGGCGCATACCGACAACCGCCTGCTTTCAGAATTATTCAATTACCGATTTGAAGAAGGACAGCTTAAGGGGCATGCCTTTGGGAATATCATGCTTACGGCCCTTGAAAGAATGACCGGAAATTTTGAATCAGCCCTTGACGAAGCCGGAAGAATTTTAAATGTGCAAGGCAGAGTTATTCCGGTAACTCTTGATAATATCCGCCTTTGCGCCGAATTGGAAAACGGAGAAATTGTGAAGGGTGAGACAAATATTGATATTCCCAAACACGACCCCAATATCAGGATTAAAAAAGTTTATCTTGAACCTAAAACCTACGCAAACCCAAGAGCCCTGGATTCAATTTTGAAAGCTGACCTCGTAATTCTCGGGCCGGGAGATCTTTTTACGAGCGTCGTCCCTAATCTTCTGGTAAAAGGAATTCCGACGGCCATAAAAAAATCAAAAGCAAAAAAAGTTTATGTGGTAAGCTCCATGACTAAACCGGGCGAAACAAACAATTTTTCAGCAAATGATTTTCTTAATGTTTTAGAAAAATATCTCGGAACAGGAATTCTTGATTACATCGTAATAAATACCAAAAAACCGCCGCTCCCGCGGCTGAAAGATTACACGACCGAAGGAAAAATGATGGTTGAAGCGGAAAACTTGCCTGGAGCGACCGGCAATGGCCAAACTATTCCCCCAAAACCAACACCGATTTATGGAGATTTCATCCGCAAATCCGGCTTTGTCCGACACGACCCGGAAAAACTGGCCAGGGTTTTAGTTTCCTTGATATAATACGAATAACACGAACCATATGCGAACAACGCGAATAATTAAACTTAGCGGAGAAAATTACAAAAAGGCCATTGAAACTTCGATGGCTTTTTTAAAAAAGGGAGAAACAATTGTTGTACCGACCGATACGATTTATGGTCTGGCTTGCGACGCCCTAAACGAAAAGGCAATTGAAAAATTGCTGAAAATAAAAGAGCGCGACCGGCAAAAAGGCCTACCGATTTTTGTAAACTCAATTGAAATGGCGCGCCGTCTCGCCTACATTGATAAAAAAAAGGAGGAATTTTTAAGAAGGATTTGGAATTCGGATTTGCTAAGGCCCGGCCTTGACATAAAAAGGCCGGGCCTTGATGATACGGCTGTCGGGAAAATCACTGTAGCGCTTTACGCAAAAGATGTTATTCCGAAAATCGCAACCGGCGGTCGAGAAACAGTGGCGCTCCGAATGCCTGATTATAAATTTATTCTGGACTTAATAACGGCGTTGGGCCGACCTATTACCGGCACTTCGGCAAACATTTCCGGAAATAAGCCAATTAATTCAGCAACCGAAGCGGCAAAACAATGGAAAAGTAAAAAAAATGCTCCCGCCTTAATAGTTGACGGCGGAGAAATTATAAACAACGAACCATCAACAATTGTTGATATAACCGGCCCTTCCCCAATAATTCTTCGCTCGGGTATCGTTACCAAAAAAGAACTTGATAATTTTTTTAGGCGGGCGTATATTTAATCCAGTTCCGCAAAAACAAAATATTAAGAGGGTAAAAGTGAAAAAACAAACCCATAATCGCTTCAAAAAACACCCAACCCCTGACCTTGCATTGCTTTATGTGGCCATTAATACATCTCACCTCTGGAAAAACGAAGATGGCTTTCCGCGAACACTTAAGGTTTTAATGAACGATCCTGAGAAAGAAATGCTCCGCCTTTCTAAAGAAATAGAAACGGAGTTGACAAAACGCGGCATTCACTATGAAAACCTCTGCTAATTTTGGAACACTCTAAAACGGGTGTTTTTTATTTGTTAACCCCCACACCCATGCATGGTTGTGGGGGTGAATATTCTGTGGTTGTATTCTTCTTATTATTTCTATATTGTATAAAGCAACAAGCGACACGTAACATGTCTCTTGTCTCATGTCACCATGCTACTATCACGCGATGCCATTTTAAGACATCTCAAAAAAGGGACAATCATTATTGAGCCGTTTGACGAGCGGAAACTCAAAACAACAAGCTATGACGTAACGCTTGGAAATTTTTATTGGAAAGAAAAACACCCGGATGGCGGCGCAACATTGCATAACGTCTATGACGAAGAGTCAACAAAACGGGTATGGTCGGGTCCGCACGAAGCCGAATGCGCCAAAGATGTCGCGAAAAGAACCGGGGTTCTGCTCAAAAATATAAAACCTGATGAAAAAGTGCTGCTTCTCCGCCCCGGAGAAACTGTTTTGGCGCATACACAGGAATTTATCGGCGGTAGAGATATTTGCGTCGGCAAGATGTATGCCCGCTCTTCTTTGGGCCGAAATTTTATTGAGGTCTGCAAAGACGCCGGCTGGGGCGATATCGGGTATTTCAACCGCTGGACAATGGAGGTGACAAATAACTCCCAACATTTTACCATACCGCTTGTTGTGGGCCGGAGAATCGCCCAAATGGTTTTTTACGAAGTGGAGCCGCTCGCCCAAGCCCCCGATTACGTCAGTGAAGGAGGAAAATACCAGCTCTCGCAGGAAATTGAGGAAGTGAAAAATTCGTGGAACCCTCACATGATGATTCCGCAGATGCACAAGGATTGGGAAATTAAACTTACGTCTTGATGTAAGCTTTAATGGGAGATAAGACGAGGGCCGTCAACGGCCTTTTTAATTATTTGACAACATACCAATTAATTTGATACTTAAAACTTAGCGCTCTTTAAAAAAGGTGGACAACACAAATGAACGCCAGAGAAAAAGCTCTCATATTGCTGAATGAGGCAAAAAAAACTGTTGAGGAATCTCAAGGAAAAATCTGGGGGTTCGAACCGGTCGGCGAGAATAGCATTATTCTTACTGGAGAAAAACTCTCGTCTGAAGAGCGAAACGCCTTTCTTTCCAAACTTCCGAGTTTTACAAACGTTTACTTTCTAACCGGTATCGCGCCGCAAACATATGCGGAAGATCCGACCCTAGTGCAACGGGTTTCTTTCTACGGAGGAACGCTACCCGGCTGGGAATGGGCAAGAGGCGCAGGAAAATGGGAACACTTTTATCAAGAGTGCAGTTAACCAATCTATAATATTGGGCCGTTTATTACAAGCGGCTTTTTTCTTTTGTTTTTTTGTGATAGAGATATAGATATGGGAAGAGATAAAAAGAATCATTATATATCTGTTACCGGAATAATGGGCTCAGGAAAAACAACCGCGGCGAATCTTCTGGCGCGTAGGCTGGGTTTTCATTTATTTGAAGAAAACGTCAAAGAAAACGTTTTTTTGCCGCTTTTTTATAAAGACGCCAAACGTTGGGCGCTTCCGGCCCAGCTTTTTTATCTTCGGGAAAAAACCCATCAGCTTGAAAAAATAAAAAATCTTTTGCCGCGAACAAGCATAATCCAGGACTCCCCTATTTATCAGGACCATTTTACCTATGCCAAAGCCCAATTGCTTCTTGGCAACATGAACAATGACGAATACGCCCTTTATCAAAAATTTTTTGATGTGTTTCATCAAAACCTGCCAATTCCTGACCTTATCATTGAACTCGAAACTTCTTTGCCTATAATTCAAAACCGAATCCAAAACCGGGCGCGCAATTATGAAAAAGAGATTGCTCCCGCCTATATAAAACTGCTCTCCGTCCTCCAAAAAGATTGGATATCGCAAAGCCCTCATTTAAAAATTATCACCGTCAACACCGACAATTTAAATCTTGTCGTAAATACTGCCCACCAAAAAGAATTTGTTGAAATGGTAAAGAAAAAATTAGCGCAATAAAACTCGAAAAATTTCATCTTAACAAGTATTGGCCGATCGTTCAGTGTTTGTTAAGATGAAAAAAAATATAAAAAAATCACCTATGAAATTAGGTGATTTAAACTACTGTTAACAATTCTCCGATTGTCCGGATGGTAACGGCGCGTGGATGCTCAATGGATATAGATGTCCAATAGTCCATTCCGCGTTTACCGCGAAAATATTGCGAGGTAGAGCCGTGAGGAATATAAATTCCACGCCACCGTTCTGATATTTCAAGCGCGGGACGCACATCGCTTTCTCCGTTACCGACGGCATACCATGCGCTACTGGACGCAGAGCATTTTTCGCACCAACCGCTTACGGCAATAAAATCTTCCTTGGTTTTTTTAAATTCGGTAATCCTTACATGTTTTTCATCAAAAAATTCATGGAGGCCGAGAAATTCCGCTTTTTTGGAAAAAACTTTTTTGTCGTAGCTCGAAAGAAAACAAAGAGTATGCCCGTCGTTTTTAAGTTTCCCCAAAACTTCTTTTGCTCCGCTTGACCACTTCAATCTTTCATAATCAAAGGGCTGATCGCCGATTTTCCGGATTTGCTCTTCATGCTCAATGCTGTGCGCATCTTCGCCATATTCAAATTTAACGCGCTTGCATAAATCCTGATACATTCTAACCATCGCTTCCGCCACACGCCCCCGTTTAACTCCCCATTCTTTGTATAGTTCGCTTTCTATCAGGAAATATCGTTCCCAAATCAAGTGCAGTGCAGGCGCTTTATTCTCAAAAACTTTATACATATAGCTTAAAAAGTTGGCATAGGCCTCGGAATACTGCCATTCATTCATCCAAAGAGTATCATCGCCGTCAAACACAAAAACATCCATTCTGGCCTCGTTTTTATTTTTAAAATATCTGAAAAGAGCATAACAAAATAACAAAACCGCGTCAATTACCAAACGCTCTTGACAGCAAAAATTTGATTTGATACATATTAAATTACAGTTCTTTTTAAACCCAAAACCAAAAGCAGAAAAATGCAAGAAATCCTAAAAATGGTCATTGAACCATATCTCATGCATCCTCCGGGATGGAAACTTCACTGGTTGCCGGTCCTCGGAACTACGGAAACAATGAATAAGCCGATTTCTATTGACTCAGAACATTTTCACAATGCCATTAGCATATTGCGCGGCCAACTTCCTTATAGGGGCATTGGAACAGCTTCAGGCGAAATGTATATGTTTCTTGACAAAGGCATGACCCCGGATGATGCCCAAAGAATTCATGAATTCATCCAAGGCGCATATTGGCTTACGCTAAAAGAAACACATTCTTCTTACGCGCTTGAGGTCTCACTCAAAACATTAGCTTCACAAAAATAACTGTGAAGCTTTTTTTATTTCCACCCCTATTTGCTTCTGTGAGCCGCAAAACAATATTGATAAAGAAGAACTTGTTACAATTCCTATTCTCAGTATCAATAGGTACAGCCATTTGAAAAAAGGGACAGGTTGAATTATGATAAAAGGACGAAAAATGATCAATTTAAACTCGATAAAAAAGAGATTTGATAATTACGAAAAACTGGAAGAAAAACGCCAGCATTTTACCTTAAATCTTACTGCCTCTGAAAATATTGCCTCAAAATATGTAAGAAGCGCTATGGCGTCTGTTTTTGCCAATAAATACTCGGAAGGCAGGCCGTTGAAACGCTACTACGGCGGGCATGAAATTATTGACCTGATGGAGCTTGATGTTGAAGAATTGGCGCGTATGGCGTTCAAGGCAGAAGGATACCATGTAAACGTGCAACCCTATTCGGGAAGCCCGGCTAACTTTGCCTGCTACTCTGGAATTATTGAATACATCGCCCGACTTAAGAAAAAACAAACAGGAACACTTCCCTCGTTTCATGAAGTTGTCCAAAATACTATTTTTCTAGGAATGAAACTTGACCAAGGCGGCCATTTAACACAGGGCAATATTCCGAGTTTAACCGGCAGAATTTTTAATTTCGTTCATTACGGAATTAACCGCCAAACCTACCGCATTGACCTAAATGAAATCAAGGAATTGGTGAAAAAACATAATCCCAAACTTATAACCATCGGCCCGAGCTCTTATTCCCGCGCCTTAAATATATTTGAAGAACTTGCTAAAATTGCCCATGACAACGGAGCGCTTTTTATGGCGGATATCGCGCACACCGCGGGCCTTGTTGCCGCAGAGGTTCAACCAAGCCCATTTCCGCATGCCGATATAGTTACCATGACAACACACAAAACTCTCCGTGGACCCCGTGGTGCTTTGATTTTTGTTAAAGAATCAAAAAAGTTTGATTCGGGCGAAAAAAATAAAAAAGACGAACCAATTATTATTTCTCTTGCCGACATGATTGATAAGGCCGTGTTCCCCGGACTTCAGGGCGGACCGCATGACCACCAGACCTATGCTATTGGCAAAGCCCTGACTGAAGCGCTTGACCCGAAATTCAAAAAATACGCCGCACAGGTTGTAAAAAACATAAAAACGCTTGCTGAAGAACTGCAGGAACTAGGATACACGATTATATCCGGCGGCACAGAAAACCATCTTTTAGTAATTGACCTTCGCCCAAGCGGCCTTTCCGGAAAAGAAGCGGAAGACCGGCTCGCCAAAGCCGGAAT
Organism: Parcubacteria group bacterium GW2011_GWA2_42_14; assembly: GCA_000998135.1. Classification (GTDB taxonomy): domain Bacteria; phylum Patescibacteriota; class Minisyncoccia; order Sungbacterales; family GWA2-42-14; genus GWA2-42-14. Next base: position 45,328 of record LCCV01000006.1, read on the forward strand.
TGTCGCCAACCGTAACGCCATTCCTTTTGACCCGGCTCCGCCATGGAATCCTTCAGGCCTTCGCTTAGGAACCGCGGCTCTTACCACACGCGGGATGAAAGAAAAAGAAATGAATATGGTAGCCATACTTATTCATAACGCCTTAACAAACAACCAGGCACCTGCTACCCTTAAGAAGGTTCATTCATTATGCAAAAAATTTCCCGGAGGGAAATAAAATGGCGATATACAACGTAATTACGAGCGACGGAAGCTGCGCTTTTGTTGGAACATCAAAACTATTGGACTTGTTCCGCCAAACCTGCCAGGAAAAGAAGCCCCATAACACCGAAGAATATGCGGCAGCGTTTAATGAAGCAAAAAAGAGATTTGCGGAAAAAGAGAAAGGGTCATAGAGGAAGTTTCACGCTTCCTTTTTTTAATTGTTTATCTGCTATAATCTAGACCGTCCGAAAACTGCGAAAAAAGCGCTTTCGTCATTCTGAGCTAAGCGAAGAATCTCGTGTTTAAACCAATTTCGAAAGGCAGAAATTATTCACAAAGTTCAGAATGACAGTTTTTAAGACGGTCCGAATACGGTTATTCATATTATTGACAAATAATAATTCAAATAATATCTTAATAATATTGGTTCTTTGCAAAAATTTCCGGCACAGGAAAAACCATGGCTATTCACAATTTTATATTGAGATAATATATAAACCAGCAAGAAGAAAAACCGGGGCTTTTTGACATATTACTTACTCGATTATTAATGTTTGCCTGTTTCATGGCCGTTGTTTATGTATCCTGGCCACTATACCGGCAAATGGACAAAGCAGGATTTTTTCCGGAGCCGAGAATAGAAATTACCGGTTTTCAGCCGAATGAACAAGTGATAATTACACGCCCCCACTCTTTCTCCGGCATTTCACGCGAGGCATGGGCAGATAAATCCGGCAAAGCGGTATTTCATGATTTATCTCCTGGAAATTGGGTTATAACAAAAGGGGGCACCGAAAAATTGCAAAAGACAACAATTTATATTCCCGACCGCTATGGTATTTTTATAAAACAGATTGAACAATTCGAAATCCGGATAATTTTTCAACGAGGAGGTTAAATGCTTCCTTTTTTCGTTATTTTGAGCTATTATTCAATTATGATTTCACTTGACGGAAAAAAATTATCGCAAAAAATACTTGCTGAATTGAAACAGGAAATCGCCGATATGGCTAAAAAACTGCGGCTGGCAGTAGTAGTTATCGGGCAAAATCCCGTAACTCAAAAATTCATCCAACAAAAACAAAAAGCCGCCCAATTTATCGGCGTTGATTTTAGAATCTTTCCATTTGAAGAAACTGTTGCTACCGACGAACTCCGCAAACGCATCGCCCAAATTGTTCACGAAAAGAAAAATACCGGAGTTATAATACAACTTCCTCTGCCCGAACATTTAAGCGTTCAGTATATTTTAAATTCGGTAACTCCGGAAAAAGATGTGGATATGCTTTCGGCCCGCTCCATCGGGAACCTCGTTGCCGGAAAATCAGAAATTTTGCCGCCTGTTGCCGGGGCCATAAAAGCGTTTTTTGAAGAATATGGCATTAACTATAAATCCAAATATATTACCGTTATTGGAGCGGGAAAATTAGTCGGCCTGCCTGTTTCACTCTGGCTTTTAAACGAAAAAACAACATTCAGCGTTCTAAGAAGTACTACGCCCAATATTTCCGAATTCACCAAAAAAGCCGATATTATCATTTCGGGGGTCGGTAAACCAAAATTGATTACCGGCGATATGATAAAAGAGGGTGCTGTCGTAATTGACGCCGGAACTTCGGAATCAGAAGGTCCCTCGACTGGGCTCGGGACAAGTAAAATCGTCGGAGATACTGATTTTGAATCGTGCGCAGAAAAAGCATCTTATATAACACCGGTTCCCGGAGGCGTGGGGCCGGTTACAGTGGCTATACTTTTTAGAAATTTGCTTACGCTTGCCAAGGCACAAAAGAAATAAACAAATAAATCAAATATCGTCCGGGTTTGCCCGCCCCGCTGAAATTTCTGCAAAGCTGGTCAAAGACATATTTTAAATGTAACTTCTAGATTTCACCGCGCTAAAATCGCGATTTTACTCGAAGAATAAAATGGATATTCTTTTCAAAATTGATACACAAATTTTACTCTGGTTCAACTCCTGGGTTGGATGGTACGACTGGGTTGACATAACAATCGTTTTTCGGGTAGAGATACTTCCTTATTTTTTCATTGCGGGACTCATGTTTTTTGCCGTTTTTTACAAAAACGAGGAACAAAAAATCAAAAATAGGTTAATAATTTTGGAAGCATTGGCCGCAGGTTTAATTTCTCGTTACGTTATTACCGAAACAATACGATTTCTTTACAATCGTCCGCGCCCCTTTGAGGCCGTGGAGGGACTTAATCAACTGCTCCAGCACTTGCCCGGATATTCTTTTCCCTCTGGACACGCGACGTTTTATTTCGCGCTTGCCGCAACAATATTTCTTTACCACAAAAAAGCCGGCATCTTATTTCTTTTTGCCGCGTTTCAGTTAACCCTAACCAGAATCGCCATAGGATTTCATTGGCCGTCGGATATTTTAGCGGGGGCAATTCTTGGAATTACCATATCTCTCGTTGTCCACTATCTAGAAAAATATACTCCTTACGGTTTTAAAAAAATATTTATTGATATTCTCAAAAAATATTAAAAAGAACGGCCTGACAAAGGCCGTTACTTCAAAAATTTTTATCATACGAAAAAATGGCTAATTTTCTAACCCGCCAAGACCAAGATGATCGCTACCACTAAAATAATCGGAGAAAAAAGAACTACCAACATCATAAACGGTATCACAACCATTGCCGCCAGATAATAATGCGCAAAAGTCAGGTTTTCAGCATTTCCCCAACCGGGACCAAACTGAAACAAAACAAAAGGAATAACCGCATAAACCAGAACAAAAATAAGTGAACTAATAACCACCCACCTTTTATCCATTGCGTTTTTCCTTTTTTAAAGACCTTATCTACATAATACAATAAATCGTGAAAAAAACAAGGGTAAGCCAAAAAAATACCGTCCCGCTTTCAGCGGGACGCGTTTTTATTCAGGAGAAAATGATGTTCCACAGCCGCAACCTGATTTGGCATTGGGATTTTTAAAAACAAAACCGGCCTCAAGTCCGTGAAAAACATAATCAATGGCAGTACCGTTCAAATAAAGGTAGCTTTTAGCATCCACCACGATTTTAAATCCCCAATCAGCTCCCTTGCCTTCGGCAAGCATTTTTTCATTGGGAAAAATTTTATCATGCTTCTCTACTTCCGCATCAAGTTCAAGGATGTAACTTAACCCCGAACAACCGCCGCCCTTAACGCCGAACCTCAAAAAAATTTCTTTGTTAAAATTAGGGTCTTCAGCTTTACGCTTCTTTAAAAACCACTCAATTTCGCCTTTAACCTTATTTGCCGCCGCTTCGGTAACGTCAATCGCCATTTTTGTTCTCCTTTCTTTTTGGGTTTTTACCGGTACCTCCGCAATGCTCGCAATTTACCGCCTGAAGATCTTGAGAATCGTGAACATCGGCCCATTGTTTCCCGCTACCCCCGCAAAAGGGGCACGTTTCCGTCTTTGGGTCCGCAATTTTACATACCAGCCAAAGCAAAAAAATAAAAACCGCAATGAAAATCGGAAACCACCATGCCCTAAGAAACAAAATAAAATCATTCATTTATTTTCCCTCCTTTTTGGCTCTATAGTCGGCAATCGCCGCCTTAATCGCGTCTTCGGCTAAAACAGAACAATGAATTTTTACCGGCGGAAGCTTTAACTCATTAACAATATCGGTATTTTTAATTTTTTGAGCATCTTCAACTGTTTTGCCCTTTAACCATTCGGTAGCAAGCGAAGAAGAAGCAATAGCCGAACCGCAACCAAACGTTTTGAATTTGGCATCTTCAATAATGCCCGTTTCCGGGTTTACCCTGATCTGGAGCTTCATGACATCTCCGCATTCGGGAGCGCCCACAAGACCCGTACCGACATTCTTCACGTCTTTAGGAAATGAACCAACGTTCCGGGGATTACTATAGTGGTCAATAACCTTGTCGCTGTAAGCCATTATTCACCTCCTTTTTTCCGTTCATTTTTTCATTTTCAATGAAACTGTAATTAACGATAGCAAACCAGACCAAAAAAGAAAAGACCGCGACATCGGTCAAGACACAAAAAAGCTCCTCGCGAAAATTCGGAAAGGCGGCGCTTGCCCGCCGAAGCCCCTGCCTGTGCCGTCGGCACGGCAGACAGGTCGGCGCAGGCAGAGAGCCGCACCGACTTGTCCGTCCGAATCTTTAGCGAAGAAGGATGACAATTTTCCTTCGACTTTGCTCAGGATGATAAGCCTGGACTTCGGCCGAGCTCAGTTGAGGTCTCGAACCACAAGTTTTTCTTTGTTTACACTGAACTTGTCGAAGTGGCGGCAAACTCTCCTACGAAAAGTTGTCAAAAAAGAAACACATAGAAAACGACGAGACCGACAGAAGAAAGTATCAATTCTACTTTTGTTCCCGAATAAAGCCATCCCCAATATTTAAATTTATTGAAAGGCACAAATGGTTTGTGCTCATAGCGCATCACCGAATCGAGCGCGATATGTAATAAAAGAAAAGCTGGGAAAATCCACCATCGTACAGGGAGCCAAAAAGATGAAATCAAAAAACCAATTATTATCCCCGCAAAAGTTCCAAACATAATTTCCTGTAGCCAGCTATGTTGTTTTGTGCCGTAAGTAATTTTCCGCTCTCGTAGAAAGTCCTTGATGTCTTGAGCCCATTTTCTATTTACAAAAACATGATCTATATCTACGCCGACGCCGGCAAGCAATGCCACATATAATTCCGGGGTCTCGATTGATAGGGCCTTACCGAACACCAATGTTCCTAAAATATGTGAGATAATTAGCATAAAAGCTGTGAATTACAAAAATGAAATTATTCTTGAAAAATTTTATTTTCCTAAAATGCAGAATCGCCAACTGATTCCCCCAAAATCCAATACAAATTAGTCGCCGAGCCCTTCCTTTGTCAGGATAAACTCCGCGAGGCGAACCAAAACTCTTTGGCTTTTCCTACGTGGTGTATTTATACAACCACACTCGAACTCATTTTATCAAGAATTGCTGAACGAAACCAGTCGCTTCGCCCCGCCGCCGCTCGCTAACGCTCGCCCCCACCAAAGAAAAGTTTTGTTTGCGGTTTTTGATTTGCGCGCGATCATTTTCTTTTAGAAGGAAAACAAAACTTTTCTTTGGTGTCCTGCCCTGAACGAGCAGGGCGGCGGGCTTGGCTTCTATTTTTTGCAAGAACACGGCGGAATTCCCCCCACACCCCCCTTCCGCCGTATTCTTGCGGGGACGGACGGGATTTTTGGCGACGACTAAAATGTTCTGATTTCTCCCTTGAATAACCAATCAGGAACTTCAACTGATTTCGTATTCCGATGATTCGCTAAAATAAGCCGGAGTGTCCGTATTGCTGTGTATGCCTGTTTTATCAATTTTTTCTGATCTTCATAAAATCTTAAATTCCATTCGTTTTTAAAATGAGAATGTGCGGGTTTAGAACGAAGACCGCGTATTTCACGAAAAGTTTTAAACATTTCATCTTTTGGCCCATGATCGGAAAATCTAACAGTCTTGTTAATCCAAATTTCCAATTTCCGAATAAGTTGATTATCAATCTTTTCCATAGTTTCGCCGTCCGAAAGATCAGATTCACTAATTTTATCTTTAAAAAATTCTTTATTTAAATTATCACTCATCATGCGATCTAATGTATGGCAGAATAGTTCATATTCCCGCAATGTCGGCAAGATGAGAAAGCCAAAATTTTCAGGTTTTTCATCGTATTCAAAAGTTTTGTTTATCAATGAAATCCCGCCAATTTTTTCTGACATTTCTTTTATAATCTCCAACTCTTTAAGAAACGCAGAAAAAATTGACTCTTTTTCGTAGAAATCTCCAAGAATAGACCTCCGAAATTCTGGGTGTAGCCGATATTTATAATATCCGCCCAGCATTTTTGCCTTCCAAATTTGCTGATGTTCCGGTGTCAATTTTGCCAAATCAGTAAGTAAAATAGCAACTGCGCGAATTCCACTATCCCCAAAACCGAAGCCGAAATGCTCTATAAAAATTTGATCCGACGGATTAAGTAATTTTTCGTCCACATATATTATTGAACCGGTTATATCATCTGTCCGATATTTATAGCGTGGGTCATTTCTATAAATTGCTAAAATACCAAGCTCAAAAAAATAGGGTCGCAACTGCCATTCACCCATCGCCAAGCGCAAAGTAAATGGCCGAGAAATATATTTTTTCCAATCCACTATATTTTTCAGGTGATCTGGTGCTGGATAAACACAGCAGCCAATTCCTTGAACAAATTTAATTTTAATATCTCCTTCACCAAATGTTTCCGCACCTACTTCCGATTGTTTTATATGATCGTCAATTTGAAACTGGTGCAGCTTTTCAATTTGTTTTTCTATGGCTGGCGCAGGAAATGGTTTAATATGCGGATTTGGAATATCGCCCTCATAAATCAAATCGATCTTTCGATTCTTGATTAACGCAGTAATTTTTTCCTTAAATTTGTTTTCTAAAAGAGATGATTTTTTATATAAGTCCTCAATCGATATTCCATTGAAATCTCTTGAGTTAAGGTAGAAACTTGTTATCTCATTTAAAATGTTTTCCTTGTCCATAAAGAGATTTCATATTCCAGATTTAGTTCGATTGTGTTCCTTGCATAGCATTTGGCAATTCTCTGCAATCGTTTTTCCACCCTCGTGCCAAGGCGTTATGTGATCAGCTTCCATTTCTGAAATATCCCACTTTATCTTTTCCTTTTTCTGCTTCTTACAGAACTGACAAATTCCATTTTGCCGTTCATACGCTTCGCGCTTCATCTTTTCGGTGAAAGCACGAATATTCAAAAATTTTTCATTTCTAGTTAAAACATATTCGTAAATACCGGATTTTTTGGTCACATCTTCGTCTTGCATTAACTCGGTTGTTTCCTTTTCCAGTTTCTTTGAATCAAATTTTTTATCTTTGAATTGGTTATACAACTCGCCCCACGGCACATTGTTCATTTCTCGGCGATAATTCGGAAAAATCTTCCGCGTCCAAGTAATCACATCTTGGAAATAATCCCATAAATCGTCAGCATTTTTGTCATGTTGATGCTTGGCCATGTAATCTTCAATCTTGCCGTCATTTATCCACGAAAGCGCAGTTTCTAAATACTCCTGCCGTATCGGCGAGCCGCTCACTAATTGTCCGCCGTCATTTGCGAGTAAATATGCGGCACAATTTGATTTGCTAAATTTCAATTTAGCGTCGGAAAGCCACGAGCCGGTATAAACTGCGTTACGAATTTCTTGGTCGGTCAATTTTTCTCCAGCGATGTTGATAACCCTGAACCAGTCCAGCCGTTCTTTGTCCGTGCCTTCACAAAAGTAAATCATCAATTCGTAATCCAAAATTTTATCCTGCTCCTCTTTGGTTAGATTATGAAAAAAGCGGTCGTTCAACGAAAAATCACCAGTAACATACTGCCCAATGCTGATGGTACGCTGTTGGCCGTCTAGCACTTCGTATCCGCCGTCATCCCTAATCATCCAATACATCACATTCAACGGAAAGCTGTTTTTGATAGTTTCTATCACGGCATTGCGTTGCTTTTCCTTGTACACAAACTCACGCTGGTATTTTGGACGAATATCCAATTTGCCGCCATAAGCCACAACACCTTCTTCGGCACTGTCTTTGTAACTGGCAATTACTTTTCTGACTTTAATTTTATGGAGATCAATTTTCATACTATTTTTTGCGTTTAATTAAAATGCGGTTGTATATTTTCCTTCCCCGAATAAGGGTAAGGCATCTATAACCAATCCATCTTGCAGAATTAGCTACACCCAGCATTTCAAATTGTTTTGGGTTATATTTATCAACAAACGTAATTGGAACGCCCATCACACCATTGTAATTCATTGGAATATCAGAAACCTTGTCAATGTTTATGACATCGTAGTTGTCATACTTGGGAAATTCCTCTGGCGTATATTTTTTATACAACACGATATTCTCGTGTCGTTTAGTAGTATCAAGATTTGTAAACCACAAAATTCTTCCCATGCTGAAATATTTCACACCATTTACAATTTTCTTTCTTGATTCTGTAGAAATGTCGTAATCCATCGGAACCTGAAACCATTTTGTGCC
>LCCV01000007.1 GCA_000998135.1 Parcubacteria group bacterium GW2011_GWA2_42_14
ACTTTTGCTGAAAGAAGGGGTTTATCCGGAAGGATTAATTACCGGATTTTTCGGCAATCTTACCAAACAGGCAGTTATTCGTTTCCAGGAAAAATACGCTGATGAGGTTCTAAAACCGCTTGGTTTAACAAGCGGTACCGGCCTGGTAGGACCGTCAACCAGAGCGAAGATAAATCAGCTTCTAAAATAAATCCTAAACTTAAAATCCCGAACTTAAATAGCTCGTTAAGCAAGTTAAGTGAATTAAGTAAATTAAGCTTAATCGGCTTAACCCGCTTAATTCACTTAAAAAGCCGCAATTGGATCTTTCCACCCTTCATCCCCATCATAAACGCAGTATCGTTTATATTATAATAGGGTTTTGCCTCGGCCTTGTTTTTTGGTTTTTATTGCCGCAGCTCTTTCTTAAAGAACCGACTACTGTCCGTTCCGAATCAAAAATTCACGCTTTTCATAATCCGGATTCAAACCTTGAAAAAATACGCATCAGGGCTTTTTATGTTGTTCCCCAAAATAAAACCGCGGATGCTGTTTCCAACTGGAAAGAGTTTTTAGAAACATCCTTGGCAAAAGCCGCGGAGTTTCATAAAATTCAGTTTCGCGAAAAATCGGCTCTCAACTATGATATTTACCCGGAACCGGTGATACTTGAAAAAAATAATATTTTTTATGACACCAAAACAACAAAATACGGAAATCCCAAAGCGCTGATTGGCATAGCCAATGAACTGGAAAAACGAGTTTTTAGAAAGGATGGAGATTTATACAATGAGAACTTCAGTCAAAGAAGCGCATCTGAATATCCTGTTCTAGGAATTATATATGAGGGAGTGGGCGCGGCCGGAGGAGTAATATACGAAAGCGAACTTGAATCAACCGTAGAGATTGCCAAAAAACTTGGCCTGCCGGAATCGGTTATTTATAAAGTTGATGTGGAATCAGCTGACGGATTTTTTATACTGTCGCGCACATTCTTGACTGATGCGGAATATCGCTTTAATGGCGTAACCAATTTTTATCACGAATTCGCCCACACCTTCGGGCTTCCGGACGGCTATGACCTGGAAACAGGCGTTTCCAGTACTTTTGACATAATGGGAGAGGGGAGAAAAAAACCGATTGAAATAATGTATCTGGATAGAAAGTTTACGAGAGCAATGGGACTCGTTGAGTAACTAACAACTAACAACCAACAACCAACAACAATATTGTTGTAGATTATGAGTTGTAAGCTGTAAGTTTTTGAATTCCTTAAAAGAATTTATATTTGATATCTTCTTCACTGGCGGCCGGCTTCGTAATAAGCTCTTTTTTATGATTGTGGCCATTGCCCTGACCCCGCTTGTTTCGGTAAGTTTCCTTTCTCTTTATACCAGCACCCTTTCCCACAAAAATGACGTGGCTATAATTGAGGACAACATTTTGTTCCAGAAATCCGTTGAAATCCAGAATTTTATCGATGAAATATTAAGCACTTTTAAAATTCATTTTAACCTTCCCTTGGAACAGCTGATTGTTAAAGAAGACGAAGAAATAACCTATGCTGTTGCCAAAAAAGATCTCAATAATATTCTCCAATCAATAATGGAAGAAAACTCTTTTATTGAAGAGACGTCTTTCATTGATGCCTCAATATTGCGGGATAAAAATGAACCCACTAACGTTTATGGGCTGGAGGTTGCCAAAGTATCTAAAAATGGGGAAAACTCCGAGGCTTTCAGCAGTTTAAAAAATTTATCTTATTTTCAAAGCGCCGCCCGGGGAAAAGATTATGTTAGTGAAGTTTTTTTCACCGCCAAAGGCCCCATGGTCATCATAGCCAGCCCTGTTCGAAACGATATGAATAGGATAATTGGCGTATTGACCGGACAGGTGAATCTCTTAGGAATTCAAAAAATCGTATCTAGGACGCAATTCGGCAATTCCGGATATCTTTACGTGGTTGACCGCGAAGGAAGAATTGTTGCTTCCAGCCGCGAGCGGGGCTCAATAAAACCAACAAATCTTTCCGGTCTTGCTCTTATCAGTGACGTACTTTTGGGAAAAGACCGCCTTGGAATAGAAGGACAGGGTCGTTTTACCAGTTTTTGGAATGAACAAGTCATTGGAGCTGGAAAAAAACTTCGTTCGCTTGATCTCTCGCTTATTGCCGAATGGCCCGTATCGGATGTTGACAGTTTTATCAACACGATCAGGAATTATATGATACTTTTTTCGGTTATAACCTTGCTCTTAATTCTGGTTTCCAGCATTTTTATTTCGCACCGGATTGTGCACCCGATTGAAATTCTTGAAAAAGGAGCGGAAAGGATTGCGAAGGGTAATTTTGAAGAACCGGTAACGATAATAACTAGAGATGAAATTGAACGGCTGGGAACGGCGTTTAATTCCATGATGATGGGCTTAAAAGAGTTTCGGGCACTAAAAGATGAATTTGTATTTATCGCCGCGCACGAATTAAGAACTCCGGTAACGGCTATCAGGGGGTATCTTTCCATGATTGAAGACGGAGACGCCGGCCCGGTTCCGCCGAAAATAAAAGAATATCTTGACCCGGTAATGCAATCCAATATGCGTCTGGTTACCCTGGTTAATGATTTGCTGGAAGTGGCCAGACAAGAAGCCGGCAGAATAACAATTCAAACCGCCAAAATTGATAATTTGGGCATGTCCATTAGTGCGGTAATAAAAGAATTAAAACCGCTGGCCGATAAAAAACAAATAACCGTTCTTTATGACGACAGGGCTGTAAAACCGGTTATGACTGATGAATCGCGCCTTAAAGAGGTAATGGTAAATCTTTTGTCCAATGCCGTTAAATATACTCTTGGTTCCGGAAAAGTAAGCATCTGGCATGATGTTAGGGAAAATATGCTGGTAACGCATGTAAGGGACTCGGGCATCGGCATACCCAAAGAAGCGCAAGCAAAATTGTTTGAGAAGTTCTATCGGGTACAGGATGAGCGGTTACGCAATGTTACCGGCACCGGCCTCGGGCTTTTCATTATAAAACAGCTGATTGAAAGAATGGGAGGCAAAATCTGGTTTGTGTCAGAACCCGGGCAGGGGACAACATTTAGTTTTTCCCTTCCCTTAGCATTTTAATAAGTGTAACTGCAATAAACTTTTTCTTTTTTATCAAACATTGGCGTCTCGTATAAGCGGACGTGATTATCCGGGGGATAATCACGGCGGATACGCTGATTTACGCGGATAAATTCGTCATTCTGAGCCGCAGCGAAGAATCTCTTACTTGCCGCAATGCGGAGTTAGTGAAGTCCGACTTCAATGTGGACAAAAAAATAAAAATATTGTACTTTGTGGTTTAGTATTCAAACTGGTCTACGATTAAATCCTGGCTATCGCGCAAAATCACCCGGTCATGCTTGGGGTCAAAAAGTTTTTGAGAGCGGTTGAGAAAAATATGCCAGGTATTTTTCATGAAATTTTTGTCATTGCGGTAATTCTTTACGCATCCGTTATAGCTTATATTCTGCGAAATATAGGTAATACAGTTATTACCGATTCTTCCGGAATTTTCAAAATTAAACGCGGGGATACGGCAGGATGAAAGAGAAGAAACAAAATCTATGCACTCCCCGGAAAGCCCTAAATCAAGAAACCGGGAACGAATCTGGCCGGATGACTGATAGTCCATGCAGGAACCGTTTATTGGCGGCGTAAGTTGATAATATTGGTTAAGATAACCCGTACAGCCGTTCTCCCGAAAACTCATTCCTAAATCGCTTGAACCGGTTACGGCATATATTTCTCCTCCGGAAGGCAATAATATATCAACCGCATCGGCATCAATATAAGGTATATTAAATGCTTTGGGAATCGCGTACTTCTCTTTTTTGGAATTTTCAATTGTCCAGCCGGTAATATTAACAGCTATTTCTGTGGAGCCAAAACCAAAATAGCCGCCGTTTCGCAAAGTTACATATTCTTTTTTGGGGATGTCCGACGACCTATCAACATTGGAAATGAGAATCGCTCCTTCATATTGGGAATAACCGGGTTTAGTTGCTCTTGACTGGGAAACCGAAGGATTAATTGTTTTGGGTAAAGATGGCAGAGATGGAGGAGTACTAAAAATATTGCCCAAACCCAAAAAACTCCTGCCGCTTTGAACCGGCTGGGGATTTCTTATCTCGCTTGAAGAACCAGGCCCTGTGGCAATTGGCCCTCCGGAAGAAGAAAACGGAGAAGAACCGGAAAAAGTCACGGCCACAATCGCGATAACGCCAAGCACTAAAATAACGAAGACTAAATTGTCCATATTTCAACCAATAACTTGCAACTAGCAGCCAACAACAAAACGTGTCGTGAGTTATAAGTTGTTAGTTATTAGTTAGGATTGTTCCATTAATATCTCCATATCCATTCAAAAACTCTTTAGCCGTCATTTCTTTTTTTCCTTCCGGCTGTAATCTTAATATTCCCAAATACCCCTGGCCGGTTTTTACGAAAAGGCGCCTTTCTTTAATTAAAACTTTCCCGGAAACATGGTCATCGCTCAAATCGGCGGTTTTTTCAACACTCGCCTCAAGCAATTCTAATCTTACCTCTTTTTTACCTTTTTTCCAAAAAGTAAAACTTCCCGGCCATGGGGCGAGTGCCCTTATTTGTCTTTCAATTCCATCAGCAGATTTTGACCAGTCAATTCTGCCGTCTTCTTTTTTTAAAATTTTGCTATAGGTGGCCTTAGTTTCATCCTGCGGTATTGGTTTAATTTCGCCATTTATCCATTTTGGAATAGTTTCTACAATCAACCCAGCCCCCATTTTTGATAAAATTTGCGATAACTCTGACGTAGTCAATTTTGCATTTTGTATTTTGATTTTTGAATTTTCGAGAATTGGCCCATGGTCCATCTTCTCATCCATTAATATTACGCCAACTCCTGTTTCGGTATCACCGTTCAAAATCGTATATTGAATAGGAGAAGCGCCGCGCCAACGCGGGAGAAGCGACGGATGTATGTTTAGCGCGCCGTATTTTGGAATATCCAGAATTTCTCCGGGAAGTATTTTGCCGTAGGCGGCAACCACAAATAAATCCGGATTTAAACTTGTAATTTGAAACACGAAATCTGAATCAAGTTTATTTGGCTGTAGTATTTGGACATGTGCATCCCTGTTTAGTGTTTCATGTTTCATGATCCATGATTTAACCGGCGGAGGGGTAAAGATTGCTTCTCTTCCGATCGGTTCGTCGGGATTTGTAATGACAGCAACAACGCTAAATTTCCCAATTAGCGCTTCAAGCGGGTAAAGCGAAAAATCCGGATTGCCAAAAAAGATGATCCTGGGTAGAGTTTTCACGCGAATTATGAATTATGAATTATGAATTAGGCAAGCTGAAAACTATTTCCATAATTCCTAATTCTTAATTCCTGATTCATTTTTTGGTATATCAATAAACCTTTCCACTTTATCAATAAATAATACCCCATTTAGGTGGTCAAGTTCATGTTGAATTACTCTGGCATAAAATTTAGAGGCCCCCCTGATAAACTTTTTTCCGTTTTCGTCATAAGCTTCCACCGTTATTTTTTCACTGCGGTTTACGAATCCGAATTTACCCGGTACCGATAAACACCCTTCCGGGTATTCAATTTTGCTTTTGGAAATCTTTTTGACAACAGGATTAATATAGATAAAATATCTCCAATCTTTTTTCCTTTCAATTCTTTCAACTTTATTTGTATCATTAGTATGCATTTGTATATTGGCATCGCTGTCACGTTTTTTGTTGTCAACATATTCCGCTTCTTCTGATACCAGAAAAATTTTAAGCAATTCTCCGACTTGAGGCGCGGCCAGCCCAACTCCGTTATCGGTATTTCTCAAAGTTTCCTTCATTTGCAAAATTAGCTCCTGCATTTTAGGGCTTTTTATTTTATCAACAGGAACTTCCTTAGCCACTTGACGAAGCACCGGTTTGGGCGATATTACTATAGATAATTGTTTTAACATCAGTAAGGCGACCCGAATGACTCAAATATATTAAGGTATTAGGATCATTAGAGTAAAATGCGTATATTGAGAATATTGAATAATTACCAAAAAGTTATTTCCTAAGCATGTCGAAGGATAACTTTTTGGCTTATTAGTGTAAACCCCTTGACTCGCTTCGCTCGCTCAGGGAATAATTCACCAGACTCATACTAAAATCGCTTATTTTAACTTTTAGTGAGATTTTCTCGCTTTTTTTCTTTTTATTTCTTTATTATTCTTATTTCCATGTCTCACATTCTGTTTTCTTTCCAGCCTTCGCAATGCTCCGAAAAAATACTTGCCCCGATTCTTGAAATCAAGGTCCTTTTTTTCTAAAATACTCCTTGTCAGGGCGCGTAAATCAGGTTCTTCATACATTTTGGCAATACCCAAATAAGCGGCGAACTTTTTCGGCTCAAGCATGGCTTTGGATAAATCATCCGCTAACACGTGTTCTCGCGAGTGGAGGTGTGTATTCCGCTTTTTTATGGAAAATTGAATGCGTGCGGTTTCCGACATTGGTTCTACTATATCAAAAAAAGGCCCTTAATGAAAGGCCTTGAATACCGTAAGTATCGGAAGAAAAACATATTTGGGTTTTTCAATGATGCGGCGAACTACATATCCTTCAATATCCTTATCTTCTCCAAAAATAACATAAATTACAACCTTGTAACCCATTTTTAAAAGATGTCTGGCAAGTTCCATATCAACCCCGTAAAGCATGGCAAATTCAAAATTATTCCTTGAAATATAGCCGGTTTTTTCTAACTCTATTACCCAATTTACCAATTTTTTGTCATGAGTGGCAATTTGCAGATAATATCCTTTTTGAGAAAGGGCCTGGACTAATTCCTTAAATAGTATCCTTACGGCTGATGTTCTTTTTAAAATAATATCTGCGGATTCCGAATATGCCCCCTTGCATATTCTAAAAATAGGTCTGTTTTTAACTTCACCGCGCTTATTAACCTTATCAAAAATTTTTCTTAAGTATGCCTGAAGCACATTGCCAACCGGATGCCTGCCGCCTATTTCCGAAATAATCTCATTGGTTTTTTCTTTATATTTATCTTCTTCTTCATCAATCCAAAGGGGGACGCCCGATTCATACATTTTTTCAACCAAAGAAAAAAACATTGAACGTGTTTTTCCGCGATGAAAATTTTGGTTAAACAGCCCCATTTGACCAAGTTTTACTGAAATCCCCGCCAAAATCTTTTGTTCTCTTATTCCATCAATAAGTTTTCCATATACCCTTATTGATTTATCTCTTATTTCCGGAGAATCTCCGTGGTCTCCGGCATAATTAAATAGGCAATGAAAACCTTCGGTATTCAAATTCTTGCCAAGAAGCAGTGCGTCTTCTATGCTTTTGCCGGCAGAAAATTTTTTTGCCGCAATTCTCGTCATACTGGTGTGATAAGGGATTTTAGGCCAGATTTTGAAGAAAAAAAACTTCAGAAGATACCTCATAAAACCCTCGTTTTCAAAGGTCATTTTTTAAAATTATACAATATTTACCAATTTTTGCAATATGACGACCAAACCGTCTGAAAACTGTAAAAAAGTGCTTTTGTCATTCTGAGCGAAGCGAAGAATCCCGTGTTTAAGCCATTTTCAAAGACAGAGATTCTTCACAAAATTCAGAATGACAGTTTTCGGACGGTCTATCGCTAAAACTTCAATATAAAACAATTATCTGGTATGATGAGTTAATGAAAAAGCGGGTTTTTATTGCAATTAAAGTTCCGCCTGTTCTGGAAAAAACCGTTGAATTATGGCAAAATAAACATGGTGATTACAATGTCAAATGGATTAAGGCATGAAATCTCCATATAACCCTAATCCCTCCTTGGTACGTTGATGAAAACCAATTGCTTGAGGTGTATATATGAAAAAAAATCAAGTAATACATTTTATCGGCATAGGCGGAATAGGCATGAGCGCTTTGGCTAAATTTTATTTGTCGGAGAGTGCGAAAGTCAGCGGCTCTGATTTGGAATTTTCGGAGATTACCGAGGAACTTAAAAAAATGGGGGCGAAAATATATACAGGCCCGCATAAAGCATCTAATGTTCCCAAAAATGCTGATTTGGTCATATATAACGCGGCCATTGATAAAAAAAACCCTGAAGTTATCGCCGCGCGAAAAATCATAAAAAATATAACCACCCCCGCCTTATCACGTGATATTAAATTTAGCAAGAAAAACTTAAGGTTTCCATTAATCCCTATGGTAAAACCGAATAGAATTGGGGAAGATAGGGGAGTAAAGCGTTATTCAGAAGCAGTAGGAGAGCTTACTAAAAAATATTATACCATTGCCGTAGCGGGCGCCCACGGAAAAAGCACTACCACGGCCATACTCGCCAAAATTCTTATTGATGCCGGACTTGACCCGACGGTTATCATAGGAACAAAGGTTAAGGAATTCGATAATCATGCCCCGAACAACACTGAAGGGTCCAATTTCAAAAAAGGCGATTCAAAATATTTCATAATTGAAGCTGATGAATATGCCGCTTCGTTTTTGGATTATAAGCCGGATATAGCCATTATAACCAATATTGACAAAGAACACCTTGATTTTTATAAAAATGAGGATAGGGTCAGAAACGCTTTCAAAAAATTCATGCTCAATGTTAAACCCGGAGGATTTCTGGTGTTAAACAATGACAACAAAAATGTCTTAAAATTAGGACTTGAACTTGCAAAATTAAAACGTTTTCAAAATAAAATTAAATGGTTTTCTTTAAGAAATAAGGCGGTAGAAAACATTAAAAATATTCTGCAAATTCCAGGGGCGCATAATATTTCAAACGCTTTAGCGGCCTTAAGAGCGGGGGAGATACTGAATATTCCGCAGAATGATATTTTAAAATCCGTTTCCGGATACGGAGGTGCGTGGCGGCGTTTTGAATATAGGGGAAGCATTAACGGCGCAAAAATATTTGACGACTACGCGCATCACCCAACCGAAATCAAAGCAACATTGCTGGGAGCGCGCGGCCATTTTCCCCATTCCAGAATTTGGTGTGTTTTTCAGCCGCATCAGCATCAGCGGCTATCCTTATTATTCAATGAGTTCGCCCTGTCTTTTGATTCGGCCAACGAAGTAATCCTACTTGAACCGTATGAAGTAAGCGGCCGCGAAAATATGCGCTTCGCGCATCGCGGACACACGCGGACAGAACGCGAGCATACGCAGAAATTCACGTCTTTCAATCTTGCAAAAAAAATTGATTCAAGAATGAAAAATAACGTGTATTACATTCCATATAAATCCGAACTCGTTGGTTTCCTTAAAAAATATACCGCATGGGGAGACGTTATAATCATGATGGGGGCGGGAGATATTTGGAGGATAACCAAAGAATTGATATAATTATTAGGGTATAGGGTTTAACGAAAAACACTAACTACTAAACACTACATACCTATTTCGATGTCTATATTAATAAAAAAAATATTGATTATCATAATATCGTTTGCAATTATTGCCGCAAGCTTTGTCGGCGGTATTTTTGTAGGATTAAACAAAAAACCCACGATTGAATCCATTACCAGTGTAATAAGGAAAACTCCTGAAATTTCTACATTGGGCCAGGTTCAGGCCGGAACCGACTTCAATCTTTTTTGGGATGTGTGGTCTCGCCTTGAAGAAAATTTTGTTGATAGGTCAAAAATTGAACCGCAAAAAATGGTTTTTGGAGCAATTGACGGCATGGTAAAATCATTGGAGGACCCGTACACGGTCTTTTTGCCGCCCGAGGAATCAAAACGGTTCAACGACGATATCAAGGGAGAATTCGGGGGCATTGGCGCGGAAATCGGCATTAAAAAGGGAATTCTAACCATTATTGCTCCGCTTAAAGATTCACCGGCAGAGAAAGCGGGGCTTAAAGCCGGAGATAAAGTTTTAAAAATAAACGGAACGTCAACTATTGACTTAACTTTGGACAAAGCGGTTTCTTTCATTCGCGGATTAAAGGGTACTGAGGTGGTTTTAACAATCGCCGCCGCTGACGATTTGGGCGACACTAAAGAGATAAAAATTATCCGGGATACGATAAAAATTCCCGTTATTGAAACAAAAAAACTGGATGAAGGCATATTTTATATCCGCCTTTTCAATTTCAACGATAATTCAACCGCGGAATTCAAAAAAGGACTGATGGAAATGCAGAATTCCGGGGCGCGAAAACTGATACTTGATCTAAGAAATAACCCCGGCGGATACCTGAACGCCGCCGTTGATATTGCGTCTTGGTTTATACCCGCCGGAGAAATTGTTGCCCGGGAAAAAATGGCGAACGGAGAAGAACTTATCTATCGCTCATA
This sequence comes from Parcubacteria group bacterium GW2011_GWA2_42_14, assembly GCA_000998135.1. Taxonomy (GTDB): domain Bacteria; phylum Patescibacteriota; class Minisyncoccia; order Sungbacterales; family GWA2-42-14; genus GWA2-42-14. The sequence goes on from LCCV01000007.1 coordinate 10,347, forward strand.
TGGTTATAGATTTTTGGAAAATACGCCTGTAATCACGCTCATAAACCAGGGCTCGGCTTCGGCCTCAGAAATCGTGGCCGGCGCCTTAAGAGACCAGCGCAAAATTAAACTAATCGGCGACAAATCATTCGGAAAAGGCTCGGTTCAGGAACTGGAAAAACTGCCCCAAAACGCTTCTTTAAAAATAACCATTGCCAAATGGCTTACTCCGCAAGGGCACTCCATAAACGATTCCGGCCTGGAACCGGATATTAAGGTTGAAATAACCAAAGAAGATAGTGATAATAATAAAGATACGCAGCTGGATAAGGCGATAGAGATTATTAAGGGTTTGTAAAAACTAAACTCGAAACAATATTTGCCAATTTTTATGAAGCATGGAAAGAACTGTTTTAAAAATTACCGGCCGAGTGCAAGGCGTCTTTTTCAGGCAAACCGCCAAAGAAACTGCGCAAAAACTGGGGATTGCCGGTTTTGCAAAAAATGAAAATGATGGTAATGTTACTATTGTTGCTGAAGGGAAGAAAGACAAACTTGTTCAATTTATCGGCCTTATAAAACGCGGGTTTGATTATACCGAAGTAAAAGCGGTGTCAATGGAGTGGGGGAGCGCAACAGAAGAATTTAAAGATTTCAACATATTTTGATAGAAAACGGATTAAACTTTTTAAACGGGTTAAGCTTATTTGCCTAATTTACTTAACTTGCTTAACTTGCTTTAAATTTATGAAAGTTATTTTAATCCGGGACGTAGAAAAACTCGGAAAAAATGGGGAAATAAAAAACGTCGCGGATGGATACGCGCGGAATTTTTTATTTCCCAAAAAAATGGCTATGCTTGCCGGCGAAAAAGCTATAGCTGAAATAAAAAAACAAAAAGAACGTGAAGGTAAACACAGGGAAGAAGATATCCGGAAATATAAAGAACTGGCCGAATCATTGCAAAAAATAGAAATCATCATGTCTTTAGAAGTAGGAAAAGAAGGCCATGCTTTCGGTTCTGTCAGTAAAGACGATATTTTTGCCGAACTGAAAAAAAGGAAATTGCCAATTGAAAAAGAATGGATAGAACTGGAAAAACCGCTTAAATCAGGTGGGGGCTGGGATATCAAAATCAAACTGCCGCATGGAATAGAAGCAACAATAAAAGTGATTGTGGAAGCGAAAAAAGAAGAGAAGAAGAGGGGAAGGCCCAAAGTTATTAAATCCTAAATTCGAAATTCTAAATCCTAAACTTAAATAGCTTGTTAAGCAAGTTAAGTGAATTAAGTAAATTAAACTTAACCGGCTTAATTTGCTTAATTCACTTAAAAAACTGCAATTGGGATTTATTTAGAATTTAGATTTTAGGATTTAGAATTTAATTCATTCATGTCTAAATTCATATTTATATGCGGTGGGGTAATGTCCGGCATCGGCAAGGGTGTAACAACGGCCTCCATTGGCCGTATTCTTAAATCAAGAGGATATCGCGTTACCGCCGTAAAAATAGATCCCTACATTAATGTTGATGCCGGAACTATGAACCCGATAGAGCACGGGGAAATTTTTGTTACGGAAGACGGCGTGGAATGCGACCAGGATGTCGGAAATTACGAAAGATTTCTTGACCAAAATATACCTAAGGAAAATTATATGACCACCGGACTTATTTATCAGACGGTCATTGAAAGAGAAAGAAACATGGAGTACGGCGGAAAATGCGTAGAAACGATTCCGCATATTCCGGAGGAAGTAATAAAGCGGCTTGACCGCGCCGCCAAAAAAGCCAAGGCGGATTTTACCTTAATAGAAATAGGCGGAACCGTGGGGGAGTATCAAAACGCGGTCTTTTTGGAGGCGGGCAGGATGATGAGGCTTATGCGTCCTAAAGATGTAATTTTTGTTCTGGTTTCTTATCTCCCTGTTCCTAAAATGATAGGAGAAATGAAAACAAAACCAACGCAATACGCAGTTCGTTCCATGAATTCCGCCGGAATACAACCGGATGTTATCGTCGCCAGATCAGTTATTCCTCTTGACGGACCAAGAAAGAAGAAAATTTCCATATTCTGCAATATTGCTCCCGAAGACGTAATATCCGCGCCGGATATAAAATCAATTTATGAAATCCCGATAAATTTTGAAAAAGACAAGCTGGGTTACAGAATTCTTGCCAAATTCGGATTAAAATACAGGCGAAAAAACATGGCAGATTGGGAACAATTGGCCAAAAATATAAAAAAAGCTAAAAAACCGGTAAAAATAGGCATCGTCGGCAAATATTTCGGTACTGGAGATTTTACCTTGGCCGATTCTTATATTTCGGTAATTGAAGCGCTGAAACACGCCTCCTGGTTTCATAACCGCAAACCCGAATTAATATGGCTCAACGCGGAATCATACGAAAAAACCCCGGGTTTATTAACCGAACTTAAAAATTTCAACGGCATTGTGGTTCCCGGCGGATTTGGAGCCAGGGGAGTAGAAGGAAAAATTAAAACCATTGAATATGCCAGAAAAAATAAAATACCGTTTTTGGGGCTTTGCTACGGGCTACAACTCGCCGTGGTGGAATTCGCCAGAAATGTTTGTGGGATGAAAAATGCCCATACTACCGAAATTTCTCCGCGCGCAAAGTACGCGGTAATTGATATGCTTCCCGAGCAGCTTGCCAATATTAAAGAAAAACGCCTTGGCGGCTCCATGCGGCTAGGCGCTTATACATGTGAATTGGCGCCCGGCACAAAGAGTTTTAAGGCCTATGGAACAAAATTGATTTCCGAAAGGCACCGCCATCGCTATGAAGTCAATAATGATTTTCGGGAAAAACTTGAAAAAGGAGGAATGATATTTTCGGGAATCAATCCCGAAAGGAATCTAATCGAAATTATTGAGCTTAAAAATCATCCGTTTTTTGTGGGAACGCAATTCCATCCGGAATTCAAATCTCGTCCGTTAAATCCCCATCCTCTGTTCAAAGAATTCATAAAATCGGCTATAAAAACAAATTAAACCGCGCTTTATTGCGGCACTAGACCTATAGATAATTTAACTCACGCGAATCAAAAACCCCTTCTTATTAAAGGGGGAAGTTTTTATATTTTAAGCCTTACGGCTAACCCTTACCTTGCCGGACACGCCCTTCTTCATTTTTTGCGTTTTTGTTTTAGCCGTTCTTTTTTAAGAACTGTTAATCGCCTTCATAACATTCACCACTTTAATAAATTTTCTTGTTCCGTCAAAACTTGTCTTATGCCTGTCTTGAAACTTTACAAATCCGCTGTCTATGGCATATAATGTATAATCGCGTCCAAGTTTTACATTTTGTCCGGGAACGAACTTGGTTCCCCTTTGACGAACCAAAATATCCCCCGATTTTACGGATTCTCCGTCATATTTTTTAACCCCCAGATACTTCGGCTGGGAATCACGTCCTAATTTAGTTGTACCGCCGGCTTTTGTATGTGCCATATTTGTCGAAATTTTGAGCTCACATTGAGCGAAAAAATTTCGCTACAAATATGAGCATCCTCCTCTAATTTTGCCATAGAAAAATGTTTTTTCCGATAATACGCAAAAAACCATTCACGGATATGGGGCGCGGGCGCGAATAGCGCATCCCTCATTGCGCGAAGCGCCCCACCCACCGATTTCAAGGGCAAAATTAGGGGAGGATAACCATTTTACTATTAATTACCTCTATGTTATACCACCTCTATAAAAAAATCAAGTCATGGCTGGAATCTAATCAAAAAGACCTATTTTTGGCCGCAACCATTATATTGGTCAGCATAATTAGCTTTGGATTTGGTAGATTGTCCGCGATTTGGCCGGAAAAACAACCGATACGAATTGAAAAAAGCCAATTAAGCGAGTTAAGTGAATTAAGCAACGACGGAAACGACAAGCTTAACCCGCTTAACCAGCTTAATTCACTTAACCAGCCAAATGGCAAATATGTTGCCTCCAAAAACAGCACTTTTTACCATTATCCCTGGTGTCCGGGGGCGCAAAAAATAAAAGAAGAAAATAAAATCTGGTTCCAGACAAAAGAAGAAGCGGAAAGCAGGGGATACAAGCCGGCAGGAAATTGCGACGGATTATAAAATTTATAAGAACCTCTACCCATTGACACAAAATTTTAATTGTTTATCATTATTTCAGTAATCTTAAAAAGACGGGGTTAAACAAACAATAATGAAAATACTTACCCGCACAAAATTTGGTAATCCAATTCTTCGACAAAGGACACAACCCGTGTTTCTTAAAACAGCTAATAAAAGTAGATTTCAAAAATTGATTCAGCAGATGTTCTATACAATGAAACGCGCCGGTGGCGTGGGGCTTGCTTCGCCGCAAATTAATAAACCATTACAAATGTTTGTCGTAGAAATCAAGAAAAGTAAAATCAGACCCGAGGTCAAACCCCTAAAGAAAACAATTGTTGTAAATCCCAAAATTACAAGTTACTCTAAAAAATTAGCCAATGACTGGGAAGGTTGTTTAAGTTTACCGGCAATACGCGGTCTCGTACCGCGTTATACGGATATAATTGTAGAATTCTATAACCAATTGGGTAAAAAACAAATTATGAAATTAAGCGGTTTTCAAGCACGAGTTTTCCAGCATGAAATAGATCATCTAAATGGTATTTTGATAAAATGAATGACCTAAAAACTTTAATGACCGTTGATGAATTCAAAAAACGGATTTTGAAAAAGAGCGCGTTGAAAAGCAAATAGCCATTTGCGAAAGTCGGAACTAATTACTCCGGCTTTTTTATCCTCCCGCCTATGTTTAAGCGGGAGGATTTATTTTCTTCACGGAAACCCTTAAAGCCGTGAACTCTTTTGTTTCAATACCCAATTCTTTTATTTTTTGCTGTATTTCCTCCGGCAATGACTTCATTAATATTTTAAGTTTTTTCTCATCCGCGTCCAGAATTTCCGGCCATTTTCCAATGGGTTCAAGAATCTCGCGGATTTTGTCAAAATTATATTTATAGCGTGTTTGCAGGGTTTTGGAAATATAACCATTATCTCCGAAAACCCGCGTTAAATTTTCCTGTTCCATATAATTTTTAATTTGGGCATGAAACTCGGCAATTTTATCTTCTTCTTTTTCAACATTCTTTTTTAATTCAAAATATTCTTTGATAATTTCGTCGATTTGTTGCTGGTTATAAGTTGTTGGTTGTCGGTTGCGGTAAAGGTGTCTCCACGCCGGACAAACAGACCGATATGAGCAATAATCACAAAGCGGGGAGGGGATTGGTTCAAATGTTTCTTTTTTTTCAAGTTTATTTCTTATTTGCCCAATCGTATCTATAACATCATTCTTGGTCTTCTCAATTGAATCGGCTGTTCTTGTTGAAGTAAGCTTTTCGCTGTGCTTTAAAAAATATAAAGATACTTTAATCTGTTCCGGTTTTAAATGAGGCCACTTTTTTTGAACTCCCAAGCTATAAATTGACAGTTGTAGGTCGTTATCAACCGATTCCTGAGACGGCAGGCGTTTGGATGTTTTATAATCAATAATTTCATAAAATTCATCCGGTAGTTTATCAATTCTGTCTATTTTTCCGGAAAGGACATGGGTTTCCTGTTTTTTTTCATCAACCAGCGGAATTTCAAAGCGGGATTCCAGATCAATTACCGAAAAATTCCAGGGAGCGTTTTTTAAATAAAAATTTTTAAGCATTTTCAATCCTTCCCCAAAATAGGCATTACGGACAATTTCCGTTTCAAAAATACTGTTTTCGGCCGGAGGAAAATTGCTGCGATAAAATTCAATAACCTCATCCAGAGTGGGGAAGAGCGGGGTTTTTTCAAACATGAACTTAAGAGAACTATGAATCAAAGTTCCAAAAACCGCTTCTTTGGACTTCTTAGAAGGAACCCTGTCTATTTCCTGAAATTTGTATTTTTGCGGGCACTGTTTATAGGTTTGTAGTGCCGAATATGAGGTGCGCATAAAAGATTACCTTTTGTAACTTATAACCTACAACCCACAACTAACAACTTATAACAATTGGTCGGTCATCCGTGTTGTCGGTTGTTGTATAGGTTGTTGGTTTAGTAGTAGAGGAGTGGTCTTTTTATTTATCTATATATTCGCGCATTATACCTTTTGCGACTATCCATAGCATCTATTATATTACGCCCCGGATTTAATACTCTGCAAAAGCTGAGTCAGCCATAAAAATGCCTTGTAAAACAAACCGGTAATAAAGCTAAAAAATTTAATTATATCCACTCCGGTTATATCCCTTATATTATCATTAAATCCGGCGAATATGTCGTTATTAATCATATCCTTTGGGTTAAATATAAAAATTTCAATGGATATAAAATCCTTCAGTTTTTGGAATAAATCATTCGGGCTAAAATTAAACGAATCCGTAGTGCTTGCCGAACTTGGCGATAATTGCCCGATATCGGAAAAAACCGCCTCAACGCCATATGCTGATGTCAAAATCATCGCAATGATTATTCCAATAAAGAGAATGTTTCTTTTATTTGGTTTCATGGCGGAGTAAATTAAGTGAATTAAGCTGTTTAAGCAAGTTAAGCTTAATTTACTTAATTAACTTAACTTGCTTAACAGGCTTACTGAAATTTTGAATTTAATATTTTTTTATATTTTTAAAATTATAAATAGTCCATCGGGTCTATAGAACCCCCATATGGCATCGGTCCGCAAACTCTGCTTTGCTTAACTTCAACCGTGCGCGAATCATAAACCGTAAAATGAACGTGTGAACCCGTAGTAAGGCCGGACCTGCCCATATATCCGATGAGCTGTCCTTTTTCCAATCTGTCACCCACGCCAACCTTTATTAACGATAAATGTGTATAAAAAGTCGCAAGATTATTTTCGTGGTCAACTAAAACATATTTTCCGTAAGCGCCTCGCGGGCAATAGTTATCCGTATTTCCGATATAAATCACTTTTCCTGGATACGCCGACACAATCGGAGTTCCATAAACATTGGCAATATCAATGCCGTTATGGAATTTATAAAAATCCGAACGCACGGCAAAAGAAGTTCTTCCGTAAAACTGCGAAATCCTGCCATCTGCGGGCTGGTTGAAAAATCCTTTTATTGAGAGCGGCAACGATGATGGGTCAATTAAAACACGTAATCTATCTTCAAGCTCTTCCAATTCCTTAAGGATTTCTTCTTCTTTGGCCTCGGTTTTTTTAAGCAGCTGCTGATACAATTTCTCCTGATTTTTGGTGGAGGTTAGAATCTGCGTTTTTTCTTTTTGTTGTACCGCTTGAAGCACTTTTTTATCGCCCAAAACACCCTGCAGGCCCGCCAACTCATTCTTTTTATCCTCTTCGCTTGTTTTTTTTGATTCCAGTTCAGCTTTTAAAGATTTCAATCCGGAAAGATATTCTTTGAATTTATTCTGAATCAGGGTAAACTCGTTAAATCTTGTCAAAAGCGAGGAAAGCGAAGAATTTTTTATGAACATCGCATAATAACCTTCCTTATCTTTTTCATAAATAAGCCGAAAAATTCCGGCCATCCCCTGTTTTCCTGATAAAATTTCATTCTCCTTGGCCGAAATTTCTTCCCGCAACACTTTAATTTCAAGATTGGCTCTGGCAATTTTTGCTTCGTTAATTCTTACTTCCGAATTTATATTTTTAATGCTTTTTTCAATAGACGCTACTTGATTGGCCAGTGTTTTAGACGTTTTTTGCGTTTCAGTAATGCTTTGCTTGAACTGTTTTTCCTGTTCTTCAAGTTTTTGAATTTCCTGGTTTTTAGCCTCAATTTCTTTTTTTAAATCATCTATGGTGGAAGCTCCGGCTTTAAAATAAAAAGCCGTAAAAACCATCAAAATAATGGCGGTAAACGGGATAAATCTTTTTTTTAAAACGGGCCTCATACAATGATTATAACAAAAATTACCAAAAAATAATAACCCTTACCGCAAATGGTACGATACCAGACAAGCCGTCTAAAACCGCAAAATCCTATTTTAAATATTAAGTTAAACTTTATATGGCTTTAGCGTTAATGCTTACGATATATGCGAGATTTGTCATATTATAATTTCATAATATATCCTTATCAGGGTTTCCATACTAATATGCCTAGGCATATAATGGAAATCTTAATAATTAATAAAATAGCGTTATTTCATAAACGCATTCATCCTGTAATTTTTCTAGTTGCGGTTTTTAATTTTTTTAAAGATTCTTCCTTTCCCAAAATTTCCATAATTTCAAACGGACTCGGAGACGCTTTTTTGCCGGTTAAAGCGACCCGCAAGGGCCACAAAATTTCACCTTTATCCCCTTCCCCTATTTCCTCTAAAAATATCTTTTCTATTTCAATTTTTGACTTTAAACTTTTAACTTTTAACTTGATTATTTCTTCCGCGCGTTTTAATGCCGCTAATACCTTCTCATCATTCATATCTTTCCATCTGAGCAGGCCTTTGTTATAAGCAGGGGCGCGGAAAAAATAATCAGTCCTCTCCCCTATCTCGGACAGCTTCTTTAATCTCGGCTGTTCCAATGCCAAAACTTTTTTAAGATAATCGTTTGTGATTTGTGATTTGTGATTTGTGATTTGAAGCAAGCCGCTTTCTTTTAAAAATGGCATGGTCAATTCCGCAAGTTCTGAAAGCGGCTTACGACGAATATATTCTCCATTCATCCAATCAAGTTTCTGGATATCAAAAATAGCTCCTGCTTTTTGGACATTTTCAATTGAAAATTCTTGAATAAGTTCTTCTTTGGTAAATATTTCTTTATCCGTACCGGGATTCCAGCCAACAAGCGCCATAAAATTAAAAAGTGCTTCCGGCAGGTATCCCTGTTCCCGATATTCATCAACCGATGTCGCGCCGTGTCGTTTGGAAAGTTTTGAACAGTCGGGACCAAGAATAAGCGGCAGATGCGCATATCTCCAAGGCGGTACAATATCGCCGAACTCATTAGTTGTAGTCCAACCCAGGGCTTCTGCTATAAGCAACTGTTTGGGCGTATTTGGAATATGATCTTCTCCCCTGATGACATGAGTTATCGCCATCTCGTGGTCATCCACAACGACCGCGAAATTATAGAGCGGTGTTTCAAGATTTTTTGCTATTGAAAAATCACCAAGCAGTCCTGTAAAAAAATGAACTTGATTTCGAATTAAATCCTGAAAGGTAATTTGATGATTTGACGGTTCCGTTGGAATTTTAAATCTAATAATGGCGGATTGACCAGCCGCCTTTTTTGTTTCTGCTTCGCTTTGTGGCATATCGCGAAATGAGCATAAGTGAAAAAGCGGCAATTTCATGCTCATTTGCTCTTTCGCTTCGAACTTGAGCTCTTGCTCAGAATGAAAACAATAAAATGCCCTACCTTCATCCAAGAGTTTTTTAATATATTTTTTATACGACGCGGTTCGTTCACTTTGTCTGTATGGCGCATGGGGACCGCCCGCCTCGGGACCTTCATCAGCATTAATGCCGAGCCACTGCAATCCCTCCAAAATATTTTTTTCAAATACCTTATCAGAGCGTTCAATATCAGTATCTTCAATGCGTAATATGAATTTCCCGCCGTATTTTTTTGCGAATAAATAATTAAATAGGGCGGCTCTTGCTGTGCCTATGTGTAAATTACCGGTAGGACTTGGCGCAATACGGCAACGAACACCGCCTGGTTTGATAAATAACGGCATGAATCATGAACCCCATTACAACCAAAATGGCGCTAACTATCTGATTGTAACGGGTAAGTAATTAAAAAATAATTATAATAATTATTACAAATTGGTTGTAACGGGGTGAATCATGAATCATTGTAACCTTGTATAATGTTACATGTTTCAAGTTTCATGTTTATAATGTAGTCCCAGTTTAATTATCTCCCTGGCAATGATTTCTGAAGCGTCAATCCTGGAAAATTTTTGAGCGGATTCCATCATTTTTTTTTGAATATCAGGATGCTCAAATATTTTTTCAATATCATTCAGTAAAAGATGCGGGGATAAATTATCTTCTTCAATTACCGTACAGCTTCCGGTTTTAGCGTATTCATAAGAATTTTCCCTTTGATGATTTTGCGCGGAATTTGAAAGCGGTATGAGTATTGACGGCTTTTGCATCGCGGCAATTTCAAAAATAGAAGAAGACCCCGCCCTTGAAACAATAAGATTGGAAACGGCGTAAATCTCACGAATCCTGTCTTCGGACAAAAAATCAAAAAGATGATATTTTTCTTTTCCCATTCTTTCTAAAAGCACCGAGGTTTCTTCCGCTACGGCTTTATAATTTTTCTTGCCAGCCTGATGAATAACCTCATATTTTTTAATAAGCTGGGGAAGTATGCCGATGACCGCGTTATTTAGATTCTCGGAACCCTGGGAACCGCCGTTGAAAAATATGATTGGGTCGCCGGAAAATACTGATATATTCATTTTTGCCTCCGCCGCGTTCGCTCCGAGCAATTTTTTTCTTATGGGGTTTCCGGACACAACTGTTTTTTCCGGAGAGAAAAATTTCACCGATACCCCAAAAGCAACGGCAATGCGTTTGGCAAATTTTGCCGACCATTTATTGACAATGCCCGGCACCGCGTCCGATTCATGAATAATGACCGGTATCCGGTAAAGCCTCGCGGTAAACAAAACCGGAAACGCGCCGAAGCCGCCCTTGGAAAAAATTACATCAGGCAAAATTACAAATAACTTCCAGAATGCCCGCAGGATTCCGAAAAACGTCTTAAAGAGGTCGGTTATATTATAGAAAGAAACATATCTCCTGATTTTTCCGGTTGCCAGAGGATAATAAATTATCCCTTCCTTTTTCAGGTCTTCTTCTCCAATAAAAATCGGCCCTATATAAAATAGCTTTAGGTCAACGATTTTTTCTTCTTCGGCTATTTTTTTTAATTCTCTGGCAACGGCAATAATCGGATAAAAGTGTCCTCCGGAACCGCCGCCGGTAAATAGAATTCTCATGAATCATGAATCATGAATCATGAATCATTGTAACCTTATATAATGTTACATGTTTCAAGTTTCATGTTTTATGAATGTTTTGAAATATTAAGCAACACTCCCACGCTTGCCAGATTTATAATCATGGCAGAGCCGCCATAGCTTATAAACGGAAGCGGTATGCCCGTAAGGGGCAGAAGACCGGAGATGGCCGCGATATTTATAGTCGCCTGGGACACTATTCCGGCGGTCAGCCCGAAACCAAGCAGCATTCCGAAAAAATCCGGAGATTTTTTGGAAATATATATTCCTCTCCATAAAAACGCGGACAAAAACGCCAAAAAAATCAAAGTTCCCAAAAAACCGGTTTCTTCTCCTAAAACCGCGAAAATCGAATCCCCTATCGATTCCGGAAGATAATTATATTTTTGTATCCCTTTTCCCAGCCCTCTTCCCAATATTCCGCCCGAACCCAAAGCTATGAATGACTGATTTATCTGATATCCGGAACCCATAAAATTCTGATTCTGATTTAAAAAAGTTTTTATTCGTTCCGTTCTGTACGGAGCCGCCTGAACGATGAAATATAAAGCGACCAGACCAAGCATAAACAAGGACAAAAGCTGGCTTATTTTTCCACCCCCTATAAAATACAAAAAACAGCTTGTTATAAAAATCACGCCAAGAGTGCCGATGTCCGGCTGCAAAATAAGTAAAATGGAAACAAGCCCGATAATAATCACAAAAGGCACGAACATCCTGTTTAAGGATTTCTCCTCTAGTTTTCTGGTATTTAACCAGCTTGCCAAATATACGATTAGAGAAAATTTCAAAATTTCTGCAGGTTGGATTGTAATAAAATAAAGGTTTATCCAGCGTTTGGCCCCGCCGTGTTCAAACCCTATTTTAGGCAAAAAAACAAGAGATAAAAGAATTAGGGAAAAAATCAGAAGTGGCAGCGCTATTTTTTTCCAAAACCCGAATGGAATCGCCTGTGCCGCGAACGCCGCGGCAATTCCGATAAAAACGTAAATTAAATGGCGCATCGTATAAGCGTAAGTAATGCCGAAATTCTTTTGAGAAATTGCAAGCGATGCCGATGATAGTATAAAAATACCCGTCAAAATCAGAATAGCAGTAATAAATAATAATGGTTGGTCAACCTTAGACATTTATCATGAATCATGAATCGTGAATCATTTTAATAATGTTTCAAGTTTCATGTTTTATGTTTTATTTTCATAACTTCTTTCTCAAACTGCTCTCCTCTGTCAAACTCGTTTTGAAACAACCCGAAACTTGCTGCTCCCGGAGATAAAATCACCACATCGCCCATCTTTGCATTGCTATAAGCAATTCTAACCACTTCTTTCATTGATGAAACCTCAAACATTTTGAAATTAGTTTGTTTGGAAATTGAGTTGGAAGCAAATGTCTTTGCTTCCGACGGGTGAAGCCCGGGAATTCGCCGATAAGGCAAATTTTGGAAATTGGAAATTAGTTTTTTGGTTGCATCTCCCGGCAAAAGTATCAATACGCCCGCCAGTTTTTTTATCTCCCGCGCCATTTCCCCAAAATCAAGTTTTTTATCCGTTCCTCCGGCTATTAAAATTATCTTTCCTCTCTTCACCGGCTTAATTGAATTCAGCGCTAAAACTGCGGCATCCGGCATAGTCGCGGTTGTATCATTATAATACGATACTCCGTTAATTTCGGCAATTTTTTCCTGTCTTCCCGGAAGGCCCTTAAAGGCTGAAATACTCTTTTTAATAAGGTGTTCTGCAACCCCGCAAAGTTTAGCAACCGCCGTTGCCATTCCTATATTTCCCGCGATAGCGAAGTCCGACTTCGCTAGAATTCTTATCGAATAAATAATTCTTGGTTTCGCCTTTTTTAAAAAACTGCGAAGAAAGATTTTAGCATCTTTGTTAATAATCAGATAATCCCCGCTTTTTTGAAATTTAAAAATCAGCGCTTTGGCTTTGGCATAAGCAGTAAAATTTTTATAACGATTAAGGTGTTCTTTTAAGATATTGGTTATAACAGCAATATGCGGACTTTTTTTATGCCGGGCCAATCCCTCCAATTGCCAACTTGATAATTCCAGCACAATTTTAGTTGTTGGTTTTATCCTGTCGACGTAATCCAAGGGCGATTTGCCGATATTTCCGGCAAATATCGCGTCTTTATATTTTCGTTTCAATATATTATAAATTAAAGCCGCGGTTGTTGATTTCCCCTTGGAACCGGTAACGCCGATTATCGGCGCCGGGCAACGCGCAAAAAATATTCCTATATCGGTGTCTATCGGAATTTTATTTTTTACGGCATAAGCCAAAAATGGCGAATTGTCAGGAACGCCCGGCCCTTGAATGACTAAATCGGCGTCTTTAAAATCATTTTTTCTATGGCGCCCCAATATAAACCTAAGCCGGCCGCATTTTTTTCCGCATTCTTTTTTAAATACCAAAAGTTTTTTTATTGACGGCCAAAGTTCTTTTTTTGATTTAAGGTCGGTAACCAAAACATCCGCCCCCCTCCGCAAAAAAAAGCGCGTTGTCCCGGCACCGCCATCATTAAGACCCAAACCCATTATCACGATTTTCTTATTGCGGAAATCTTGACTCATATTATAAATTATGATAATATTACAAATACCAATAAAACCTTTATTCCGGAGGTAATTAAATGTTAAGCGACGGCCTCACATCCAAAACCGCACTAATTGCGAAAAGAAACGAGATTCTAGAACTCAAAGAATTGGTTTCAAAAACGCTTGAAAAATGGACGGCTTCAGCCGAAGAATCCGCAAGAAACAATCAGCCGTACAACCATCAAGTTCTTTATACAATCAAAAAAGAACTAAATAAATTATTTGAAGAAGAGCTAAAAAAATTGCAGTAAGGGGCCGAAATCGGCCTTTTTTCTTTCAGGCGCGAAAAACTGTTCAAAAAGCCAAAAAGTTATTCCCTGAGCATGTCAAAGAGTAACTTTTTGGCTTATGTTTACAGGCCTTAGACAAGCTCAGTCAATATAATTGGGGTTTCCATACGGTCTATTGCTATTTTTTCAATACCTTTCCGGCTTTTATTCCGGTCAATTCACCATTTTTCATCGCGATTTTCCCATTCACAATAACCCAATCTATTCCGCTTGAATATTTGTAGGGATTCGTATAAGTGGAATTATCGGCAAGACTGTCCGGAGATAAAACAACTATGTCCGCGTAATATTTTTTGGCAATCATCCCCCTGTTTTTTAACCCAATTACCTGGGCCGGTCGCGATGAAACTTTTTGAATGGCTTCTTCCCACGTTAATTTGCGAAGCACTTTTACAAAATGGTGGAGAAAATGAACGAAAGTTCCGAAAGAGCGCGGATGAACCAGCATCCCGCTTTTTTGGTGTTCCGTGCTGTAACCGGCGCCGTCGGAAGCAATGGAGGACTCCGGATACAAAACCAGTTTCATAAGATTTCTTCCGGAAAGATTTTTGTTAAAAATAGAAACCCTGCCTTCATTTACAATAAGCAGTTCGGCAATGGTTTCCTCCGGCGACAAATTGGCTGATTTGGCAATTTCGGCAATAGATTTGCCCACACCTGAAACATCTTTGGCCGAAGCTAAGATGATTCTATTATAATGGAGCGTGGCTCTTTGCATATCAATTACAATTTTGGCAAACATATCCGGCGACTTAAGGCGTTCAAAAATTTTTACAAATCCGCCCTCGCGCGCCCAACGGGGCAACAATTGGTATAAATGAGAACCGGTCCTTAAATATGGGAATACATCAAATGTTATTAAAATTCCGTCATTTCTGGCGTTTTTAATCATATCAATGGCTGCTGTTATATACTGCCATTCTTTCCTGCCTATGGCCTTAAGATGCGAAATTAAAACCGGCACCTCGGCTTCTCTGCCTATTTTTATTGTTTCATTGATGGCGGCTAAAAGTCCCTCCCGCCCTTCGGACCTCAAATGCGTTTTATAAACTCCTCCGTAATTTTTTACCACTCGCACAAAATTTATAACTTCGTCGGCCGTAGCTGGCTGTTCATGCGAATATCCCAGGCCGGTTGACAGGCCAAAAGCGCCCGCCTTCATTGATTCTTCCGTAAAAAGTTTTATCTTTTCTATTTCTTCAAGATTCAAAGGGCGGATTGCTTCACCTATTACCCCGCGTCTCATTGTTCCGTGGCCTACCAGCGTCCCGAAATTTACCCCGAGAGGCATCTTTGACATTTCCTCAAAAAATTCTTTAGTCGTTGCCCAATTGATATTTATTTTTGAAATATCGGTCCATTTCTGAATGGATTTAATCGCGTCCGGATGCACCAAGGGCGCCAATGAAGATCCGCAGTTTCCGCCGATAATGGTGGTAACGCCCTGGGACAACAAGCTTTCCTGCCCCGGATAATCAAACAAGGTCCAAGATGTGTCCGAATGCGAAGTTATATCCACAAAACCGGGAACAACGAATTTTTCCTTGGCGTCAATTACGGTTTTCCCGTTTTTTTCCGGAATTCCCACGCTTATTTCGGAAATTTTATCTCCGGAAATTCCGACATCTTTAAGAGCCGGAGAAACGCCGGTGCCATCAATAACTAACCCGTTTTTTATAAGAATATCGTACATAATTCAATTATAAATTATCAACAATAAATAGCAAATCCTCCTTTTTCAACCATCACCCAAGTTTTAATTAGGGTATTAATGATAAAATAACAAATAAATTATCTCGGCTAGCGTCCAATGAGAGCGATAACCATGCCTATGATTGCGGTTACCACGCTTATAACCCAAAATCTCATTGTTACTTTATAAGGAGGCCACCCAAGCGCTTCAAAATGATGATGAATCGGGGCAACAAGAAATATTTTACGGCCAAGCCATTTTTTAGAGGAAAATTGAATTATGACTGAAGCTGTTTCCGCCACAAGCAAAAAAGCAATTATCGGCAAAACAATTATAGAATCGGTCAGAAAAGCAATAACCGTAATGGCGGTTGTTAAACCCAACATTCCGGTTTCGCCCATATAAAAACGCGCCGGCGGGATATTGAACCAAAGAAACGCTAATAACGCCCCAAGAACTACGGCGGCAAAGGTCGCAATATCAATCTGATTCCTAAAAAAAGCGATACCGGCATATGACGCGAAAATAGACACAAAAACCCCTCCGGCAAGCCCGTCAATGCCGTCAATAACTCCTCCTGAAAAAACTCCAAGCATAGTTATGATAAAAAGCGGAATATACAAACCATTGATATAAAAATCCCCGAAACCCGGAATATAAATTGTCTGCCAGCCGAGCTTGAAATAAAACCAATAAGCGCCGGCAGAGGCAATAAGCAAAACAAAAAAAATTCTTCGTGATAAACCCATTCCCCCTCCGCGATATGAACCCTTCCCGTAAATTTGAAACAGGTCGTCCAAAAGTCCGAGGATTGATCCGGCAATCATGGTTAAAAAAGGAAGCCATGTTTGATTTCTTGATAAAAAATTCAGTTTATCAAAAAGCGGAATGTCGGTTGTTTTTGATAACCAATAAAAAAACAGGGCGATAAGCGAAGGAATAACCCAGAATAAAAGCCCGCCGAGCCGAGGCACGCTCGTTTCCCCTTCTTTATGAAGCGACTGGTAAATCGGGGTTTTGGAGCCGTCGGCCGTTTCTTCCCTAACAGTTTTTCTCCACATTTTATATTTGTATAAAAAATAGGTAAGAAGCGGGGTCAATAAAATGGCCACCGCGAAACTTAGAGTTGAGAGTCCGAATACTTTTAAAACATTGAGAGTAAGTTCTGTATTAGAAAGCATAGTCAGTTAATAAAATTTTAAATCGAAATCCCAAACTTAAATAGCTTGTTAAGCAAGTTAAGTGAATTAAGTAAATTAAGCTTAACTGGCTTAACTCGCTTAATTCACTTAAAAAGCTGCAATTGAAATTTATTTAAAAATTAAAATTGAAAATTCTATAAGCCATAAACCAGTTTTGTCCATGCTATTAAAGTTTTTACGTCTTTAATCCTGTCATCAGAACGTAAAATAACAAATACTATCGGGTCGTTTTTAAGCACATTTACAACCAGGACGAGAGATTCTTTGGCGCCGTCGGTTGAACCGGTTTTTGTTCCGACAATATCGGTAATCTCGCTCAAAAGCCGATTAGTATTAACAAGATGGTATTTATTTCCGGATTTTGAAAAAATATCCGTTTCATAAATCCTGGAAATATCCCAAATTCTGGAATAATTTTGTGTTATATATGACGCCAGTTTGACGAGGTCCGAAGCGGTTGAATAGTTGCCGATTGAATCAAGCCCGGCCGGATTGTCAAAACGGGTATTACTCATGCCGAGTTCCCCGGCTTTTTTATTCATCAATTCCGAAAAGGGCGCAAAATTCTCTTTTTCGCTTACATATTCGGACGCGGTCCTGGCAATGTCGTTATAGGAATCTATAATCATCAATTTAAGAATATCTTCCGATTTTAAAAATTCTCCGGCCGGAAGAACGCTCATTTTTTCCCTTTTTTCTTCCGGTTTTTTGGCTGACTGAGAAATTTTAATTAAATCAAATAAATCGGCATGTTCAAGAAAAATAACGGCGGTCATAAGCTTGGTAATTGAAGCAACGGGCAAAAAAACATCCGGATTCTTTGAAAATAAAACCTGCCCATCGGCAATTCTGACAATCGCAACCGAGTCCGCGCTGATATCCGGCTCAAGGCCGTTATCGACCATTGCGTATGAAACAATGACTGAGGCAACGTCTTTTGGCGCCGGAGAATTGATAAAAAAAGAAATAAAAACCAAGAGGGTTATCAGAACCGACAAAGCGAATATAGGTTTGTAAAAATCATTCTCCATACTTCCTGAAACATAAATCATAAAACATGAATTATATTTTAATTCTTCTAATAATACCCCAAAGCATTGCGCCTATCTCATCAGCAAGTTTTGCTGCTGCATCAAATTCTTCTTTTGAGGGAAAAAATTAGAATATATTTAGATTCCTGAAGTGAACCGTAAGCTATCTCAAGAAAATTTTTATGAACTTTAATTCGGCCTCTGGCATATCCTTCAATATAATTAAGAATTACAGAAAGCGCCACCCTTCGTATCTGAGACGTCACGCCGTATATTTCATCTTTTGGAAACTTTTTAGTCAATCGATAAATCAAATGTATATATTCATCCATTTTTCTCTTTAATTGTTCGTGATATGTTTCAGATTTCATGTTGCATGATTCATATTGCCTTGAATTACTTCCTCTGTTTTATGTTGCAACTCTCGATATCCGGGCAGTTCGTCTACTGAAGTTACTCCAAGGTATTTAAGAAAATCAAAACTGATTTTATAAATATAAGAACGGGCGTCTTTCGGATTTTCAATCCGTTCAATCAGTCCGCGCAAAAGCAGGTTTCTTACGGTAAAAGAAGTATTAACGCCTCTTATAAATTCAATTTCCGAACGGGTAAGCGGGCCTTTGTAGGCGATAATCGTCAGGGTTTCCAAAGCCGCCTTGGTCAAATCCTCGGTAAATTCCGATTTAACGAGTTTTTCAATCAGTTCCGCGTTAGCCGGATTGGTGCCAAATTGAAACTCATCTTCTTTCCTAAGTATGTTCAATCCCCTATTTTCATAATCCGCGGAAAGTCCGCTTAAGGCGTCCGCGATTTTTTCTTCCGGTTCTTCCAAAACTTTCGCCAGTTTGGCCAAAGAAACCGGCCCGCCGGTTACAAAGAGAATTGATTCAATTTTTGATTTAAGATACATGAATCATAAATCATGAATCATGCTAACAAATTTATGTTATATGTTACATGTTTCACGTTTCAACATATTTATTCTTTTTTAATCTTAATTTCCCCGAACAATTTGTCCTGCTCCAGAGACAAAAATTTCTGCTTAGCCATTTCAAGAATAGCAAGAAAACTTACTATAATCTCAATTTTATCCGCCGCCGTTTTAGTTATTTCGGAAAAGGTGCGTTCAATTTTCTCCTTTAAAAGGCCGCGCAAACTCCTTATTTTTTCTTCCAGAGTAATTATTTTCCTTATTTTTTCTTCCGCAAGTTTTTCAATTTTAGGAATAGCGTTTAAGACACCTTCAAATATTTTTTGCAAAAGGGATGGAGAAACTTTTTTCGGCGGATAAAAAACAGAAGGCATGCCGGCATAAAATTCTCTGGTGAAAATACGCGTTCCTGATTCGGCGATTTTTCTAAGCTCTTTGGATAATTCTTTCAAACGCTTGTATTCTTCAAGCCGCTTTTGCAATTCTTCAATAGAAACCTCCTCTTCCTCGGAAACCGCGAGTCCGGGCAGAAGCGAGCGGGATTTAATCAGAATTAATTGCGCGGCAACGACCAGAAATTCAGCCAACTCCTCCTTGTCTATATTTTCTAATGAATTTACAAATTTTACATATTCTTCGGCTACATTTGCCAACGACACTTCATTGATATTGAGCTTTTCTTTTTCAATCAAATCCAACAAAAGGCCTAACGGCCCCTCAAATTCACCTTGTTTTACGGTATATACCACCTTGAAATATGAAACTTGAAACATGTAACCTAAAGTACAAAATCGTTCCAATATAGCCGCGTTATATGTTACATGTTTTATGATTCATGAATAATGTTTATATGCGCTTCTTTCAACTGCTTGGGACTAACTTCCGACGGCGCGTCCATCATTAAATCTCTCGCGTCCCCAGTTTTTGGAAAAGCCATAACTTCACGAATTGACGGCTCATTTTGTAAAATCGCGACAAAACGGTCTATTCCCAAAGCAATTCCGCCGTGCGGAGGCGCTCCGTATTCAAATGCTTCCAGCATGTGCCCGAAACGGCCCTTAATTTCTTCTTCGGCAAGCCCGAGCACGCGGAATATTTTCTCCTGCAAATCCCTCCGATGGATTCTTATGGAACCGCCGCCTATTTCATAACCGTTCAGCACCAAATCATACGCCTTGGCCATGACTTGTTCCGGATTTTTTTCAAGCAAACGCAAATCACCGTCCTTGGGAGAAGTAAAAGGGTGATGCGAGGAAACCAGGCCTTTTTCTGTTTCGGAGTATTCAAACAACGGAAAATCAACTACCCATAAAAAAGCCAATTCTTGAAAATCGTTTTTATTTTCGCGGATATCCGGCTTGTCGGAATTATATTTTTCCACGGCCTCCTTTTGAGACATCACCGGAAAAGGCGTTTTTAATATTTTTTTTGCCGGAAACAATTCGCCGATACTTTTAATGACAATTTCTTCAATGATGCTCCGTATTGATTCTTCATCCAAAAAACTGATTTCAACGTCAAGCTGAGTGAATTCCGGCTGGCGGTCTTTTCTTTCGTCTTCATCGCGAAAGCATCTGGCAAACTGAAAATAGCGTTCAAAACCCGAAACCATCAATAACTGTTTGAATTGCTGGGGGGACTGCGGAAGAACAAAAAATTTTCCCGGATGGAGCCGCGAAGGAACAATGAATTCCCGGGCGCCTTCCGGCGTTCCCTTGGTAAGGCTGGGAGTTTCAATTTCCACGAATCCGCGTTCCGAAAAAGCGTTTCTCATAAACAAGGCCATCTTATGCCTCATGCCTATATTTTTTTGCAGACGGGCCCTTCGTAAATCCAGATAGCGGTATCTTAACCGGTTATCTTCGCCTATTTCATAGCCGTCAGAATTAAGCGCGAATGGAGGAGTTTTGGCTTCGTTTAAAATAACCAATTTTTCAACCAGCATTTCAATATTGCCGGTAGTAAGTTCCGGGTTTTCCACGCCCTTGGGTCTTTCGCCGATTTTTCCTTCAACCTCAATAACCCATTCTCCCCTGAGAGTATTGGCAAGGCCGTAAAGTTCTTTATCTTTAGGAGTAAACACTAATTGCAAAATTCCGCTCCGGTCGCGAAGGTCAATGAAAATAATTTTGCCGTGGTCACGCCGTGTGTCCACCCAACCGGAAACTTTAACAATCTTACCCGCCTTACTTATTGTATCAATGGTTAATATTCTTTCCATGAATCATGAATCATGAATCATGAATCATTTTAACAATGTTTCAGGTTTCATGTTTCAAGTTTTATAATTATGCAATAGGAAGTTCCACAAAAAAACTACTCCCCTTTCCTACTCCTTCCGATTCAACATAAATCCGGCCTTCGTGGTCGTCAATTATTTTTTTGGCCACATAAAGGCCCAATCCGCTGCCTTCGGTGTATAATTTCCTGGTGCGCTCCGCCCTTACAAATTTGACAAATAAATGGCCTATATCCTCTTTATCAATACCGCGCCCTGAATCCTCCACAATCATCCCCAAATATTTCTTGCCGCCAACTTCCTTTTTATAAAACCTGATTTCCGCTCCCCCTTTATCAGTATAACGAATGGCGTTATCAATCAAATTCAAAATTATCTGGCGGATTTTATCGTAATCGGCAAAAATCGGCGGGATTGCGAAAGAGGGCTCGGTTATTATAATCCGCAAGTTTTTTTTCTCAATATTCAGCTCCTGTTCTCCAATAACCTCCTTGACCAAATACAATAAATTTATTTTTTTGAATTCGTAATTCATCCGGCCGGATTCAATCTGCGACAAATTAAGAAGGTCATCAATCAATTTTATCAGATGTTCGGTTGAAACAAAAATTTTATGAAGAGCCTCAATTTGTCCGGCGGTTAAACGGCCGAAAGTACCTTCAAGCAGAATGGAAATGTATCCTTTCACGGCCGTTAGGGGAGAACGCAATTGGTGCGAGGCGATGGAAATAAATTCCGACTTGGTTTCATCCAGCCGTTTTAATTCTTCGTTGGCATGGGACAGGCTGTTGCTAAGGCGCTCAAGCTCTTCTTTCTGTTCTACTTCCCCTACGACGCTTCGTATAAGAAAAATGCCTGAAAGAAGCGTAACGATAAAAACAGAAATGTTGAATAATAATTCTTTAATGCTACTAAAGATAAAAACATTCACAAAAAGGAAAATCCACATGATGCTTGCAAATATTTCCGTTGCGATAACCCGGATATTTAAAAGGTGATGGCGCATAATTCCGTATGTAAGAATTCCCGCCCAAATGGCAACGCCGATCGGCCCGGCCCAAAGAAGTTCAAACCGGTTGAACCACGGCATGATAATATTTGTTGACGCCGACAGGATTAAACCGATAAGCGTACCGGTAATTATAAAAACGAATTGTAATTTTTTGTTCCGGTCATCCTCAGCGCGAAACGCCCGTGCAAGCACGATAAAACCTAAAATGAAATATGACCCGAAATATAAATCAAAAAGCAGATGCCACGGTCCGTAGGCGAATCCCTTTACCAGACCAAATAAAAGAATCTTTTTAATAAGGAACGGTGTGAAAAAATAAAGATAGGCAAGGAAGGCCCAAGGAAGAGCCAGGAGCATGCTTGAAATGGTCTGCAGTTTTTTACCTGAAAACAAAAGGGCAAAACGCAAAAAAAGGAAGGCAATAAATCCTCCGGATATATATACTAACCGCCCCCAAAAATCCAAAAAAGGCCCGTTTTCGGCAAAATAAAAAAAGGTGAGAGAGAGGGCCCAAAACGCAATCGACCCGGCAAAGGCACTGAAGGCAATACGGTCCCTTGTCTTCCGGTAGGAGATAATGGAAAGCCACGCCACGATAAATACGACTGTGGCAAGAATAACAATACGATAGTCGTTCATACTATTCATTATAATATAAAAAGGCGGAGTATCAAACCCGCCCTGTTTGTTCATTGTCTGAGGGCGGCAAGCAGAAGCTGTTTCGGAATAATTGCATATTCAAGCCCGCTTATTTTACCCGCAGGTACGAAATGATCTCCGGCCACTATCCATGTTTGAGTATTCATAGTTGCCTTGATAACGCGCCGTCCTTTAACTGAAATTACTTCAGCATACGAAAGAGCGTTTACAGGCGGCCGGGTATAGCGCAGGTCGGAAAAGCCCAGGAGCGACTCAACCGGTCCGGTTTTAATGACTTCGGCAACAACATTATTTCCGCCGTTTAAGAAGGCGGCGAGAAATCTGCCGGTAAGGGCAAGCGCCTTGGAAAAAAGAATAAGCGGCGTCATGAGTTCTTCAGGAATATGTCCGGCGCAATCCTCGCGCGTTATTTCAGAAAGCGAAACAATTGATTTGTTGCCGTTCTTATTGGTAAACACTGCCGCTTTCTTTAAGATTAAAAAAGGCGGCCGGTCCGGTAAAATCTCTTCAATTCCGCTTTGGTCAAATAAAATCAGGTCGTTATCAACTTTCAAAATTTCATTGAGCTCAACAAGCGACGGCGAAATCCCAAAAAAAAGAGAGATTTCCTCATGCTTTGCCATGGACCACCTCCATGTTTTTGAGGAACCTATGCAAGCATATCATAAACTCTCTAAAAAATACAATACCTCAAGAGGAAAATGGGCAGGAAAAAATTAAGTTGTTTGCTGTTTTCGCAAAGCCGACTCAATCATCAAATCAAGAAGTTCGGAAAAACCGATTCCCGCGGCTTTTGCCGATTCAGGCAACAAGCTGGTTGAAGTCATGCCCGGCAAGGTGTTTATTTCCAGGATATGAATTTTGCCGTTTGCAGATAAAATAATGTCTGTTCTAGACATTCCCCGGCAGCCAATAATGTTATGGGTGAGGCGGGCGGCATCCTGTATTTTTTTAATAAGGATTTCCGGTACGTTTCCGGGTGGTATGATATGTTTACTTCCCCCATCCGCGTATTTTGATTGATAATCGTAGAAAGTTCCTGCTTTTGTCAGAATCTCAACCGGGGGCAAGGGCAACAACGTTCCAGTTGCACCTTCTACCACTCCGCAGGTCATTTCCCTCCCGCGGATAAATTTCTGGACCAAAACGCTGTTGGAATACGAAAAAGCGGAATTTAACGCATTTCTAAGTCCGTTTTTTTTCTTAACAATTGACACTCCGACGCTGGAACCGCGATTGGCCGGTTTAATAACCAGAGGGAATGAAAAACCGCCGGTGATTCTTAAAACCGCGCGGCTTTTGTCAGACAACCAATCCTGTTTTTTTATTACGGCAAATTCCGGAACCACAAGGCCCGCCTGACGAAATAAAACAGCTTGTCTTAGCTTATCCATTCCCAAGGCGCTCGCCAAAACGCCGGAACCGGTATAAGGAAGACGGGATGATTCAAGCAATCCCTGCAGGATGCCGTCCTCGCCAAATTCACCATGCATGGCTATAAAAACAACAGCGCCATTCATTCTTGCCCTAGGGAAAAACCAATTTCCTTTTCGGGGAACTATAATTGAATCTACTTCATATTTATTCCTATCCAAATGTTTTATAACTTCTTTTCCGGTATTTAAAGAAACCCCGTGCTCAGACGAGGGTCCTCCCATAATAACTATCACGCGCCGCTTCTTCATTATTTTATTTGGAGTAATTCAAAAAGTTTCGGCTTGTCAAAACCGACTATGATTTTTCCGTCAATTTCAATAACCGGAACCCCAAGTTGTCCCGATTTCTGAACCATTTCATCGCGGGCTTTTTCATCAACCGCCACATTCAATTCTTTATATGCAACATTATTATCCTTAAAAAACTCCTTGGCCATTTTGCAGTAAACGCAACTTGGTGTTGTATATATAATTATATTAGACATATTTATTCGATAAATCCTAAATTCGAAATCCTAAATTCTAAACGTAAATAGCCTGTTAAGTAAGTTAAGTGAATTAAGTAAATTAAGCTTAACTCGCTTAAAAAGCTAAAATTGTAATTTGTTTAGGATTTTCCGCCAGAGGTGAATCCGCCTTCGGAGGAAAATATTAGGATTTAGGGTTTTATTTAGCAAAATATTGCTTTATCAAATCACTGATTTTTCCCGGGGTCGTTTCGGCCTTAATGAAAATATCAACAGCCCCCAAATCTTTAATATTTTCTCTTTCGTCCGGATAAAGCATGTTGGTTAACACAAAAACAACTATTTTTTTTGTATCAGGGTCGCCTTTCAGCAGTTTTAAAACATCAATGCCATACATTCCCGGCAAGCGCAAATCAAGCAAAATCACATCGGGCTTTTCGGCTTTCGCGGTTTCAAAACCTTTCCGGCCGTCGTCCACGTGCAAAACTTGACACCCGACCCCTTCCAGATGGTTTTTATACATCTTTGCCAAATCCTGATCGTCTTCAATAATCAACACTTTTTGGGTTATACGAATGGGAATATCTACCATAACATTATTATAAATTAAAAAACGATGAATATCAATAAATATCGCGAAGCAAATATCCATCAATATCAGATATTAATTGATACTTATTGATACTTGTTGATATTTATTGTTTGGAATTTTGAAATAATAACCTGGCTTTGTCCCAAAATCCCCACTGATTATGCTTCTGCCCCATCCAATACCACCACTCTGCCCCCCAAAAATATATCGTATCAAATCCTGTTTTTTTGACAAATTCAACGCGCTCCTCAAATTCCGATTCGGGAAAAACCGCCAATTGCTCTTCCAAAGCCGTTTCATAAATTTGCTTCGGATTCCAGGGTTCCATTTGAAATTCCACAACTATTTTCGGTTTTTTACCGGCAATAAAATCAGTTAATCTTGACTTGGCCCTGAAAAATCCTGGGCCGATGGGATAACGGAACTGGCCAATCCAATTATTATAAATCTGAAAATACATTGTTGTCCCGAAAATATCGGCCCTTGACGCGGCCGGTATCCATCTGCCCAATTCTCCTGAATCGGTAATTAAAACCGGGCGCGACGGATCAAGCGAACGAACCAGCTCAATTTCCCTTTCCAAAAATTCTTTATCAAATTCGGGGCATTCCCCAAACGGCAAAAACGGTTCATTCTCTACCTGCCAGTATTTGACGCTTTCATAATTTTTAAAACGGTTTATTGTTTCTTCTATATATTTTAATAATTTTTGTTGTTTATATTCTTTGTTCTGTGGTTGGTGGTTAGCGGCTGATTGTTGGTTGTTGAGCCAACCGGGTTCATGGCATTCGGGCCAGCGCGGAAGTTTTCTGCCGACCGCCAGAATTATTTCCGCATTCCTTTTTTCCGCCTCCCGAACCTGCCACCATAAATCATCAAAATCGAAACTTTCCTCCCGCGTTTCAATTTCGTCCCAATAAGCGGGTAATCTTAATTTTCTTGCCCCCAAATCATCAAGAAGAGCGGCATAAAGCGCCTTCCAATCCAGTCCCAATTTTTCAGCAAATGGCTTAGAGAAAGTAACGCCGTACCGCATTTGTTGCGGCGCGGGAAACGGGCGGGAAAGGTACCATAAAAAAGCACCGAACAACAACAAAATAAATACAACCAGCCACAGTTTAACCTTATTAATCATAATTTATAAATCCCAAATCCAAAATTCCAAATAATCCAAATAACCAAAAAATAAAATATTTTGATATTTTAATTTTGAATTTATTTGGGATTTTAATATTGGGATTTTGAATTTAACCCGTATTATCCCAACGCCAACAACGCTAGCCCCGATACCACCAGCACTATCCCGATACTTTTCTGGTAAAGGGCCGGGCGCCTGAAATCTTCCGCCAGAATTTTCGGATATTTTCTGGAAAGCAATGCCGCAAAAATAAAAATCAAAGTGTATTCTACGCCTTGCATGGCGTTAATAATGCTTACCCTGCCTATGGATATGGCATAATCAAGCAGGAAAAAACCGGTTGCCCCCAAAAATTTATTAAGCATAAAAAAGGCTCCGGTGGAAGTTATGGCCTGAAGCCGCGAAGAATTCAAAATATCGTACCTTGACTCTTTTCCAAATAAAAACAAAATGGCAGCGATAAATCCGCCAAGGCGCGACCAAATAAAAGCGTTTATAAACGGGGTGTGGTTGGTTGCGGCTTTGAATAAAACATAAGTTAAAGCAAAAAGAAAAGCGGAAAGCAGAGTGATAAAAAATATTTTTTTTGTTTCCGGTTTTTGCACGCGGATGCCGTCCACCTTGATAGCCAGACTTATTAAAACTCCTCCGGCGATAAGAAATAAAAAAGCCATTAATTCCATCCATCCTAAACTCTCACCCAAAAAAATCCGCGACAAGAGCAAAACAAATATGGGACTGAATCCGCCGATAACCGGTGCGATACGCGATGCCTCGTTTTTTTGAAGAATCACAAAAAAGGAATAAAAAGCCAAAACAGACAAAAATCCGGAAATAGTTGCAAATAAAAATTCTTTCAATGCTGGTATAAAAAAACCGAAGGGCGCCAGTAGTAAAGCAAAAATTCCGAAAATGCCGACCCAAAACGCGTAGGTTGAAGGATGGGAAATTCTTTTTTCCAGCAAAAACTTATCAATTATCGCCGTTGCGGCATGGAAAAAATAAGCAATAACGGCAATCAAAACCCAGCTTTTTAATAAAAAAGGCATATTCGTATTATATCATATCGTTAAAAATCTTAAACTATAAAAATTAAAATCTAAACAATCCGGCATATTAAGCAAGTTAAGTAAATTAAGTAAATTAAGCTTAACTTGCTTAACCCGCTTAATTCACTTAATAAGCTATAAAATTTGTTTAGGATTTTCCACCCAGACCGTCCGAAAACCGTCATTCTGAACTTTGTGAAGAATCTCTGCCATTCAAGATTGGTTTAAACACGAGATTCTTCGCGGATGGATTCGATAAACTCACCACAGGGTTTATCCTGAGATTCTTCCCCTTCGCATGGCTCAGGGTCAGAATGACGACCGAAGGACTCAAAATGACAAAAGCGCTTTTTTAGCAGTTTTCGGACGGTCTGTCGGCGGAAGATATTAAGATTTAAAAAACTGTGTGTGGATAAGTTTTACATCGAAAAAAACTGTTAAAATGCTATAATAAAGTCCTATGGCTAAAAACGATGAACAATTAAATGACGAGGAAGCAGAAATAGAAGATTTTATAACAAGCATTCTTACCCAAGCAGTGGCCGAAAGGGCGTCAGATGTTCATATTGAGCCGTACCTCGGAAATATCAGAATAAGATTCAGAATTGACGGAATTTTGCAGGACAGAGGATCTCTGCCCATTGAAGAAATGGAAAGAATTCTTGTTAAAATAAAGGTTATGTCCAACCTTGACATTACCAGGCACAACATTCCCAAAGACGGCCATTTCCGATTTGCCATTCAGTTGTCCAAAGAAATTTATGAAAAGAAAAAAGAAAAAACTCCGGAAAGCCTCGTACCCGATGTAACTTCCCGCTTATTTGCCAAATCCGCTTATGAAAAAATCAGAGAGAAAGAAAAAATATCGCCGGCCAAAGCAGAGGCCATCATCCTTGATATCGGAAAACGCCCTCTTGACGTGCGCGTTTCTATATTCCCGACTATCAGCGGAGAGGCGATTGTCTTAAGAATTCTCAACCGCGAAGAAATGATTATTTCATTAAAAGATCTCGGCCTGAATAACAATATTTTCTCAACTGTCAAAAAAATGATTACGAGACCCTACGGAATGGTGCTTATCACGGGACCGGCCGGTGCCGGAAAAACGACTACCCTGTACGCAATCTTGAGAGAAATTAAAAGCGATGAAAAAAATATTATTACTCTTGAAGACCCCGTAGAACTTTTTCTTGAGGGTGTGCGGCAGGTTCAAGTCAATCCCGGACAGGGTTTTGATTTCGCCCAAGGAATGCGCTCAATTCTGAGACAAGACCCCGATGCCATGATGATCGGAGAAATACGTGACGGTGAAACCGCCGAAAACGCCATTCGTTCGTCCTTAGCCGGAAAAATAATTTTTTCAACAGTGCACGCCAATACCGTTATCGGAACCATAGCACGGCTTCTGGACATGGGAGTGGAACGGAGCCTTATTGCCTATTCCTTAAACGGGGTTATATCCCAACGCCTCGTAAGAAAAGTCTGTCCGGATTGCAAAATCGTGTATAGCCCCGGATCGGAATATTTGAAATATTTCGGGCTGGAAAATACGCCTTCAAGATTTGTCCGCGGACAAGGCTGCGACAAATGCAAAAAGACCGGGTTTCTCGGCAGAGTAGGAATTTTTGAAGTATTTGAATTTGATAACGGCCTAAGATCGCTTATCGTGGAAAAAGCGCCGATGCGCTCTTTGGAAGAATACGTAGAAGGCGCGGGAATGAAAACGCTTAAACAAGACGCCGTAGAAAAAATTCTGGCCGGAATCACGACCGCCGAAGAAGCGGCTAAAGTAGTATAGATTATTCAAAAAACAGCCCCGCTTTCAGCGGGACTGTTTTATTTTATAAAACTTCCCGTACAGAGAGTGAGCGGCGGCGTCTACTGAATTTATTTATGAACGAGATAGAATGTTTGAAAATAGTAATACCTAAAATTTCTTAAAATCGAGGGCACAAATTATAAAAAATTTATATCAAAGAAATTACTCCCGGATGATGCTATTTTTGTAATTGTTGACAATCATTTTTATATCCTTGAAGTAAAATCTCAAAGCGGCTTAAAACAAAAAGAAGTCCCGGTTTTCTTTGAAGAAGATCGGGACTTCTTTTTAGATTTTCATTTGCTTTCGTTACCTTTAAAAAACGCGCCTAAGGTGATAGATTCCGAATCCCAAGAGAATCAACGCCGACGTTCCAATAAGAAACGCAAGAATCCTGCTTTCAGTGCCCAAGCTTAAAACTCCGATAGTTGCGGCCATAAAAGTGTTTCCCTGATTTTCTGAAACTTGCCCGTCGCCAACTGGCGGTGGTGTTTGTTGTTCTACTGATTGCGCTGTTTCAATACCGAAAGCCAAGAAATCGCCGGATGGCACTTCTTCCACTGTTTCGCCAACTTGAGATTGCTGTGGCAAAGCTATCGACAGCTCGGAGGAAGATGGCGCTAAAGTTGAAGACGGCAATGTTGGCGACGATAACGGAATTTCTTGATTAGTTGGCGCTGAATCTTCGGAAGAGGTTATTTGCGCAGGCGGAGGCGCGGGAGGCGTTGAGGCCGGCGGAGTAGTTGTTACAAATGGATACGGGCTTCCACCGCTTAACGCGAATAATTCCGGATTGCCACCTCCGCCTCCACCGCCACCACCACCTCCACCGAACGAACCGGAAGAGGCGGGCGGAGTTGCGGTTGTAACACTTCCCTCACCGCTAACCGATTCAGGTGACGCCGCGGAAACAACGCGGTAATAATATGTCGTACCCGGAGTAAGACCGCTTATAGTAACGCTATGATTTTGCACCTTAGGACTTTCGTCAAAAGTCGCCGTAGAATTCGCGTACCCGTAATTCGGCGCGGAACCAAGCACCGGATGCGAAACGGTATCATACACAACACGGCTCGTTCCCGGAAAATCCGTCGTCCAGGTAATCACGGTTGAAGTTTGTTCGGTTGAAGCTTGCTCAGCCGCTATTACCGCCTCCTGGCTGATAACAAGCAATTTATGATTGCCGAACTCAAGCGGAACGCTTGGAATGGTTGTGATTGAATCCTGTGTCGCTTCGCTCTGATTTACATTCTGTCCGCTCAATTCTACGAATACATCAAAGAAGGAATCGCGCAAGAGGTCAAAGTCGGGGTTTCCCGTAACGCGCAAAAGATCAAAGTCAGGGTCTCCGATAGATGCCATATCATAGGTAATGTCAAAAAATGAATCTGCGCGTTGAGCCGGGGTGGTTGGCGTCCAGCCACTCTTTTTTTCTTCAAAAAGTTTATAACGGCCTGGACCGACATCGGGAAAAACAAAATCGCCGCGTTCCCCAGTCAAATCCATGGCAATAATTTCAATGGGAATAGTTTCATGTCCATCTTCCTGCTTTGGTTCTCCATTCTGACGGCCAAGAGCCACGATAACATCATCTTTCCCCGGCTCCGCGATGCACCCCTCCTCTTCGCACGATTTCTGCCACGCGCCATCTCCGTTTCTATCATCCCATTTGAATCCGGTAATATCCACTAATTCAAAGTTGCCGAAGTTCCTGTTACTTTCTTCTTCGGAAGTGACCACTATGGTATGTTTGTAATTAGTATCGGTACCGGGGAATATTTGCATCCATCCGTCTTCAGATACCTCGCGAACAATATATGTTCCCGGCGCAAGGTTTCCAAAATAGTAGAAGCCCTCTTCTTCGTCACCTGTTTCTTGATACGGCTCGTCCTCATCAAGAACGCCGTTGTCATTTAAATCCAAGAAGATAGTCCACTCATCAAGCGCACTCTCTCCTTCGTCCCGTTCGCCGTCAGCATCGCTGTCTTCCCACTTGTATCCGGAGATGGAACCATTTTGATAGTTACCGAAGTCCTTGCCGTTGATATTGTCTCCGGCCGCGACTGTTAATTCATACCCATACTCATCAACATCACAAGAAACTGCGCCCGCAATGCTTAAAGTCGGATACGATTGATACCAATTCTCCTGAAATGTTTCGCAAATTTTATATGTGCCCGGCGGGACTCGCAGAGTATAATCGCCTTCATCATCTGTTGTCGCCTCATAACTACCGCTCTCAATATCTTCGGTTTCCGGATTGTCTTGTCGCGTTGCAGTAATTGTCCAATCCTCAATACCCGAATCTTCTCCTTCAATTCCGTCCGCATTCATATCTTCAAATTTCTTGCCGGTTATAAGAGCGTCCTGCGTATTATTGACTGCACAGCTCATACTCTCACCCGGGTTAAGCGTGAATTCAAACGGACTCGCAACAGAACCGAAGGGGTCGTTATCCCCGTTACCGTTACAAACAATTGCTTGCGAGCCAGTCCAATCTGCCGGGGAAAGAATGGTTTCTGACAACGAGTAAAGACCGGAAAGAAGATTATTTAAATCCCAAACACCGCTTGGGATTAATGTGTGTGAAGCCGGAATATCCGTTTGCGCGGGGCCGGTCAAGTCAAATTGAAATTCTCCTCCGTCCGGCTCTGATATTTTTTCCAAACTAAATGACGCGCGCTTAGCATTGGTGAAAGTGCAGGTGACGGTTTCGCCTTCCTCCACGTTAAATGTCACAATTCCTGTTTCAATACTTCCGCTTGAATTATCGTCATCACAGGAAATATCCGTAAGATCCCATCCTTCCTTTTTTGATTCTGTAACCGGATATGGCCCCCCCTCTGCCCAAACCTTATTCTCCAGCGTGCCGCCGTGGAAAAGATCGCCGGTAAGATTGCCCGTAAACGAAAAGAGTGTATTGTCTCCGGATGGAACGGTAATTTTTTCCACGATAATCTTACCAATTTTTTTATTCGTAAACGTACAGGTTACGTGCTCACCCGCGGCAACCAGAATTGTTGCAATCCCTGTCTGCACATCAACCGTTGAGTCTGAATCACTACAAACGATACCCATGATACTCCAATCTGCCAGGTCGGTTTCTGAAACAGTGTAAGTATTAGGGTTAAGAAACCCGCTGTTGTTCGATTGGCCGTCAGACAGCGCAAACCCAACGCCGTCATAACTTGCGGCAAAACTGAAGCTTTGCAAATCACCGTCGGGTAATGTTTCTTTTTGAACAATAATTTCCCCTTTTTGGGTGTTGGTAAATGTGCAAGTCACGGTTTCTCCGGAATCAAGTTCAATCGCGCCGATGGTTTCAGAATCCCCGATACTGCTTATACAGACGGTGCTTGATTGCACCCATCCGTCAGGAACGGTCTCGGAAACGGAATAGTTGCCGAGAGCGAGCGTTTGATCATTTGGAGTATCCGCGTCGGTTAATGCGAAGTCGGCATAGGTACCTCCTGTGGCGTCAAAACTGAATGATTGCGGGTCGCCGGACGGATTGGTAACTTTATCTATAACAATGTGGCCGGGCGGAACGGTATAATGAACTTTTGCCTGAATTTGATCAAGATTCCAATTTCCATTGCCGCTCTGATGGTCAACGCGAATTCTAAAATTAGCATCGGTAAAATCACCGGGCGACCATACCGTTCTTCCCCATTTGTCGCTTGATCCGCCGACCATCAGCGTTGCATCAGACGAACTGAAATTTCCCGAACTCTTCGCGCCGGTAAAATTATTGCCTCCGTTCCACGAAAGAAGGATGTTCGCTTTTCTGGTGGATATTCTGTTTCCCTCCAAAGCAACTTCAATGCCGTTAATCGTAGCCGCCGACGGAATATCCAAACCAAAATTAATATAATCAACTTCATCATTGCTGTTATTTAATACGGCATAAGTATCATCGGATGTAAACGCGGAGTCGGGAGCAGAAACATCAGAATCGGCATCAACCGAACCAGCCGGAGCGCTCCAATCCGGATCAAAACTCGCAGATATTGTGTGGTCAGCCGTAACATTGTTGAACATATAATTGTTTATTCGTCCCTGCGAAACGGCATCAACCAATACATTAAAAACTATGTAATCGGTACTCGGCTGAATAATGAATGTTGTATCGTTTCCGTTGATAACCGTTACTGCTCCGGAGGGAGTTATGGCACCGCCTGCCGCCGCGCTGGCGGTTATCGTGCGTTCGGGAGCATCATAGTAAACCGTAATTCTAATGAAATCCGCGTATATATCGGCGTTGTTATCGGTGGCCTGCGCGGCAAGGTGAACACCAAAGGAAGACGCTTTAATTTCAGCCGGAGTCCACGTTGTTCCCCAGAGGTCAGTTGGCCCGCCATAGGTTTTGATTGCAAAAGAGGTGGGCCATTCAGTTGAGGTATCGGCTTTGTTGTCGCCAACTCGAGCGGCGCCATTTTTTGTAAGCTGAACTACGGCATCTTTACCGCGTTCGCCGAAATCGCTTTTGCGTTCAATCTCAACCTTAATGCCTTGTATGGTACCGTCAGCAGGTATTGCGCCAAAATCAAAGTCAGTCGCCCGCAGGACCCAAGAATAGTCAGTGTCATCAAAGTTACTAGTGGTTATGCTGGTATTGCCCCCGCCATCCCCATCTACGTTTCCCGGCGAAGTCCAGTTTTCATCATCATACGGCGTTTCTAAATTTGTGTTGACTGTCTTCGGATATTTGGCGCCGGTATCAATATTTGTCGCAAACGCCGGTTGTACCGCTACAAATAAAACAAGCGCCCCAACAATGGTAAGCGCGATTTTTTCGGAAGGGCTAAACCCTCCAAATACCGACTGAAAAAATCCTGTGTCTTTATACATATATCTATTTACCCCAATACGGTGGGGGCGGGCAATAATACTCGAATACGCCGCAAAAAGACATAAAATTAAGCCAATTTGACTATTATACGCTAATGGACCGTAAAATAAAAATCCCCTTTTTAATAACTATCTTAATTATATATAACAAAGTTTAAACAAAATGTCAATAGCTGACAAAAACCTGTCCCCTGACGATAATCAGTTTATCATTTAATCCCGAATTTGAGCTCCGGCGCTATTTCTTTCCTCACAACGTGAAAAACTTCCCTTCCGAGAACCCGGCCGTCATCTGTCATCACCTCAACCCTCCATTTTCCCGGTAAAATCGCTGTCTTAAAACTATAGCCGCGATAACCGCCGTCTCTGCCCCCGGTTATCGGAAATCGAATACTCTCTTTCTTGACCCATCCTTTTTGAATATCATCATAAAAAGACCAGCGGTGCATAATGGGCACGGCAAAATCGGTCGGAGCAAAAACCGAACTGAAATAATAAACCGGTTCCCCCTCTCTCCAATGATAAATCCGGCTTGTTTCATCAAAAAAAAGATACCACAAAGCCGGTTCAAAACTCATGATATACCCTCCGTTATCGCGCTCAATGGAGTGATAAATTCCGCTTTCTTTCAAAGAAAGCGGAGCCGGAGGGATAATGTTCAAAAAATATAAAAAATTAAAAGCGGCATAAATGCCTCCTATGCTTAATGCCAAGACGCGCAAATTTCTTTTGATTGGATAAGAAACAAACCGGAATAAAAATAAAACAAATAAAGCGACAAGAATAACGCTTGCCAGCCCGCTCAACAAAAAAATTCCGTCCCCCATTTTTTTAAAAAATATCGGAAGAGCAAAAATTGAGTAAGAAAAAACGGCTATGAAAAATAAACTAAGTTGAAAAACAAAACGTTCATATTTCTTTCTGAATTTTTCGTTGCCGACCAAAAGCATAATCAGAGTCAGCAGAAAAATCCAGCTTTTTCCCAAAGCCGCGCTTTTCGTGTAAAAAATCACAAAAGCGCTAAACAATCCCCCGAAAGCAAACTGCATCAATACCGGCGCAAAAGGAATCAAGAAAACAACCGCACGAAAACGAAACCGGCCGGCTTCATATAAATTAAGAACAATTATGGCCAAACCGGCCAAAATCAAATTCGCAAGAATAACCAAATGGTCAAACAGCAAGTCAACGCGCTTAAGGGTCAAAGTATCAAAAACAAAGCCGGCCACAAAGGTAAAAGGGGCTATAAAACGCTCGTATTTATGAATCAACGATTCAATTAGTTCTTGTTTTGACGGCATGACAATTTTATCCAGTTAAAACCGGCACCAACGCGGCATAAAAAATTATTTCCGCTCCTTAATATTGCCGCAATATCCGGTTAAACTATTTCTATTTTCCAAAAACCGTTATATTTTTATGGCGCGTTTTTTATCTATGACGCGAAAATTTCCACGATTTTTTGCCTGAAATAGCGTCCGGAAACAATCCGCACCAAAGACCTTGAAACCCCGAAATAATCCGCCAACATCCGGCAAACGGCCTCATTCGCTTTGCCGTTTTTGGCCGGCTCTTTGACCCAGACCGCGAATTGATATTCGCTCATTTTTTCTATTTTTGCTTCCTTGGCATTAGGTTTTACTTTTATAATAATCTTCATAAAAAATTAATCTTTTAAAAGTCCGGCAAAATTATACTGAACCTTCTGAAACTTGAAATCGATAACAACCCGACAATAGGTCTTATCTGTCATAATAAGGATAATAACATAAACGGTCAGCTTATTAACAAAGGGTATTGCGCTAATTATTTATATTAATTAGTATAAAAATACCGGTTCTTTGCCAAAAAGAGGCTCAATATGTTAGTTAACAAAAAAGGGTTTAATATAGATAATGACCAATTTTTAAGGCATTTGTTCTTTGAAAAACGGATAATTTTCCTTGAGGGCTTTATAAGTGATGCCTATGTGGGCGACCCGACCATGCCCATGGGCTGGGCAAACACTCCCCGCGGAGTAATAGACCAGATAATTTACCTTTCTTCAAAAAGCCCGGAACCAATCAAACTCTTTATCGATTCGCCTGGCGGATTTCTAACTACGGCATTCAGTTTGCTTGATTTCATGACAACCGTATCCTGTCCCATCCATACCATTGGCACGGGAATTATCGCATCGGCTGCCGTTCCGGTACTGGCGGCAGGTAAATCCGGAAAAAGATTCATTTTTCCGCATACACGAACAATGATTCATCTGCCCGAGGGCGGCACTCACGGGGACGCGAAAGACCGAAAAATCGCCCAACAACAAATAGAAGAAATTACCAACGAATATATATCAACAATTTCACATTATACCGGAAAGGCCAAAAAAGAAATTGAATCCATAATTGATAGAGCATATTGGATGAACGCGGAAGAAACAAAAGCTTTCGGTCTGGTTGACCATATTGTAACCAATTTTTCTGATATTGGAATAAACCTAAATTAAAGTTCACTCCGCGTTTCGCGGAGTATTTTTTAAATAAGGCTCCGACTAGCTTACTGGTCAATACTCAACGAAAAAGAATAAAAAAACCGCGCCTTTTAGGCGGGTGTAACGGGCTTATTCCCTTTCGCCTTAAACCCCCACCCCTTGCGGGGTGTGGGTAAAAGGCGAAAAACAGGTATTTATTTTCCCTGCTCCTGTTGGGAGCTTTTAGAAAAATGCCTGTAAAGAAAATCACCATCAAGGGGGCTTAAATTAAACTTAAAAGAAGCGCGCTCAATAAGGTCAAAACGACTCGCTTTCGGATTTTCCCGAAATTGCTCATCAATCCATTTTACGGCCTTTTTAATTGGCGCTTCCCCTAAAGCCATTCATCCTCCATGTCTAGTTGTTAACAACATTGGCGGTTATTAACACCGCTCTTCCAGAATACTATACAAAAATAAGCTTGTCAATAGCACGCTTTAGCTCATAAAAACTGTTACCAAGAATTGAGTAGCGGTTAGCTCATAATTCCTGTTGAATTTCCATTCATGAATAAACGAATACGGCTTACTGCATATACAACCATTGCGTTGTTCCCTGCGTCGTTGTCCCCAAATTCCCGTTTCGGTCGTAACTCAAAGTCATTGACCCCATGCTTGTTACCGCGTGCGGATTGGCATAGTTCGACCCCGTATGCCCGTCATATTGATAATCTCCGATTGCAGATGTTGTAGAAATATTCCCGATAGCGTTATATCCCCATGTTTGCAAATAATTTGGACTTGTTGAAGCTTGTGAAGTAGAAGCAGTGGCTAAACGATAAAGCGCGTCATAGCCGAAATTAACAATCTTGGCTGTCGTGCTGGAATAATCCTCAATCTTGGTGATGTTGCCTACGGAGTCGTAGGTGTAATTAAGCGCTTGGATAGCTTCAGCAGTTTCAGGAGAATAGCTATATGCCCAGACGAACAAATCATCAGTTACCGGAGAAATGCCAAGAACGCCACCGATGTCGTCGAGGAAGAAATAAACGGGATATGTGGTTTCGTGATCTTCTGAACTGGCTGACTCCGAAATAACAAAAGGTTGCTCGCAGGTGCAATTTTTATCAAACGCAAAAACTGCCTGCGGGAGGAGGATAGAGATAACTAATGAAAGATAAGTGACTCGCTTGATCACGAGTTTATTATATCAGATTTGAGATTTTTATTTAACTTGTTAATTCCGACCAGCTTGCTGGTCGGAGGTTCATTTCTTTTGATTACCGACTTGAGAACTGGACCTACTTAACCATGCGGCATTATTGGTCTTTGCCATACTCAGTCCGCATCTTGGCGCGCAGCCAAAAATCTTCTTTCTTCCCTTCCTCCGTTGCTAAGAACCAATAAAATTTAAGAGGATCAACATTATAAGGTTTCATCGATCGTTTAATTTCATTCTTGAGTCGCAAAATATCAAGCCGCACTGGTTTATATGTCTGATCCGCAACGCTTTCATACTCTATAGGATAGATTTTTTTCTCTTTCACAAGTTCAGATATAACCCGTATA
>LCCV01000008.1 GCA_000998135.1 Parcubacteria group bacterium GW2011_GWA2_42_14
ATTGAGAACGCCGTTGACGATAAGGGAAGAATTCGGAAGGGCAAATTTAACCACTACGCCGGGATCAACGGTTAGGGTGGTGTTGCCGGAAACGATAACTGGGCCCTGCACCACATAAGGACTATCGGCAAGAATCCAGGTGGTATCGGTTGTAATAGTACCGCTTACAAATGTAGGACTGTCAGAAAACGCATTATAAACAAAGTTTAATAAAAAAAGAATGCTTAAAATAAATACTAAAAATTTTTTCTCCGTTGCAAGATGATAAATATTATCATGGGCATGAACACAAAAAACGCTTTTCCTTTTATAGTTTTTATGCGAGTTGATAGTTATAAAATTTTTAATATTTATATGCATGCGTTTTGCGAAATTAGAAAAATTTAGGATGTTTTTAAAACAACCACCCTTAATCCTTCCTCCGGCAAATCTTTTTTCTTGATGACTAATTTTTCTTCCGCTTCAAGTGTTTTCATACCCATTTCTTTTAAAAATACATCAACCGTATCTAGGGCAACTTTCAGTCCGGAAATTTTGTAGTGCATGGGAATTACCATACGAGGGTCTATTTGACTGACAACTTGAGACGCTTCCTCGGCATCAATCGTAAACTTTCCTCCGACCGGAATCATTAAAACATCAACATCGCCGATTTGTTCCACGGTTTCATCGCGAAGTTTCCCCTCTCCAAAGTCCCCCAAATGGCAAATTTTTATTCCCTCCATTTCTATTATATATACGGTATTCATGCCGCGCTCTTTGCCGTTTTGCTTGTCGTGGTAGGTCTCAATTCCCCGGATATAAACTCCTTTAGTTTCATATTCTCCGGGGCCTGGTACTAAAAATGGGTTTTCTGGTAAAGATTCAATATTGTTGTGGTCAGAATGATTATGGGTAACAAGCGCAAAATCCGCCCTGAATCTCGGGGGCGTTAAGCCGTTTTCTTTGCCATAAGGGTCAATAACCCCTACCAAATCTCCAGCTTGCAGTTTAAAACAAGATTGTCCGTACCAAGTGATGACCATGAATCATGAATCATGAATCATGAATCATGCAATTTACGCCTTAAATGTTACATGTTTCATGTTCTACGATTCATAAATTATGGTAGCATTTTTAAGACAAAATTAAAAGCCCTTTCGAGGATTAAACTCATTCTTAACTCGCGTGAGGCAGCGTTTTCTACCGTGGGTTAATCTGCGACACTTAAGTTTGTTTTTTTGAAATAGATAACCCGTTTTAGTTCTAATTTACTGATAAATTGAGTGGTCGCCGATTGAATGAAACCAGATAACATCTTTTTCGGCAAATTCAAAAATAATCCGATATTTATTATCAATTGAAAAAGCCCAATACTCTTTAAAACGGCCATGCAATTTATGAGTATCGAGCCCGGGGTCAAAAGGTTTTTTTCTGAATATACCCTCTTTTTCTTCGGCTATTTTTTTGATTTCTTTCGGCAATCCTTTGTATTCCCGCTCAAATTTTGAAGAATAATAAATCCTCATGCAATTTTTTATCGTAAATCTTTGAGTGATTTCAATAATTTACCATTTCCGCCGCGTAGTTCTTTACGGCTTTCTTCAAGTTCTTCGGCAAGTTTTCCCGCCATCCAAAGCCGAAGCAACATGCGAAAAAATTCGCTTTTGCTTGCAAAGTTACCTTTTTTTATATTTTCTTCCACCACCTCCGTCATTTTGGGGGGAAGTGATATGTTTATTATATTACGCATAAAAACTCAAATTAGATGTAACATTTTATATTACAATTATACTTCTTTGACCTGTGGTGTCAATAAGAATTTGCTGAAACCAATTAGTTCGTTTTTACCGCTATTCGTTTATTCTTTCCCCCGAGAAGCCAGAAGGTCTTTTACATACGCGTTCAAATCTATTTTTCTCCCAAATTGCGAAATTATTTGAAAAAGATGCCGGAATGCATCCGCAATTTCCTGATTATTTATGATAATGACCATATCTTTACTCAAAACTATAATGGAAACAGTATCTCCATAGCATAAAATATCAGTATCGAACTCCATTACTTCATCCGGCATCATATTTGCAACAACAAGGCGCTTTGTATATAGATTTTGAAGATCATTGGTGTTTAACTTATGAAAACTCTTCAGCAGCCGTTCCCCAAAAATGCCTTCAAGAATAATTCCTTTTGCATTAAATTCCGTTTGCCATTTTCTGCCGTCTTCCACGCTGAAATACCGTATTTTTATATCAAAGGCCTTATTGCTCTCAATTGAAAAAATCCTGGTTCCTTTTGGCTGTTTTAACGCGTCCCAATACGCTTTTTTTATTCCGGCTCGGCCTCTATAAAATAGGACTTCGGATATTCTTTTTGGCTTGTCGGAAAATTTACCGCGGATTTTTTCTAATTCCGGCAGCAATTTACCAAATTTTCCGAGCGATTCCCGTGCTGTTTTATAAAGTTCTTTGGGGTCACTTGATTCCCATTCTTCGTGATTGCCAATACGGACGCGATGCGCGAATTCTCTTTCCGCCAGTTTCTGAAGAATCGGATAAATGCTTGTTCTAGGCATGCCAGTTTTTCTGCCAAGTACGCTTATTTTCGCACTGCCAAGCTCCAGAAGATTAAAGTAGATTTTACTCTCTTTTTGAGTTAGTCCAACACTTTCTAAATTTTTTTCGTTAATTTCCATAATAATGACGATATTTTAGTCAACTTTTTATATTACAATAATATAACTTTTAAGCCAATAAGGTCAATGGCTATCAGATAATATAAAAAACTGATTTAATTTAGTGATAACTTTGTTATAATTATAGCAGAAAGTGTTCATTTAAAACTTAAGGAGGAACGAATGCTTTTTAATAGTTGGCTTGGCAGAATTGGCAAGTCAGAAACAGAAAGTGAAAGAAGGGCCCGAATTAAAAGAGAAGAACGGAAACAAAAAGAACTGGAAACAGAACGAAAAAATAAGATAAAAGAAAAACGGTTGGTCAACCGCAAAGACGTCAGAGAAATGAGCTTATTTCGTCGACAACTCAAGCAATTGGAGAAAGACGCGCTTATTGATTTAATTGTTAATCTTCGCAAAGAGAATGCAAAACTCAAAACGGAGTTGGAAGAAAAGCGCTATGAGGTTATTGCCGCCAGAGATCAGGGATATAGACAGGCCGGTGAAGACAGATATAACAGTCTTTCCCGGGCAGAAAAAGATAATATCCAATGGGAACGAGACCGGGCATCCGACAGACTCGTGAACTAAACCATCGCCAATCAATCCGAGAAGGAGGAAAAAATGCCTAAAAATGATGTCCAATTTCATTGGTTCATAGATGGGTTTCCTGTGGTAATTACAATAGCGCTTATCTTAGGAATCTACTGTTACCTATTCATGAAGTTTATTTCTCCTCTGCTGCCCTGAATACTGCAATAGTTATCAAAATCAAAGGAGACGCCCGTGAGCTGTAAAACTTGCCAAGAGGTTGAGAAAGTTCTGATTAATCTTTCGAAAGAATCGGAAAAGTATGAAAAAATGGCGAAGTGGTGTTGTGTAGGATTAGCTATTACTGCGGCCGTCTTGTTCTCAACGGCACTCGTACTTTAAGCCACGCCCATCGTCTGCAACGAAGAAGCCCCTTCGTTCGCGCAACGATGGGCTTCTTTTTATATTTTGAAACCATAGCCGTTTTCTAAAATTATCATATAAACAACGTTTTAATCAGGTATCTATTTATTTGACTATCGATGAATAATTAGATACTCATAAGATTATGAGAAAAAATTCAATTGGCAAAGAAATAATATTGATACTGGCCGCCGGCAGTGTTTTATCGTTGGCCGCCATCCTTTCCGGGCCGAATGTACTGAAAATTATAAAGGCCCTAAAACGCGATTACAACAGATTATCCAAACAGAAAATTAAGGACGCGATTCGGCAGCTTGAGCGAAAAAAAATTATAGAGCTGCAAAAAGACGGATACGAAACATACATAAAATTAACGAAAGACGGCCAAAGACAGATTTTGAAATATAAACTTGATGAATTGAAATTCGGGCGGGTGAAAAAATGGGACGGGAAATGGAGAATAATAGTTTTCGACATTCCGGAAAAATTCAGAAAAGCAAGGCAGGCCGTTTCTTTCA
This sequence comes from Parcubacteria group bacterium GW2011_GWA2_42_14, assembly GCA_000998135.1. Classification (GTDB taxonomy): domain Bacteria; phylum Patescibacteriota; class Minisyncoccia; order Sungbacterales; family GWA2-42-14; genus GWA2-42-14. Next base: position 4,126 of record LCCV01000008.1, read on the forward strand.
CATTGCGTAAAGCTGGCGCATACCAATTTCAAAAAAGCGTTTTTGTCTATCCTGATGATTGTGAAGACGACATTCGATTTGTCGCCGGAATATACGGAGTCCGGCCATTTGTTAAATTTATCGAGGCGGGTAGGATTGATAATGAACCTATTTTAAAACGCCATTTTGAAATTTATGTTTAAACTTGGTTAAGTGTGATACTAATGCGATAGCGGTATCTAAATATTTATCTATAGATAAATATTTAGATACATAAACTCTCTTTGACATTTTTTAAGATATTTGTTACCTATTATTTATTATGATTAAAATTTCTTCAGCGCAAGTGGTGGGGCTTGATGCCAAGCCAATAGATATTGAAGTTGATTTGTCCGGCGGGCTGCATGTTTTTTCCATTGTGGGTTTGGCTGATAAAGAAATTCAGGAATCGCGCGAAAGAATCGGCTCGGCCATAAGAAACATCGGGGCGCGCCCTCCTCATAAAAAAGCCGAGCGCGTAATTATCAATCTTTCTCCGGCGGATTTGAAAAAAGAAGGGCCGGCTTTTGACCTGCCCATTGCTTTGGGTTTTCTTTTGGCATCAGGACAAACGCGATTTGAGCCGGAAGGCCGTCTTTTTGTGGGAGAATTGGGGTTAGACGGCGCAATCAAAAAGGTTTCCGGCATTCTGCCCATAACCATTTTGGCGCAAACACTCGGTTTTAAAGAAATTTTTGTTCCACGGGGAAATGGCGAAGAATCTTCACTGGTGCGAGGAATTGATATTTATGAAGCAGATAACATAAAAGAGCTTCTTGATTTTTTGGAGGGCAGAGTATCACAAAATCCTTTTGACGGCGACCCTCTGGAAAAAGAAAATGAAAATAGAGAATATGAAATGGATTTTTCCCATATTAAGGGCCAGGAAACAGCAAAGCGCGCCATTGAAATTGCCGCAAGCGGTTCGCATAATCTTTTGATGGAAGGGCCTCCGGGAACCGGAAAAACTCTTTTGGCAAAATCAATTCCATCGGTTCTTCCGAAAATGTCCAGAGACGAAATTATTGAAGTTACTAAAATTTATTCCGTTGCGGGAGCGCTTAAAGAAAAGGGCGGGGCAATTACTACCAGGCCGTTTCGCTCCCCTCACCACATCGCCTCACCTGTTTCCATTACCGGCGGAGGTACTACCGTAAAGCCGGGAGAAATTACTATGGCCCATCGTGGGGTATTATTTCTTGACGAACTGCCGGAATTCCAGCGCCCGGTTTTGGAGGCATTGCGCCAACCCCTGGAAAACAGGGAAATTACGGTTGCCCGAGCACAGGGAACAGAGACCTTTCCGGCGGATTTTATATTGATTGCCGCCATGAACCCCTGCCCTTGCGGAAATTTGAATAATCCTAAAAAAGAGTGCGTCTGCCCTCCGGGCGCTATTTCCAAATACAAAAGAAAAATTTCCGGGCCGCTTCTTGACCGCATTGATTTATATATAGAAGTTCCGAATATTGAATATGTAAAACTTGAAGAAGGCAGTGCGGAAATCGCTCCGGGCGAATCGCAATCTGACAAAATCAGAAAGCGGGTGGAGAAAGCGCGCCAAATCCAGGATGAGAGATTTAAAAACGAAAAAATTCTTACCAATAGCCAAATGTCGCCCCGCCACATCAAAAAATACTGCAAACTGGATGAGCCGTCGCGCGAACTTTTGAAAAACGCTTATGATTCCTACAATCTTTCTCCGCGCTCTTATTTCCGGCTGATAAAACTTGCCAGAACCATAGCCGATATTGATGAATCTCCGGAAATCAAACCCAACCACGTATCCGAAGCAATTCAATACCGCCCTAAAGGTGAGACCTACTGACAATTAACACTTAGCTTAATAAATTGGTCTCGTGAAAATGGCTTAAAATAAGGGCTTTTCAGTTAAACAAAAATTAACTTAAGTGTAAAGAGTCAATATGTTTAAATGGTTCACTTCTTTTTGCATCTGGTTTTTTCTTTTCTACAAAGCCCTGCGGCTCTTAGAAGCGGATCCACGCGGATGTTAACGCGGATTTACGCGGATATTAAGTTAGTTTGCAACGAAAAAAACGGCTTTGGGCAGCCGCTTTAAAAGTTGCGTTAAACATCTGAACTAACTTTCCACAACACTTCAAAAAAAGATTTCATCATGATGGAAAAATTTCGGCTGGTGATAAGGATGCCTCGGGCGGGTTCTTCACATGGGATAATGCCGACAGAATTGTCAAAAATAATAATGTAGCCGGGAAAAATGAACGAATCGGGCAGTAATCGTACATCGTGAAGCCGCGAAGGAGAATCAATTATGTCGTCGTTTGCAAAACGAAGCGCTTTTTGGAAAATTCCTGCTTCGCGGCGGCGTTTGCCCCAACCGTATTTACCCCCCAACAATTCCGTAAGGTGCTTGGCTGAACCGATGGAAAGAATAATTTTTTCTTTGGTCTTAAGCCCTTCTTCGCTCATACTTTTTATCGCGTCTTTTCCTTCAAAAACACGAATGGACGGAGCAAGACGGGATTTAGAAATTTCTTTTGTTAATTCGGGAATAATCCGCTCGGCCATAATTACTTGGCGTTCAAAAAAGGTTTTTAAGCGCGAGGGATGCTCGGCCACAAAACGCCTTACTCCGCGTTCAATATAAGTGGTGACCAATCCCATAGCCGCGAGGTTTTCAAGAATGTGGTAAGCGCTGGTTCGTTTAATTCCGGCCCTTCGGGCAATGGTGCTTACCGAAGCGTCGGCAAGAGAAAGCAGGGCTCTATAAACAAGCTCTGTTTTTTTGTCAAGGCCGAAGGGTTGTAAAAATGATGTTTTTTTCATGCATTATTCTTCAAGTTATATCGAGAAGTTTACCTATTCAATAAATTCAGGGCAGGCATTATTGTTAAATTCTCGACAAGCTCGAATAATAATATTTTATTAGCGATTCGCGAAAATTCGCCCTCAAATTCGCGGGTATTCGCGATTACTGACGACTTTTTTCGTCAACACCATCTTACCATAGCCATTTAAAAAACACAAGCAATTAAAGCAATTTATGCGGTTATCATATTTTTATTCCAAAATCAGCCAAAAAATTAAAACAAAAATTACCAAATAAGATATATTGAAAATGCGATACGAAATAGGTCGTATCGCCAACGCACTTTGACATTTTAACCGGGAGAGAAAACATGGCTGTAGAAAATAAGCTGTCTCGACCCACGATTGGTCAAGAGGTTTATATCCCTTCGGCATTTTATCTATCGCACGGGAAAGATGACGTACTTGGAGGCCGCGCCGTTATTACTAAGGTTACTGAAGAAAAATATGGCATTAAGGTTGTTCACGGTATTCAGGTAAGGGGTCTGCCCAATAGGACTTATTATTGGGAGAATGGTCTTATGCAACAACAAGAAGAGTTGCAAAAAAGATTTAGCGATCAGTTTGCTCGGTCGGATCCGGATGAAAGAGAAGAATTTAATTCCGGGTCGATAATAACAAAGGATGTCATTCGCCGATGGCTCAATGAGGGCAAAACAAGAGAAGCAACGCATGTTATTGTTATATCCGATTCATTTGATTATACCTATTATCCGATATACGTTATGCCGGGAGAAAATCCTCGAGAAAAAGCAAAATCAGAATCCGGAGCGCAAACCTCGGTAAAAGAAGTTTATTCTTTATTACAAGATACGGAATTGCAGTTAAACGAATACAATGCATTTCACTTTGACTAAGGAGAAACAAATAATGAATGAATTGAAAAAAGAAGTTCCAAGAGCTGGTGATAGAATTTGGCTTCCGGGAAGAAAATCTGAGATTCTTAAAATACGGTGCAATGTTACGGAAAAAGTGGAGACCGACTTTAAGAGTAATAGCGAAATAAGCCGTATTATTACGATAACTCATTCGCTTTTGGTTGAGGGAAACGGCGGGTTTGGAATATATAACGGCCCTCATTGGTTTGAATGGGAAAATAGTTTAGATAAACAGCAGGAGTATTTTAAGGAAGTTTTTGAACGGCGGAATTGCCGAAAATGCCAATTTCCGTTACCCTGGGACAAATGCGAAATTCATAGATAAGTACAAAAAAGGAGTAAAATGATGAATAGAAAGGAGTTTTTTGATAAAATAAATGGTTTTGTTTCTGTTGAAGATAATAAGAAAATTTCGCAGGCGTATTGGTTGGCCAAAGAAGTACATCGGGAGCAAAAAAGAGACGGCGGAGAAAGATATTTTGAGCATTGCCGCAGGGTTGCTTTATTTTTGATAGAACATGGGTCAACAAATGCTGATGAAATTATTACCGCGCTTCTTCACGACTGCGTTGAAGACGGGTTTGTTCCGGACGACCTGCTGGAAAAACTTTTTGGCGCTACTGTTTCAGGGGCAGTTGAAACTCTTTCCAAGATAACCCGTATTTTCGATGAAGCCACCGGAGCGGTAAAAGAGAAGAAAAAGAAAAATCTTGATGATTATTTTCGAAAAATTTTTGAATCCGCAGTTTTTATCCGTCGGGTTAAATTGGCCGACAGGTTAGATAATTTGAGAAGCATGGATATTTGGCCGGAAAAAAGAAAGCAAAAATACCTTTTGGAAACGGAAAAATATATTTTGCCGATTGCGCTTGCAACCGACATGCGATTTTATAATGAATTGCTGGTTGAATAAATTTTATTGTCACCCCGCGGTAAACAGCGGGGTATCTTATTTTGTATTCATTACCCGGCACCAAAGTTCGAAAAATGTTTATCTTAAATCACTTGTTTATTTCACGGAATCGCCTGCGGCTTACGTTTGCGTTATCAGAAGATTATTCTAAAACTTGGTGCTGGGTTAATTTCGTGCTCCGCAATTCATTCCTTCGGCAAGCTCGGGATGAATTGCGGACGAAATTAAAAAAAATAATGCCGCGTCTGACGCGGCTTTTTTAAAATAGTAATCATAAATTTTTTATTTAATATTGGATATAAACAATTAGTTTTCTTCAGTTACTTTAACTAAGGCGCCAGGAAACTTCGCCTGAATCTTAGCCACCCAGCTTTTATCCGGAGCTTTCACGTCAAAACTGACAGTTGGTAAAAAGATGCAACAATTTTTAATGCCATCTCCAAAACGCTCATGGAGAAATTGGGCTATTGATAGACGAATTTCATCATCACCGTTAGAGGTTTCTACCGTGATAATCACACTCATTTTGCGCCCCTTCTGTTTTGTTAAAGATTGTTTTGGATGAATGCCGTTTTTTACATTTTTACAGCAAAACGGCAGTTCTTTATAATCATACCACAGTTTGACAAGATGTCAAATAAAATGCTATAATTAAGCCAAGCAGATAATCTGCCCAAAATCTCCTAAAAAGGAGGTAAGAACCTTGTCAAATGAAGATTCTTTGGTAAAGCGCTTGGAAAAGCCCCGGTCTTCGGCTACTGCCCAGGGGTTTAATTGGATTAAGGAAAAAACCATGGATTTTTTCCGGTTTGTTCAGGACCGCGGAGATATTAATAAGAGCGGCAAAAGAAAAGGCCTTGCGCTTCCAGGAGGCGGTGTTGACGTTGTTTTTGACGCCGTTATCGGCAAAACTGTTCATCGCAATTTTATTGAAAGAGACCTAATAGAGATGCCTTTCGGTTTCCGTCTCATTTCTCTGAATGGAGAGCTGATTGAAAATAAAAAGAATCTTTCCACTCTTCTTCGCCGGTATGATTTCGGCTCGCATTTGCCGTTGATAGTGGAGCAGGACGGAGCGGAAGATCACGTTGATGTAATTACCGTAATTCCGGTTCGGGATGAAACTCCTGATGAGGCGGTTATTCGCGAATTTGAAAGCGAGACCGGCCATGGTGTAAGTATTGTTCCTCCGAAAAACGGCATGGCTTTTTATCCGCATGACCCGGAATATTACCGGAGCGGTGTTTGGCGCGAATCCAAATACGGCGAAATCATGGTGGAAATCAACAATGATTACCTTGGTAACGGTTTAAAACATTATCTTTACACCTTTCATCTGGAAGAAAGCGGAATTGCCGAAAACGGCAATGGCGCAAACGGAAACGGAAACGGCGTCAAGAAGATTCGCGAGGTTGATGAGATAAGCGGCGTTCTCAAAATCGCCACCGACATACTTTTGAAGAAAATTTACACGGAAGACCTTTCCGTAAGATATAATAACCGCGAGGGAAACCCTGAGGGGTTTTATCCCATACACGCCCTGAGAGCCATGTACTGCCTTTGGATTTTGAAAGTGCCTTACGCGGACAATCTTCCGGATATTTACAATTCCGACCTCGGCGCCGCGCAATTTAAAACGCTTCGCGCTTTTTTGCCAGAAGAAGTTGACGGGGCAATTGTCGGCGGTAAGTTTGACTTTACCGAGGAGGAAGAGGTACCCGCGGAATTGCCGGGACCGGCGCTTTTGGCCGGCCGCGATGATTCCAAGGATGCCTGGGAAAAGTGGCTTGGCGTTGGGGCTTAAGGAGAAAGGAGAAAAAAGATGGCCAGATTTTTCAATTTAACTCCTGATATTTCGGTGCAATATTGGTTAGAGTTTTTGGGCAAAAAAGCCATGATTGTTCATGATAAGGACTGGTCGCTTACGGCGGAAGAGTATTTCGTTGATAAGCGTCCGGGAGTAAACGGAGAACTTTCAGAAACTTCCCGGCTGTACCTTCAACAGCCCTCGGCCGCGTTTGAACGAGAAATAGTTAATTCCTTACTTCATCTTATTGGCGTAAATGAAGATTTTTGCAAATTTCAGTTCAAGCGGGAAAACGGCGCTCGCATGGTTCATTTCCGTCCGTCGGATGAAAATCCGGTTCTGCTCGGTTTTGGCCGACTCAATCCCCGCAACGGAAAAAAGTGTGATAAGAATTTTTCCGAGACATTCGTGGACAGGAAACCGGGTACGGTTTTCACCAATTACAAAGGTGAAGATGGCCAGGTTTGGGAGGATTTCAAACCGGTATACCTGAAAATCAAACCGGCTGATGGACGAGAAGAGTATTATTTGAAAATCTGGACCGAATGGCGCGACAGCGAAATTTTCGTGCTGTCGGAAAAGAATCCAGCGGATGTTCCGCGGGAACTCCGTGCTTACGAATTCAAAAACGATTCTAAGCCGCGTCTAGACCCCGATGAAGAAGCGGTTATCAATAAATACCAGTCTTCCCCTCGGAAGAAAGTTTGGTCGCATAAGCCGTTCAGAAGTTTTGGAAAATAGCTTCACAAAAAATAGAGTTTTAATCGGCCCCACATTAACGTGGGGCCTTGACATTTTCTGTAGATTTGATATAATTGTAATAGAAATTGAAAAATATATAAAAAAGGGAACAAAATTCAGAATTTGCTATCATTTTTTTATCGAATTTCCTAGATTTTTATCGAATTTCGAATAATGTTGAAAGTTTTTGACATATTTATTAAGCAACACTCAGTGTTGCTTAATAATGCAGATGGTAAATTCTGGACTTTGTTCAACCGACCGAGTGAGGCGAGGTTTAGGTTAAGGTCTAAATCAGCTTCGCTAATCGGCCACAAAGCCAGCAGTTCTTAAACAAAATCGCGGCCCCGACTTCGCTCGGGGAATAACCGCAAAAAAATCACCAAGGAGGTGATGTTACTTTATGAGCCGGCGCCTTTGAGCGCGGCAGAAACCGGTACACCCCTAATTCGCCATGGTGGCGATGGGGCAACTGCCCAGCGCCATGAAGGCGATGGGAAAAACTCCGCTTTAAGCGGAAAACAGAAAGGAAAAAAGAGATGGAAGGAATTCGAGATCTCAATTCGAAGAAGCAGATCGTGAAGCCGGAGATTCTGGCTCAGGTCATGACGGCCATGGGGCTGGACCCGATGAAGAAGGCCTACGCCGTGGCGATGATCAGCGGCGTGGTTGGTGATCCACTGGTCAGAACGGACGAGGAGATTCTCAAGGCCATCCCCGATGTTGTTGCCTACGCCAAGGAGCACGCGAGTGCTTCTTCGGGGCGTGGCGACGGGTTCAAGGTGGAGTGGGCCGACGAGCGGCTCGCCGATTTGTTCTTCTCGGACAACCGTCCGGGTGAGTGGGACGTTCTCACTTACTCGAACAAGGGTCCGCACAAGATCAAGTCGCTCGCGCGGCTTGAGCTTCATGCCAAGGGTCGTCCTGTGGACTCGGCGGTCATGGCCGAGATTGTGGCCCACGTCACCGGTCTCTACGCCCGTCGCAATGACGGCGCCGTGGAGGAATGCAAGGGCTGCACCGTGAAGCACACCTTCCAGCCCTACTCGGAGAACCGAGTGCGGCAGGAGTGGGAGGATGGCCGCCTGAAGTCAGAGGCGGTCATGACTCACGCCAAGTTCGAGAATTCTCCGCTGTACGGGAAGCCGATGACAACGGGGAGTTTCGTCAGAAACCCCAGTACGGGGGAGTATGACGCTGTCTGCGACCGGCTCAAGTACAAGATGCTTGAGCCCAAGTTCGAGCCCGTCGTGGAGAAGGGTCCCGACGGCAAGGAGCTCACCATCACCATCCGCGGTGAGGTCAAGCCGAAGTTCGCGCGTGAGGCCGATCCTCGGAATCCTGGCAAAACCAGGACGAAGACGGTGAAGGTTTCCGAGGGTGCCGATTTCCGTGACCGCGGTGCGGTCGCCAGTGTCATGGCGGCTGTGGAGCGCAAGAGCCAGGATAGCGAGACGGTGGACAAGTACCGTCCGGCGCCTCGCCAGGAGCGCGGTCAGCACAATCGCGGGAATTTCAACCGGCCGCGGTTTCCCGGAGCGGAGCGCCGCAGCCGATAACTAACAAGTCCTGATTAGCAATAATCAGGCAGGCCCGGAAGGAGAAGGAGTAGAAGTTTTACTTCTCTCTCCTTCCGGGCTGTCTTTTTTAACTAACAACATACAACTAACAACTTACAACATTTCATTGTTCCTGATAAATTTCTTACCTTGGATTATGAAATAGCTAGAGTTTTATTCCCTGAGCGAGCCGTGCGAGTCGAAGGGTTCCCATAAATGTATGCCTTCGACAAGCTCAGGCAATAACTATATTTCGTAATCGAAGGAATTTATCAGGGGCAAGGAAAGTAATCTGCCCGATTTACCCCGTAGGACATTAAATCACCGGCAATCGGGTCGGGGATGAAGCGGGGTTTCCAAAAACCTACAACCAACAAGGGGGTAAGTAGGCATGGGTTCTTTGAGAAAAGATGTAAAGCGAGTTGATGATTTCATTCGGGATGCCGAGGTGTACAATCCCAAGGTTTGTGTCCCCGATCCTTCCAGGGATTACGGGATGTACAGCAAAATGGATGAGGCCTTCAAGGGTCTTCATGGGCATCTTGACGAACTGCGGCGGAATCAGGGTCGTGTCGGTTACAGCGCTCAGAATTTGATGAGCGATCTTTCCAAGGATTACATTTCGGCGGCACAACAGGGTGATCAGGAAAACATGGCCTATATCGGCCGCGCCATGGAGATGCTGACCGAGGGTTTCAACGAGGCCTCGGCAGACGGCGCGCTTGCGGAAAGCGGAAACCGTTTCGGACGTACCATATGGCAGGAACAGATGGAAGCCGAGCTTTTCGGCAAGATTTGGCCGGTCATCACGGGCGCGGAGGAAGCTGTCCCAGATCTTCTGTTGTGGGGGAACTTTCATGGGAACGTACAGGCGTATCTGTACGGCTTTCTGGACGTGGTGAGCGAGCTTTCCAAGGCGCTTGCTGAGGAGTTTTCAAAGCCGGATATGACTGTGGAGAAAGAGTTCGCGACGTTTGAGCGGTATCTCGCCATCGCGGATTCAATCACGCTTCGGTTGTCGCATGAGCGTCACACCCCGGGCTATATCATCAGCAACGGCTACGGCCATTGGATGGCCTACTCCAATAAACTTCGTACCGCTTATGGTACGATTGCATTCGTGCGCCGCGATTACAATTTGCGGCGAAGCATCCAGCGCATGGTCGCAAAAGCGCTCAAGGGTTAAGGGACAGCTTCAAGCTTTCCCTGGGTCGGAACCGTTTCCGGCCCTTTTTTTATTGACAAAACTGCCAAGCATGATAAGCTGAAACTATGAGCAAAAAACATGTTTCAATTGAAGAATTGGCCAGAATTACCAATAACGAATTTCGGACAATGGAATCAAAAATGGAAAAGGGATTTACTGAACTTGCTGAAGCTATTACGAAATTAACTAAGGGAGTTGACGAATTAAGAAAAGGGACTGATGAATTAAGAAAGGGGGTTGATGAAAACTTTCGGCATGTGAACGCGAGATTAAGTCATATTGAATATGGTGTTTCTGATGTTCCTACCATCCGTGAGGAAATTAATGACCTCCATGAAAAAGTCAGATTGTTGGAAAAAAGAGTTGGCGCGTCCCGATAGATTTAAATCCATTTTTTATGCCGCTTAATAAAGGAAAACACATGGGTTGCCTATGTGTTTTCATTTGCAAAAGTTATTTTAAATGTTATAATTTATGGTAATTATTCTTCAGGCCTATCGAGATGTTTATCCATTCGGTAAATTCAAGGCGGGTATTAAATGTAAAATTCTCGACAAGCTCGAATAATATTTTCCGCGTTAATCCGCCTAGCCTGGCTGACGCCAGTCGGCTTAAGGCGTTATCATCTGCGTCAACCCGCTTCTACGAGCTACTAAACTCGATAAATAACTTAAATAAAAATTGCAAAAATGAAGAATCTATCAAAAAACTTAATTTACGGCATTTTAATTTTGATGTCCATCGCCCTTTTGGGCTCTTTGATTTCGGAAACCGTTTATCAGCCCAAAGTCATTTCTTTGTCGGAATTGGTGCAAAAAATCAATGAAGACAAAGTCGCTAAAATCATAGTCCGCGACAACGAACTGGAAATTGAACTGAAAGACGGCGCCAAAGAAAAATCCCGCAAAGAATCCGAAGCCGGCATTTCGGAGACATTCAAAAATTACGGCCTTGCTTCGGAAAAATTCACAAATTTGATTGAAGTAAAAGAGCCCTCTGGTTTTATTTTCTGGTTCGGCGTTTTATTGCCGTTTCTGGCGCCCATAATCATTATCGGATTTTTCATCTGGTGGTCGGCCCGCCAATTCCGCCAGGGCTCCATGCAGGCCTTTACTTTCGGCCAATCCAAAGCCCGCCTTATCATGCCCAACGACAAAAAAGAGCGCGTTACTTTCAAAGACATTGCCGGAGCAAAAGAAGCCAAAGAAGAATTGAAAGAAATAGTTGATTTTCTTAAAAGTCCCAAAAAGTTTTTTGAAATCGGCGCTCGCATTCCTCACGGGGTCTTGCTTATGGGCGCTCCCGGCACAGGAAAAACTCTCTTGGCCAAGGCAGTAGCGGGGGAAGCCGGAGTTCCATTTTTTCAGATTTCGGGTTCCGAGTTCGTGGAAATGTTCGTGGGTGTGGGCGCTTCCCGCGTTCGCGACCTTTTCAAACACGCCAAAAAATCAGCGCCCGCGATTATTTTTATGGATGAAATTGACGCGGTTGGTCGCCATCGCGGAACAGGAATCGGCGGAGGGCATGATGAAAGAGAGCAAACCTTAAATCAAATACTGGTGGAAATGGATGGGTTTGAATCAACCGAGTCGGTAATCATGATGGCCGCGACCAACAGGCCCGATGTTTTAGACCCGGCGCTTCTTCGCCCGGGCAGATTTGACCGCAGGGTGATTTTAGACCTTCCCGACATCAATGACCGCGAAGAAATTTTGAAGATTCACGCCAAAAATAAACCATTGGCAAAAGACGTAAATTTGCGTTTAATTGCCGAAAGAACTCCGGGCTTTTCTGGCGCTGACCTGTCTAATCTGGTAAACGAAGCCGCGATTTTGGCCGCGCGCGAAAACAGGAAAATCGTTACGGAAATGGATTTAATTACTTCAATTGAAAAAGTGATGCTCGGGCCCGAAAGAAAAAGCCATATTTTATCTCCCAAAGAAAAAGAGATTTCCGCGTATCACGAAGCCGGGCATGCTTTGGTTGCCGCCAGTCTTATTGGAATGGACCCGGTTCACAAAATTTCAATTGTTTCCAGGGGGCGCGCCGCCGGATACACTCTGAAACTGCCGTCCGAAGACCGCCATCTTTATTCCCGCACCCACTTTCTTAATGAGGTTGCTGTATCAATGGGCGGGTATGCCGCGGAAAAAATTGTCTTTAAAGAATTAACAACCGGGGCTTCTGATGATTTGCGTAAGGCCTCGGATATAGCGCGGGACCTTGTGATGCGTTACGGTATGTCTGAAAAAATCGGGCCGGCGGTTTTTGGAGAACATGGAGAGCTGGTGTTTTTGGGAAAAGAATTGGGCATGGAAAGAAATTATTCGGAAGAAACGGCGCGTCTGATTGATTCGGAAGTAAAAAAAGTTTTGGACGGCGCTTTTAAAAAAGCAAAAGAAATAATCGCTTCGCGCCGTGCGAAACTAGAACAAATCGCCAAACGGCTTATTGAAAAAGAAACGATTGAAAAAGACGAGTTCGCGGCCATGATGGCGGCGGCATAAATGAAACTCACGGTATTTGCGCGAGCGTAGCTCAATGGTTAGAGCACGGAGCTTATATCTTGGCAAGGAGGGAGAAGCAAAAATGGGAGTGTAGCTCAATGGTTAGAGCACGGAGCTTATACCTCCGGGGTTCATGGTTCGAGTCCATGCACTCCCATTTTTGTTCCGACCGAGTGAACCAGATATATCATTGATATACCTCCGGGTTGAAAGCAATAACATTGCTTTCAATGGTTCGAATCCAGGCGCTCGCCCAATATCAAACTTTCCGATTTTGGTGCGTTTACTGTTATGAAAAAAATGTTCAGGTGCATATTTATAAAGGCGACAAATATTTCGTAGCGGAATGTATTGATTTGCCTGTGGTTACTCAAGGAAAAACGCTTGACGAGCTTGCGGAGAACCTAAAGGAAGCAATTGCGCTTCAACTACAAGATGAAAATCCAGCTGATTTTGATCTGGTGGAAAAACCATCGGTTCTTGCAAGTTTTGAAGTTGAGCCTGCGTATGCCAAAACTTAAAATCCTCTCAGGTTAATCCCTGTGGTGAGCATGCTGAACCATACAAATTACGAATACTATTAGTCATTCGCAATTCGCCAGATTCGCATTAAATTCGCATCGCATTGGCATCATTGTCGGCGCAAACCGATTGTAACTTTTTCAACCAATATATCGTCTTTATTAATATAAACCCTATTAAAATCCATGCCCGATGACACTCAAAATCAAGATACAGAAAATACCCATGACGAGATAATTTTAGACGGTTCCCAAAAAGACCCCCGACTTTTTGAAATAATAGTCCAAAAATACCAAGCCCCGTTTTTAAGGACAGCCAAGAGAATCGTGCATCAAAGAGAAGATGCCGAAGATATAGTGCAGGAAGCTTTCTTAAAGATTTACTCCAAGGCCAAACTATTCAAAAAAAGGGAGGGGGCTTCGTTTAAAAGCTGGGCCTACGCCGTTTTGGTCAATACCGCCATTTCCCACATCAGAAAATACAAGCGCTCGCACTCCAAAGATATGTCATGGGACCCGGTCCTTGATTCGGTCTTGCCCGACCCTGCCGGTTTCGGAGAAACGGAAAAACTGGAGATACAGTCGGTCTTGGCAGGAGTTTTAAAAGAGCTTCCGCCTGAATTAAAAACAGTGCTTGAAATGAGATATTTTTCGGACGACACTTATCAAACCATAGCCGCCAAAACAGGATTATCCTTGGAAAACGTAAAAATTCGCCTGCATAGGGCCAAAAAAATGGCAAGAGAGGTAATTAGTAACTTTATATAAAGTGAATTAAGAACAATGAATACTTCAACACAAAATAATATTATGTCGAAACTGGAAGATGATTTGCTGAGAAAACGTATAATGAAGAAAGTCTATATGCGCTGGCTTTTGTTTAAAAAGCTCCCGCAAGTGTTGGGAGAAATCGGAATTATTACCTTTCTCGTGATTTTTGCGCAATCCAGAGTTTCTTTCGCGGCGATTTTAAAAAACGCTTATTCTGCCGGCATTTCCGACCCGTTGGGGATTATCAATTTTTCTTTTAATGCGCTTTCTCACACTACCCCATCGATCAAAATGTTTTCAGCGCTTCTTATCGTCATTTCAGTAATGATTATCCGCGATATTCGGGCAACTCGGAAATACAATCCACTTTCCGCTGCAGAATAAGCCCCGTTAGAGATTTAAGGCAGTCTCTCTTTATCCAATAGCGCAAGGCGTAAGCCGCTTTCGCTTTACGTCCTATTTTAAATCTCTGTCTAATTTCGAACCTCTAACGGGGTAAATGTAACCAAATAAAACTCATAGACGTAACAAATATAGAGAGGCTACTCCTCACCAAAGGTCGTTTCTCAAATATAAATTTTAAAACAAAAACGCCCCGAGTTTATCAAGGGGCTGTTTTTGTTTGCATATTTTATTTAAAAATGTTATCGTTAAAACATATGACAACGCTTACTATTTTACAAAAACCAAATTCAAGGAAAATTAGGGTTGATATTGACCTTGACCAATGGGAAAAATTGGCAGATGTATTCGGGTTTTATCAGCCATCTTTCCTTAAAACACTTAAACAATCACTTAAAGAATCCGGAAATGGAAAGGTGCGGAAAATAGGGTCCCTTAAAGAACTGGGGTAATTTTATGATTGAAATATCTGTTACGAAAACATTTGTGCGGCTTTATCGCAAACTTACGGTTGCCATTCGGGAAAAAGCCGACGCCAAAACAAAAATTTTTCGCAAAAATCCATTCTATCCGTCTCTCCGCACCAAAAAATTAGAGCCGCACCACGAAGAAGTATGGAGTTTCTGGATTAATAAGGATTATCGCATTAAATTCCGTTTCGTTGATTCTCAAAAAGTTCACTTCTTATTTATCGGCAACCGCAAAGATATCTATTCTTAAACAGTTCAAAATTTCTAAAACCAGCAAAAACCGCCTCGAGTTTATCAAGGGGCTATTTTTGAGTTTGACCTTATTTAACAAAAAATACCGCGCGGTATTTTTTTATTTTTTCAAACCAACGCTATCACTTTATTCTTTCTTAAAGCTTTAAGCATTTTTTGACAACCATATTCCAATTTGCTACCATCACCTTACAATTCTTTAAACGCAAAAACACGGGGGGAAAAATTGGAATCCAGACATAAAAGATTAGAAATTACTTTTAGCGAATCGCTCCAGGAGGGGCCAAGCGGAATAAATCCGGGCGGGGTTGTATTCCCCCCTGAAGTTATTACAGCTTATGATTTGAAAACAAATAAAATTGTTTTACGGGAAGATTTCACCGTATGGCAAAATCTTCAAGATAAGGTTTTTCTCTTTGAAAGTCACGCGCCTCATACGCCAAAAATATTGGTGCATGCAAAAAAAATTCTTTCTATAAGGGAAGTAGGCGGAGCTGTCTTATATACCGCCTAATCGCGTTGTAAAAAAGGCCGAATAAATCGGCTTTTTTCATTTTACTTTTTTCAAAAACCAACAAAAAAACGCCCCGTTTCATCGGGACCATTTTTTTATTCAAATTTTCCGCCGTCGCCCTTTGGGCTATAGCGTACAAGCAAGTTTTTCTTCCTGTCCTGAGCCATGCCAAAAGACGACAGCAAATAAAGTTTATCCGAAGATACCTGCGTATGATGCTATTGCGCCCAACACAACACCGAGCACCGCGCCCCACGCAATATCTTGTACCGCATGCCCGGATAAATCAATCATATAGCCGTCACTTACAATTTTTTTAAAAGTTCCGGAACCGTCGCTCATAAAATACCCATTCAAAACCTCCTGTCGTTTACGGGCATTCGCGATATCATATAACCATAGCATTGTGATTACCAAACAGAAAGTAAATATTGGAGATAGCCCCAAATTATGCCAAACAAGAAATAAACTCGAAGTAAGAATCGCCGCATGGGTGCTTGGTGCTCCTGCTGCCCATACATATGTCCACCATATACCTTTTAATTGAGTTGGTACTCGTTTTTGGCTAAATCGGACGAGGAATTTAATAGTTTGACTAACTAACCAAACAATAAAAGGAAAAAGTATATAGAAATAATTCATATGATTAAATCACTCCATCTTTACCTTTATCTTCTGTATAATGTGCTTGTTTTTCTTGGGTAATTTTACGGTCAATAAGCCGTTCTTCAATGCCGCTTCGGCTTTTTCCACTTCAATTTCTTCGGGCAAAATAACGGAGCGGGAAAAAGAGCCCCAATATAATTCCCTGTAATAATAACTGTCGTCTTTTATTTCTTCCTGCTTACGCCTTCGGCCCTTGATGGTAACCATGTCATTGGTTATGGAAACATCCAAGTCCTCCGGTTTAACTCCGGCCACGGTTGATTGAATCACGATTTTTTCTCCGTCATCATAAATATCAACGGTAAGCTGTCCTTCAACTTCAGCCGGCTCTTCGGCCGCGTTTTCCGGCGAAGACAAATTATCTTTCTTTTCAGCCTTGCTTTCGGGCAACTTAACCGATGCGGATTCCTGTTCCTTTTCAAACGCCCTTTCTTTAATCTTGTTCGCGGTTTTTGAAAAAAAGGATATCTTAGCGGGAGATTCTTCGGCTTCTTCCGGTTCCAGGGCCGGTTCTTTAGCTATTTTCTTTTTAGGCAACCGGCCGGGTTCCTGCTTAAAACTTTTCACTTCATTTATTTCCGGCTCATCGCTAATTTCCACCGCTTGTTCTTCGGGTTCCGTATCCTCAATTTTTACGCTTCCAGTTAAGCGCTCAAAAAATGAACGTGCATCTTTTGCCATAATTGTCTATATCGCGAATATTCACTAATTTGATCACGAATTTTACAAATATTAATCATAAAACTCGTAGCCATATTCGCGTAAATTATAAAAAAATTAAATCCTAATTATCTTCTCCCCTTTAACCAGCTCCAAAAGTTTTTCTACGAGCCCCTTGGGGTCGGAATCATAAACAATAATCTCATTCACTTAACATTTTGTAATTTCACAGTTCACTCTCTTACTCTGAGACAAACTGCCCAAAGATATCAAAGTTAGTGGCGAAAAACTCGAAATTATTTCGCAGATCATTCCAAACCACAAGGAATTTTGAACCTATGGGCATAACCATAGGCGGGCTTGCAGATGGACCAACTGCCGGTACGCGTTGAACTGGAATACCGGTAAAAGAGTGGGATATCTGAATATCGGGATTAGTAATTAGGTTAGTCGGAGAAACCAAGGCGCCAAATATGTTGAATTCATTTCTATTGTCTCCCCAAACAACAAGATAGCTATTTTTGCCAAAAGCAATGGCTGGTGGAAACAAGGGGTCGGCATGGGCAGAGGCGGAAACAAGGAAACTTTGAGGGTCAAGAACATTGCCCAGGGGAGTGATCCGCGTTCCTCTAATGTCAAAAGACGAGCCTGATTGTGCAACCCAGACCGCCAAATAGTTATTGCCGTCAAAAGCCAGCGCTGACAGGAAATGTTGCAGGGTTGAAGAAGAAAGGGCAAAACTTCCTGGATCAAGTATTTGCGCCTGAGGGCTAACTCTTGTTCCAAACACCCCGGTACTATGATTATATATTACCAAATAATTATTGCCATCAAAAGCTATGGCCGGATTTCTTTCCACAAATGCCGGGGAAGATAGAGAAAAACCTCCAATATCCAATACATTTCCGTTGGTATCTAATCTTGAGCCAAAGGTTTGAGAAAAATTGGGGCTTAAACGCCGGTCATCCCAAACCACAATATAATTGGTTCCGTCAAAAGCAACTGCCGGTGTAAATTGGCTGTTAGCTTGATCAGATATGACAAAACCATTGGAATCGCTTACTTCGCCCGAGGTGCTGACAAATGTTCCAAAAATGTCTGCCGAGCCGTTGCCCGAACGGTAATCTTCCCAGACCACGAAGTATTTGCTTCCGTCAAATATTACACTAGGAAGTTGCTGGTGGTCTGGCGCTACGGATATGGGAAAACCATCAGGATCAAGAACTACGCCTTCCGGTGTTACCCGAGCTCCAAAAATATCGTTTTCCGTTCCGGTCCTGGCATCTGTCCAGACAACAAGATAATTGGTTCCATCAAAGGCAACAGATGAATGCGTTTGAGGATTGGGGGCGATAGAAACCGGGAAATTTGAACCCAACAAGATGGGACGCCCGGATTCTGTGGTTGCAGAAACTTCGTTGCTTCCTCGCGACAGTCCCGCTTTGTCAAAAACAAAAACTTTGTAGAAGAAGGCGGTGTTGGGAGCTAAGCCTGAATCAATGAAACTTGTTGTATTGAAAGATGTAAGGGTTGTAACAAGAAAATCGTTGACTGTAATATTGGGGTTAGTATCACGAAAAACTTTGTACGACGAAAAATCGCGGTCAGTATTTTGTGACCACGACAAAGTTACTGTTGAGGTAGAAATATTGGTTGGGGTATTTAAGGTTACTGCGGTTGGACGAGTTAAATCAAGACGTTCAAGGCAGTTTTGAGTGTTAGGAAAAAGATTTAAAATTCTATCAACAGAAGAATTTAATGTTTCAGTACCACGAGGGGTAGTAGCAAAAATATCAATATACAGATTCTCCAAATTAGGCGGAGAAACAAAATCTTCTTCTGCTTGGGAATTAAACCAATTCAAATTATCTCCGCACAAGGTACGAAAATTAAAGACGTGGGTAAGCTCATGTAAAGTGGTTACCGCTGAAGTAGGAATACCAGCAGGAACAAGAAATATTTTTGCTGAAATATTTTCAGCATCTACCGGCCGTAAAACAATATGCGTATTACCATCAAACACTCGTACCAATATATCAACTATTCCATTGCCATCTGAATCATAAAGCGTCCAACCCGGAACAAAAGTAACTGCTTCGTCAACTATTAATATAGGGCTAGTTGGATCATCTCTATGCCAATTATTTTGAGATAAATTATCTTCAATATCATCTGTCCTGATTCCTTTACTTTTCGTCAAAACCATTAAATCTGGAATAACATTTGTAACACTATCATCAATAGGAAGATTCCTGATAAAATTAACCGAGCTTAATTTAAACACATACGGAAGATTTGATCCATCATTTATCAATAAATCTGCCTCTGGGGTAGTACTTGCGAATAAAAATTTAACATCCGCCGGGAGTAATGGGGTGGTAGTTCCAAACTGTTGAAAGAGCAAATCTGATATCTCCTGTTCAAGGTTTTGTGTATTTAAAACTTCAATTTCAATTTTTAACGGCCTTGAAATTGTCCGATTTCCACTTCTAATATGAAGCGTGCCCTCAAACTCTTTTTTCTTATTGTCTTTTGGAATTGTTATGGCAAATTCCAATGAATTATTGCCGCTGACGACGTTTAACGAGATTGTAGAAAATTTTATTAAAGAACGAATACTTGGGGTAATAAAAATGTTAGCATTAGGAATGTTTTGATTGCTAGAAAAATTTACTGCAATAGTTCTAGTCCCCCCTCTAAAAACCGAGGTTTCAATTTCCTCCGGACCCCAAATAATCTTTGGCTGTTTAAATCTGTCGGAAAAATTTGAGGCAATTCCGGCAATTAGAAAAAATGATATAGCTGAAGTTAAAATAATTTTATTGAACATAAATTTTGAAAGCTATTTATTTTTTAATTTGAGCCGCTTGTACAATAATTAGGGTCATCACAATTGCACCCTAATATAGTTCCATCCAAATCATTTTTAAGAGCAGACGAGTCCTTAGTAAGTAATGTTTTCAAGACAAATTGTCTGCCATCTGGAGAATTTGCATAAAAATATCTTGGAGGGTTTGCGTAATTTGCGGGGTAACCGTAAACGGCATCTCTTTCTCCTAAAAATTCAGGGATTAAATACTGTTTGAGAATTGAAACTTCCTGGCAATCCGACCCGACAACCGGATAAGATCCTTTCTTGTCGCGATAAAGATCGAGAGAAAGCTCTAACGTCTTTAACCGGCTTAATTGCTCTCTATTTGGATTTGCATATTTCCAGTGAATAAAAGGGGAGTTTAAATATAAAAACAGCCCAAAGATAATAACTATTATCAATAGAATAAAAAATAAAAATATTTTTTTTGATCTTTTCATACCCTTATTTTAGCACGAATCGCGATTTTATTAAACCTTAGACATACCGCCCAAAAGCAATTCCTCCAGATGGAATTACAGTTGAACTGTTTGTAGATCGTGGATTCTGGCCGACAAAAATAATAAAAGCTAAGAACACAGTTGCAGTAGCGGCGTGTCTAACTGAAATTTTTGTCTGATTAACCATGGTGCTATTTAAATTACTATGTTTATGTTAATGTATTTTGTCATGATAGCGGGCTCGTTTAAAATGTTTTTAGGCTAGCCATAATTTTTAACATTATCCTATCTAAATCCGCCGGTTTATTAGAATTGAGTGGCTGTAATTGTCTCACCGTCAAAACAACAACATCATCCTTGAGAGTTTTAAAGCAATAGAAATAATTAAATATAAATTCTGGCTCACTGGCGCCGTAGGGAGAGATTGATTTGCGCTCCAAAAATACAGTATCACCCGCATTAGTTATACGATTAACAAGCTGGCCTCCATTAAACTGGGTGTCGCATGCTTGATAGATTACATCAGGAGTTAACGCCTGTCGCAATTCATGAAATATCTCTACTAGGAACCATTCATTATTTTTGTCATCTAAAAAGAGAATTGTATCAAATGATGGCGGTATAGTACCAGAAATCATTTCCCCCGCATCAAGTTTCTGCTGTATAAAGTTAGAACCCATAGAAGAAGCTTTTAAGAATGGCGGGTACAAAAAAGAAAACCCAAAATCAGGTCTCTTATATTCTAACCATTCTTCTTTTCCCCTTGTAATTGTTTTATCATTCTTAGTGGGCACGGACGGCATTATTGGCTTAGGCAATATTTCAACCAATGACACAGGTATTTGTTGTAACCAAAAATAAACACCGGTTGAAATAACAGCAATTATTATAACGATAAGGATTAAAATTTTTTTGTTCATATTTTCATTATATCACGCCGAAAATTTCTTTGCCATTTAGACGAACGATGGCACTGCTCACTAAATTCTTACAGCCCACGCCATTATCCACTATTATACCAAAAATACCTGCTGGATTTTCAACAACAAAAGTTCTTCTAATTAGCTTTGATGTTCCGGTTGTCCGTCCCTGGCATCCATCCAAACAACCAGGTAATTCTCTCCGTCAAAGGCAACTGCTGGACGAATCTGGGGAAGAGGGGCGGTTGAGATGGGGAAGTTGCCGCCGACAAGAGGTGAAGGAGGAACACAGTTCAACACTAATTGATGACAAACAGCTTTTTCGGCGTTCAAGCGACAGCCAGTGTTTACGGGATCACTCGGGTTCGCATAACACCCTGTTCCGATTCTTTTATCTGGTTCTCCAGTTTGAATGGGGTCCGCGGTTTCAATCAAAATCTGTTTGATTTGGGATGGCGTGAGTTCGGGCTTGATGGCCTTGAGTAGACCAGCAACACCAGTTACCATGGGGGCGGAAGCAGAGGTGTCGCCGAAGAATTCATCATATTCATTACCAGGTTTTGGGGCATACACATCTGATGCGGGCGCTGCGATATTCACGGCATTTCCGGATGGCGACCCAACAAAACGATTTTTGCCATCAGAAGCAAGGCCGCCAGCCGTTATGACATTTGATAAATCGTTACCTAAATTAGCAGGGAAAGAACAATCCGCATCTTCTGAAGTAATAGAACCGGGAAAAGTTTCACCAGCGGCAACCACAAAAAGAGTATTAAAGTACGAAAGTAATTGAAGTGCGTAAATACCATTAGCGCCTTGGTATGCAAGACACTGAAATGGCGTTTCGGCTGTTGAAACCTTGCTTAAATTAACTATGTCTACTCCCCTGATTACTGCCAAATCAAATAGCTTGCCATAGACCTTAAATAAATTGAAAAAACTTTTTTCTCCTCCGTCAAAATCAACTTTTAAAGAATAAGGCAAATTGTGAACACCAGAAAGAATGCCATTCATTTGAGGAGAAAAATAATTATCTGGGTTAGGAAAAGAAATATTATTTGCACCAATAATACCGGAGACCTGCGTCCCATGCCCTCCGGGGTCCTGATCTTTTCTAGCAAAATCTGAAGTTCCATTTAAATCAACTTCTTTAAACTCAGGACTAAATTCAGAATGGCCGGCATCAATTCCGGAATCAATAATCCCAATCTTAACTTTCGTAAAATTTGTGCTGATAGAATTCAGTAACCGCCAAGCATCAACGGCTTTTATTTGATTGTAAGCAACAATAAACCGGGGATTTTCCTGCTCAAGGTTTAAAAAATCTATATCAACAAAAATCGCCGCCTTCACAGTAAACACAAAAATGATTCCAAACCCAGCAATAATATATAAAACTTTTTTTCTCATAAGTTTAATAGAAAAAATAAATATGAAATATAGGGTTCCAAATCAAATCAAAAGGATGAGTATAGCAATATATGGAATAAACAAAGCAAGCAGTACCGGCTTTAGAATTTTAAATAATTATTCCGGCCCAATACAATACATCGGATCATCGCAATCGACACCAAATATCTCACCGTCAATATCATTTTCTAGTACCGTACTTGCATCAAGGTAATGTAGGTTTGCTTTGATAACATACGACGAACCATCTGTGGCGCTCTTATAGTCATACTGATATTCTATATTTCTACGTGCCCGCGGATCGCTTGGTAAGCGCGGCATAAAATCAGATGATAGATAGTGTTCTAATTCAGGTTCCAGCGCCTTCCATCGCTCACAGGCATTTTCTTTTGTAATAACCGGGTATAATCCTATTTGCTTATAATATTCATTTAATGCCGACTGCACCATTCTCATCTGTGCTATTCTTTTTCCTGTTGTATTTCCGCGCGAGGTGTGCAAACTAGCCATAATAATGGAAAAAATAAATAAAAGTATTGAAATGAAGATTACAGCTCTTAGCAATCGCACAATAAAGATATGCTCATTTCGAAATAGATGAAACATCGCTACAACCATAATAAAGCCAAAAACAAACATTAGGGCATAACCCTGAAACGATTCTACTGAATGGATATAACAAGGAGGCAGCTTAGAACTAGGAAACAACATCCGGGGAATAAGTAGGGAAATAACAATACCAGCTATTAATAATGATTTAATAAATGTTTCAAGTATTTTGTCCGACATAAATTTTCTTATTATTCTACAAAGTTTTGCGTAACTGCAATAATTAGTGGGTTTCCGCTATTTCTAAGTTGGAAAATAATATTGTTTAGTTCTGAAACAGTAGTCGTCTGAACTTCAATTTTGTATATTTTGGGTTGTGGGATAATACCAATAATACTTCCTCCGAAAGGAAAAACAGTATTTTGCACATCGATACTGGTTGCCTCTTCGGCAAATAGTATTATTATCTCATTCACTATAAACTTTAAACCCTGATCTTCTACAATCTTTTCAGAATCGCCATCCTTTACAAGAAATTCTTCCTTGCCCAAAACCGAAACCTTCTCAATCTTAATTTTCTTTGCCAGTATTTGCCCTCTTAAAGTCGTTGCTTCTCCAACATGAACCTCCGCTTTGGGAGCAAGGAGTTTGAAATTAAAAAATGAGTTTTTGCCGAACTCAATCGGCTTTTTGTCTTGAAAATTTATGCGTAAATCATCAAATTTAACATTCTGACCCGGCAGGATAGAAATTTTTTGTTGCGCTTTCAATTCGGATTTGATATTTAAAACGGTCGTCGTTGCAAAAATTATGACAGAACTTTCTTTCAAATCGAGTTTGTCTAAATCATAAACGCCGCCAGTTAAAACAAGGCGGCTGTTTTTTTCTAAAACAATATTGCGATAATTTCCTGCCGATAAAGTATTGGTTACCCCTTCGAATCTAAAAACTTGCGTTCCTGTTTGGAAATCCGGAACATCGGGAAGATTAGCTATGGGTAGAGAAACTGGCTTGATTTGAGTTCCTAATATTTGCGTTTTCCTTTTTTATTTGAAGTTTGTTGAAAGAAACATTGCCGTTTATTGTTGTGTTTTTATCTAAAGTAATTTTGTCAGCAAAAAGGTTGCCGTTGATAATCGCGTCTTTCTGAACATCTATGGTTTTGTTAGAACCAATATCGCCACTTGAAATTTGAGTTCCTTCCTCAATCTTGACTTCTTCGCTGGCAAACAAAACGAAACTGTCACTGGAATTAAAAAGCGGTTGCGTATTGGAACCGCTGAAATTCAAAGCGGCCAAAGCAACACCGCCCGCGGCCAGAAAAGATAAAAGATGATGAGCGCGAAGATTTTTCATTATGTTTTAATTATACCAAATTCTATTGACTAATGCAGTTAGCTCCTTGAGGAATTACCGTGTCTTCTGAAAGAATAATATTCTGAAAAGGAGGGGCGGATAAGGGACAGGGGGGAGGTGGAGGTGGTGGAGGAAGCTCGGATTCTGTGGTTGCGGAAACTTCGTTGCTTCCTTGAGACAATCCCACCTTGTCAAAGATAAAAACTTTGTAGAAGAAGGTAGTATTGGGAGTTAATCCGGAATCAACAAAACTTGTGGTTATGGAACTTGTAATAGTTGCAACAAGTGTGTCATTTACATCAACATTGGCGCTTGCGCTTCGGAAGATTTTATATGAGAAAAAATCGCGGTCTTCTTAGGTGAACAAAACGAAATTGTCGGTGTTATCAAAAAGCGGCTGATTATTTGAGCCGTTAAAAATTAAAGGCGGCAAAAATGATACCGCCAATAGCAACGAAAGAAATAATATGATTTCTGTTTAATTTATTCATAATTTATTTGTCGCTTGTTTCTTTTTTAACTGCTCAAACTCTATCAAAACAACCAGGGACATGGTCGTAAGCAATACTATCAAAAGGTTAATATTCCCGGGGAATAATCCTTCTTTAATTATAAGATAGTTAAAGAGGCCGTGCAACAAAGAGGCCAGAATAATACCAATGGCCAGAAAATGATGGCGATAATGCGAAAAAAATGCTCTGGCCAGGAAAAACCCCACGATTCCGGAACTTGTGACATGCAGTAAATTGGCTCCAATAAAACGATTGGCCGTCAGCTGGAATGAAGAAAACTGAAATCCCAAATCAATGATTTTTTCAGGAGAAGGAAGAATGAAAAGAAAATTTTCAATCGCCGCAAACCCAAGAGCCGCGGTCATCATATAAATCATGGCATCAATCGGCTCATCAAATTCACGCCTGCCCAAAACCAAAATGCGCACAGCCGCGTATTTAAAATATTCTTCCAAAAAAGCAATTCCAAGAAAAACAAAAAACGGAAACTGGTCAATTGTAATACCGTGATTAATAAGGGCCACAATTCCTTCAAAACAGCCCGGCTGGTCGGGTGACGAAGCGGGGTTTAAATCGTGGCAGCTTCCGAAAAACAAAAGCTCGGCCACAATGGCAAAAATCGCCGAAGCAATTCCTCCGATAAAAACCAAAAAAAGCAAACGCTTCGGCTCGGGTCTGGAATCCTCGCGTAAATAAAACAAAAGCCAGATTATTGGCGGAAGAAAACTAATAAATATATATGCGGTGTAGGATGATAGGATGGCAGCCAATTCAATAAAATCCCAATTTCAAAATCCCAAATCCCAAACAAACTCAAACTTCAAAATTCAAATATCAAAATTTTTGTGTTTTGGTCATTTGAATTTTGATATTATTTGGGATTTGGATATTGGAATTTTGGATTTATTAACAGTACATAACCTAAAGACAACACGCACCTTACTTAACCCAGTACCTCTTTTTTATTTCGGCATCTCTTTTCTCCTCTATCAATTCTACCTTATTTTGGGCTTTTTTGCGAAATTCAACCAGTTCTTCTTCGGATAATTTGTTTAATTTAACGGCGCGTAATTCAAGATATTCACGATTATTTTTCGCCGCATCATCAAGCGCTTCTTCAAAAAGCGCGTTTAAAATATGACCGATCTTCGGCCCTTGAGACAAATTCAAAAGTTTTTTTAAATCATCACCGTTAATTTTCAGCATAGTAACTTTAACGGCCTCTCCCTCCCGTAAAATCTTTTCCACCCTGTATTGAAAATGCCTTAAGCGATACGGCACCGCCTTGGGAACTCCGGAACCGATACGGTCGCAAATGCGGACTTTTACCAAATCATCCATATTTTCCGGCCCAATATTCCTAATAAGCCGCCTGATGGAGGCGTCAGTTGTATAATTTTGTCCCTTCAATTCAATCTCTTCCGGGTCCAGCGGGTTAGGTTTTTCTCCTAGCTCTTTTCTTATTTCTTCCTCCGCATCTCTTCGCAATTTATAATTAAAAAGATGCCAGCGAACAAGCTTGGCTATTTTTTCCGCGGTTTTAGCCGGGAAGCGAAGCCGGGTCAAAATTTCAAAACTCATTTTCCCTCCCACAACGTCATGTCCGTAAAAAGTTGAATCCGGCCCCTCACCTCGTTTAGCGCGGGGTTTGCCAATATCATGAAACAAGGCGGCGATTCTTACGTCAACCGGATAATTTTGGCTTGCTCCATATTCCAACGCCCTTAAATTATGCTCCCAAACAGTATAAATATGATGCTTATTCTGCCCAACTCCGTATCCTTCCAGAAGTTCGGGGACTATGTGTTTCAAAATGCCGGTTTCACGCAAAAGCTCCATCCCCTCCTTGGCATTTTTTGAAGCAACTATTTTTATGAATTCATCACGAATACGCTCTTTAGAAATCGCCTGAAGCCACCCGGCATTGTTTTTAATAGCTTCCAGGGTTTTTTCCTCAATGAAAAAACCGAAATGAGACGCAAATCGCGCCGCCCTTAACATTCTCAGGGCGTCTTCTTCAAATCTTTTTTCCGCCTCTCCCACCGCCCTGATTAGTTTTTTCTCTAAATCTGCCTGTCCGTCAAACGGATCGATTAGTGACATGAGACATGGGACATGGGACATGTTACTTGTCGCTTGTCGCTTGTCGCTTGTCGCTTCTAATGCGATTGCATTAATCGTAAAATCTCTTCTGCTTAAATCTTCTTCCAACGTTTCGGCAAATCTAACTTCATCCGGATGGCGTTTATCGGTATATCTTCCTTCGGCTCGAAAAGTTGTTATCTCAACTTCTTTTACTGTTTCATCTTCCGCGTCAGTTCTTACGGTAACAGTCAAAAACTGGTTGGCATAAAAACTGTCAGGAAAAATTTTCTGAATTTCTTCCGGCTTAGCATCAGTAGTTATATCCCAGTCAGCGGGTTTAATCCCCAATAACAAATCCCGCGCGCACCCGCCGACAACATATGCCTGAAATCCTTGTGCCTGCAATTTTTCAGCAACCTCTGAAATTTCTTTGGGAATTTTAATTTCTTTCATTGCTTTATTTTTAACATAAAAAACTGTTTTTGTCATCTTTTATTTGATTTTTGCCGCTTTTTATGTTATTTTTGCAATGAATGCGCCTATAGCTCAATTGGATAGAGTACCTGCCTTCGAAGCAGGGGGTTCCAGGTTCGAGCCCTGGTAGGCGCACGTTGACAAAATAGCACGATAAGTGCTATTTTTGTTTTAGCTTTCTTAACAATCTGCGCGGATACGGCCTTGGAACTAATATACGGCGGCCCCAAAGAAATTAAATGCGAAAGGTGGTAAACCAAAATGTCCAAAAAAAGAAAACACAAACTGCCCACCTCGGGCGACCGCTTAGTTGACTGGCACTTCAGACAAATCGTGGATGTTTTGGAAAAAGGAATTTACGCGATAAGAAAAAAGAAACGGCTGGTAAGCATGGATGACAAGCCCCCGAGAAAAGCGGTAAGCGGTCTTTACGCGCCCGACCTTGACATGATTTTTCTGAACGCCGCCAAAAGCCGCCACCCGAACTGGCAGGACTCCGTTGCCACGCTCATACACGAAGCAGGACACAAAATTCATCCTTTGGCAAAACACCGAAGCATTGAGGCCTTAGAAAGGACTCTGATGATTAAATTCACTGACGAACAGAAACGATACTTAAGAAAATTAATTCCACAAAGAGAAGTTAAAAAAGACCCTCCGCCGGCAAAAGATATTCCGGAAATCAAAGAGGGCAAAAAAGAGCCGGTATCCGCGGCGCCGGAAACGAAACCCGAAAATCAGGCGCCGGAGACAGCCACGCCCGAACCAAATAATGAACCAAATAAATTATAATATATAAATACTCCGGAATTTTTCCGGAGTTTTTTTATTCCTGTTTTTTTCTTATGCATTTTAGGAGAAACTGTATTTTCTATTTTATCTCTCCTATACGCTTAAGCGTATAGAAGGGATATTTTTATTTTTTGTTTTTAGGGGGGGTTCGGGCGTTCACACTGCTTAAAAAAATACTCCGGAATTTTTCCGAAGATTTTTAACGGTTTCTAGTTATTCGCATATTTCCTACGTCCCCGGCCGTCATTCCTCCCAAACAACCAAACGCTGAAACGAGCAAAAAAGCAATAACTTTTTTCAAGAAAGGATGTGCCGCTGCCGGTATCTCCCAAAACCACACAACCGCGATGCCTGCAAGCAAAATTACAACAACAAAAAAAGATACAACAGCCACAGAAAAAAGAAAAGGTTCAGCTTTATGTCCATATGAAAGACACCCAGAAACACCTAGAATAAAGAATACAATAAAAACAAACAAAAACGCGATTATAGCTTGATAAAGCAGTTCCATAAACGCCCCCATTATTTTAAAGAACCTGTTATTGACATGTATCATTTGTTTTGCTACCCTATTGATAGTAGTGATTTTTCAATCATGGTCCGCTGATAATGCGGATCTTTAAATAGTGACAAGGGACATGGGACAAGAGACATGGAAAGTGGTGATAAAGGACAAGTAACATGAGACATGGTTTTTGTAATTGCTTTACGAATAAATCCGTATTAGCAATAATACATGCTACATGTCTCAATGTCTCATGCCGTATGTCACAAAAGACTTGCCACATGTTTCATGTCACATGTCACTAAAAATATGGACTTAAAGAATTTTAAACAAGCCGTACAGCAGTTGGCCGAAGAAAAGGGAATTTCCCAGGAAAAAGTGCTGGAAACAATTGAAATGGCCGTGGCCGCGGCCTATAAAAAGGACTATGGCAAAAAAGGACAGATTGTAAAAGCCAAATTCAACCCGGAAACGGACGAGCTTAGTTTTACCCAGATAAAAATCGTGGTGGACGAAACCATGATTAAATCCGAGGAAGAAGTAAAAGCCGAGGAAGAAGAAAGGGCGAGAAAACTGGCTGAAGCCGCCGGAGAATTGGCGCCGGAAGAATCCTCCTCCGCTAAAAATTTAAAAAACGAAGAAGAATTAAAAAGGGGGAAGAGGAAAGAAGACGCAGAAGAAGAATTTTCGGAAAATCCGGAAGAAAAAAAAGTGCGTTTTAATCCTGAAAAACATTTAATGCTGGAGGAAGCAATAAAAATAAAAAAGGACGCCAAACCCGAAGACGAGCTTGAATTTCCGCTTGAGCCGCATTCCGATTTCGGAAGAATCGCGTCGCAAACCGCCAAACAAGTGATAATACAGCGAATCCGCGAGGCCGAAAGAGAAGCGGTATTTCAAGAATACAAAAACAAAGAAGGAGAGCTCGTTTCAGGAATCGTGCAAAGAATTGAGGGAAGAAATGTTTACATTGACCTCGGGCACGGGATTGGAGTTTTGCCGCCGGAAGAGCAAATTCCCGGGGAACGCTACCGTCTGGGAGAACGGGTTAAGGCCATAATTTCATTGGTTGAATCAAGCCCCAAGGGCCCCGGAATTTTCCTTTCCCGAGCGCATCCGCGCTTAATCAAAAAACTTTTTGAAATTGAGGTTCCGGAAATCGCCGCCGGCACCGTGGAAATAAAATCCCTTGCCAGAGAGGCGGGGTCCCGAACCAAGGTTGCGGTTGAATCCAAGGAAGAAAATATAGACCCGGTGGGGTCCTTGGTAGGGCAGAAAGGCGTCAGGGTAACAACCGTTATCAATGAATTGGGAGGAGAAAAAATTGATATAATTGAGTGGGCTGATGATATTGCAAAATTCGTTGCGAACGCTCTTTCTCCGGCCAAGGTTCTGGAAGTAAAAATTTTTGAAAGAAGAAAAGAAGCGCAGGCGCTTGTAGCCGACGACCAATTGTCGCTTGCCATAGGTCGGGGCGGGCAAAACGCCAGGCTTGCCGCAAAACTTACCGGCTGGCGGATTGACATCAGAGCGCGCGAGCAAACAGAAGGAATAAAAACTGAACCGGAAACAACAGAAAAATCAGCCGCCGAAAGCGAGCCTCGCGCTGACGGGCGGGCCTCCGAAGAAAAAAAAGCTGATAAAGAAATGGAACCTAAAAAAGAAAAAGAAACAGAAGAAAAAGGGCCGGAAGAAAAGCCAAAAGAGAAAAAGACGAAAAAGAAAAAAACGGCCAAAAAATCTAAATAATAAAAGCGACTCCAATACACGAATGACACCCGAATGACACGAATACGTATTCGAGTCATTCGCGTGAAAAATTAGAGTCATTCGAGTCGCCCCAAAAATGTTACTCTTCCCCATCATCACTTCTCTCATATCAGTCGTTTTCGCCTTATGGCTTCGTGGCCAAGTAATGAAACATCCGCGAGGCGATTCCAAGATGGTTGAAATTTCCGATGCCATCAAGGAAGGCTCAAGGGCGTACCTTAGACGGCAAAATCAAACAATCCTTTTTGTAGCCGTAATTCTTTTTCTTATAATCGGCTTTACTAAATATCTCGGCTGGCCTACCGCAATAGGTTTTTTAATCGGAGCCTTAAGTTCAACTTTGGCAGGATTTCTCGGCATGATGACCGCGGTTGATTCAAACTCGCGAACCGCAGAAGCGGCAAAATTAGGACTTTCCCGAGCATTCATTCTCGCCTATAAAGGCGGGGCAGTAACCGGATTTTTGGTTGTTGGAATCGGACTTTTATCGGTTTCGCTATTTTACTGGTTTGTGCATGATTTAGCGCCATTAATCGGACTGGCTTTCGGCGGTTCCTTGGTTTCAGTGTTCGCGCGCCTTGGCGGAGGAATTTATACCAAGGGTGCTGACGTGGGAGCGGATTTAGTCGGGAAAATTGAAGCTGGAATTCCGGAAGATGACCCAAGAAATCCGGCGGTTATTGCCGATAATGTCGGAGATAACGTGGGAGACGACGCCGGAATGGCCGCGGATCTTTTTGAGACATACGCTGTAACAATAATCGCGGCAATGCTTTTGGGCTCGCTTACGTTCGGAGCCGCGTCTTTTTATGTAATGCTTCCGCTTTTGATCGGCGGTCTTTCCATCATTGCTTCAATTTTAGGAAGTTTGCTGGTTAAAATCGGAAAATCCGGCTCAATAATGGGCGGGCTTTATAAAGGATTGATTGCGTCAGCTTTTTTGTCAGCTATATTTTTAATTCCTCTTTTTTGGTACGGTGAATTGGAAAACCCCGGCAAAAATTATGCCGCTTCCTTAATCGGCTTGGCGGTAACGGCCCTCATGGTTTTGGCAACCGAATATTATACTTCCAAGAAATTCAGGCCGGTGCAAAGTATTGCCCGCGCCTCAACCACCGGCCACGGAACAAACATGATTATTGGATTGGCTATGTCTATGGAGGCAACTACTTTTCCGGTATTGATAATTTTAGGAGGAATGCTCGGGTCTTTTTGGCTTGCCGGAATTTATGGAGTGGCTTTGGCCGCAACAACCATGTTAAGCATGGCCGGAATCATTGTGGCCATAGACGCTTTCGGTCCGATCACGGATAATGCCGGAGGCATTGCCGAAATGGCTGGACTTGACGAAAAAGTCAGGGCCGTAACGGACCCCCTGGACGCGGTTGGAAATACGACCAAAGCAGTTACCAAGGGATATGCTATTGCCTCAGCCGGACTTGCTTCCATTATAATGTTCGCCTCTTATGTGGAGGAACTTAAAAATTTCGGAAAAAATGTTTCTTTTGATCTTTCCGACCCCCTGGTTCTGGCCGGACTTTTTATCGGAGCCATGATGCCTTATCTTTTCGCGTCCATTGCCATGAGGGCGGTTGGCAAAGCCGCGGGAGAAGTAGTTACCGAAGTTCGCAGGCAGTTTAAAGAAATTAAAGGGATTATGGAAGGAACCGCCAAGCCCCAATACGGAAAAGCAGTTGATATCGTAACCAAAGCCGCTATCAGGGAAATGATTGTTCCGGCTCTTATTCCGGTAATCGTGCCAATTTTAACGGCATTTATTCTCGGACCCAAAGCGCTCGGCGGGGTTTTGGTCGGCTCAATTATTACCGGACTATTTGTTGCCATCTCCATGACCGCCGGAGGAGCGGCCTGGGACAATGCCAAAAAATATATTGAGGAAGGAAACTACGGCGGCAAAAAATCATTAGCACATCAGGCGGCAATTACCGGAGACACGGTAGGAGACCCGTATAAGGACACCGCTGGACCGGCCATAAATCCTATGATTAAGATTGTGAATATTGTTGCTTTATTACTGGTAAGGATACTTTAAAAAAACAGATTTTAACATCAGAATGAACAATTTCGAAAAATCAAAAAAACTTCCCGTCGGATCCCCCGATTTTGAAAAAGCGCGGAGCAAAGAACAATACCGCCTTCCGGCGCTTGAAGTAAAAAACACCGTCATCAAAAGAAACACGGCTTTCCCCGAGCTTCCGTTTAAGTTCGAGGTTGGAAAGCAAACCCCGCTTGGAATTTTTTTCACAAAAAATTCGGAAAAATACCAGGAGAAAAAACGAAGGCCCGTCATTATGCCGGAAGATAGTACGGGAAGAAGCGGCTCATTCGGTCCGGTTATATTCAAGGACAGAGAAGGGCGTATGTATCGCGATGTGGATGCAAAGGGAATTGGTTATTATTATAAAGAAACACTAGAAGAAAATTACGTTATTGAAAATACGAAGCGGGATGACCCATTAGATAACGGTGATCCGAGAAAGGCCCCGGGTCTTATGGATTATGAATTTGCGCTTCGCGATATGAACTATTCGGAAAAATTTATTCACGCGGGTATTCGAACTCACCGGGTGCTTGGCATTATTGATCTTGAAGAAATTATTGTTGACGAAGAAAAAATATCCGTGGAAGAAGCAAGGAAACGCGGGTTCATGAACGAAGAAATGCATCCCGTTGCCGAAGTTCGCGCGTTCGGAACAAAAGAACGTATAGCATATCTGGATAATAGGGACAGTGAAGACCAGGAAAAAGCAATTGACGACGCGCGAAGAATCGTTTCGGCAGAACTTGGAAAAGATCCTGATCAATTTTCTTCAGAGGACTATCTGCGGTGGTTTTCGGAAACGCTCGGACAGCAAGTCGCCAAAATCAGAAAATTGAAACTTCACCACGGCTATATCTCAACCCACAACATCACTCTTGATTGCCGGATTGTTGACCTTGATTCGGTAACTCCGGTCAAAGAATTTCTTGCCGACAACGAAAATATGACGGAAGATGATATTTATTCGCAAGACTACTTTGGTGCCAAAACATCTCTTGATCACCTCGTTTCTGATTTAAATTTGCTGTCAACAAAATCCTCAGCGGATTTTAGGGAAAAAGGTGCGCTTGAATTGTTTAAAAAAGCATACGAAGAAGAATTAAAAACAAAAAGAAGCGGTGCAAAATCAAAACCGCGCGAAGCCCAAAAAGCGGCGTAAAAAAACTAATCGCCTAAACGATTAGTTTTACTGAAACCATTGCCGTTTTCCTTGAATTCATAAAATTCGTAAATATTCCCTTCATCATCTTCCCAGAAACAGCAAACACTTGAACCGCGCGTGATTTCGGCATGATGGAACCGGGGGTTTATCAATACGCAGGCCGGACAAAGATATAGATAATAAACCGAGTATTTGCCGTTGTCATATTCTTTTTTGAAGGTTTTTTTGGCCAGATATTCTTCCGGATATTCATATCGGCAATGGACACAAAAATTAGTATGAACTACGGAAGGCGAAGGTAACGGCATAAAAAAATCCCAAATTCCAACAAACATTCTCCCGACGGCTTTAAAAAATCTTTTTATCATGGACCATCTCCGGATAGAGGCGGTTTAACGGGGCCGTTTTTCCTGGTTAAAACTTTGGGACCGGAAGCCATAAAAGAAGCGACAAACTGCATCACTTCGGGCGCGGAGTTGGCAAGCGGAATAATTAAATCCGGACGGGACTTGTCAATAAACTGGTGGTCCCCCACTCCGGTTATAAAAAACACTCTGTAAAACTCCTTTCCGTCACTAAGCTTTTGGTCTCCCATAATAAAACCGATTTTCCATTCTCCGGCCATAGGATGCTGAAAAAGAACGGGTGTTATGCGATGGCCATCAAGCGCATCTTCCCCGCCGCTCCAAAAATATTTCAAAAGAGGAATATGGCGCGCGATAAAATCAAGACCCGTCTTTACAGCTTTAAATCTTAATATTCGTCCCACAACCAACAAGAGCGTTGCGGTTAAAACAACGCTCGCCAAAAACAGAAAAATTTTCCTCCATTCACCATCAACAAAAATATGGAACCTGAATAAAACAGTATCCCACCAAAAATTTTCAATTAAATCATAGAACCAGCGTACGATATAATAAAGTATTACCGCGGGAATCAAAAACTTACAAGCCCCCCATAAGTCCTGTTTCACGTCTTTTTACCGTATTATTCTTATTTAAAAGACCTTATTTATCAAAGTAGCACAAATTAAAGAAAAGAAACAAGTAACATGAAATATGTCGCTTGTCTCGTGTTACCAATGAACTATCAAACAAAAACGCTACCCCGCTCGCAAATTGAAATACTGGTAAATGTTCCGCGCGATGAATTAAAACCCTTTCTTGAAAAAGCGGCTATTTTGCTTACCCAAGAAAAACCGCTTGAAGGATTCCGACCGGGGCGCGCGCCTTTGGAAATCGTCAAACAAAGGTTCGGCGAATACGCGATTTATGAACGCGCGGCTAAATTATACATTGAGAAAAATTATCCCAAAATTTTTGACGAAACCCTTCATAAAAATAGCGAAACCGTACAAGATACATTAGAACCTATCGGTCAGCCGGAAATAACAATTACCAAACTTGCCCCGGGAAGCGAGCTTGAATTTAAAATAATCTTGTCGCTTCTGCCCTCTATAGCGCTCCCCGACTATAAAAAAATTGCTTCCTCGGTTTCCCAAGAAAAAAAGACGCCCGAAGTTTCAGAAAAAGAAGTAGAAGACACGCTGAATTTCATCAGAGAATCGCGCGCTTCCCTGATTACGGTTTCACGGCCCGCCCAATTCGGGGATGCCGTAGAAATTGATTTTGAAACATTTGACGGAATCACGAAACTAAACGGGTTTGAATCAAAGAGTCACCCGCTGGTCTTAGGGGAGAAAAAAACCATTCCGGGGCTTGAAGAAAAACTTATCGGCATGGTCGCCGGAGAAATAAAAGAGTTTTCGGTGAAACTGCCGGATAACTTCCATGACAAGGCCCTAACCCAAGGTCCTGCCGGGCAAGTTTCGAGACTCGCAGGCAAAAATATAACATTCAAAACAAAAATGAATCTGGTGCAGGAACGAAAGTTACCGGAACTTACCGACGAATTTGCCAAGGGCCTTGGAAAATTTTCCGGAGTGGAAAATCTGCGAATAAGTATTAGTGAAGGAATCATGCTCGAAAAAGAAAGAAAAGAAAAAGAGCGTCTCCGCATCAAAATAGCGGATGAAATAGCTACTAAAACCACGGCAGAAATTACCGAGATTTTAATAAACTCCGAACTTGAAAAAATGGTAAGCGAGCTGAAAAACGGAGTGAAACGCATGGGCCTGAAGTTTGATGAATATTTATCAAATCTTAAAAAAAGCGCGGGAGAT
Source organism: Parcubacteria group bacterium GW2011_GWA2_42_14 (assembly GCA_000998135.1). Classification (GTDB taxonomy): domain Bacteria; phylum Patescibacteriota; class Minisyncoccia; order Sungbacterales; family GWA2-42-14; genus GWA2-42-14. The sequence goes on from LCCV01000008.1 coordinate 39,953, forward strand.
TTAAAATTGGACTGGGTTAAAGACGCCGAAAGAAGAGTTAAAATCGCCTTGGTACTTAGAAAAATCGCTAAAGAGGAAAAAATAGAGCCGACGGAAGAAGAAGTGCAAAATGAAATCAACCGCTTTATCTCTTACTCCGGAATGCCGGAAAAAGAAACCAAAAAAATTGACAAAAAACAAATTTTTGAATATGCTTATGGTATCGCAAGAAATGAGAAAGTATTTCAATTTCTAGAGAAAACAAACTTCGTTTAAAATAGTACCCTATTGGCTAAACCCTATACCCTTATGAACAAAGAAATCTATAATCAATACCTCATCCCCACCGTCATTGAAAAATCCCAATTCGGGGAGCGGGCTTATGATATCTATTCGCGGCTTTTAAAAGACCGGATTATTTTTTTGGGCGGGCCGATTGTTGACCCCGTGGCCAACGCCATAATCGCCCAGCTTTTGTTTCTAGACGGACAGGATTCCAAGGACGATATCAAACTTTATATAAACTCTCCGGGCGGTTCGGTTCCGGCAACTTTGGCTATTTACGATACCATGCAATACGCCAAGCATGATGTTTCCACCATTTGCATCGGAATGGCCGCGTCAGGCGCGGCCCTGCTTCTTGCTTCCGGGGCCAAAGGAAAACGCTTTGCCCTGCCCAATTCTGAAATCCTGATTCATCAGATAATGGCCGGCGGAATTGAAGGACAGGCAACCGAAATTGAAATTTCCGCCAAACATATTTTGCGATTAAAAGAAAGATTGAATCAAATTTTAGCCAAACACGTCGGAAAATCTATTGCTCAAGTTGAAAAAGATACGGACAGGGATTTTTATATGGATGTTGAAGAAGCGAAAAAATACGGAATAATCGATGAAATAATAAAAAGAAAAAATACCGCAAAATAAGAAACAAATAAGGTCCGACCCTTACAGCAAAGGTCGGACCTTTAAATTTTTCACAAAAAAAACGGCCGGACCGATTCGCGGGGTTTGATTTCCCCTGCGAATCGGCCGGCCTCGTGTGCTACGCGGAAAGGCCGCGCCTCTTCTGCGCCTCGGCGAACTCGCGCCTGACGCGCGCGAAAATCGCTGTGGCCTTATTGGCGCTCGCCCACATATCCGCGGCCGTATCTCCGTTGGAACGGATGATACGCCGCAGTTTGTTGTAGGCGGTACGTTCCGCCTGATTGGCGTACTTCGCCTTGGTCTTGGGCTTTCCAGCCCTTGTGAGCTTCGGCGCGCCCTTTGCCTGCTTGTCTGCCATTTTCTCTCTCCTTCTTTTGATTGGTTGTTTCTTGTTGTTCGTACCGAACGTTTTGGTAGGCGCGGAGGGATTTGAACCCCCAACCTTGCCCTGATCTAGGGCTCCGCGGGTATAAGCCGCTCGCTCTGGCCATTGAGCTACGCGCCACCAAGCTGTTCTGGTTTTAGCTGGTGCCGGCGAAGTCGAACCCCTACTGTACGGATTTTGAATCCGTTGCCTCTGCCGTTGGGCTAAGCCGGCACCACTTTTTTGATTGGTAGGGAGGGTAGGATTTGAACCTACGCGGCTTTCACACCAGATTTACAGTCTGGCGCCTTCAACCGGACTCGGCCACCTCCCTACAACGGATTGGTACCGGGGAAGAGACTTGAACTCTCACGGGTTTCCCCATCGGATTTTAAGTCCGACACGTCTGCCAGTTACGCCACCCCGGCATCAAAGCATCAAGTTGTTAATGAAAAATGGTGGGCCGTGGTGGCTTTGATCCACCTACCCCCTGGTTAAAAGCCAGGTGCTCTTCCGATTGAGCTAACGGCCCACACATTCTTTTGGCTGGAGCGGCAGGATTCGAACCTGCGGTAACCCGGTTAACAGCCGGGCGCCTTACCGCTTGGCTACGCTCCAACCACAGTTTTTGTTTTCAACCCGAATCTTAAACGAAGGATTGGCTGGGGAGGAGGGACTCGATTTTCCTTCTCGGAAAATTCCCACCGATGTCGGGTTCAAAGCCCGATGCCTTACCGCTTGGCCACACCCCAACCACAATTGGTGACCCCGGAGGGATTCGATTTCGCCCATCGCGAAATCCCTGGGAGTGACGTCAGTCACTCCCTTCTCATCCCTCCATGGTTTTGATTAATTGCCGTTCTCGGCATTTTGGTGACCCCGGAGGGATTCGAACCCTCGGTCTCCACCTTGAAAGGGTGGCGTCCTGGGCCTGGCTAGACGACAGGGTCAAATTTGATTTCTCAAGGTCCGACCTTGACGCAAAAAAGGTCGGACCTTAACCGTAAATCGAATTTGACTCTGTCGCATTTTTTCAAAAAACTCCCGCCATACTCACGTAACTTACAACGCACAACTTTATTTTCAGTTATCGGTTATTGGCTACGGAAGTATGGTAGGAGGGCGAAAAACTTTTTCGCCCCTAAAAGAGAAAGGCGTGTAGTAGAACAAGAAGGAGCGCCACAAGAAGGTATGCCTTGGTTTTTACACCAACAGCTTCCATTCTCATGGTAACCTCGTCCCAGGCACTGCGCTTGTCGGCTCCCTTGCGGGATTCCTCAAACACCGCTCGACGCGCCTCGGCTGACATAACGAACCCTCGCCCGGTTAACTGGTAGGGTCTCCTCATAAGAGGCCAAAGCCAGTACATTCCTGTCTTGTCACTGCCGTCATGGAGGAAGTGAATGAACACTCCAAGGGCGAACAGTATCGCAAGATAGGAACTCTGTGTCACCAGCCACACCAATCCCGCGCCCACTGGTATCAACATCAGCGGGAAATGGATGATATGGTGGCTGACCAGCTTAAACCTTCTCCGGAGCAAAACGTACGGAATGAAATCCAGGTCTGGAAAAAAAGCGAAAAAGATGGATAGTCCCAGCACACGATAGTCGAACTGAATTCCAAAAAATAAAGACACAATAACGTACACGACCATGCCGCTCGCCAGGTCGATAAACACTGATATCACCCCTTTCTCTTGTTGTTATGAAATTTTTACCAAAGAACCCCTACAATAAACTGTGATTAAAAATGTGGAAAGTTAAATATTGAAAGTAGTTTCTACGCTCCACATTCCACACTCTACAATCATAATCTATGGTAGAAGCGGGTGGCTGATTCCTGATTGTGTCAGAAACCAACCACCCGTGATACGGGTCTGGTTACTACTTCACGTTACCGCTCCAGACCCAACTCGGATTCGGGCCGCCCCTGGCCATCCGCTCGAAAGCGGCCCTGATGCCGACATTTCGGTTTCGAAGCATGTTCCGGAAACTCTTCCGAATCCCGGAAAGCTCCCTTCGCTCCCGGACGAGACCCCTCATCTCGGCCAAGGTATCGGCCTTGACCACCGGAAGAACCTGCCGAAGAACACGCAATTCCGCAAGAAACGAATCCAGCATCTTCTGGCGAATCTGCGCGATAGCGATCTCGCCAGAAAGCGGGTTCCCGGGCGCCGTGGTCTCCGGCACCTTGATTTCCATCAGGCGAGGATCCGCCTCGGGAAGTGCGTTGGAAACGCCCGGCGCCGCAATTTCGGCGTCCACCTCATTGACCCAGCCCGACACCTTGTCCAGCCGGGCCTGAATCCTCTCGTTCGTGGTCTTGGGCATGTTCTTTCCTTTCTTGGCCGTCCGCCTCTGGCGGATTAGACCTTTCTTTGTCATTTCTGGAACTACTGCACTTCCCTCAAAACCTGCTCGGCCTTCTCTTGAGCCCGAAAAACAGACCAGACATCCACCCAGCATCCGTTGTCGTGGAGGACGATTTGGCCGGTCCGGACCATCCCGTTCAGGATGTCGCAAACCAAAGCCGCCTTCTCCTTGTCATTGGTCTTTCCTCGCAAGCCAAGTTTCTCCATCATTGCGTAGATGGAGGAGGCCGGAAGAACAGGACAATGATGCCCTTTCAACTCCGCCTCGATACGCCATCCGTTCGCACTGACAATCACGAACGGCCCTTTCTGATAAACCGGATTGTTCTCGAAGTATCCGACTTCCTGTGCCATGTTGTTCACCCCTTTCCTTATCCTCCGTAGCTTTATGCGAAAGAGGTTTTTAGGTTTATTCGCCATGTTTCTGCCAGTCGCGAACCGCATCTTTGCGGTCGCGCTGGCGGTTATAGCCGCCCTTTTTCGGTGTGTGCGCCCCGCCGGTTTGTTTCGGCAAGGGCAAACGAACCGAAATTTTCTTACCCCATATCTTCATTATTTTTTCTCCTTTCCTCAAAGATCTCCTACCACAACTCATGAACCATACAACATATAACTTGTAACATTCGGTATGATTTTGTGTTTCATGCTTCATGTTTCGTGAAGTATGGTAGGAGCCGGTAACCGAAGTCACCGGCTATTGGGGCGGGATGGAATCTGTGCGTGGCCTAACCGCGGCCTCGCTTCACTTCCTCGGCCCTTTTGAAGGCCTGGAAGAAAGCGGAGGAGGCCAACCGCTGGGCCTCGCGCTCGGCGTCACGCTTGAGCGTCTCGGAAAGCCGAAACGCCCTGACGCCGTGCCTACGGCCGATGGCGGCATCCCGACCGCAGACGATCACGCGCTTTCCACGCGTGACCTTCGGGTCAAGATTCCACATCTTCTCGGCCTCGGCCGAGAACCCGCAGGGCTGAACGGAGCAAATGAACTTTTCCATTATCCTGTCCCCTTTTGCGCCCGCTTTAATGCGGCGCTGTTTGTTGTTATAAAGAACTGGTCCCCCCACCATAACTAGTGACATGAGACATGTTTCATGTAGCATGTTTCTTATCATTTGTCGCTAAACTATGGTAGAAGGGCGAGGCGGAGCTGGAGAACTTGCATTCTCATGGGCTTTCGGCCCGGGCTTTTTCGCCTCGCCTTTTTTGCAGGGTGGAAGTTCTCCATCACTGGTCCCGAGCAGAGGCCTCTGCTCGATCCGGAGTATTTTCCCCGGCTCCAGTTCCTCTCACACCGCCACCCACGGTATGAGAATTTCCCGAGTTGGCCCGTTGGTTATGGTGGGCCAAACCTTTTTACCTCGGGAGTCACGGTCGCGAGCCGTGACGGAGAAATTTTTTGAAGATGCGGGGAGAGAGTTTTGTATGCTCTGCCGGAGTCCGCAAACTCTGTCTTATTTTTAGCCGAGCGCGCTCTCTCCCCTGCCAAAAACTGTTAGTGACAAGCAGCATGTCCCATGTTTCTTGTCTCATGTCACTAAAAAACTTTGGTAGAAGGGGGTGAACAACAATGCCATCACCCCAGTTGGCCGCAGAGTTCCGCTCTGCATCGGTGCGCGTCATCCGGAAGCATGGGGGTGGACCCACACGCTACGAGGGGTTTTTGCCCTCGCCTCCCGGATTATCCGTCATTAGTGGCAGCCAGTCCACCGCTGACATCCCGCTATTGCTGCGGGACACGGCTACTGCCGGAGACGCACGAACTTGCGCCCCCACTCAGCCGTTGATTGACGATAGCGGACGCGCAAGTCCTTGCACTTTTACTTCTTGCCAGCCATTCATCCACTCCGCCGTAGTCGCTAGTCGCCGCAGGCGCCGCGGATGACAGACTCCGGACGAACAGCTGGCAAGTTGCAAACGAACAGGTTTTTGCTGCCGATATCCTTCGCCTTCGCTCAGGATGACTTTTTAGCAACAAGAACCTGTTCGTTTGCCTTAAAAATTTATTAAAAGAACTTTTTGTCCGCAACTGTCCGCGTTAAATTCGCGTAATTGTCTGCGTAATTCTGCGTTAAGTCCGCAACTGTCCGCGTCCCCACAGGGAAGCCGCTAAATCGGTTATGGTGACCTCCGCGCGCGCTTTAAAGACAAAGTTGTTTATAAGCAACGACGCTTGTTGAGCCCATAACCGAGCCAGCGGCCTCCCTCCCAGCTTACGCTGGGCGAGGATCGCCTCGCCCCAAAGGGGCGGGCGGCCCCGCGAGAAGCTCCCCCCAGCCCCAGTTTTCGCCTTCCGAAACAAGATTGAAATCTGTCTTAGAAAGCAAAAACTGGAGCTGGATACCTTTTAGCCTCATATTTTCAACCAAGGGCCTAATAAAGTTGTTTTATGCCTGTTGAAAATATGTTGTATCCGTTGATTTATTCCCGTCTGGCGGGCGAAGTCCCGAGTTAAACCCAGAATCCTTCGTCCAAAGCGCCGTTCCTTATAGCAGTATGAAAATTATTTCAGTTTTAAGTGATACAATATCACTAAACCATTTTATTTTGCTACTTAGATCGGACGTTTCAGATTTCTTGATTGTCAACATCATCATATTATCATATCATTGACTAAATGTCAAGAATATGAGATAATTTATTTAAAGAAATACAAAAAACAGCATTTTTAGCTGATTTTTTTATATAATAAATCTGTCAAAAACTTTCAACATTTTTTAATTGACACGACAAATTTAATATGATAAAATAAAATTAATCTTTAAAAACTATTATTGTAAAAACCAAGGATAGGACTAATGCAGGCAAAAATCGCCCTTTTCCCGCTTAACAACTCTCCGTTTTCCAAAGAACTGGAAATCGCCAAAAAAGAAGCTGAAAAAACACGCCATAAAATGAGGCATGGCGCCCTGATTATTGATAAAAAAAGGAAGATTTACCTTACGGGGTCAAATTCTCCCTGCGACGCTTTAACCCCTTTTTGGATTTTATATTCAAAATGCCACCCCAACAGTATGAGGCACGCAGAAATTTCGGCTCTTGCCAAAACCCCATGCAAAAATATAATGAAAATCTTCAATCTAAAACCAATGGATATTCTCCGCGGGGCCACGGTTTTTACATACCGCTTGTCCAAAACAGGCGTTACCGGGGTTTCCCGGCCATGTCCCAAAATATGCTGGCCGGCGCTTAAGGCGCTCGGCTTCAAAGACGCGGTTTATATCGCTCGCTGCAACAACGAACTCATGGTCGCCCGCGAATATTTTTAACCCCGCCCCTGAAATATCGCAGAGGACAACGGGGTTTTTGTTTTTACGCCAAGGTCATTTGCATGAAAAGCATAATATCTTTAACTATTTTTCAAAAACAAAGTAATTCTATCCACACTTCTTTTTGACTTTTATATCAGGCATGCTACATTAATTTATGCAATAGCTCTTTAAACAAAAACGGGCAGAAAAATGGAAAAAACCGGAGAATTTCGAAAGCTGGGCGGAGCGATTATCGGAGCTTTTCTCGGAGCTTTGGTTGGCGGATATTACAGCGGCTATGTGGCATTCGGCCTTGTTTTTGGAGGCGCTTGGGCCATGGCCTGGTTTTTAGAAATTCTGTTTTTCCGAAAAAATTTCTTATTTTTTGTTGTTTTTTGGTTTATTTCGTATTCAATATTGCTTTCTTATTTTGACATTACAATACCAGAGACAATATCCGGCATATTAACAGTCCTTGTGGGCTACATAGCGGGAACAATTATTTTAGGAATTCTTTGGACAATATTATTTTCATTCAAGTCCGACTCGAAAAATACAAAAAAAGACGGGCAGTAAAAACTGCCCTTTTAATTATCCACCGCGAACACAGAAAAACACTTGACGAATTTTTCTATATGGCTATACTAAATAAATAGTTTCCTAAGACAGTCCCGATTTTGTCTCCGGCGGAGCCGGGGGTACAAAATCGAGGATCCCGACTTCTTTAATGTAATTAAAATGAGGCGTCGGGACAGGCAAACACTAAGTCCTGCCGAGGATACGAAACAATCGCTTTTTTGCTGATTTTTTGTATTTTTGGCCGGACCAAACCGGTTATTTTTTATGCCATTAACACGAGAAAAAAAATCTAAAATTGTTGAAGAATTAACGGAAATGTTCAAAAAGCAAAAAATTGCCGTATTTTCCGATTTCCGCGGAGTGGGCGTTTCAAAATTAACCGCTTTGAGGCGGGAAATGAAAAAAACCGGAGCCGAATTCAGGGTTGCCAAAAAAACTTTTTTGCGAATTGCCCTTAAGGTAATCGGCATTGATTATGACCCCAAAGAGCTTGAAGGAGAAATTGGGGTTATTCTCGGTTATGAGGACCAGATTGCGCCGGTGAAATCAGCCGTTAAATTCGGCAAAGAAAACAAAACGTTTAAAATTTTAAAAGGAATTCTTGACGGAAAATTTCTTGAAGGAAAAGATGTTTTAGCGCTTGCCAAACTTCCTTCACGCGAACAATTGCTTGCCAAACTCGTTTGGACGCTTAACTCTCCGATTCAGGGATTTCACAATGTTTTAAATGCCAACCTTAAAAACTTGGTAGTAGTATTAAATAAAATTAATAACTTAAAAAAATAATTAAAAATATTTTAGAGCGGCAGTGTGTCATCCCCCACCAATTTTGCGGTTATGACATAAGCGGGGCGCTTCGCCCATAATCGGGATGGCCTATTCGGCCACGCGCCCCGCACCAGTTGCATCACACATGGTTCTACATCAGTTTTGTCCATAAATTTTGGCAAAATTGGTGGGGGACGATCATGATTGCAACTAAATTTTATTCGCTTACGCTCTAAAATTTAGGCAATCATGTCGAAAAATGATATAATAGAGTCAGTAGAAAAGATGACGGTTTTGGAGCTTTCCGAATTGGTAAAAGCTCTTGAAGAAAGGTTCGGCGTATCGGCGGCCATGCCGATGATGGCCGCGGCTCCGGCCGCCGCTTCCGAAGAAGGAGCCACCAAAGAAGAAAAAACTTCTTTTACGGTTGAACTTAAATCGGGCGGAGGACAAAAAATTCAGGTCATCAAAGCACTTCGGGAACTTACCAGTCTTGGCCTCAAAGAAGCCAAGGACTTGGTTGATGCCGCTCCCAAAGCGGTAAAAGAAGGAATGTCCAAAGCGGACGCGGAAGAAATGAAAAAGAAACTGGAAGAAGCGGGAGCGACGGTTGAGATAAAATAGAGACATGAAACAAGCGACATGAAACATGGAATATTCTGGTTATAGAAAATTAAATGTCTATCTCAAATCGCATGCGCTTGTTTTATTAGTATATAAAGTTACAAAAACTTTTCCGAAAGACGAATTATTCTGTTTAACTTCTCAGATGCGAAGATGCTCTATTTCCGTGCCAGCAAATATTGTTGAAGGATATGGACGAAGAACAGCAAATGATAAACTACAATTTTACTACATAGCCAGAGGCTCGCTTAATGAATTGGAATACTATATTGATTTAGCTTTAGATTTGGGATATATCACGGAAAAAGATTATGAGGAATTACAAAATTTAAGAAATGATGTAGGCCGTTTATTAAACGGTTTTATAAAATCAATAAAGTAAACATGTCACATGTCTCATGTCACATATAGCTAAAATGGAACAAATTCTAGACAAATTATTTGAATCAACTACCAAGGTTCGGCTTTTGAAACTGTTTTTAATGAACCCGGACGGGCAATTTACCATGCCCGAAGTTGTCAAACAAACACAGCTGAAACGCCAAGCAGTAAAAAAAGAATTGGCCAAACTGATGCGACTTGGCTTGGTAAAAACTAAAATTTTAACCATTCCGGAGTTAAGGGTTAAGAAACTCAAGAAAATACTGAATCCCCAACCTAAAAACCAAGTTGTAAAAAATAAAAAAACCGCCGCAAAAGAAAACGGCCGAAAGAACGAAAACAGCCATAAAAGCCCTGGAAGGAAAAACGGCAAAGAAAAGGTTAAATCAAAAAAGAAGAAATAACGCGACTCTAATTTACCAATAGTGACAGAATGATTCTGATAATTTATTTGGGTCATTCGCGTGAAAAATTATAGACATTTGAGTCGCTATCCATAAAATTATTTTTAACCGCTTATTAGTAAACTATTATGGCCGGAACAGAAATAAAAAAAGAAATAGGCAAAGAAACTACTGAAACAATCACAATGAAGCCGGAGAAAGAACCGCAGGTAAACCTTGCCGACCCTGAAAACAAGGGAATTTTTGAGCGTTTAAGCGACAAGGCTAAAAGTTTCGGAGCCAATCTCTATGAGAAAGCCAAAATCAATATCGTTGACCGGGCCAAAATTATGTATAATGAAGATCTTTTCAGCTGGCATGATGAAATTTCCTTAGGAGTTGCTTCGAAAATTCGCGGACACGACCAGCGAATCGGGGCTTTGGAAAAATCCCTGGTTGAGCAGGACCGCCGCCTTGATTCCTACAAAAAACGTTTTGGCAAATTGCCGCCGGATCTTCAGGAAAAAGCATATCTTGAAAAACAGAATTTGGAAAGACAAAAAGAAATATTAAAAAACCAAAGGGACAGAATGCAAACCCAATTGGAATTCCGCAACAACAAAAAGTCGCTTTACGAAAACAGAAGAAACGAGATTGCCCAAGAAGTAAACGGTCGAATCCAAGAACGATTTGTGGCGCCGCGCGAAAAAAGAATTGAATCGCTCCAAGAGGAAAAAGGTAAATTCGACCAAGAAATATATGCTTTCGTGTCAACCAAAACGGAGTTGGAAAAAGAGCTGACCGAACTTAAAAGCGAAGTCGAAAACGTTGAATCCGACTGGGAAAAAGATGCTTTGGGCCGCATTATCAAAGAATTGCAAGGTGAACTTAAAGAAAGTAATAATTATATAAAGTCGCGCCTGAAAGAAAGGGCGGCCATTGAGAAAAAACTGGTTAAATTGGACAAAAAAGCAAATAATTGGAGGGACTACCAAAATGAATTCGCGCGCGTAACGCAAAGAACTTCGCATTATCCGGAAACAGGCGAAAAACCGAGAGAAAAAATAAAAACCGAACGCCGCGAAATCAGCGCCAAAACCTCAGGAACAACGGGAGAAATAACCGAAACAAAACCAATAATCGAAACCAAAGAAGAAATAGAAAAATTATCGGCCTCCGACTACATCAATGAATGGAATCGGTATTTTAGAAGCGAAATGGAAATAAAACCGAAATCGTTTGTGGAAATTTCAAAAATCGACCAAAAAGAAGAATTAACAATTGCCGAATTGGAAAATCTCATAAGAAATTATTATATGGCCGCAAGCAAAGAAAAAATAAGGCCGCTAAAACTTAAGGAGCGGGAACTGGAAAAACGGTTAAAAACGCTTCGCCGATACTTAATAGGTTTTTAATTTCTTTTATTTAAACAAATGAACGTCCGCGATACAACAAACAAAACAAATGATGGGCTAAAAAGAGCCCAAGACCTTTTGGCCAAAGCAAAAAAGGCCAATTCTGATTTTGTCCAAAAAACTGATATTTTAATTAAAAACATAAACCAAGGAATTAACCAAGCCAACCAAGAACTGGGAAAAAATCAAAAAGAGTTCAAGAATTTTGAAAAAGATTCTACAAACAAAATGGATAAAGCGGTTTTGGAATTTTTATCTGAAGAATAATTTTCTCCAAACACCTATGAAAAAGCAAATATATTTCGTAAATAAGGACTTTCAGTTTTTTCCGGAACTGCGGCTTCTTGCCCTGAAAGCGGCTCCAGCTAACCGTTCCCATCTTTTGCGTCGGTTAAATTCTCTCGGAGGAGTAAAACTTGCCATTCTTGCCGGAATTTTTATTAACTCGGAAAATTCCCGCGCCGATTTACTATTGGTCGGAGATAAACTAAAAAAGGCCCGGCTCAACAACTTTTTTTCATGGCTTGAATCAGAAATCGGCAAAGAACTGAACTACGTAGTTATGCCCACCGAAGAATTCAAATACCGCATGGATATGTATGACCGTTTTGTACGAGACATTTTAGAATATCCGCATAAAAAATTAATAAATAAAATGCATATTTAGAATTACTTTAAAAGCAAGTTTAAACGCAACCAATTGCGTAAAACTAAACGCAAATTATTGAAATCAGTTAAAATAAACGATTGATAAAAATATCATAAAAAGCTATAATATAACCATGAACACCATAACCATTCCAAAAAAAGAATATCAGGAACTTGTTGAAAAAAGGATTCGCTACGATTATCTTCGCCAAATGATGGAAAGAGATTTGTTCTCGCCGCCGCCGGAAAAAAACAGAAAAAAAATCGTTTCTGCTTTTAAAGTAGCGGAAAAATATAACCAAAAATTTCTGAAAAGCTTAGAAAAAGGGATAAAACGCTCTTCGTATTTTAATTCATGAAAATCTTACCCATCCGCGAGGATCTAAAAAAATATCTTAACAAAAGACGTCTTGAGAAAAAATTTGAAAAACAAAAATTTTTGTTTGAGCAAAATCCATTTCACCCGAGTTTAGAAACCGAACTTTTAGAGCCGCAAAAAATGCGATTCTGGAGTTTCAGAATTGACCGAAAGTATCGGGCAATTTTTATTTTCCTAGAAAATAACTCCGTGGAAATAATTGATATTAACAATCATTACCAATAAAACTATCGACATGGTTCGCAAATCATCATTGGTCGCGTGTCCCACTTCAACGAATCCCTTCTTGATCTCCAAATAATCAGATAGAAGTCAACTCGTCGTCGTCGATTTCTTATTCTTGTGCTTCTGGAGAAACTAGCGAATATTTTTAAGGCTAAAGAATCGTCCAAGCTTATGGACATGGAACTATCGCTCGCGTTAGAGAGGGCCGCGGCCATATATGGCAAAATCGTGGAAAATAGTCCGTTCGGCGAATATGCCGACGAATCATTGTTCAATATGGCGG
>LCCV01000009.1 GCA_000998135.1 Parcubacteria group bacterium GW2011_GWA2_42_14
TTTTATTGTGAGATTTCAGTATGTGCTCTACCATTCTTTCATACTACCACCCTTCCTATTCGGTTCCTACCGATGCAAGCATCGGGGTAAAGTTAGAATGTACCCGAATGTTAAAGAACCGCATGAGGACCCGCGGCTGGATGAAGCGGATAGGGGAATTTGGCACACGATGACCAAAGAGGATATTGAAAAATTTATGCCTTGGGAAATTAAGCGTAAAAATAGGGTCGGGTTGTATCGTTATCGTCCGTTTGGGGGCGAGTCCTGGCCGCAGGTTGAGTTGCGTATTCATAGTTTCTTGGGAACGCTTGCCCGGGACTACTCGGGAGACAGAGTGTTGATTGTTGGTCACGGAAACTGGTTCATCTTATTTCAGCGTTTGATTCACCACTTTTCAATTAAGGAAGCGGAAAGACGGTATCATGAAGCGGTATTAGAAAATACATCAATCACCGTTTATGAAGAAGCGGCAATCGGCGGGAAATCACGCATGGTCTTAAACAAGAAATACGACAATTTTGTTCCGTGGAAAGGTCTGTTATAATATAGAGGCGGATACCCCGCCTTTTAAAATTTCAATATTTTTTAATCAAAATAACATTCTCATATTCTTGAGAATATGAGAATGTTTATTTCATGAAAAAAATTTTAAAACAAGATTTTTTTGACCGGCTGACGCTTATTGCTGCCAAAGAATTGCTTGGCAAATTTTTGGTCAGGCGATTTCCGCGCCAGTCCGCGCTTGCCCCGTTAGATAAAATATCTAACGGGGTGAATACTCGTAAATCCGCGCGCCGCGAGGTCGCGGCGATGATTACCGAAGTTGAGGCATATATTGGACCAAAAGATAAGGCGTCACACGCCTCGCGCGGAAAAACAAAAAGGAGCAAAGTAATGTTCGGTAAGCCCGGCCATTGGTATGTTTATTTGATTTATGGAATGCATTATTGCTTGAATATTGTTACGGAGAAAGAAAACTATCCCGCCGCCGTTTTAGTTCGCTCGTTGGCTGTAGTAGATAATAGTCGGAAGCCCATAATTAATAATTCAAAATTCATAATTCAAGTAAAGGGGCCTGGGCGGGTGTGCAAATATTTTAAGATTGATAAGAGTTTTAATGAAAAACCGGCTTTGCAAAAAACCGGTTTATGGATTGAAGACAGGGGAGTTAAAATAAATCCGCGCTTGATTAAACGCGGAAAAAGAATCGGCGTGGATTATGCCGGAAAATGGAAAGATAAACCCTGGAGATTTTATATTTAATAACTTCTCAGTTATTTATCTAAGGTTTCTGCGGCCAATTTTGCGTAAATATATATATCCCGCATTATTCGAAACCCTTTTAATGTTAATATGTACATAAACTCTCTATTATTTTGAAATGTTGATGTTGCGATAAGTCCGCCGCGCGCAAAGATTTGCAGTATTTTTAAAACTGGTTCTCTCGCGAGTTCAAGCGCGTCCATAATTTTTTTGGATGTCGGTCCCCGCGGATAATTTTTATATTCAACCCACAAAAGCTTCATTACCCGTAAACCGTTTTCAGTTTTTAAAATTTTTGCCGCTTCAATTTCCGGTGAACGGAGCTCGTAATAACGCTACGCTATATTTGCTATGGTCTCAACCGGACGAATCCATTGCAGAATACCTGGTCGGTTTTGAAAAAGATGAAGCGGCGCTTCGGTTATTTCAAAAAGCGCTCTTGCCAATTTTTTCATTTCTTCCATATTACTTGAAGTATCCACAGCTTACCATTTGCCGCTTGACATATTTTTTTAAGAGATTACAATTAAAGCAAATATGGTTAAAATTGTACAAAAGAGCAATAAACAAGCGGCTATTTGCTGGTTTTTTCCAGGTTATGGAGGACATTTAAAGCCAGCAACCTAAAAATCCGTGGTTTTCGAAACTGCGAAATTTGAGAGGCCGCTTGGAAAAGCGGTAATTTTATTTAAAGCTTCAAATTTAATGGAACTTACTCCGGAAAAAATAGATAAAATTACGGAAGCAATAAGAAAGGAGGATAAAAGACGTAAAAAGGGCGGAAAAATAGAAACCATAGAAGGAATTGATATTGGAGACCAAGTTCGCTGTTTTACCTTTTATGGAAATGAAAATTTAAATGGCAAAAACGCGCATTATTTGGAGGGAATTGTTAGGGTTAAGGAAGTAGATGTTTATTGGATTGATATTGAAAAAGAAATTATCAACGGTAAGGAAGATTATGGCCGTAAAGGAGATCGTGTTCCCGTAGATGCTAGTCCGGCCATAATAAAAAAGATTTAGAGTTCATAATCTGTAAATCGGTAAATTGCAGTTTACATATTTTTTGCAAATTGCGGTGTGTTGATTTGATATTATGAAAGAACGGAAAGAAACTTGACAATATCTTGCTTAGCAAGATCGCAGACATATAGAGATTTAATGCAGACGGCCGCGGAAATTCCGCGAAAATCCGCGTTATGTCCGCGTAGGTCAGCGTTCTCGCAGGAGCGAGAAAAAATACCAAATTTAGTATAGAGCAGGTAATAAATATAAGGGCGTATGGTGGATGCCTAGGGATATCGAGGCGATGAAGGACGTTGCGTGCCTGCGATAAGCTACGGGGAGGTGGCAAGCAACCTTTGATCCGTAGATTTCCGAATGGGGAAACCCCGCCGTGCAAAACACGGTGACCGAGCACTCATTTTTGGACTATAAAAAACCAGCATATATTAGCTGGTTTACTTTCGAACCGAATTTCTATTGTTATGCAATTTGTATAATTTTGCACAAATTAAGAGTATAACAATGTATAGTATAGGAATTGGGTATAGTATTAGATTAACTATGGTATAAATTTTTCTGCCAAATGGTACATGAAAAAAATCACAGATTGATGATTCTGTAGAAATTCCTACCAAAATACAAAGTAACAAACCTAGTATATATAACACAAACAAAGTGATTAGCATGAAAGTCTCCTGTTTTTTGTGCAAAGTTCTTATTAGAGAGTAGCAAATATATCAATAAATGTCAAGAGTCCAAAAATGAGTGCTCGGAGCGTACCCGCTGAAGTGAAACATCTCAGTAAGCGGAGGAAAATAAAAAAATGCTTCGCATTTTTTTCGCAGAATAAGCAGACAGTACGCTGAATTACGCAGAATTTTTCTGCGTATTTCTGCGTTTCTTCTGCGAATTTCTGCGAAGGGAATGCGCAGCGCATTCCCTTAGTAGCGGCGAGCGAAAAGGGATCAGCCTAGATTGAGCATTTTTCAGATTATATCAAAAAATTTGCTTGAAGTTATAAGACATGATTATGGTTTAATCCGAGAGGGAAGCGTTATATTAGAAGAACGGTCCTGGAAAGGCCGGCCAAAGCGGGTAATAGCCCCGTATTCGAAAATTTAAACGCACTCTTTATCATGTTCTTGAGTACTGCCCCGTATGAAGTCTGGGCAGGAAGTAGGCGGAACTAGACCGCCAAGGCTAAATACTCGATGTCACCGATAGTGAACCAGTACCGTGAGGGAAAGGTGAAAAGTAGCCCGTTTAGGGCAGTGAAATAGTACCTGAAACCATACGTTTACAAGGAGACAACGCCCGAAACCCGCAAGGGTTTTTAGGGCTATGTCGTGCCTATTGAAGAATGAGCCAACGAGTTCTTGGATTCTACTCGTTTAAGTGCCCAACGGCACAAAAGCATAGCGAAAGCGAGTGTTAATAGCGCGTTTTAGTTCTTAGTTTTTAGGTGTCAGATTTTAGATTATTAAAAAAACCAGAAAGTGTCTGGCTTAGTTAGGCATATCGCCTTTGATTATGATCACATACAAGGCGTTACCGAAAGTTAAGATTGTTGCAGATAGGAAAAGAACAAAAAATCCGTTGATGAGATATTCGATCGGGATGCAGATCATTCGTGGATTCTCCAATGAAAACGAACTATGCTGATATATTAACAAATATAATTTAAAAGTCAAGTAGTCTAGAATCTGGCACCTATCAACTATGAACTATAGGTAGAATTCAAAAGACCCGAAACCTCGTGAGCTTACCATGAGCAGGTTGAACCCCTGAGAAATCAGGGGGGAGGACCGAACCGGTTGGTCGTGCAACGCCTTCGGATGACTTGTGGTAAGGAGTGAAAAGCTAATCGAACGAGGAAATAGCTGGTTCTCTCCGAAATAGTTTTTGGACTAGCCTCGGATCACGCTCCGCGGTACATGAGGGGAAGAGCCCAGACCATAAACTAAGGTCCCCAAATCTATGTTAAGTGGCAAAGGTGGTGGAAATTCTCAAACAGCAAGGAGGTTGGCTTAGAAGCAGCCATCCTTTAAAGAGTGCGTAACAGCTCACTTGTCAAGAGTTTCTGCGCCTAAAATTTAACGGGGCTAAACATAGTACCGAAGTTATGGGTGTCGTGCCTCACTCGTGTGAGGCACGCGCGGACGGTCGCGGACTGGACGCGGAAGGTCGCAGAATTTTTCTGCGTAATTCCGCGTTAGTTCTGCGCGTTCAGCGCGTGACTCGCAGTAGCGAGGCACGACGCGGTAGGAGAGCATTTCAAACGCAGTGAAGGTTGACCCGCGAGGGCAACTGGAGTGTTTGGAAGAGAGAATGTTGGCACAAGTAACCACAAGACAGGTGAAAACCCTGTCCGCCGAAAACCCAAGGTTTCCTTGGCAATGCCAATCATCCAAGGTTTAGTCGGCCCTAAGGCCATGGCGAAAGCCGTAACCGATGGACAGCTGGTTAATATTCCAGCACTGTTTTACGCATCGATGGCGTGACGGAGCAAAGTATATTAAGCATATTATTGGATTTATGTTCGTGTCTTAAGGATTGAGCGTAGGCAAATCCGCGCTCGGGGGTTATGCCCGAATCCAAATGAAGCGAAAATCATGCGGGGCAACCCAATTGAAATTTAATAAAGCTTGCTTCCCAGAAAAACGTCTAAGATTATGCGTAAAGCAACCGTACCGGAAACCGACACAGGTGGGTTGGTCGAGTAGACTAAGGCGAACGAGTGAGTCTTCGTTAAGGAACTAGGCAAAAAAGCAGCCGTAAGTTCGCAATATGGCTTGCCCGGCACCTTTTGGATTATGACAAATAAAAAATGCTCCCCAAGAAGGGAGCGAATGCGAGAGGACTAACCCAATTTACCGGGGACTCTCGTAATATGAGGAATTTCAGCGATTACTTTGAGGAGTTTTTTTCCAGAACCCCTTTTTGTGAGAAGTTCGCGGGCGATTTTATTGTTGTCTGCGTCATCTGCGTGGAAAAGATCTTCTAATTGTCCATTTCTATTTTCAATTATGTATTGACAATTCATTAGATTTCTCCGCGGTAATGTGGATTGGAACTAACTCCAGCATAAGTTAAAATTATTATTTGTCAAGTCGTAATTCAAAAGGTGCTGGGCTGCAACAAAAGTACCTCTAGCGACTGTTTACCAAAAACACAGGTCCCTGCTAACTCGTAAGAGGATGTATAGGGGCTGACGCCTGACCGATGCGGGAAGGTTAAGCATTGTTGTTATGGGATTGAGATTATATCAATGTTTTATAGCGCATGATGCCAAGCCCCCGTCAATGTCAGCAATAACTATAATTGTTCTAAGGTGAATTATGTTGCCTTAGTAAAATCTGGCTATATCGGTGAACACCTCATTATGCGAGACACATAGTGAGACAATACCGAGGGAAGTCGCCTGCTCAAATTTTTAAACTTTTATTTAAATTATTAAAAGAAAAACCCACACGGATTAAATCATGTGTGGGTGCAATCTATGAGGTTTGGGCTTAAACGAGCTTAAACTTTGTGCCTAAGTACCAGAATAGCCTTATCTCCTTTTTTTGACCTTGGAAGACCGTGAAGTCCAAATGGAGCCGTATCAAACTGGTCAACATAAAGCGGACTATCATAAGAGCTTGGAATAAGGTCGCTCATTAACCGCAATGCTGTTACTTCCCTATCTGTGCGAGCAAACATTACGATTTTCAAAGATGGTTTGTTGACTCGAATTCGATATGACAGCCTCATGCCAATCCTCCTTTTAGGATAGTTGTGTTATGCTAACAATAGCATATTGAAAAAGAATTGTCAAGAGTTTAAAAATTTGAGCGGGTTGACCCCGTAGAGACTACACGCTGGATCGAGCACCTTTCATGTTCGGAATTTGTATGCGGTTTGCAAACATTACAGATGTTAAGTAACTGCATCAAAAAATTTCAATGTGAGAAAGGTGCTCGAAAGATATAGTCCGAACTCCATGGCGACATGGAGAGCTAAGCAGAAATGACTTAGCCAGTAACATTCCGCGACTGTCCGCGTTAAGTCCGCGTATGTCTGCGGTTGTTATAGTAACAACATGAGCGCAATTCCTTTTCGGGTAAGTTCCGAAGCGCACGAAAGGCGTAACGACTGGAGGACTGTCTCAACGAAGAGCTCGGTGAAAATACAATGCCGGTGAAGATGCCGGCTACCTGCAGTTAGACGAAAAGACCCCGGGAGCTTTACTGTAGCTTGATATTGGGTCTAGGAACACCGCTTTTTCTACAAAATTAAAATGCCGCATAAAGCGGCAATGGATTAAACAAAAAATGGCCAAATGACGAGAGGAATAAGAAAAATTACCACTGCAAAAATTGTCATAGCATCTAGGACGATCATTTTCTATCCCCTCGCGATTCTTATAAAAGGCCTAAGAAAAGTTTAATCCAAAAGACATTTATTGTCAATGTTTGCAGAAAAAGCGGTGAAACCTGATTGAGACAGTGTCTGGTGGGCAGTTTGTTTGGGGCGAAATTCTCCTAAAAAGTAACGGAGAAGTCCAAAGGTCAGCTTAAGACGGATGGAAACCGTCTGTGACGTGTAAAGGCAAAAGCTGGCTTAACTCCGAGGCGGACATGCCGAGGAGATACGAAAGTATGGCTTAGTGAACCGATGGCCATGTCTTGTTTTCGACAAGACCGCAGAATAACGCAGACAGCACGCGGAAGGTCGCAGAATTTTTTCTGCGTAATTCTGCGTCAGTTCTGCGAGTGTCTGCGATCTTGCGGAAGCAAGATACTTACTAGAACAAGGCCAAAGATTAACGGATAAAAGCTACCCCGGGGATAACAGGCTAGTCGCTTCCAAGAGTCCATATCGACGAAGCGGATCGGCACCTTGAACATATCGGGGTGCTATGCCAGTAATGGCATACCTGGGAATATTTGGAGAATATTCCAAAATAAAAATCTCGCTAATATCGGTGAAGTTCTATTGAATTTTGAACCAATTTTGATAGGATAATACCGAGGGAAGTTATTTTTTCTCTTATAGGTCGAATAGTTATTATTTACTTAACCAAGTTTACTTTTATGGGAATAGAGTCATGGCCAAAGCCGTTTCAAGAACGGCCGGCAGATTTTATAGAAATAGAAGAGGAAGAAAGGCGACGGGAGAAAGAAAGAATAAAAAGAGAAAAAGAATTACAAAAAGAAAAAGAAAAGCCCAACCCTCTTCTTAATAAAGAAAGAGTAAAAGAAGAACTGGAGAAACTGGAGAAAGAAGAAAAAAAATAACCCCGTAGAGACTTTAATCTGATTCATTCAGATTAGGATATTTTGCTTTTAGCAAAATATAATACGCGAGCCCCTAATTCCGTTGTAAGCGGAACGGGTGAAGATATAGTCCATGCCTCTAGTAATAGAGGAAGTTTCGTAATTTCTGCGTGATTCCGCGTTAATTCCGCGTGAGTCCGCGGTTTTGCGAAGCAAAACATACGATGTCGGCTCAACTTAGCGCGGGGCTGGAGAAAACAAACCTTCTCTCTCTCGCGGAAACGCGAGAGTAATAAATGAGCTCAAAACGGTGAAGACTTCACATGTGATGTGGATATCGGGAATTGCGAAATTCGCAGGTCCCAGGTATCATAGTTATATGAATGTTAACGCCGTGGGAAAAGAGCTTGCTGAAGTCGAGCGAGCATATATAGCAGGTTTTTTGGATGCAGATGGAGCAATTATGGCTCTTATAGAAAAGCACTCCGAAAAACACTTTGGCTATAGAGTAAGGATTGCTGTAAAAATCACTCAACGGGATCGAAAGATTCTTGATTGGTTTTGCGGCAAGTGGCGGAAGGGGTCCGTCAAGAAAAACAGAACTGCATTTGATTGGATCACGCGTGATCAAAAGATTGCCAAAATGATTCTGACGGTTCTGCTTCCTTACTTGAAAGTTAAAAAGAAACAGGCAGAAATTGCACTAAAAATTCTTAATTCTGAATTGCGGGTGCGTTCTGACCTTATTAAAGTTGCTCGTCTCGCAGATGCATTATCAAAGTTTAATGTTCGATCAAAAAATCGACGTAAAAATTTTGCCACAATGATCCAAGCAAGCACTTCCCCTAACGACTGAACAATGCTGCCTTAAACAGCAACGTGAGATAGAAACGTACATACGTTTCTATAATACGGCTCACACCTATGTTTCAACCGGTAACGGTTGCAAATACGGTGATGGAATAGTCTGATACCTGAAGAAATTCAGGAAAACAACAAAATGAGGTCCCAAGCGTTCGGCTGTTCGCCGATTAAAAAGTTACGCGAGCTGGGTTCAAACCGTCAATAAAAAGAACCCAAATATTGACATCGAAATCTTTTAACAAGCTTATGATAGGAGTTTGTTGAAAAAACACGGCGGCTTATACGAGTAATCGTGTTCGAAAAAACCGACTCATATCGGTGGATTCCTATTCGTCCCTTTATGTGGGATGCGCAGACAGTCGCGGACATAACGCAGACAGTCGCGGAAATTGAAATCCCAACCTGGATTTGATAGGATAATACCGAGGGAAGTTAGGTCGAATTTATTTAAATCTTAATATTTCTAAAAAATCATGGAACAAAAATATGAAGGGCAATCAGAGAAAGCACCACAAATAATGTTAGATGTTGCGAATTTGATTTCACGATTAAGCGGAGAGATTGAAAAAGGAAACCTCACTCAAACTGTAAAAGAAAGTTTGAAACGTATGTTAGAAGCCGGAATTAAAGATTTATCTGAATAATACTTAACCCCGTAGAGACTTGTTCGGCAATATCATGTCGGACAGACCAAGCGCACAAAATTTTATGTGCTCGGTAACACGTCGGTCTCCATCCGCATGCATGCGGAAGGATGATGGTATAGTCCAATCCCTCTGGTAACAGAGGATATGCATAGCATCGCGGACAGTCGCAGACTGGACGCAGAACAGCGCAGAATTTTCTGCGTAATTCTGCGTAAAGTCAGCGCGATTCTGCGGTTTTGCAATGCAAAACAAGCGTGAGACAGGTTGGTCTCCTATCTACTGCAGGCGCAAGATACTTGAGGGAAGTCGTCCTTTGTACGAGAGGATCAGGATGAACGAACCTCTGGTCTATCGGCTGTCACGCCCGTGGCACTGCCGAGTAGCTATGTTCGGAAGGGATAACCGCTGAAAGCATCTAAGCGGGAAGCCCCTCCCAAGATTAGGTATCTCGCCCTCCCAACTTTTTGGATTTTAAATTGGATTTTAAAGTTTCAATTATGTGGTATGTATATATTATCCAAAGCAAGAAAGATGATGATTTCTATGTTGGTTTAACCAATGATTTACGTCGAAGGTTAAAACAACACAATGAAAGCAAGGTTCCTGCCACAAAATTTCGTACCCCGTTTGAGCTTGCATATTACGAAGCTCATCACAATAAATATGATGCCGCCCGGAGAGAACAATTTTTGAAAAGCGGCTGGGGTAAAAATTGGATAAAAAGAACACTGTTAAAGTATCTAGAATCCAAAAAGTTGGGAGGGTAAATAGATCCGTGAGAGATTATCACGTTAATAGGCTTCAGGTGTAAGTGGAGCAATCCATTCAGCCGAGAAGTACTAATAGATCATAAATTACCTGCTCTATACTAAGTTTTGGTATTAACTAATTTGCATTAATATTATTCGGGCTTGTCGAGAATTTTACTTTAATTTAATGTAACTTCTCGATTACACTCGAAGAATAAATTATTTATGTCAAAAGAATCATTAGATAGACCTGTACAAATTGAAGCATTTGTACGTAATAAAATTGCCATTAAAAAAATAGAAGAGGCTTTAAAAGAAATGTTAGAGTTAGTCGGGTTTAGTGGTTCTGGCCCTGACGGTGTAATAGTCACAAGAAATGAAGTTGAAAAAATTAAGGAAAGCGTAGTGAGATTAAAGAGAGAATTCAATATATCGGAGTAATTTTATGTAATTGTTAAGTTTTAAAATTTATGTCACAAGAAGAAATAAAACCAAATGTTGAAGACGAAAAAACAAAAAAAATACGGGAAGCGGAAGAAGCAATTGACGGTATGAAAAAAGAAGGATGGCCGGAAAAAGTTATTTTAGAGGAAGAAAAAAAATTGCGTGAACTTCGGTTTGGAAAAATGGAATCATAAAGAATTTTATTTTGTTTAAATTCTTCGCGCCAAAACTTGATGATTAAGTATCGTATACCCCAGCTGATTCCATTCTGACTTGCTCCATACTGAATTTTTTGCTTGTTGGTATTTTATCTAAGCATGTTCCGCCTCTTCCCATTCCCGCCTTCACTTCCGCCGCTGCTAAAGTTGCGGCGGACAAGAAAGTTTCGGCTGGCAAACCGAACAGAGAACCATAAAAATTTTTTGTTTGCTGGTGTTTTATTAAGATGTGCCCCACCTGATCCCTTTCCGAACTCAGAAGTGAAAGCGTCTTAATCCGATGATACTCGGACCCAATCCGGTCCCGGGAAAGTAGGATACGCCAGCATACAAAAAATTTTTAAAAACATGATTCATTTATATTCCATGACGAATATCGTTAAAAGAGCCGTTCATAAAGACGGTGTCTTAACATTATTCGCCATGGAAATTTTTACGTAAGAAGATTTATATAATTTTATTTTTGCGCAATAATTCCCGTGGCTAACTAGTCACGGGAATTTAAATTTACCTCGAATTTGTCGGGGATATAGTTCTTTAACAAAAAAGGAGAGAAATAAGTGGAAAAAATAGGCATAAAAGAAGCGTGTTCGTTACTTACTATTTGCCGTGGAGGGGATGTCAAGGGAACTGCAGATGAACTCATGTGGTGGATGAATAATTTTAAAATTTCTCTTGATCAAATCGGGACTACGCACGCAGAAGTGGAAGGATTTATACACTCCGCCAGGATTATTGAAGCCAAACGAGAATTGACATTTTGCCGGAATTACGTAAGAAGCGGACATCCAAGCCATCTCTGGTTTCTAATGGAATGGTTTAATTTAACTTGTCAAGAATTGGGCACGACAAATGAGGAAGTCAGGTCTTTTTGCGATGATGACCTTTGCGGAAAGTTAATTTATTACAACGATAGGATAAGGAAGAAATGCTAAAAGGCAAAAAAGTGCGGCTTCGGGCTATTGACCCCAAAAAAGACGCGGAACTTTTTATGGAGTGGATTAATGATTATGAGGTTGTAAGATTTCTTGGCGGCCCGTTTATGCCCCTTACCAAAGATGAGGAACGCAAACGTCTTAAGGAACTTAAAGAAAGGAGAGATACTTTTAAAATATTTGCGGTTGAAACGCTTGACGGTGCGCTTATCGGTTCAATTTCTCTCATGAATATAAACCACCTTGATGGCACCGCCGTTACGGGCACGCTTATCGGCGATAAAGATTATTGGCGCAAGGGGTATGCGACTGACGCCAAGATGATACTGCTTTATTATGCCTTTCAGGTTCTTAATTTGCGGCGTATCTCAACGCGAATTATTGCCGATAATATCGGCAGCATCAGGGTTCAGGAAAAGTGCGGATATGAACGCGAAGGCATATGGAGAAAAGAAGTATATGCGGACGGCAAATACCGCGATATGGTTTTGATGGCGGTTTTTCGCGGAGGGTATATGAAGTTGTGGCGCCAATATCAAAAAAAGAGCGAATGATTTCGCTCTTTTTATTTACTTTTCCTTTTTTAAAGCAGTGTTTCTATCGACGTATATTCAAGGCCGAAAGTTTTGGCAAGGCCCGCTGAAGTTATCCTACCGTTATAAATTGATACCGCGCCTCTTAAGGCAGGGTTTTCTTTTAGTGCCCCGATGAACCCGAGTTTGATAATCTGCATCATGTAGGGAAAAACCGATTCGGAAAAAACCGGGGTGGAACGTTCGGAGACTCCGCCCGGAAAATTGGGAATGCCGATATATTTTATTCCTCGTTCAAGTTCTATTGCCGGATTTTCATGGGTAGTAACCCGTGAAAATTCACATGCTCCGCCTTGGTCAATAGAGGTATCCACTATTACCGAATTATCCGGAATACTATTGCGCATTTCGTTTGTTATAATAATCGGGGCTTTATTTTCGGGAGCATACGGAGCAAGGTTTATTAGAAGCGGCTTATGATATTCTTCCGTTTCCATAAGTCTTTTAAGAAGTTGGGGAATTTCTTCCGGTGGACAGGTTAAAAATCCAAAAGGGGCCGGTGAGTCTTCATCTTTACGGCATATTTCCGCATAATTTTTTATCTTTCTCATATCCGGATCTATGGCGGTAACGGATAGCCAAAAGCTTTTTTCGCTAAGCCAATGCGCGGCTTGCCCAACTGTTCCGTAACCAACAATAATCAATTCCGGTTTTGGGCCTGAAAAATATTTCATTCCGATTCTAATCCCTTCCTCGCCGGCGATTTTGCTCATTCCTGCCAGCACCCGCCGCGAGCCGTCCGATTCTACAATATCTTCCAGCGAAAGATATGTGCCATTGCGTTCAATTACCAATTCCGTGAGTTCGCGATTGGAAGCCAGATGTCCAAAACTGATTATGGGTAAACATGGCTGTATAAAATAATATTCTTCAGGAAGCAATTCCTTTACCTTAAGCACGGCAAGTTGTCCGAAGCCGTGTTTATCCGGCCGCATCAGCCGCCAAAATTCTTCTTTATCTTTTGGACGCGAAATAATTCGCGTCCCTCTCGCCCTATAAAATTCGTCAAAAAATCCGCTTTTTTCTCCGGCGCCTTTTTCCATATAAACTGCGGCCCCGGCATAGACAGCATCGTAAACATGATTGGGACACATAGGAAAACGACCCTCTCCGCACTTAATCTCTTTCGGCATAAAAATAACCATTTTTAAGCCCTTTTGTTAATGAGCAATCTTAAAACTGCTTATATTTTATAATAACCACTTGAATTGTCAATACTTTAGCAAAATGGATATTTATTGTATGATAAAGTTGGTTAAATTATTTTTAATTGCGGGTCATCCGTATCAGCGTTGTTTTAACGCGCTTTTCAGCGATTAATCAGCGGGGAACACCGCTTAAATAAAGCTGATTGAAACGTCAATAGGGCTATGTTTTCCAACTTAGGGTATCGCGCCAGCCGACAATTTATTTTGCTTTTAATCCCTTTTACAATAGCGGCAATTTTGCTTTTATTCGGCTACTATAAATTACTGCCGGAACCAACATGTTCCGACCTTATCAAAAATCAAAACGAGGAAGAAGTTGACTGCGGCGGCCCGTGTAAAAGTTGCCTCTTCAAGCACATACAAGATATTCAAATTTTTTCTGTTAATTTTGATGAAGTTGTTACCGGTTCATATGACGTAGTGGCTAAGGTAAAAAATCCCAATACACGGCTTTTAGCTAAAGAATTTTTTTATGAAATTACCCTAAAAGACGATAAGGGAGTAATAATGCAAAAAAGAACCGGCAGATCTTATTTATATGCCGGAGAAACTGCTCATATAATCGAGGGGAATATTCCGTCAAAGCGTAAAATTTATTTCGCGGAATTTTCCATAAATAACAAGGAAGTTAACTGGATTCAGGGTGAAACAAAAAGGCCGGTATTTTTAAGCGGCGAAAAAATATCCGAGGTCGTAAGGGGCACAACCCGGTTAAAATTGAAAATATTCAACCAATCACTTGCCGATTTTAAAAATATTGAAGTAGGCGCCATTATTACGAATGATAACGGAGATATTACGGCTATTAATAAAACGCTGATTGATTCGCTTAAGGCCGGAGATTTTGTCCCGTTTATTTTTATCTGGCCGGGAGAATTTATCATTAATACGGCAAATGTTTTGATTGAACCGAGAGTAAATTTGACAGCAGGATAATATGACCTAAATCATCATTTAAAATAGCATTATCATTAAACTTTTTATTATTTCCCGCATTGACCCATGAAAGCACCGGATTATTCTAATTAACATCCGAATGTTCCGAATAGCAAATTATGGTTTGAGTAAAGAAATTTTTTGAAGGCACGCAATTTTTTAGAATAAAAAATATGTTTTCTTTATATTTTAAAAACATCGATTGGTTTTTATTCGGTTCAATGTTTTTTCTTATTGCCATTGGCCTGATTTCTTTATGGAGCCTTTCTATCGAGAATTATACCCTTTTTTATAAACAATTAATTTGGCTGGCGCTCGGACTCGCGTTTTTTGCGGTAATTTCCTTTTTTGATTACAGGATTTTTAAAAACTACGGTGGCATAATTCTCGGCTTATATTTTATTTCTGTTTTTTCCCTTATTTTACTTAATATATTCGGCATCAAAACAAGAGGAGTAACTGGCTGGTTCCGGTTGGAAGGTTTTGCAATTCAGCCGGTTGAATTTGTGAAAATAATACTCATAGTTCTTTTTGCGAAATATTTTTCCAAGAGGCACGTGGAAATTTATCATATCAGGCATATCATTATTTCCGGCTTATATGTCTTACTGCCCACGGCATTAGTTATGCTCCAGCCTGATTTGGGCTCGGCCATGATACTTATTATTCTCTGGATTACCGTAACTCTTTTTTCCGGAATTAAAACAAAACATCTTTTATCACTATTAATTATTTTTTCTTTTATCGGCGTTTTAGGATGGACAACCCTTCTTAAGCCCTATCAAAAAGAAAGAATCACATCTTTTATTAATCCGTATGCCGACCCAAGCGGCTCCGGTTATAATATAATTCAGTCGCTTATCGCAGTTGGTTCCGGTGGCGTCTGGGGAAAGGGAATAGGCCAGGGTCCGCAAAGCCATCTTTTATTTTTGCCGGAAGCGGAAACCGATTTCATCTTTGCCGCGTTCGCGGAAGAATGGGGATTTATGGGCAATTTGTTTTTATTATCATGCTTTCTTATTTTTCTTCTGCGGATTTTGAAAATAGGAAAAGAAGCGGAAAACAATTTTGCTAAAATTTTTGCCCTCGGCTTTGCCACCCTTGTTTTTTCCCAGTTACTGATTCATATCGGAGTAAATACGGGTTTACTGCCCATAACAGGCATCACTCTTCCTTTTGTAAGCTACGGCGGTTCAAGCCTGATTACTCTTATGGCGGGAGCGGGAATGGTGCAGGGCATTAAATTTCATTCGAGAAAAGAGGTATAATAGGATTAACTGAAACATGGAACATGGAACATAAACCATGATTCATGATTTATGATTCATGATTTATCTTGCATCCGACCACGTCGGTTTTGAACTTAAAGAAAAACTGAAGACATATCTTCAGGAACTTGGATACGGAGTGAAGGATTTTGGGGCTTTTAAATTTGATGCGGAAGATGATTATCCGGATTTTATTCGCAAAGCGGCCGAAGCCGTTGCTAATGACCCGGAGCAGGGTCAAGGGATTATTCTTGGCGGTTCTGGTCATGGGGAAGCCATGGTTGCCAATCGTTTTAAGAGAGTGAGGGCCGCGGTATACTATGGCGGTGATGAAAAAATAATTACTTTGTCGCGTGAGCATAATAACGCAAATGTGTTATCGCTTGGAGCGAGGTTTTTAACGGAAGAAGAAGCAAAAAAAGCGGTAAAATTATGGCTGGAAACGAAGTTTAATAATGAAGAAAGACATGTGAGGAGAATTCGTAAAATCGATGAATTATGAATTAGGGACGGAAAAAAACTAAAAATTTTCCATAATTCCTAATTCCTAATTCCTAATTTAATTGGCCGAAATAATTCCTGTCATCAATTCCAAAACCTTTGAGGAGGTTCGCGATAAAATTAGAAAAGTTGAGCCCTATGCTAAATGGGCCCACATTGATGTGGCTGACGGAACATTTGCGCCGATTACGCTATGGCATAATTCTTTGGATTTAGTGGGTTTTAAAACGAATTTGAATTTAGAAATTCACATGATGGAAAACGACCCGGAAGAAAGAATTGACCATTGGTTCCTGCCGCCGGTAAAAAGAATCATTGTCCACTGGGAAACAGTAAATGATATGGAATTTATTATTGAAGAGTGCCACAAGGAAAAAATTGAGGTAGGGTTAGCAATTGCCGACCAAACTTCATGGACAAAATTGAAACCCTACATAGATAAAGTAGATATGTTTCAGGTATTGTGCGTTCCTGCCGGCCCCACTGGTCAGGAATTTCATGGCCATAACCTGTTGAAAATTAAGCATTTACGAAGGATATGCCCATCATGTATGATAGAAGTTGACGGCGGTATTAATCCGTCTAATGCGAAACAGACGATTGAAATGGGGGCGAATGTCATAGCGGCGGGTTGGTATATATTTACGAGCAAAGATATAAAAAAAGCGATTGAGGAATTGCAAAATATATGAATCATTTGCATGATGACCCCGCACCAAATTCCGAACAATCGTTAAATAATTTTCAAAGTAATTTGCGCGGTATCGGCTTCGCATTGCGCTATCTTAAAAAGCAGTCCTTTTTGAGAATTGGTGCGGGGCAGGTAAAATAAAATTTTATGCATCTTCATGATGATAAAATTAAGTTTTTAGAGGAAAAGGCTAACACTATTCGCCAATCTTTGATTGAAGAATTGGTGGAGGCCGGTTCAGGACATACGGCAGGACCGCTTGGCATGGCTGATGTTTTTACGGCCATGTATTTTCATATTCTGAAGCATGACTCCAAAAATCCGGAATGGCCGGAAAGAGACCGGCTGGTGCTTTCTAACGGCCACATTTGCCCCATTCAATACGCAACAATGGCCCATGCCGGCTATTTTCCTATTGAAGAATTAAAAACTTTGCGTAAATTCGGAACCCGGCTCCAAGGCCATCCTCATCGCGGAACTTTGCCGGGAATTGAAACAACTTCGGGACCTCTTGGTTCAGGACTTTCACAGGCAGTCGGCATGGCCATTGGTTTTAAAATGGACCATCAGCCAAATCAGGTTTATTGTTTAATGTCCGATGCCGAGCAGGAATGCGGGAATACTTGGGAAGCGGCCATGCTTGCCGGAAAATTAAAACTTGATAATTTAACCGGCTTAATTGACAGAAACAATATTCAAATTGACGGCATGACCGAAGATGTTATGCCGCTAGAGCCGCTTCGCGCCAAATACGAAGCGTTTAATTGGCACGTTATTGATATGAACGGCCATGATTTTCAAGACATCAATAACGCAATTGAGGCGGCACGGGCTATTTATGAAAAACCGGTTTTAATAATCGCCCACACCATTCCTGGCAAAGGGATTCCGGAAATAGAGTTTGATTACAAATGGCACGGCATTCCGCCCAAGCCGGAACAGGCCAAAGTTTTTCTTGAAAAATTAAGGACATTGGGAGGGAAAATTAAATCGGAACATCAATGAAATAGTTTTGTAGATAAATATGGCCGTTCAAAATATTCTTAAATATCTCCAGGATAATAAAGACCGTTTTCCACTAGACGTTCTTTTGGGCGAACTTAGAAAATTTGGATATCCGGAAGCAGAAATTCAGGAAGCGTTAAAAATACTTTCAAGCGCTGATGTTAACCAACCGCTGTCTCCGCCCGGGCCTTCTCCTCATGCGAAAGACGCCACGCCGTCCATTTTACCGCATGGAAAGAAGATTGGCGCGTTCATCTTAGGTTTTTTTAGCGCGTGCGCGGCGCTGGTAATTGCTGGAATAGTATATTTTCTTACCCTATTCGGGTATAGGTATTTTGGCGGTTATGGTATTTTAGGATACAGCTCAAGTTATTATATATTGCCTGTAGTTTTCATTATATTAAGTACGGGAACAGTGATATTAATTTTCTTTTTAACGCGCCGCTGGTTTCCTTATTACGCAAGGGGATTATTTGTAGGCAGTATTACATTTGTGGCCATTGCCGTAATTGGAGGCATAATTATCTGGTTTACTGTTTATCGTTCATTAAATCAGTCCCGTGTGTATAGCCGGGATGCCCGCAGAATAGCTGACATTAAGCAGCTTCAATTGGCACTCGAACTTTTTTATGACGCAAAAATTTCGTATCCTGAGCGCCTTGCTGAACTTTCGCCCGCATATATTCCCTCAATTCCCAAAGACCCCGGCAGGCAGGAAATATATCATTTTGAACGCAGGGGAGACGGCAGTTACTATTTGCAGGCGGAGCTGGAAAATCCAGACAATCCTGCGTTAAAAAACGATTTGAACCCGGGCAATAGTTTTTATGAGGTAAGTGAAAGCCCTTTGCCGTCTTATACCCCTCCCTTGTACAGGCCGCAAACATTTTCTCCATGATAGTGTTTATAATGTTAGGAATTTAATAAATTATGGATGAATTAATAAAAAAAATAGAAGAAATTGAAAAGCGATTAAGCGCCATTGAAAGCTGGGTTGGTTTTTGGATATCGCAAGAATCTCAAACCGTACCTCCGCCGCCTCCCATAGCCGTCCCATCGTCAGTACCAACAAAGCCGCCCACTCCACCTTCGTATGTCCTTGAAGATTTATCCGGACGAGAATCCTTGCAAGAAACGCCCAAAACCACGATGTGGGTATCTGAAACGGGGCCAAGAAATCTCGAGTCATACATCGGCAGATGGTGGCTTGGAATCGTTGGTCTTGTGGCAATTATCTTTGGCATGAGTTTTTTCATTAAATATGCTTTTGATAATAACTGGATAGGGGAAACAGGCAGGATTATGCTTGGAATCGCAATGGGGCTTGTTTTTGTGGTTGCCGGAGAAATATTACGCCCAAGGATTGCTAAATATTCGTACATTTTAAGCGGCGGGGGGCTTGCTTTATTCTATCTTTCTATTTATGCGGCATTCTCTTTTTATCATCTTATTGGACAGCCGACCGCCTTTCTCTTTATGGGCTTGATAACGGCATTCGGTGTAACGCTTTCTTTATTTGCCAATGCCGTTGAATTATCAGCGCTTGCCGTATCAGGAGGATTTTTAACTCCATACCTTCTTTCTACGGGAACCGTGAATGATGCCGGCTTCTTTTCATATATTGCTATTCTCAATATCGGCATTCTAGCTGTTGCGTTTTTCAAGAAGTGGCGCCAGCTGACGATTTTAGGATTTACCGGTACGGTGCTTAATTTCGCGTCCTGGTACGGTGTTTATTATAATTCCGAAAAACTGTTTTTTGCGATTTCTGTTCTTTCTGCTTTTTACATAATTTATACTTTGGCCGGAGTAATTGCCAATTTTGTCACCAAGAAATTAAGCGATACCGGCGATCTTTTTGTGCTTACCATAAATCCGGTGTGGTTTTTTGGCTGGGTTTATTATCTTTTAAAGCCGCAATATGAAAATTCCTTGGGGTTTGTGGCTGCGGGTCTTGCCGCGCTTTACATTCTCTTTGCCTACATTTCGTCTTTCTTAAATCCCGATGATAAGCGTTTAACGCTTTTTCTCGGCGCCATTGCTCTTGTTTTTCTAACCATTGCGATTCCTTTACAACTTGACCAAAATGCCGTCACGATCGCCTGGGCCATGGAAGCCGCTGTTCTTTTCAGCCTGGGCGCGATATTAAAAAATGCCAATATGCGTATGTTTGCCTTAAGTGTTTTCCTCATTGCCATGTTTCGGTTGTTTGCATTTGATAGCGAACGAGGGAATCTTGCGGAATTCACTCCTATTTTTAATAAGCGTTTTTTTACCTACTTCATGGTAATATTTTCTTCAGCCGTAATGGCTTATGTCTCATCCATTAATGCTTTTGAATTTACCTGGCGCGAGAAAGGGGTAAGGGCGTTTATCGGAACCGCCTTAAATATTTTGATACTCATTGCCATATCTCTCGAAATTTATGCTTTTTTTGATGCGCGTATTTTTGAGCTTAATAGAAAATCTCTTCAATCAAGCCAATACGGCAATAACAGTGGACAGGTCCTTAATGATTATGGCACCGTTTATCGATTGCCCGATTCGCAAGAATATCGTTCTCTGGCCAATAAGCGGAATGCCTCAATTTCAGTTTTTTGGACGCTATATGCAGTATTGTTAATAGGACTCGGCATAGTCTATAAAAACGGTTTTTTGCGCTGGTTAGCCCTTATCCTTTTTGGCGTTACTGTTGCCAAGGTGTTTATCTTTGACCTCTCTTTTCTTGCCACTCCCCAGCGGATTATATCCTTTATGGTTCTAGGTGTAATTCTTTTGATTGCGTCATACCTTTATTTTCGGTTTCAGAAGCAACTGGAAGGAACTTTATCTAATAAACCTTGAGTTACGAAATACAATAATCCGCGTGATATCAGCGTATTAATCAGCGTAAAATTAGCGTAAACGCTGATAGAACGCTGAACGGTACGCTGAAGAAAACGCTGATAATCTTAATTTCGTAATTGAAGGTAATAAAACGTAAAATAACGATGAAATACTTTTATTTTATTATTAGCATATTGATATGGATAGGACTGACCTTGACGGTTCATGCTGATTTTAATTCTCCGGCATGGGAATGGCGGAGCAGAGTTATCGGCGGTTCTTTTTTGGGCTCCGATTTTGTTCTGCTTGACTTACCTTCTGATTTTTTCTCCTATTTAAAATCAGATCTTTCGGATCTGCGGGTGGCTAATCAGGATGGAGAAGTTCCTTATGTTATTGCCCAAGAAAAGGAATCGGAAACTTTTACGGGTGTTCCGGCACGAATGTTTAACCTTTCCTACGCGCCGGGAGATGCCACTTCCCTTGAGGTGGACTTAGGCCAATCAGGAGTATTTCATAACTCTATTAATATTGAAACAACGTCCGAGAATTTTCGCAGGATTGTGGAAATTCAGGGGTCAAACGACCAGGCATCATGGCGGACGCTTAATCCCCGTGGGCAAATTTTTGATTATACGGTCCGCGATATAAAACCTGTATCCGTGCGGGATACAAATGTTGCCTATCCGGATGCAACGTTTCGCTATCTTTTGGTTAAAGTTTTTGATCAGGGGGAAGAGCCGCTTAAGGTTCGCGGCGTTAAAGTTTTTCGCAAAGTATCAATGCCCTCCCGGGAACTTTTCTACAGTCCGTTGCTTGAAATCGTGGAGAATAAAGACGAGCATACGACCAACGTTATTTTGGATATAGGAGCGCGCGGCATCCCGCATCGCCGGGGCCGTATTACGACTTCAAGCGTAAATTTTAATCGCGCGGTCGCAATTTTTGACAGCGACAATAAAACTGATTGGCGGCTTTTATCCAATGCTTACCTATTCGTCATTGATACGCCAAAATTCAGAGGAAGCAGTTTGGATTTCAGTTACCCCGAATCAAATCGCCGATATCTGCGCCTTTCTATATATAACCGTGACGATAAACCAATCAATATTAGCGAGGCAGGCTTATATGGAATTGTTAGGAGAATTCTTTTTAAGTTTGATTCAGTAAAAGATTATTATGTTTATCTCGGCAATTCCGAAGCGCGCCGTCCTCAATATGATATCGAAGCAATCTCTCAATATGTTGACGCCGTCGGACTAAATCGCGTAAGCGCCGAACCGGTGGAAAAGAATGGAGATTATGTTGTTGCTGTTGCCCCTAGGCCGCCCCTAACAGAACGCTCTCCGTATATATTGCCGGTAATACTGGGTATTGTTGTGGCAATTTTGGCTTTTTTGCTTTTAAAAACATTGGTGGGTAAAATTAAGAGTGAACATCAGTAATAAATCTATCTCGAATCAATCTCTAATTTTTTCGCGAATATTCGCGAATTAATTCGCGATTGATAAGCGATGAAACATGAAACACGATAAAATGCATATGTCTTGCTGTCTGATGCCATTGGCCGGAATTATTTTATGGCTGGCTTCATCAGCGGCATTAATATTGGCCTGGCTTTCCGGCAACGGATTTATGCTGGGGAGAAATTCGGTGCAATGGTATTGGGACGCTTTGATTTTGGGTGTGCTTGCCGTCGGTTCAAAACTTGGGGTAATAATAAAACGCGGCAGCGAGTTAAAATGCGAAAAGCATGAAAAGGATAAATGAGCATATTAAGCCGTAAACGGCGGCAAAAATTAACTATGAATAAAAAATTTTTCTTGGATATAAATTTTATCGGCGTGATATTGTTTTGCGTTTTGGTTACGGTTTTTCTTTTGATTAAAATGGGCGAGGCGTTCACCGAAATTGATTCTATTTCCAAAAGTATTGAAAGTTCAATGAAAGTAATAAAAAGTAATCCTTAATTAACGGTGACTTGGGGTAAGAAACAGTAAACATACTTCATATTCCATGTTTCCGGCATAATTTATGAAAAACATTTTTGTAAAAGATTTTATGAATACCGGAGTTCTTACTGTAAAACCTGATACGCCGACCATTGACGTGGCTAAAATACTTTTTGTTAATGATTATAACGGTATCCCGGTAGTCAACGGCCAAAATGAGCTTCAGGGTCTGATTACCGATTATGATTTTATTGAAAAAGGGTCGGCCGTGCATTTTTCGCCTTTGGGCAATCTTCTGGAAGAACTGACGATATTCAGAAAAAACAAAGAAGAAATAGATAAAAAAATAAAAGCGCTGATAGCGTCAAAAGCCGGCAATATTATGAATAAGGAACCCATAACGCTTTCACCCAATAACACTTTAAAAGAAGCGGCAGACCTTTTTGTGGGGCATCATCGGGTAAATCCGGTTCCGGTGGTTGACGGTTTTAATAAAGTCGTAGGAATTGTCAGCCGCTATGATTTGATAAAACTTTACGTTGACCCTGTTTTTTGGATGAAGTTGCTGGCGGCAAGAAATAGAGATAACTAAATTTACTGTTCGAGCAAGGTTGAGAATATACCTTATAGTATGGTGAACTTCTCGACAAGCTTGAAACATATTGATTATGCCAGTTAATCCCCAAGCAAAATTAGTAGAAAATATCTTGGATTTAAAATCCATCGAGCAGAAGCCTACTAGAGACGGCTTTGGTTTGGGTTTGGTTCAGGCGGCCGATGAAAATCCGAATGTAGTCGGCCTTTGCGCGGATTTAACGGAATCAACCCGCATGGAGCCGTTTGCCAAAAAATATCCCCAACGATTTATACAAATGGGGGTTGCCGAACAAAACCTTGCTTCGGTTGCTTCGGGATTATCAGCCGTCGGAAAAATTCCTTATATCACTTCTTATGCCATGTTCAGTCCGGGCAGAAACTGGGAACAAATCCGCACGACCATTTGTTATAACAATCAAAATGTAAAAATTATCGGCTCGCATGCGGGTGTTTCGGTCGGACCTGACGGAGCTACGCATCAGGCAATTGAGGATATTGCTATTACGCGCCCGATTGCCAATATGCAGGTTTTTGCCCCATGCGATATGTGGGAGGGGAAAAAAGTTTCTTATGCAATTTCCAAATTGTATGGGCCTTGTTATGCCCGTTTTACAAGGGAAAAAACTCCTGTTTTTACAACCGAAGAAACTCCGTTTGAAATCGGCAAGGCACAGATTTTTTGGAACTCTAACTTGGAAACGGGGTTTCCAAGTAAGAAACTAGACGTCGCCATCATCGTCTGCGGCCCCTTAACCCATAATGCGATTTTGGCCGCCGCCGATTTGGAAAAAGAGGGGATTAAAATTTGTGTCATCAACAATCCTTCAATAAAACCGATGGACGAAGCAGTAATAATTCAGGCCGCCAAAGACGCCGGCGCGGTGGTTACGGTTGAAGAACATCAGGTTGCCGGCGGTATGGGCTCGGCCGTTGCCGAAGTTTTGGCGAAAAATTATCCCGTGCCAATGGAATTTATCGGCGTGCAAAACCGTTTTGGGGAGTCCGGAAATCCAAATGAATTGATTGAGGCATTTGGAATGGGAGTAAAAAATATCAAGGAAGCAGTAAAAAAAGTAATTAATAGAAAATAGCATGATATATTAAAAATCGCGCTTATAGGGCGCGATTTGTGTTTGCTAAAAACAAGTTATATAATATAAAATATGCAATTTGACGTCATTACAATCGGCACCGCAACCAGAGATGCTTTTGTCAAAAGCAAAGATTTTCATGTTGATAAAGACCGGCATGTTTTGGGTGGCAGGGGATTGGTAATGCCCTTGGGAGCGAAGCTTGAAATAGAAAAAATAGAATTTTCAAGCGGAGGCGGAGCAACCAATACCGCCGTTACTTTTGCCAAACAAGGTTTAAAAACCGCGGCTCTTTGCGTCGTTGGAAATGATGTTTTGGGCGAGGCGATAATCCAGGAATTAAAGCGCGAAAAGGTTGATGCCGATTTTGTCGTCAAGAGAAAAGAACTGCCGACCGCCTATTCAATTCTATTGCACCCGGAAGGCGGGGAAAGAACGGTTTTGGTTTATCGGGGGGCATCGGAAAGCTTGTCCCTAAAAGATATTCCCTGGCAGAAACTTAAAACAAAATGGTTTTATATTTCTTCTCTTGCCGGAAATATCGGCCTTTTGAAAAATTTGGTTGATTTTGCAAAAAAGAAAAAAATAAAAATTGCTTATAACCCCGGCGGAAAAGAACTAAAACAAAGAAAAAAGCTTTTGCCGATTCTTAAATATATTGACGTTTTAACCGTTGACCGGCAAGAGGCTGCCCTGATTACGGGCGTTTCTTATAAAAATGAAAAAGAAATTTTTCAAAAATGGGACAAAATGTCGCCGGGTATAAACGTGATAACGGACGCGAGAAACGGATTATGGGTTTCCGACGGAAAATATCTATACAAGACAGGAATTTATAAAGAAAAGGCGATAATTGACAGAACCGGAGCAGGAGACGCGTTCGCCTCAGGATTTGTCGCGGGCGTTATTCGCCAACTGACAACCAACAACCAACAACTTTTAACACTCACTACGAAAAATATCAAATACGCGATAAAACTTGGAAGCGCTAATGCTACTTCAAAGGTTGAGGGAATTGGAGCGAAGTACGGATTGCTTACTAAAAAACAGTTTGAGACGCAGAAAAGGTGGAAGAAGCTTTTTATCAAAGTTGATAAAATCTAGCGACAAGCGACATGAGACAAGGGGCATGTCTCATGTTACATGTCACATGTTACTTCGTTGGAACCATACGAAAAAATAGCCAAAATTTTAAGAACCGATAAAGACGTGGTAAAAAGCGTAGAAGATTTCATGTCCTTTTTTGTGGGGCACAATTCCACCATTGAGCGCATTTACGAAGAAAACGAAAGGGTTATTTCCCAGAAAATGGGGCTTTTAGAAATCTCTCAAAAATCGGCCAAGAACATTTATGACGCCTTAATCAAAAAAATAGAAACCGATGATAAGCGCTTAAACTCTTTTATCCATCAGGAAAACATAGGCAACATGGAAGGTTTTTACAATCTCATTACCTTATCCAACAATCTGGCCAATGTCGGCTCAGGGTTTTTTCTGAAAGAAGAAGTAGCCAAAAAACTAATCCGCCATGATCCGCCTTCCCGCATTATGAATTTTTTAGGTTACATCAATGTCGACGAAATGCTTAAGAAGGAAAACGTACTTGAACTCTTTTCGGCCCTTCGTTTTATTGAAGGAAACGAGTGGCTGAATAACGTCTTTTTTAAGCAATATGCTGATTTAAAACCGGATGATTTTGAAGAGCGTCCCATACGGGCCATACTTCTTGATAAAAAATGGTCCCAACCGGCCGAGGAATTCATCAAGAAAAAATTCCATAACGTAAGCCACCTGAAAGAACTCGGCATAATATTCATCATTCCGACATTTATGGGAATTTCGGGAGAAACCATGAGAACTCTGACTTTGGTTCTGCATTATTTTCATGAAATCAAATTTTATTCCATGCTCTTCAAAAAATATGCCGGCGGGGCTAAGGATGAATTTTCAAAAAAAATCGTATCATCTTTAAGAGGCGATGTTCTGGACAAAAGATTCCCCGAAGATGATTTAGGCAAAAAATGGCTTATAGTCCAAAGATATCTTGCCAAAGACGATGAATTTGACTGGAGATTATTTTATCCCCATGTCAATCCTGAAGCGATTCATTGGTCCAAAGCTGAAGATGATATTGCCCGCCTCGGGGAAAAATATGGGGAACTCGGGTTTTCTTTCTGGGAAAACTTAAACCATATCGGCGATTTTTTTCCGGATGAGGCCGGTGTGGATATTCTCGTGAGTTTTAACCTGATTGATGTTGCTATGTCTTTGGTGCAAAAAAAACAGCTTATTAAATATCTTTATCACCATCAGGAAGCCATGTGGAATAAGATTTTCTCGGAATTCATGGGGCATGAACGGATGGAGCAGATGATAATTGATAATTTTGATAAAGGATACATAAATTTGGAAAATCCAAATTTCAAAATCCCAAATTCCAAATAATGCCAAAATCCAAATATCAAAAATTAAAAAAATTTGAATTTTGAGTTTTGAATTTATTTGGGATTTGAAGATTGGAATTTGGAATTTTTATGTAATATGTTTTTATTTTTTAGGAGTAAAACTAAAGAAGAAGTTAATACAACTTCGCCGGGATATGAAGAGCAGGAGCAAAAAACCCCTAAGGCCGGGTATATTTTGCTTTTTTTCATGTTTGTGACCGCGCTCTTTTTTGGCTGGAGAGCGTTGGATGATTTGCGCGATGTACCATCGCGTCCCGAATCGCTTTCGCATTGCGCTCAAGAATTTCTTACTACCAAATGGGAAGATATTGGACGATACCAGTATCTTAATTATCCGGTATATGAACTGGCGTATCCGACCAAAGAATCTCGTTTGGTTGATTTTAAACCCCAAGCCGAACCCCCATGCATATACTCCGTTTACGAAACACGTTATGACATTCCGGTTCGTATGGAACGCCACAGATCCTATAATCGCGAACTACAAGACGTTGAGATTAAATTAGGACGCATGGATACGGATATTGCGGAATTGGATCGTGCGTATGACATGGCACTTCAAGAAAAAATGGCCAATGTGGGAGGCCGCATCTATTCAATTACTGAACTATATCAAAAAAAGGAAGACGCAAAATTACAACGTTCCGAATTTGAAACCCGGCGCGACGAATTGCGGAATAATCTTCTTAAGGATGTAGACGAAAATCTACGGATGAAATACCGCGAACTTATGCTGGAGTACCGTGTGGCATGGCGCTGGTATGAATTTAAATTGTTTTTGCTGGAAATGATTTTTGTTTTTCCGTTTTTCTGGTTTGTTTTTCGGATGTATAAACGGCTTCTTGCCAAAAACAGTCCCTATACGATTATTTTTACAGCACTCGTGGCCGTGGCATCCGTTCTAACGCTTCGAATTTTGATTATTTGGTTTTGGAGTTTATTTTTGGCGCGCATCATTCAGACGCTTTGGAACTTTATTCAAAATTTCGCTTTGCTAAAAAGTTTGGTATTTTTCGGGGGAATGTTTTTGGTTATTACTATCTTCGGAGGCTCGGTATATTGGCTTCAAAAACGCATTTTTGAACCAAAACGCGTTGCCCTAAGGCGGATGCGCCAAAAGCAATGCCCAAATTGCCAAACCTCATTGGATTTAGCCGAAAGTTTTTGCCCGAACTGCGGAAGAAAATTAAAAGAGAAATGCTCGATTTGTAACAATGAAAGATGGTTAGATTTTTCAACATGCGGATATTGCGGTAGTAAAAAATAAGGTAATTAAAGAGTAAAATCTAAAATCCCAATACCAAAATCCCAAACAAATTTAAATTTTAAAATTCAAAATTTCTACCCTAAGTAAATTTTAATGATTTGGATTTTGATATTATTTGGGATTTGGGATTTTAAAATTTGGATTTAACATCATCTATGACCCTACAACAATATCACGAAAAAGCGTTAAAAGAGGGCTGGGCCATCGGCCATTTTAATGTTTCTAATTTAGAACAAATCCGGGCAATAGTTGAAGCCGCGGCCACTTTAAAATGCCCTGTTTTAATCGGAACTTCCGAAGGAGAAAGAAAATATATCGGGCCAAGACAAGCAGCGGTTGTTGTTAAATCACTTCGCCAAGAAACCGGACTTCCGGTATTTATCAACGCCGACCATTCCAAAAGCGTTGAGTCCGCCAAAGCGGCGGTTGACGCGGGATATGATTCCATTCATATTGATCTTTCCGCTTTACCGTATGAAGAAAATTTAAAAGGCACCAAAGAAGTTGTAGAATATGCTAAATCCAAAGTTTATAGCGACATCGGGGAAATCCACGTGGAAGGGGAATTGGGCCTGCTTTTGGGAGAATCAAAAATACAAAAAGAGGTAATAGAAGTAAATCCTGAACAATTTACCAAGCCGGAAGAAGCCCATGAGTTTGTTGAAAAAACCGGCATTGACCGCCTGGCTCCGGCTGTGGGAAATATCCATGGAATTCCGGCCAATGTAAAAACTATTGACATAGAATTGATTAAAACCATAAGAAAACACATGGCTTCAAAAACTGGATTAACTCTTCATGGCGCTTCGGGCATTTCCGACGACCAAATTATTGGCGCGATAAAAGCCGGGGTAAACAACATTCATATAAATACGGAAATCCGCGTTGCCTATGTAAACGCCCTTAAAAAATCGCTTGAGGAAAATCCTGAAGAAACAACGCCGTATAAGCTATATTCTTCGGTAATTGCCGCCGTAAGGCATAAGGTGGAGGAAAAATTGAGATTATTTGGGTCAATTAATAGAGTTTAGAAGCAGAACAACGCTGATTGAGTACGCTGAACCACGCTGAAAAATTCAGCGTAAAATCAGCGTACTTACCAGCGTCAAATCAGCTTCTATTTCATTAAATGAAAATATTTATAACACGAAAAATCCCCAGCCGGGGAATAGATATGCTCAAAGCTAAGGGTTGGGAAGTTTTAATAAGCCCGCATAACCGCGTTTTGACTAAGGATGAGTTGACTCAAATGGGTAAAGGATACGACGCGGTCTTATCACAGCTTACCGATAAAATTGACGGAAGCGTGGTTGATGGCTGGGGCCCTTCGGCAAGCTCAAGGCAGGCTGTAAAAATAATCGCAAATTATGCCGTTGGTTATGACAATTTAAACGTTAAAGAAATTGCCGAAAGGGGAGTAATGATGACCAATACTCCGGATGTCCTTACCGAAACCGTTGCCGAGCATACTTTTGCTTTAATACTTGCTATTGCTCACCGCATTGCCGAATCAGATAAATTTTCGCGCGCCGGAAAATATCACGGCTGGGAACCGGAATTGCTTCTGGGCACGGATGTTTCGCGAAAAACACTTGGTGTGATTGGATTAGGAAGAATCGGCTCCAGAGTAGCGCATCACGCTGTTAAGGGGTTTGATATGAATGTTATGTATCATGACTTAAAAAGGAATGACGCGTTCGAGAAAGAATTCGGCGCCGTCTATAAGGAAAAATTGGAAGATTTACTCTCCGAAGCTGATTTTATTTCAATTCACGTGCCATTATTACCGGCAACAAGACATTTAATAAACTCCGAACGTTTGCGTTTAATGAAGCCGACTGCTTATTTGGTAAATACTTCCCGAGGCCCGATAGTTGACGAAATAGCGCTTCGCGATGCCTTGAAAACAGGAATTATAAAAGGAGCCGCCATTGATGTATGGGAAAATGAGCCAAATTTAACTCCCGGCTTGACCGATTTAGAAAATATCGTTATTACACCGCATACGGCCTCTGCCACCGAAGAAACAAGGCAGAAAATGGGAGAGGTGGCCGCTAAAAATATTATTGAAGCGTTGGAAGGGAGAATGCCCCCAAATTTTATAAAGGTCTAGGTGTCAGGGGCTTTAAGCCCCCTTTATTTTTTTTTGATTTATGTTAATATGGAATTTATGCAGCAATTAAGCGCAAAACTAAGGAATTTATTAGGGAAAAAAGTGAAAAACCTCCGGCGCGAGGGTTTTTTGCCTGCGGTTGTTTACGGCGAAAATGTGCCTTCCCAGTCAATTGCCGTGCCGTTTAAAGATTTCGAAAAGGTATATAAAGAAGCCGGCGAATCAACGCTCGTTACCTTGGAAGTAGACGGAAAATCATATAATGTTTTAATAAACGATATTGCCCATGACCCATTAAGAGGGAAACCGCTTCATGCCGATTTTTACGCGGTAAGAATGGATAAAGAAATTCGCACCAAAGTTCCCGTTGAGTTTTTTGGAGAATCACCGGCGGTCAAAAATGAATCGGGTATTTTGGTTAAGGTCATGCAGGAACTTGAAATTGAAGCGCTTCCCAAAAATCTTCCTCATGAATTAAGAGTTGATTTATCAGGACTTCAAAAATTTGAAGACCGGCTTTTAGTAAAAAATATTTTATTGCCGAATGGCGTAAAAATTCTGGCCGGAACCGAAGAAATAATAGCTTTGGTTGAACCGCCGCGCTCCGAAACCGAACTTGAAGAATTAAAGAAAGCCGAAGCCGCACCCGGAACAGTGGCAGAAGTGAAAACAGAAAAGGAAGTTAAGGCGGAAAAGAAAACGGAAGAAGCGGTGGAAGAAGAAGCGGTTAAAAAATAAAAATTGAAAACGGTAAAGAAAAATGAATCTAAGACCGTCCGAAAGCTCCGTTTCTGTCATTGCGGGCGAACGAGTGAGCGAAGCAATCTCGTATTTATGCAACTTTTTTAGATTGCCTCGGTCGCTTCGCTTCCTCGCAATGACATTGTTAAACAGTCGGAATAATCAATTAAAAAATTCCAATTTTAAATTGTGGTTTTTCATTTTTCACTTTTAAATTTTAATTTAAAAAAGCCTCTTTCTTCAAAAGAGGCTTTTTGGCTGTATATTGTAGTTTTAATTGTTATATCTTTTTTTTCACTTGCCAACGCCCAAACTTCCGATGAAAAAAAACAATCTTTGCAGACGCAAATAGAAGCGTTGGAAAAAGAAGCGGAAGGAATAAATCAAAATATAGATAAAACCAAACAAGAAGCCGATACCCTGAAAAATGAAATATCCATTTTTAATAATGAAATCAAAAGAAAGGAATTGGAAATAAAAAAATTGACTTTGGCGATTCAGCAGGCAGACCTTGAAATCAATGAAAAAAATAAAAAAATCGCGGAAATTAGCAACCGTATAAAAAACCATAAAAAAATGCTTGCTTCTTCCTTATTAATACTCAACGATTATGAAGGCCAGGGAATATTTTCAATTTTAATCAGAAATAAAACGTTATCCGCGTTTTTATTGGCAATTGATGACTTATTTTCCATTCAAAAAACGGTTAAGGGCATTATTGTTAACTTAAGAAGCGAGGATGAAGAATTAAAAAAGGAAAAAGAGGA
The DNA here is from genome assembly GCA_000998135.1 of Parcubacteria group bacterium GW2011_GWA2_42_14. Taxonomy (GTDB): domain Bacteria; phylum Patescibacteriota; class Minisyncoccia; order Sungbacterales; family GWA2-42-14; genus GWA2-42-14. The sequence goes on from LCCV01000009.1 coordinate 31,405, forward strand.
ATTGGAGGATTTTCAGACAAGCCAGGCCAATCTTAAGTCACTGCAGGAAATTGAAAGAAGAAGTGTTACCCAAAAGAAACAAGAACGTGATAATATATTGAAATTGACTCAAGGAAAAGAAGCGCTCTTTCAAAAACTGCTTCAGAATAAAAAGAAAAATATAGCGGCCTTAAGAACCCAGCTATTTTATCTTGAAAAAACCGGCGTTCCGGCAGAAGATGCTCTAAAATTCGCGGATTTAGCGGCTAAAAGAGCGGGAATAAGGCCGGCTTTCCTTCTGGCAATTCTTGAAGTGGAAACCGGAAAACAATTTGAGGACGGCGTTATAAGTGTTGGCACCAATTTAGGCACGGGAAATTGGAAAAAAGATATGTATGATTGTTATATTCGGCTTGGCCGCCGTTCTGCCGCCGAATCTCAAAAAAGAGCGTTTTTTGCGATTACCGATAAACTCGGTTTTGACCCGGATAAAATGCCGGTTTCCCGCCGTCCGAGCTACGGCTGCGGAGGAGCTATGGGGCCGGCGCAGTTTATTCCCACAACATGGCTTTTATATGATGACAAAGTAACGGCCTTAACAGGACATAATCCTCCTAATCCGTGGAACATTGAAGATGCATTTACCGCGGCAGCCATATTTTTGGCCGAAGGCGGAGCAACATCCCAGACCAAAGTAGGGGAGTTAAGGGCCGCCAGGATTTATATTTCGGGCAGAGCAACTTGTTCCACCACAACCTCATCCGGTAGAGCATGCAATTACTATGCCAATAGAGTGTTTTCTTTGAGCCAGGATATTGACAGAGTAATATAAGAATGATACGTTTATAAAACGTTCTTTTATAACGCTCCAAAGAGGCATTTATGTGGGATTCCGTGTTTTTTAAAAAACCAGATACCCCTACCCGTTTTAAGACCGAGGTTTCCCTTGAAGATTTGCGGGAATGTGAAAAGCTCAAGCGGGAACTTGATGCTCTTATGAATAATACAATTGTTCAAAGATACATATCTGTAAAGCAAAAAATGGGAAAGATGGTAGATAAACTTGGCTTAACGGGACATATGACCGTTAGCCGTGAAAATTGTGTTCAATGCGGAAACGAAAATGCCGTTATTGTTGTAAAAGTTGAGGCCGTTTCTGTTAAGGGATATATTCAATACAAGAAATGCGAGGCATGTTTTAAATAAAAATAAAGTCCTGTAAGAAACAGGGCTTTTATTTTTTGTATAATTTGATGAGTAATTAATATTGAAGTCGATTTTATTCTTTGAACGAAGCAAAAAAAATTTTCCGCGCGCTTCCCAATTTATCAAAAGATATGCACAAGCGCGCCTTGTTAAAAAAAGGGGGGGGTTATAATAAAAACCTAAAAAGGTCAAAGGTAAAAACAAGTAAAAACATCATTTTTATTAAGGAATCGTTTCCCTTTCATTAATTGGGAATCATTTTAAATAAGATTTATGCAAAACCATGGGAACAGAGGCATTTAAACCGGATATAAATAATGCCGCGGTTGAAGAACCGCGTATTGTTGACCGGTGGAAATCATCAGATCAATATAACGCGCTAAAGCGTGAATTAAAAGAAGGAGTGGAAGGAAACATGACTCCGGAGAAAAAATATTATAACCTTGTAAAAGATGTATATTTTTTCGCGTCAACCACGCATCTGCCGTGGAGCGAAATTCCTGATCTTCTTTCAGCATCCGAATCATTTAGGGAATTTAAGCCTCAGAGAAATGAATTGCGTGCCGCCGGAGTAAGTGATGAAGAAATAGAAAAGTATTCAGAACTCTTTAAGGGGATGGAAGAGCGATTTTTAGAACTTCAACGAAAAACTGAAGAAGCGGGAAAATTTGTGCATCCTGATGTTCGTAGATTTATTCATAATGATATGGTTGAGATAATGAGAAGGCAATTAAGTGATGCGATTTTCGAAGAATTAGGAAGAGGGGAAGGAAGTTATGAAAAGAAACAAAGAATGGTTGCCGGTGTTCAAAAACAGCATGAGACGTTTGACAGGGCGGAAGAAGAGCGGATCAATGAATATCGCGAAGCGCATAAAGAGGAATTTGCGGAATATGAATTGCTTGACGCTTTTTTGAAAAAATCATTTGCCGAAGAACGGCGCATTGATGACCCTGAAGTGGCAAGGGCAACAGAACGTTTTCAAAAATTGGCAAAACAACTCAATAGCGCCGGTTTTGAAACATCAGATTTCCTGCCGTGGGAAGAGCTTCGTAGACAATTAAGAAGCGCGCCATGGAAAGCTGAAAAACAAAGTATTACTATAGAAAAAGCTAAAAAAGAAATGCAGGAAGCGAAAGAAGAAACCCTGACAACTCGCCAAAAAATGGAACGCATTGGATTGCCAGACAAACCATAAAAATAATAAAGAGCGTTTAGAAATAAACTAAAATACGCGTTAAAAAATCGGCCCGTATCCCGCGAGCCGATTTTTGATGTTTAAAAACATTCTTTTTTCGCTTACCCAAACGCTTCAACAACATCTTCCATATTTCCTTCAAGAATTGAGGTAATGTTATGCCATGACTTGTTAATTCTATGGTCGGTGATTCTATCTTGCGGGAAATTATAGGTGCGGATTTTTTCGGAACGGTCTGCTGTTCCGATTTGTTTTTTGCGTTCAGCCGACATTTTTTTCTCTTCTTCCTGTCTTTTTGCGTCAAGAAGCCGTGTTTTCAGAATGGTCATTGCTTTTTCCCGATTTTTTTGCTGGGACCGCCCTTCCTGACAATTCACGATAACGCCGGTAGGCAAATGAATAAGCCGTACTGCCGTTTCCACTTTATTTACATTTTGCCCTCCAGGGCCGGATGAACGATAAAATTCAACTTTTATGTCATCGGGCCTTACTTCAATATCAACATCTTTTGCTTCCGGTAAAACAGCAACCGATACGGTTGAGGTATGGATTCTGCCGTTTTTTTCTGTTTCCGGAATTCTCTGCACTCTATGCACACCGGATTCATATTTTAATTTTTTATAGACATCTTCTCCCTCAATTTCAAAAACAACTTCTTTATAACCGCCCAAGTCGGTTTTATTGGCATCAATTACATTTACTTTTGAACCGCTTTTTTCAGAATAGTGTTTATACATATTAAATAATTCTTCGGCAAAAAGGGATGCTTCAAGGCCGCCCGCGCCCGCCCTTATTTCCATAATAATTTTATTTACTTCCTCTTCTTCTCCTCCTTTAAATAATTTTTCTAACAAGCCTTCCCCTTTTTTCAGTTCAATTTCTTTTACCTGCAGTTCCTCCCCGGCCATTTTAGCCAAATCGTTATCGCCGGAATTTTGCATTTCTTTCAAATCTAGGATTTCCTTTTTTAATTTGTCCGCGGCTTCATATGCCGAAATTATTTTTTCAAGTTTGGAAACGCGAGCGGCAACCTCGCGGTATTTTGATAAATCGGAAATAAACCCTTGGTCAACGAGTTTTTTTTGCAAGTCCCCGTATTCGATTTTTAGTTTTTCTATTTCCATAATAAATAGCGACTCCAATATACGAATAACACACGAATGACTCTAATAACTAATTCGAGTCATTCGAATGCAAATTCGAGTCATTAGAGTCGCTACTACTTCTTCTTGGCCAACCTCTTCTTGAACTTCTCAATCCTGCCGGCAGTATCAACAAGTTTGCCCTTTCCGCTGTAAAAAGGGTGGCAATTAGAGCATATTTCAACCTCAATTTTCTCTTTGGTTGAACCCATAATAAAAGCATTGCCGCAGGCGCATACCACCCTGGCTTGTGGAAAATAAGTTGGATGAGTATCTTTTTTCATAACTATGCCATTTTAGCAAACTTATATATTTATTGCAAGAAGAAGAAGCTTGTATTTTAATTATACTTATGGTAAATTCTTTAGGTATGCCCGGTAGTGAAACTTTGGATAGGCCAGAGAGCCAGCCAAAGAAGCATTAAAACTGGGCAATAACATCTTTTTATAGAGCTTAGGATATTCATAAAGTTTTACTTTTTATGAATCCGAAGTTCTACTACCGGGTATGCCAGAAATAGCAACAGAAAATCAAATAAATACGCCCGTTATGAATGACCAGGAAATAGAGGAAATGATAAAAGCGGGCGTGCATTTCGGCCATTCCAAGACCAAAAGAGACCCGGCAATGAGCCAATATATTTTCGGTACCCGCAATAACGTGGAGATAATTGATCTTGTCCAAACCAAAGAAAAGCTTAAACAATCCTTAGATTTTATAAAAAATCTGGCAAGCAAAGGAAAGACCATTCTTTTGGTGGGAACCCAGCCGGCAGCCAAAAAAGTCATAGAAGAAACCGGCGAAGAAGCTAATATGCCAAAAGTTTCCTTAAGGTGGATCGGCGGAACTCTAACCAACTTTAAAGTCATATCAAAACGGATAGAAACTTTGGAAAGATTGGAAAAAGAAAAAGCAACCGGGGAATTTGAAAAATATACCAAAAAAGAAAGATTAAAATTGGAAGAAAAAATAATCCATCTTAAAGAAAATTTTGATGGCCTGCGTCTGCTTAAAAGTATTCCCGATGCGGTATTCGTGGTAAATATCGTTCATGATGATTTGCCGGTAAAAGAAGCCAGCCGCATAAAAATTCCGGTTATAGCTCTTTGTGATACCAACTCTAATCCCAAGCTTGTTGCTTATCCCATTCCTTCTAATGACGACGCTCTGCCCGCGGTAAGATATATGATGGGAAGAATCAAAGAGGCGATAATCGAGGGTAAGAAAAATATTAAAAAAGAAGAGTAATTTATGTAACATGAAACTTGAATCATGAATCATGTTTCAAGTTATAAGTTTCAGGTTTTATGTTCTCTACTGAACAAATAAAAACTTTACGCGATAAAACCGGCGGCTCAATCAATGAATGTAAAAAGGCCCTTGAAGAAGCCGGTGGAAATTTGGAAAAAGCGGAAAAAGTTCTTGAGAAAAGACTGGGGGGACTGGCCGGAAAGCGCTTGGGTCGGGAAACAAAGGCAGGAGTAGTTGATACTTATATACATTCTGACGGAAGAATCGGGGCTATGGTTGAACTTTTTTGCGAAACGGATTTTGTGGCAAGAAATCCGGTTTTTAAATCATTGGCTCATGATTTAGCCATGCATATCGCGGCCTTCTGTCCAGCTTACCTCTCTTTGGATGCTGTTCCCCAAGAAGTATGGCAGGCAGAAAAAAACAGGTTTGAAGAAGAAGCCAGAGGATTGGATAAGCCAAGCCACATTATTCAGGAAATCGTTGACGGCAAACTTAAATCACACTTCGATTCAATTTCTCTTCTGGAGCAACCATTTATCAAAGACCAGGATAAAAAAGTATCGGATGTTGTGAATGAGGCCATTGGCAAGTTTGGGGAGAATATAAAGGTTGGGAGATTTGTTAGATTTGAATTATAATAACCGACAACTAATAATTAATAACCGTAGACTGTCCAAAAACTGCAAAAATCAGTTTGTCGTCATTCTGAGCGAAGCGAAGAATCTAATGTTTAAGTTAATTTCGAAACGCAGAGATTCTTCACAAGGTTCAGAATGACAGTTTTCGAACGGTCTAAGGTTGTAGGTTGTAAGTTGTAAGTTGAACTGGTGACCGATATAATTTTATTAACAACTTCTATTGCAAGTTTCGGAGGAATTATTTATTTGGTATCAAGAAAGATACCTTTTTTGATGGCTATTCCGGAAAATATAATAAACGAGAGTTTTGTAACTAAGCCGTCAAAAATCAAGGTTGCTATTGAACGAATAAGGGGATATTTTATTGAAAAAAAATACGAAATTCCTATTTTGGCTTTTGTAGAATGGTTTTTGCGAAGAATAAGGGTTTCATTTTTAAAATTTGAGCATTTGTCTTTCAGATTTTTAAAATTCATTCAGGAAAGAAAAAGAATATTAAAAATTCCCAAAGCCAAGCGGGAGTATCTTGAATCATTGAAAAACGGACAAACAGAAAACAAAAATGGATAATGGAAAAACGCCAGCTTAGCCGAATTCGTCCCGTTAGAGTTGCCACCCTAGCTCAGCGGCAGAGCAACTGTTTTGTAAACAGTAGGTCCCCGGTTCGAATCCGGGGGGTGGCTTTGGCAAAATTTTATAAATATCGGGATAAACAGAATATCGAGGGGTCAGATTCCCTCTACCGGCTGAAAAAATTCTTGCGCAGGTGGCAGAGTGGTCAATTGCATCGCGCTGTAGACGCGACGCCCTTTGGGCTCCGGGGGTTCGAATCCCTCCCTGCGCAATTAGAAATTTTTACCAATCCTTATGGTTGGTAAAAATTTGTATTTGTCGTTGGAGGGATTCGAACCGCGAGGAAAAGGTAATGTTATTACTTTTTCCGAGAGTGGATTTTGCCGAGAAGGCAAAATCGAATTTTGCTCGCACAAAATTCCAGGGCATCTATTTTAGTATTTTTTGGAGAGCGCCCGTCGCAAGCTATAGCTTGCGACCCCTCCCTACCTGTTATTACACCTGAATCGGCGAATATTTTTTCAGATAATTTGATATAACAAATTGTGACCTCAAAATGATGGGAAAAACCAAAAAAGAGAATCGGTTTTAGTAAAAAGTAAAAATCTCTCCCTGCGCAGAATTGATTATTTTTTAAAATAACTATGACGTCACCAACGCAATTAAACGATGGAATTAACTATACTGCTTTGGTAACGCAGCATCCTTGGGTTACAGCAAGAGACCAAAAGTGTATTTTAAGCCCTGATAGTGATGGTCTGCTTTGTGGGTTGTTTATGTCATACTATTTGGATTGGAAAATTCATGGTTTTTACGACGGAAAAATTCTTGCTGTAAAACAAGGGACCGATATTGAGGACTGTATTTTTTTAGACATGGAAATATTTCGTCCTAACATTCGCAGCGTTGGCCAACACATGGTTATGTATGACAAAAAGGATTTGCCTCCCAACTGGAATAATTTTAAGAAGTGTATCTCGGCAAATAATTTGAGAGATTACGATTTTAAAAATAATTTTAAACTCAAATATCCATTTGGAACAATTCATATTTTGCTTTCTATTTTGGGACAAAACAGGAATATCCCTATTCCCAAAAGCGCAATAAGCCCATTGTTGTATACGGATGGGACTTTCAAGAGCCAATTTAACTATCCAGAAAATTGCTTAAGCTGGCTAAATTTTTTAGGCGCGGGTAGTTCAAACAACCCTCTTCAAAGGGTTTTTCTAAACAAGCACTATTCCACATATGAATTAATGGTAGAACTTAAAGATTTATTTTCAAAAATTAATGTCATTGGAGGAGGAAAGCGTGGCGGCGATAAAATAAAAATTTCCGATTCGCGCGGAAATATTGCAAATATTGATCCCCGGTCTCACCAGTTAAGGGTAGAGACAAAGACACAAGCTGAGAATTTTCTTGGAATGCTCGCGAACAAAACAGGATGGTCGTTTACGCCCTCACATTGGTCGTGGGGTCCATATAAGATTAATCGATTTAAGAAGGGTAGTATAAAACCAGGAAAGGCCCGTTATAACACCCTTCTCGCTCAAAACCCAATATCTCTCGCGATTATCAGCCGAAATAGTATCGAATACACTATAGACGAAGGCGGAGTATTCTAAAGTAATTTGCTTTGTGATGCCAGAATGCACTCTTCTTTCATGCGTTTTTCTGCAATTGCGCAATATTCTGGTGCAACATCAATACCGATGTATTTATACCCAAGATTTTTTGCTGCGACAATTGTGGTTCCGCTTCCAACAAAAGGATCAAGTACCACTCCGTTTTTCGGCGCAAAACAACTGATAAAATCATATGGGAGCTGATTTGGAAAAGTAGCGGGGTGTTGATGCTTAAGACGACTTCCATCGCCAGCCGTAAGATACTCCCAAATCGTTCCACGACATTTCATTGGGTTAATTTTGATAGAACGAGTCGCTATTCGAACGCCATTTGTAAGACGAGTTCCACCTCCCGTCATGGTCTTGCCCCCATGTTTCGAGGGGATCTTTAGGTGCTCTTTATTGAAATATGTCGGCCTATCGCCTTTCAAAAATACAGGAATATACTCATGGTCTACACGAAATCGCTTGTTCCACCATGCCCCCTCTGCCCCATACTTTCGATAAATCACCGTTTCAAAAAGCTTGAAATTGAAACTATCACACCAATCAATAATCGTCCTAAACGAGGTTAAAGACTTCCCAAAATTTTTTGTCTGATCTTGAATTACCATTACGGCTACTCCGCCATCTTTGAGAACGCGATATATTTCTTTGCCTGCTGAATGTAAATCAAGAGAAAATCCCTTATAGTCACGAACACTATCATACGGCGGTGAAGTAACTACAATATCCACCGAATTTGAAGGGAATTTTTTCATTACTTCAACCGTATCCCCGCAAATAATTTTATTCAATGGCAATTCTTTATATTTTTCGCTTTCTTTATATTCAGGAAACTGGATTATTGATTTTGTTTCCTCCCGTATAACATCAAGAACTATTCCTTGTATTGAAACATCCCGGCCGTTTCGAAAAATAAGCGGTTCCATAGTTTTGTTCGCCGGTTGTAGGCGGATATACCCCATCTCTTTATAGAATTTTTTTAGTGTCGCTTCGTGGTTATTTATAAGGGCTACCACCTTTTGTCCGTTTTCGGCAGTTTCCTGTTGGCGCACTAAAACAACATCGCCGTCATTTATATTTTCATCAATCATACTGTTTCCGACTACACGGAGAGCATAAACTTCTGAAGAAGAAGGAATTTTGCTTTTTGGAACGGCAATCATTTCTTTATCTTGAATTGCTTCAATGGGTTGCCCCGCCGCAATAGTTCCTAAAAGAGGAATTTTTATCATTGTCTCGCGGCCAAGCACCTCAATAGAACGAGGTTTATTTTCTTCTTTTGACAAATATCCTAAATCACGAAGTTTGGAAACATGAAAATGAGCCGTTGAGACCGATGAAAGTTTTAATTTCTTGCGTATCTCATGAAGTGAGGGGGCATATCCTTTTTGTTCTTGATAAGCGGTTATAAAATCAATCGCTTGTTTTTGCCTTTTTGTAATCATACTGATATTATAGAAAATAAATCGAAAGTGTAAAAGTAAAGTTATCCACAATATCCATGAGAGTAATGACTCCTATATCAAAAACGCGCGCTTTAAAAACGCGGGTTTTTGTTATATAATAGGTAAATGCCGAGGAAACACGAAAATCAAAATATTAAAATTCCCGTTACTTTAAGCCGCACTTTGGGGGTTTGGGAAGTAACTCTTTTGGGGATTGGAGCGCTTCTTGGAGGCGGTATTTTTACACTACTCGGGCATGCCGCGGGCCTTGCCGGCGGGGGATTGATTTTTGCCATATTGCTCGGAGCCCTGATTTCCTTCCTTAATTTGAATTCCTATGTATCTCTGGCTACAACTTTTCCCGCAGCCGGCGGAGGATATCACTGGGTCCGCGAGGGACTCGGCGATATGCAGGGATTTTTATCAGGATGGTTTTCCTGGATGGCTTCATCCGTTGCCTGCAGTTTATACGCGATAAGCTTCGGTTTATTCGCTTTTGAATTTGTTTTTTCATTAATTGGACTGCCCCTCTTGGGAGTTTCCCAGGAGTCATGGAAAATAATTTTTACCGTTTTTATTATTTTGCTTTTCGGCCTGATTAATTATCGCGGTGTCGCTCTTTCCGGAAAAATCGGCGGCTGGATATCTTTATCCATTCTTTCCATACTTATCTTATATATTTTATTTGGATTTAAAAAAATCGGCTCTGCTCCGGAAGTTTTCACGTATAATTTTTTTCCTCTCCTGCCTCTTGGACTCGGTGGAGTGTTGCAGGCCGCCGGACTTTTTTATATCGCCTTTGAGGGGTCGGAGATTCAGGCGCAAGCGGGAGAAGAAGCAAAAGACCCGGCGCGCACTCTTAAAATTGGGTTTTTCAGTTCTTGGGCGATAATTTCCGTATTGTATCTTTTAATTTCTTTGGTAATCATCGGGGCCACGGATTCATCAAGTATCCAGTCCTGGAAAATTCTTGGCGGGTATTCGGAAAGGGCCATTATTGAATCAGCCAAACAATTTCTGCCGTTCGGATATATTCTTATGGTAATAGGCGGGCTTCTTGCCAATATCGCGGCCCTTAACGCCACAATTTATTCTTCTTCCCGGGTTCTTTTTGCCATGGCGCGCGATAAATTCGTCTGGTCGCGCCTCGGAGAAATGCACGAAATTAACCTGACGCCGTATCGGGCAATCATTCTTTCGCTCGCCATAATAATCATCGTATCCTTGTTTCTGCCCATAAAAGATATTGCCAGCGCCGCTGATTTTCTGTTCATAGCCCTGTTTTCTCAGCTTAACCTTTCTTATATAGAACTAAGGCGCCAAAAACCGGAAGTAAAATGGCAATATGTGGTTCCTTTTGGAATAATTTTGCCGCTCTCGGCCATAATACTTTATGTTGTATTGGGCATTTCCTTATTTCACGTAAGCCCCATTGGAATTTATTTTACGGTATTTTGGTTTTTGATGGGACTGATAAATTATTTTTCTTATACCAAGGTCCAGGAACGGACAAACATGGAAAATGAAATTGTTTATGAACACGCGACGCGTTTTCGCGAAAAACTCGGATATAGGATTATTCTTTCCGTAGTACCGGACAGCAATCTTTATGAATTCAAATCGCAAATCGCTTTTGCCATGGCCCGCCAGGAAGACGGAGAGCTTTTAATTCTGCGGGTACACGAGGTTCCGGCAAGTTTGCCTCTTTCTGCCGGATTTCATTCGGAACAGGAAAGAAGAGTTTTGGAAAAAATAGAAAAAAGCGCTATTGAAAAAAAATTCAACGTGGAAACCCGCCTGTCCGTTGCCCGCTCCATACCGGACACCATACTTGAGACCGTAAAAATGGAAAAAGGCGACCTTCTTATCATGGGCTGGGACGGCTATACAAACACTAAGGGATTCATTTTCGGAAGAAAGGTTGATGTGGTTCTGCATCGGACAAAATGCGATTTTATGGTTATTAAACTTGTTGATTTGGGAAATATGAACTCCGTTAGAGGTCATACGATTGAAACATCTGCCGATTCGGCAAAGCCGAATCGGACTTCTAACGGGGTGAAAAAAATTCTGATACCGGTTTCTTTGGATGAAAATCCTAACTTGCGTTTTGCTGGAAAAGTCGCAACCGCGCTTTCCAATTGGTTCGGCGGAAGCATTACTGTTTTAATGGTGATACCGGAAAAAACCGGAAATTTAGACTATGCTAAATATTATGCTGTGTTAGAAGACAGAATCAGGGAATTAAAGATTAAAACCGCGCTTCAGCCAAAAATAAAATTGGTTCGCTCCGATTTTATAGCATCCTCAATTTTAAAAGAGGCGGGACATTATGACGTGGTGCTTATGCCCGCCTCCCGTGGCCGCATAACCAAAGCCATCAGAATGGGTTCAATACCTGAACAAGTAGCCAAACATTGTAACAAGACGGTAATAATGGCTAAGGGACACCGAGGAATTGTCCAGCCATTTTTTGATTATGTTAAATCGAGATTTTAGGAGTAATCGCGAATATAGGAACACCCTTCAATATACGAATTTATGAATAAAAAACCTCAATATTGAGGTTTTTTACTTGATTGTTAATATTCTGTGCACAAAAAAGGTAATTTTAATAATTTATGGCTTAAATACTTGATTTTAGAAAGTTGAAAGTGGCGCATTTATCCATTTCCATATTTGAATATATGCTTAAAGTGGTTTATAATATAATTAAAGTGGTTAGAAGTGGATAACACTGTTGATAAGTTAAAGGAACTGTGGATAAGTAACCAACAACCAATAACTAACAACCAACAACAAAAAGAGTTGTAAGTTGTAAGTTGTAAGTTGTAAATTCAGTTGTTGATTGGCGAATACAACCACATAATAGATCCTAAAAAGAGGATTGCGATTCCTTCTCGCCTTAGAAAAGAAGTAGGCGAGAAGGCCATTCTTACAAGAGGACTTGATCAATGCTTATCGTTATTCCCCCTATCCGAGTGGGAAAAATATACTTCGCAATTAACCAAATTGCCCATGGGAAAAGGGGACGCGCGCACCTTAAACAGAATGATACTTGGAGGAGCCGTAGAGGTGGAATTGGACTCTTTAGGAAGAATTCTTATTCCCGATTATTTACGGCAATTCGCCGGTTTAAAACAGAGGGCAGTTATTGCCGGTTTATATAATCGTCTGGAAATATGGGACGAAGAAAGATGGAATGCCTATAAGATTGAGGCGGAAAAAAATCAGGATATGATAGCGGAGAAATTGTCAGAGCTCGGACTTTATTAGTGACATGAGACAAGAGACATGAGACAAGTAATTTTCCATGTCACATGTTGCATGTTGCATGTCACAATGTTGCATAAACCAGTTTTACTGAAAGAGGTAATTGAAATCCTGAATCCGCAATCGGGGGAAAATTTTATAGATACCACTATCGGGGACGGCGGACATGCCCAAGAAATTATTGAAAAAATCAAACCAAACGGAAAACTAATAGGAATAGATTGGGATAGAGAACAAATAAGCAAATTAAAAATTAAATTCAGCGAATATTTAAAATCAGACAATTTAATTTTAATAAACGATAATTATAAAAACCTTGAGAATATTATTAAACAATATAATATTCATAAGATTAGCGGAATCCTTTTTGATCTCGGCTTTAGCCGTTATCACATTGAGGACTCTGGGAAAGGGTTCAGTTTCCAAAAGAACGAACCGCTGATTATGCGCTATGAGAATTCAGAAGAATCAAACGGCATGACCGCGGCTGAAATTGTTAATACCTGGCCCGAAGAAAAATTGGAAAAAATACTCAAGGAATATGGAGAAGAAAAATTTTTCAGGCAAATAGCAAAAAAAATTTATGAAGAAAGCAAAAAAAATCCAATTAAAACTACCTTTGATTTGGCGGGAATAATTCGAAACGCAGTACCGTTTTGGTATGCTAAAAGAAAAATTAATCCGGCGACAAAAACGTTTCAGGCCCTGCGCATTGCCGTAAATGACGAATTTGAAAACATAAGAACCGGACTGTCGGCTGCTGTAAAAATTATTGCAAATGGAGGAAAAATAGCCGTAATTACATTTCATTCGGGTGAAGACAGAATTGTTAAAAATTTTTTGAAAGAGAAACAGACAGAAAAAATATTGAAAATTATAAATAAAAAAGTAATTAAGCCGTCTTATACGGAAATTAGGGAAAACCTAAGCGCCAGAAGCGCGAAATTAAGAACCGCAGTTAGGATATAATATCAATTATCAATGTTAATATAAATCTTACGTCAACATGGCAAATTGCCGATAATAATGTTGACGAAATGCGACTTCAATACTCGAATTCACTCGAATGTCTCGAATTAAATTATTAGAGTTATTCGAGTGTCATTTGCATATTAGAGTCGCTGCCAAAAAATGAATTATTTTTTAATACAACCTTATTTCAAACTCTTTTATCCGTTCAAGTCGGTGCGGTTTTTAAATTTTTCTTTATTCAATTTCATCTTCGCCAAGAAAAAACAGCTAACTTTCTTATTGTTGGCCCTTTCCTTACTGTTGGGAATTATTTATGTTCTGGAGTTCAACCTGGTGTTAAATTTAGGCAAAAATATCGCAGTATTAAATATGGAACTAAAAAAAACTATAAATGATTTTGATAAAAATGAAGCCAATTATTCCAAAGTTTACGCAACCGCCATTTCTTCATACCTTGAAGAAGCAAAGATTCTTGAGCGGGTTTCCAAAATAGAATATGTGGAAAAGGAATCATTGGTGGAGGCAGCGCAATACATACCATAATATAGTATTTATAAATATCGCGAAGCCGCCAAGAAGCGGCGAGCAAGTATCTATTAGTATCGGATACTCGTTGATATTAATTGAAATTTATTGATATTTATTGGTTGATTTGAAAAATGTATTTTTTTATTTATAATAGAGTATGTGTCCAAATTTGATTTCCAACAATCAGTCAAGTGGAGGTTTATTGCGGTATTATCGCTATTTTTTTTAATTGTGGTCTTGATTATTTCCAGGCTTTTCTATATTTCCGTAATACAGAATAAATACTATAAAGAGTTGGCGGAAAATCAGCAATCGCTGAATAAAGTTTTACCTTCCAAGAGAGGTAAAATTTTTTTTCAGGACAGATTCGGCAATAAAAAAATAGCCGCCTTTTCGGCAGACGTTTACTCTATAGCCGTATCCCCTAAATTGATTAAAAATCCTCAGGATACCGCTTCCGCCCTCTCCGCTCTTTTCAAAAAAAGCCAGGATTTTTATATATCTAAATTAAGCAAATCTGACGACCCTTATGAAATAATTGAAAAAGATATATCGGAGGAAATGATTGATTCCGTAAATAAATTAAAAATACCCGGTCTGGTGTTCGTTCCTTCGCCTAAACGCTTTTATCCCAATGCCAGATTCGGCGCGCATGCTCTTGGTTTTGTAGGTTTTAAAAATGACGATTTATCAGGCCTTTATGGAGTAGAAAAGCAATACGAAAAAGAAATGGTGGGAGAAGCGGGAGCTATTGAAGGAGAAAAGGACGCATCGGGTTTTTTGCTCGCGATTGGTAAAAGAATTATCACTGAGCCGGTAAACGGTTCCGATATTGTTCTCACCATAGACCACAATATTCAAAAAAAAGCCGAGGAAGAATTGATTTTAACCAAAGAAAAATGGGGCGCGGAAGTTGCCTCAATATTGATACTTGATCCGAAAATAGGAAAAATTCTGGCCATGGCCACTTTTCCCGCGTTTGACCCCAACGAATATTTCAAAGAAAAAAACTACCAAATTTTCAAAAACCCTCTCATAGAATCAATTTTTGAACTTGGTTCCGTATTCAAACCGATAACCTCTGCCGGCGCCTTGAATGAAAATCTTATAAACCCGGATACGATTTATGACGATACGGGAGCGGTAAAAATCGGCGGCTATACCATAAAAAATTTTGATAACAAAGCGCACGGCATCCAAACCGTAACGCAGGTATTGGAAAAATCTTTGAATACGGGCGCTGTTTTTATTCAAAAAATTCTTGGTAAAGACAAATTTAAAAAATATGTTGACAATTTTGGTTTCGGCCGCCCAACCGGCATTGACCTGCCGGGAGAAGTCGCGGGCAACATTTCTAATTTAAAATATTACCGGGATATTGATTATGCCACCGCTTCCTTTGGACAGGGAATTGCCGTAACTCCGATTCAGATGGCAAGCGCTTTTGCCGCGATAGCCAACAAAGGTAAAATGATGAAACCATATATAGTTGATAAATTAATAGATGAAAACGGAAATGAATACGTAATTAACCCCGAAGAAAAAGGGCAAATAATAAAGCCGGAAACCTCCGAAACGCTTTCCAAAATGCTGGTTTCCGTCGTAAGAAACGGTTTTGAGGGAAAAGCGGGCGTAAATGGATACTTTGTAGCCGCCAAAACCGGAACAGCGCAAATTCCTTCGTTCGACAAAAGGGGATATACAACAGACGTAATTCACACTTTTATCGGCTATGCCCCGGCTTTTAACCCAAAATTTTTGGTTTATATTCAGATTAATAAGCCCTCGGGCAACAGATTTGCTTCCAATACCCTTACCATTCCTTTTCACAATATTATTGAATACTTGCTGAATTATTATGAAATACCGCCGGATGAGAAATAAAAAAGGGCAATAAGCCCTATAAATTGATTAGAAATTTCCACCACATTTGATTTCTTCGCTTTTTGAATATTTTTTCAACCATGTCAATATCCGGAATATCACTGTTAATCGTTTTGAAAAAAGATTTCAAAACGCCGATATCCGGCGCAGCACATGGATGAGCCACAAGCACCATAACAATGGAATCTTCAGGAGACACCATGCCGCTCCAGACAAGATAAGCCATTGTTGCCGAGGGAGAACGCGATGCCCCCGCGGCACAATGAATAAGAACGCCCCGTTCTGCCTCAAGACCTTTTTTGATCCAGGGAAAAATATTTTCTACAAGGACCTTATCGTATCCGGTGAAAGGCTCGTCTGAAATTGGTAATATTTTCTGTTCGATTTCCAAATCGGCGCAGAAACGTTCATCTGGCCGATGTTTCCAATTATCAGTGACTGAAAAAATTTTTTTGATTGCGTAACGGTTTATTATGTCTTTATCTGTTGCCGCCGCGGCGTTACCAAGATAAAGTTTCTCACAAATGAGCGAAATAAGCGGCTGGAGCACATCTTCTCCCTTTTTGTCAAAAAACCTTATTCTTTTTCCACTATTAGTGTAATATATACGATATAAAAAAGCAACAAACTATGTTCAAAAAGTCAATAGTTCAAAAAACTCTTCAAACTATCCTGGCGTTTTTGTCCAAAATTACCATTTGGCGCTATAAACCGCTTATTATAGGCATTACCGGCTCGGTGGGAAAGACCTCAACTAAAGAGGCGGTTTTTTGCGTGTTAAAAAGGAAATACCGCGTTCGCCGGGCAGAAAAAAACTATAATAATGAAATAGGTTTACCGCTTACAATTCTCGGTATTCCCCACTACGGCCGTAACATTTTAAAATGGTTTTCCGCGTTCTTCCGCGTCATCTTCCGCGTAATTCTGCGCCAACATCAATACCCCGAGATATTGGTGTTGGAATATGGAATTGACCGCCCACGCGATATGGATTATTTGCTGTCTATTGCCAAACCGGACGCGGCAGTAATTACGGCTATTGGAGAAATTCCGGTTCATGTGGAATTTTTTGCCGATTCACTTGAAGTAGCCAAAGAAAAAGCAAAATTGATACAGGCATTGCCCATAAACGGCCAGGCAATTTTAAACGCGGATGACGAAGTTATTTCGGAAATAAAAAATAAAACTAAAGCCAAAATTATTACATTCGGTTTTTATGAACACGCTAACATAAGAATTATGAATCATGAACTAACCCATCGACTCCGGAGTTCGACTGAGGATCACTCGAAGTCCTCGGGGCAGGCCCTTCAATCCGATTCGGGGCAAAGAATTATAAATACTTATGGAGGCAATTCTCTGCCGGAAGGCGTTGCTTTTAAAATTGAATATCAGGGCAAAACTATTCCCATTCGTCTTAATAATTGCTTTGGGAAACCCCAGGTTTATTCTGCTTCAGCCGCAATAGCCGTTGGTCTTATTCTCAACATAAATTTAGTTGAGATTGCCGAATCCTTAACTGATTATCTTCCGCCGCCGGGAAGGTTGCGGCTGCTGAAAGGGATTAAAAATAGTTTAATATTAGACGATACTTATAATGCCTCGCCCCAGGCCGTGCATGAAGCATTAGACGTTTTGGAGTCCTTGCCGGCCACGCGCCGCATTGTGGTTTTGGGAGATATGATGGAGATAGGAAAATTCACGGAATATGCTCACAGGGCCATCGGCGATAAAGTTGCTAAATTCGCGGATATTCTTTTTGCCGTAGGATCTAAAGCGCGTTTTATTGCCGACGAAGCGGGAACAAGGGGAATTGAAAAAAAATCCAGAAAACTTAATGAAGAACAAATTTTTATTTTTGATGACGCTATCAAGGCAGGAAAAAAACTTGATAAAATAATAAAACCGGGAGATTTGATTTTGGTCAAAGGCAGTCAATCAATGAGAATGGAAAAAGCGGTTGAAGAAATAATGGCCGAACCGGAACGCGCCAAAGAATTGTTGGTGCGGCAAGATAAATATTGGAAGTAAAATTTTATTTTTTTGTCTCTCCATATCATTCTAATGTTCTCAAGAGGGATAAACCGAAAATTTCTGTTGGTGCCGAATGTCATCCTGAATGAACGTGAAGGATCTCGGCCACTCAAAAACATTGAAAATATTGAGATTCTTCTCCTTCGCATTGCTCAGGGTCAGAATGACAAAAATGGAAAAGGGCCATTTGGCAACAGTCCCAATGTATCAATCATTTTGAAATTCTTTCAATTACGAAACTATCAATATCAGCGTATTTTCGGCGTACTTTATCGGCGTTTTATCAGCTTCTATGGAAAATAGAAGCAGATTTGACGCTGATTAGTACGCTGATACCTCGCTGAAACTGTATTTCGTAGCAATGAGTGCTAAAGCGTGCGCCCAAGCAAGCGGAGTGTTATTATTCTGTTTCCCGTTTTGATAAAGTTCCGGAATTTTGCTGTCTTTAATGTCCCCGCATCCTTCTTTAAACCAAAATACCGCTTTTTCATGGGAAACCTGGTCATGGAACTGGGAATAAATGATGGAAAGCCAGAATTTGAACATGGGCCACTCCGCGGAAATCCCCCTGTATTTTCCTTCGGTGGAACGGAAATAATCATCTCCCCAATAACGGTTGAATCCGTGAATTTGAAGAAGTTTATGATTATCCCCATTTGTTTTATGGCCGTTTACAATCCTTGAAATAATCTCGTCAATTTTTTCCGGTTTTACAGTCACATGATACGGCCAGATTAATGAAAGCTGGGCGGAATCGCAATCATGGCTGTGATGAGATTTAAGACATTGTTCGCGCGATTCAAAAGGAAGAATTTCGTTAAGGACCTTATCTCCCAACTGGATAAGAGGGTCACGAATATCAACCAGTTTTTGTTTCTTTACGTATTTAAGTCCGGCCACCACCGCGCCAATTGAGGAACTATGCTGTATTTCGCATTCCTCCCACATGCCATAATCGGGATTTAGCCAGTATTCAACGCTCCTAAGATAGGCAACCAAAAGTTCAAGAATTTCCAAATCTTCCTCGTCCCTGATGATACGCATATTTTTAAAATCGGCATCCGCCACAATATGCAGAAATAATCCCAAAGCATCCAATTGATGATGTCCCCACTTATCATCGGCAGTTATTTCTTCAAGGGTATTGGAGTTGAATTTTGCATGAATCAGACCGCCGGGAACATAAATTGGAGAAGCGATGCGAACCTTTATTTTTTTCTTATGTTTTTTGAACAGGTCAAAAACAATCCAGATGCCCTGCTTTAATTTTTCAAAGTCACCAAGATACCAATAAGCGTAGGTGGCATAAAGCGTATCGCGTATCCATAACGAGGAATAATTTTCGGAGGGGGAGGCAATAAAGGCGCCATTGGGACGCCTAAGCGCTTCCATATTCTGAAGTATGGTTTGTTTATTGAACATTTCGCCCTTTTTCAGTTTTGACAAAGAACGGTATATAATATATCTATAATAAAAGTCGCTAAATTGCAATGTTGCTCCTATCGTCTAGTCTGGTCCAGGACGCCAGGTTCTCATCCTGGTAACCCGGGTTCGAATCCCGGTGGGAGCATCAAATTGTTCGGAATGAACAAATATACAATGGCTCACAGCGGGAGTCGAAGGAAATGCCGGGGGCATTTCCGGGGATTTTTGCGAGAAGCAAAATCGAATTCCGGTGGGAGCATAAATATTCAAAAACCAAGAATTAATGCTTGGTTTTTGAATAATAGCGTGATTTTAAAACATGACGTTCTTTCTTTTTTGTGAAATCGATAAGATTGTGATATAGTTAAGGTAAACATTATGAATCCTATATTTTCACAAAAAGGGTTTACCCCGTTACAACCGGACGCTCCATGCCTCCGGGCTAGGGAGGAAAGCGGAATCCCAAAAGTCAAAGAGATGCCATGGCCTTTAGGCCGGGTTGTAGCGGGGTTTACCCTTATTGAATCGCTCGTGGGTGTTGCCGTATTTATGATTATAGCGGTAAGTGTTTATCAGGCCTATGCCGTAACCATGAATGCTGTTCGCGTCTCTCGCCTTAAAATTATTGCCACGGCATTAGCGAACGAACAATTTGAGATTATCCGCAATTTGCCGTACGACGACGTAGGCGTAGTCGGCAGCATTCCGAACGGAAAAATTCCCCGCATACAGAATTTTATCCGCGACAACACTGAATTCGCGGTGGAAACGACAATACGCAACATTGATGATCCTTTTGACGGCACCATAGGCGGAGTTCCTAATGATCTTTCTCCGTCTGATTACAGACTTGCGGAATTAGAGATTTCCTGCTCTTCTTGCAAAAATTTTACTGCACTCCGCCTTACTACCCAGGTGGGTCCGAGAGCCCTCGAGACCGCTTCAACAAACGG
This sequence comes from Parcubacteria group bacterium GW2011_GWA2_42_14, assembly GCA_000998135.1. GTDB lineage: Bacteria > Patescibacteriota > Minisyncoccia > Sungbacterales > GWA2-42-14 > GWA2-42-14. The sequence continues at coordinate 51,540 of LCCV01000009.1, forward strand.
CGCTCTTTTCGTTCAGGTTTTTGATGCTTCGGGGCAGCCGGTATCCGGCGCCGACGTGCATGTTGAAAACAATCAGGCCGTCCCGCCGATCGTGATAGACGACACTACCAATAACGATGGATTCCTCCAGATTGTTGATGCGCCTCCCGGAGCGGAGGCCTACGAGATTGCCGTTTCAAAGTCAGGTTATTCAACTGAACAGACGTATCCCACCGGCGCGCCGGGCAATCCCAATCCGACTAAACCCCATGCGACCGTTGCATTGCAGCAACTCACCCAAATCAGTTTTTCGATTGACAGGACAAGCACGCTTGATATCTCAAGCGTAACGAATACGTGCGGTCCGGTTTCGTCCATTGATTTTTCGCTTTCGGGCTCCAAACTTATTGGCGCCAATCCGGATGTTTTAAAATACAGCGCCTCGCACATTACCGACGGCTTAGGCAAAAAAACAATATTTGGTCTTGAATGGGATACGTATAATTTGAATTTTACCGACAGTTCCTATGACCTTGCGGGAGCCGTTCCACTTTTACCCCTGGCGCTGAATCCTAATACCGGTCAGGACTTTAAGCTAATTGTCGCGCCGAAAGTTTCGAATGGCTTGCTTGTAACCGTCAAAGATGCTTCAACGCAACTCCCGCTATCTGACGCAATCGTAAGACTTGAAGGGTTGAGTTATGATACAACATTGACAACCGGCCACGGTTTTATCCGGCAAACCGATTGGTCCGGTGGGGCAGGGCAAGATGACTTTATTGACCCAGCGCGATATTTTGATTCTGACGGGAATGCGGAAATTAATGATCCGGCCGGAGAATTCCATTTGAGAAAGATATTTGATGAATACGAACCTTCCGCGTATCTTATTTCTTCCGCGTTTGACACCGGCTCGGCCAGCAATTTCCATCAAATTTTGTGGCAACCGCAAAGTCAGCCGCCCGATACTGGGCAAGACAGCGTCAGATTTCAGATTGCCACCAACAACAACAAAATGACATGGAACTTTTTAGGGACGGACGGCACCGCAAATACCTATTACACTCTTGCCGACCAAAATATCAACTCTTTGCATAACGGCGACCGATATCTTCGCTACAAAGCATTTTTGCAGACAGCAAGCACAACATGGACACCCACCATTTCTGACGTTTCATTTACTTTTACCTCATCCTGCGTACCTCCGGGTCAAGTGCTTTTTACCGGACTTGGCACCGGCGACTACACCTTAACGGTCTCTAAAGCCGGATATCAGCCCTTTACCGATACGGTCACTGTTTCTTCTTCATGGCAACAATATGGGGTTACTGTATCGCCATAAACCCCGTTAGAAATCACGGACGTAAAAATATGATTTTATACAAAAAGTCAGAAAAGAATAAGATGTGGTGCGCAATGTATTTTTGTCCGCGTCTTATTTCTAACGGGGTAAAATTATGGATTTTTTAAAAAACAGCCGAAAATTAGAATCCGGTTTTTCCGTAATAGAAGTTCTGGCCAGCATATTTATACTAACTCTCATAGGACTCGCGGTCTATTCTTTTCAAAAAGACGTTTTTTTGCTCAATGGAATTATTTTTGGAAGTTTAACGGCGCAAGATGAAGCGCGCCGCGCGTTGAAAAGCATGAGCGCGGAAATACGCGCCGCTTCTCCTTCAAGCATTGGCGCTTATGCCCTCTCGCAAACAACCGCATCATCATTTACTTTTTACAGCAACATAGACAGCGATTTTTTTAAGGAGCGGGTGAGGTATTTTTTGGACGGCGCGACTCTCAAAAAAGGCGTTATTAAACCTTCCGGATCACCGCTCACATATAATCCGGCAAACGAAATCCTATCCGAGTTGATACACAATATTGCGGGCGCCGCCACATCAACCTTCAGTTACTACGATGAAAATTACGATGGCACGACTCAAGCGCTCGCTGAACCAATAGACATAGCTATCGTGCGGCTTATAAAAATTACTATTGTGATTGACAAAAATCCACAAGCACTACCCGGACCCGTGACGTTTACAACACAAATTTCAATAAGAAATCTAAAAGACAACCTATGATGACTCATTATTCAATTAAAAAAATAACAGAATTCATGAAATCCAGGAAAGGACAAATATTAATCCAGGTTATTGTTTTTGGGTCAATTGCCATTTACCTTTTGAGCACATTGGTAAGTTGGGCCTCATTAAACATCAAGGCCGGACGGCAGGCATTCAATCGCGAGAGATCCCTGCAAATTGCGGAAGCGGGTATTGATTACTACCGATGGCATCTTGCGCACTCGCCCACAGATTTTCAAGACGGAACCGGAGGCCCCGGGCCGTACGTTCACGATTTTCGCGACAAAGACGGAAATATCATCGGCCAATTTTCTCTGGATATCATACCGCCGCCGTTAGGCTCTACTTTAGCAACGGTGAAATCTACGGGAAGCATAATCGGAGATACAGCGCTTCTGCGTAAAATCGCGGTGCAATTTGCCAAACCTTCAATTGCAAAATACGCCGTTGCCGCCAATGCCGCCATGAGGTTTGGTTCGGGAACGGAAGTGTTTGGACCGATCCATTCCAATGGAGGAATCCGTTTTGATGCTCTTGCGCATAATATTGTTACCAGCGCCGTTGCCTCATACGACGACCCCGATCATTCGGGAGCCAATGAATTCGGCGTGCATACGCACGTTGCGCCAACCGACCCCTTGCCGCCTTCTCCTGTTCCCACGAGAACAGATGTTTTTGAAGTTGGCAGGCAATTCCCCGTACCCGCTTTGGATTTCGCCGGAATTACCGCTGACCTTGCCGAGATGAAAACAGACGCCCAGGCAAACGGTTTTTATCGCCCGAGCGCGGGAGCGCTTGGATACCATATTGTTTTGAGGACGGACGACACATTTGACCTTTATCGCGTAACGAGTTTGGTAAATCCGCCATCCGGATGTACGAACCCGGGCCAGTCCGGTTGGGGCACTTGGAGTATTCAAAACCAACAACTCGTCGGAAATTATCCATTTCCGGCAAACGGCATCATCTTTCTTGAAGACGATATTTTCGTTGACGGACAAATCAACGGCGGCCGTCTTACAATCGTTGCCGCTTTTTTGCCGGATAATCCACCGTTTCGAAAAAACATCATTGTCAATAATGATCTTTTATACACTAATTATGACGGTTCCGACATTCTCGGTCTTATTGCGCAAGGTAATGTTACTGTCGGCTTGGTAAGCGAAGATGACTTGAGGATTGACGCCGCGCTTATTGCTCAAAACGGCCGCGTAGGAAGATATTATTATCGTCCACCCGGCGGCGGTTCACAGCGCTGTTCTCCTAATCATGTGCGGCAGACCATAACGCTTTGGGGCATGATTGCGACTAACCAGCGATATGGTTTTGCGTACACAGATGGGACAGGATACCAGATACGCAATCTTAATTATGACGGAAGTTTGCTTTACGGACCGCCGCCGAGCTTTCCTTTGACATCTGATCAATATATAACTCTCACTTGGGGAGAAGAATAACCGCCGTGTTCTAAAATCACACTATTATTAAAAAACCAAGTATTAATGCTTGGTTTTTGAATTAATTATCCACATTCGCATTGCAGTCCGAACCAAAGAGCATTAAAATATAGTAAGTGGCTATTATTTTTAAATTAAACCGAATTAGGCCGGTTTTCAAACCGCCTTTTTTGGGTTAATAAAAATTCCATAAAATAATGAAAAAAAAGGCTCTTTTTATTTCTATATTCTTTATTTTAGGTTTTGCGGTTCAATATTCTTACGCCGCCGCTCCGGTAATTCTTAGTTCTCCTGCCCCACAGGCGATAAATGTTATCAGCCCCGGAGCGCAAATAACCTGGTCAACCGATGTTCTTTCTGATTCGCAGGTATATTATGGAACGTCAAATACTTCGACGAGCTTTCCGTATTATTCATCCGGCCGATGCGATAGCGGGGGAAACGTAACTTCTCACTGCGTAAACTTAACCCTTCTTTCAACGGGCGTGACTTATTATTTTAAAGTTAAGTCCTGCAATACTGACGGCTGTATTGAAGGAAGTGGTTATCAATTCACTACCACAAGCGGATCTTCTTCTGGAGGAAGCGGGGGTGGCAGTTCATCCACTTCCTGCCCCTCAAACATTGCTTCTTTACTCGGCTCCGGCTGCCATGACATGGGAAACGCCTACTTTAACAGCGCTATGGACCAATATGTGAATTACAACGGTTCTACTGTGTATTATTGCGGTACCAATTATATTTCAGGATGCGCTACTGGGGGCGGAGGAAGTAATCCGCCAGGATCTCCTTATCTTTCCCTACCAGGCTCTTCAGCCAGCCCAATATATCTTTCTTGGACAACTGTATCTGGCGCCACCTCGTATGAGGTCTGGCGAAGAACTCCTCCAAGTACCGGCACATTCACATCTATAACCACCGGCCTGACCGGACTTTCATACAATGATTCCGGTGTAACTTCCGGCACTTCATATGAATACTACATCAAGGCCTGTAATGCTTACGGATGTTCTTCTTCAAATTACGCGACTATTTCCGTAAGCGGAGGCACTTCTTCAGATACGACTCCGCCGTCTGCTCCGGCAAATTTTTCAACTTATGCCAACTCATCAAGCCAGGTTACTCTTACCTGGGCGGCTTCTACTGATAACATCGGCGTTACCGGATATAAAATATTTAAAAATAATTCTTATCTGACCACTACCGCAGCGCTTTATTATTATGATTATGGAGTATCGCCCAGTACCGCCTATTCATACTATGTCAAAGCGGCGGACGCCGCCGGCAACGAATCCTCGCCAAGCCTGACGGCTTACGCTACCACGCCGTCAACAAGCACCACAACCGCATCAACTTCCTGTTCAAGTACGGTTGTTTCTTTATTGGGTTCCGGTTGCCATGATATGGGCAATGCCTATTTCAACGGAGAAATGACGCAATATGTGTATTACAACGGTTCAACTGTGTACTACTGCAACACCACTTACATTTCCGGATGCACTACTGTAGGAGGAGGCAATATACCAACATCACCAAGCAGTCTTAGGCAAATATCTTCTACCCAAAACTCAATTTCTCTTGCCTGGTATGACAATTCTTCCGGTGAAGATAAATTTAACTTGGAAAGAACCGTAAACAATACAAGCTCATGGACGCTGGTAAGCCAGCTTGGAGCAAATATTATAAACTACACCGACACTGCCGTTACCGCGGGAACTTATTACGATTATAGAATTCAGGCCTGCCTTTCCGGTTATGGCTGTTCAGGATATGCCTATTTATACGGTGTATCAACTTCTGCTTCAACAGCAACCTCAACCCCGAGCGACGTAACTCTTCCCGGCATAATTTCCAATCTTTCTGCCAATAATCCAACATCAAATTCCGTAACTCTTTCCTGGACTGCTACGGGAGATGACGGAACAACCGGTACTGCTTATTCATATTCCGTAAAATATTCTACTGCTCCCATAACGACTGAGAGCGCGTGGCAGACGGCTTATTATGTAACTTCCGGAGTTCCTGTTCCGTATCCTGCCGGCACCAGCCAGACCATGGTCGTATCAGGACTTAGCCCCAACACAACATATTATTTTGCGATCAAGGCGTATGATGATGCGGGCAATATTTCCCCGTTGTCAAATTCTCCGCCAGGCAAAATTCTTTCCGGTACTGTTGCCACAACAACGGTTGATATGTCTCCGCCTTATGTCACGACCTTCGGCTTTCAAACCGAAGGCGACGGCCGTATAAGGGCAGGAGCGATGTTCTCGGAATCGATAGACGAATCAACCCTTACCGATTCCAATGTTTATATAATCTTATCAGGCGCCGGAACCAAAATAGCCGGCACTATAACCAAATTCACTGCGGAAAAAGGCGTTGGTTATCTTACTTCGACACCCGCAAGCGCCGGAACCGACTATCAATTGGTAATAAAAAAGAATATTAATGACCTTGCCGGAAACCAAATGGCGCTTGATTATATTTCCCAAAAATTTCAGGCAAGCTTCGGAGGAATAAGTACATCTACGCCTCCGACCAATATAACACAGACGGAAACTCCCAAACTCGTAAATTGGGGGTTAAGCGTCGGTACTGACGGCAATTCAACAATAGGACTGTCATTCAATGTGGAGATGGATTACGCGACATTCAATGATTCAAGCGCCTATATTTATAAATCATCCGACCCCTCTTTACACCTGCCAGTAACTTTCCAAAAAAGGCCTTATCATGCGATGTTTGTCTTAAAACTTACTCCCGGAATCGAATACGTCAGCGTGGTTAAATCAAGCGTAAAAAGCCTGAATGGGTTGAGTTTAGGAACTGATTATATCTGCAAGTTTGTGGCCTTGACTAGCGGTTATATCACCTCCTGTCCTCAAGAATCTATCAGTTCCGGACTGCCGACAATTTCTCCGGAAGTATCAATAAAATACGGAATTCTTGAGGCCCAGGTTCTGGATTCTGAAGAAAAACCCGTGGACAAGGCAGGCGTTCATATTTTTAAAGAAGATTTTAGCTCCAATTTCGGAGGAACGAGTGATGCCAGCGGATTATTTAAAAATAGCATTCAGCCGGGAATATATTATATAGAAGTTTTTCCTCCAACCGGAAGAACTGATTTGATTAAGCCGGAACCGGTAAAATTCGAAATATTGGGTGGAGAAACGAAAAAACTTATTATTCGGTTCGGCATTCTTAGTAAAACTATTACCGGCACCGTACTTTTTTCCAACGACGCATCGGTTGCCGATGCCGAAGTCGGGGCTTATTCGAGTGCTAAAAACCAATGGGTAAGCGCTTTTACCGATTCCAGCGGGCGATATACCATGAAAGTCGGTAGCGGAAAATGGACAGTAGGAATAAGGCCAAGAGATCCGGCGGGAGCCAAATGGTCATGGTCCGGCCCCTTTCAGGAGGTTGTATTTACCGTAAATCCCGGGCAGGAATTGATACTTATAAATTTCAGAATCCCCGTTTCCAACTCAAAAATAATTATTAAAGCGGTTGATGATTTGGGCAATCCGATTGAAAATGCCGGGATCATTGCCAATACCATCAGCTCCTCCCAATCATATTCCGAATCAAAAACATCTCCGGAATTCAGAAAAACCGATGCCCGGGGAAAGGCCGAATTCTCTTTAGCTCCGGCCCTATACTATATAAGAGGGGTTATAGATATAGAGCGCGGTTACCTTAATTCGGAAGAACAGCCGGTTCAAATTACCAAGGACGAAATCAGGGAAATGCGTTTGGTATTCAAGAGACGAAGCATTGTTGAAACTTTAGAATTATCCGGTTTATCCAGGATGGAAAATGGCTCTCCCTTAGACGCTTATATCTGGTCTTGGTCCGAGACGGGCAAATTTTTTGAAACCCGGGCAAATGAAAACGGAAAATTCAACGTTAAACTTGCTAAAGGAGAAAAATGGCATATTGGCGCGGGCAAGGTTTTAAACGGCATTTCTTATAAAGCGGATGATATTGTTATTGATCCGGAAAACCAAAATATTTCTCTTGAAATAATCTTGTTCAAACAAGCGGAATTGGCCCCGCCGGTAACGGTAGCTCAATCGGCAACTCAACAGGTTGTCGTGCAAACTCAGGACGGCGCTAAAACCGTAATTCCCTCGGGAGCGGTTTCAGGAGGAGCCACCATAAATGTGGAATTAAAGCCAACCACGGAAGCTCCGTCGCAGGCCGGCGCCCAGATTGTGGGTACCGCTTATGACATCAACATAACTGATGCGGCAGGCAAAGCCATAACTAAATTAACAAAAGATGCGGAAATAATTATTCCTTACGCGGAGGAAGAACTTAAAGCAAAAGGCATTAATGAAGACAGGCTTATTCCAAGCTTCTTTGACGCCTCTCTGGCTGCCTGGCTGAAAATTGACAACTATACTATTGATAAAGAAAAAAATGTTGTAATTATTCGCGTAAACCATTTGACAAGATTTGCCATAGTTGCGGCCGCCGATATAACCCCGCCGGACGCTCCTTCCAATGTAAAAATTTCGGCGTTGACAGAGGGCAAAGTTAAAATTTCCTGGGTTAATCCGGCCAAAGATTTTCATCACGTAAAAATATACCGCTCGGAAGCAAATGGTGAATCAGGAACCGTTGTTTTAAATGACCTTACAGGGGACTCAACCACAGACAGCGGCCTGTCGGGAGGAAAAACTTATTATTACCTTTTGCGCTCCATTGACCCGGCCGGAAACGAATCAAACAATACTGAACAAACTAAAATAGCTTTAGCAGGTATTGCGGCTAAACCGCAAGTCCAGCCGGAAACAAAAAAGCTTCCTCCGGGAATTGCCGTAAAACTGCAAATACTGCGAAACCTTTCTGCCGGTTTCCAGGGAGACGACGTCAAAGCCATTCAGGAACTTTTGCTGAAAGAAGGGGTTTATCCGGAAGGATTAATTACCGGATTTTTCGGCAATCTTACCAAACAGGCAGTTATT
>LCCV01000010.1 GCA_000998135.1 Parcubacteria group bacterium GW2011_GWA2_42_14
ATTATGAACAGATCCACGCAGAACAACTTACACTATTTGAAGGGGTATCACCCTAGCATTTCGCATACCCCGATGCTTGCATCGGGGTAGTTGATTTTTAGGTGCTCTATCTTGGATAATTGGATAAATGGAGCCGCAAAACTCGCAGAACCCTCTGTATTCTTGCTCGCGGGCAAGTCCACGGTTCTCTCTTTGTTTTGCTTTACCATTTGTTGCCTAATCCTCCGCAAGGAAAAATTTTATAGCGGTACGAGCTTTGGTGTTGGGTTGATGTCCGGTTCGCTCAGTTTTGAAGTAAAAGAAAAAAGCTGCGGAAGCAGCTATTTATTTTTTGGCGGCTGGATTAGGTGGAAATTTATTGTTCATTGTTAAATCACTATCGGTTATTGAAGAAATTTTTGAGAAAGCAATGTCAAGGAGGTTGATAAGGACACAAAGAATTGTTACGCGGAATTCTTTCCGCCAGCCAGAAAAATCTATGTCCGTAAATTCGTGATATATCCATCTTCGTTCTCGTTCGGTTTGGTCATCTCGCCAAGCGTTTGCGCTAATTCGTAGGGAACAATTTTCAGGTGAGTCGTCAAGGTACATATTAATATTTCGTTCAATTCCGTCGGCGCCAATCCAGCGCGCGGTAATTACAGGTTCATCCTGGTGCCATTTTTCTATTTCCGGGTTAACGCCGGATTGCGGGAAGTATGCTTTCATAATCCTTTCTATTCTATCAAGGATTTGTCCGTATTCATGCCAGTTTTCCATGTGCTCCCTCGTTTGTTGATTTATTAAGGTGCTTCCGGTTCACCATAGCATATGATTATTTTTTTTCAAGCACCATGATTTTAATTTTTACCGGCAACGGAAAGGGCAAAACCACGGCTGCTTTGGGCCAGGCGCTTCGTTCGGTTGGAGAAGGTAAAAGGGTTTTGATGATTCAATTCATCAAGGGGCCGTGGAAGTCGGGAGAAGATTTTTATTTGGAAAAATTCAACATTCCACGTTTCACATTCAACATTTTTAAGACCGGTCTTGGGTTCGTGGGAATTTTGGATGACAAATTGCCGATTAAAGAGCATAAAAAAGCCGCCGAAGAAGGTTTGTGGTTTGCTAAAAAAGAAATAGAATCCGGAAAATGGGATATGGTTATTCTGGACGAAATAAATAACGCTGTTTCACTCGGCCTAATTCCCAAAGAAAAAGTTTTAGAGTTAATAAAACTAGCTAACCAGCCGACGGTGAAACTAGAATACTTAATTCTTACCGGCCGCGACGCCCCGCAAGAATTTATTGGCGCGGCTGATATCGTTACCGAAATGAAAGATATAAAGCACGTTTTTGAAAAAGGCGTGAAAGCAAAACGCGGGATAGAATACTGATATTTTTAATAATAAATTGTTCTGGTGCGGTGGTAGGGTTTTGATGACTGTTGAATTTCTTGGCTCATGAACCAGAGTGTATTGTCAATTTCTCCGGCACTCATTATTTTTATTTCTTGGCGCAATAATTCTACGGCCCATACAGTTACCGCGCGAATTTCTATTTCTTCTCTTGAGTCGTGCGGAATTTTGTTTAAGGAATCTATGGCACGGGCCAAAGCGTCATTATATCGCAGTACGCCGAATTCCCGTAAAATCTGCGGCAGTTTATAATCGGCAAAGGCGGTTAGTTTTTCCAGTCCGGCAATTTTTTTATGCTTTTCTTTAAGAATATAACTTATGTCATTAGCGCAAATTTGCGCCCGTTTGAGAAAAACGACCTCTTTTCCATCAAGAGAGGAAATGTCGTTAAAGGAAGGAAAATTTTTTTGAAGCAGTTTCACCAGTTTAATTGCGTCAAACTGAGATGTTTCAAGAACATTTATAAATTTTCCGTCAAAATTTTCAAGAAGTATTTTTCCCGTTTCCCGAAGATTTTGTATTCGTTCTTTAAGAAGCGGTATTTCAACCGTGTTTATTCCCCGAAAGAAAATCTTTGCGTCATCTATATTTAAAGAAGAAAGGTATTCGACGTTTAATATAGGCACACTTTTGGCCAGAGCCCGTTTGAAGCAAGATACTAACCCATACCAGCCGCCAATGGTTTTGCCGAAAGGCCATTCCACTTCCCACTTTGTAATGCCCTTATCCGGCCAAAAACAGAAATTTACAGAATTTTCTAGAAATACAAGTTGAAGATCGTTTTCCATATTTCCCGTAGTTCCCATTTCCAGCTGTTGTTCCGAGAATCCTTTTTGAAAACGTTTAAGGATGCTATTAGCGGTTTTGTTGATACTTTTTTTGTCTATGGAAACGAATCGAGGTTTCATTAATATGTCCTTAGTAGATTCAAGGATTTGCAGGGGGTCTTCTGTTATTATTTTTAATTCCGGTATGCGCATAATTATTAAGATATAGGATTTTATATCTGTTTGCAATCAAATATATTTATATTTTATGGAATAACTTGTTAACTTTGATTACCGCCAACTAAAATTTTTAAAAGGCCTCAAGTGGGGCCTTTTTTAGTTACCATTCCTCCGTTTTAACGCCGGGAAAGTTTATTTTAAACTTGTTTGCTTCTTTTTCAAGATTTTTTCGCGTTCCTTTGCCGCCGCAAATGCGGAGATGCCGTTCGGAAATGTCAGGAATTAGTTTTGTCAGGGCTTCAACAGTCGGGCGGCCAGTAAAATATTTCCACTCTTTAAGCGTTTCGGGATTTTCCCGGGTAAGAAAGGGCAGGTAGCGGAAGTTTTGTGGAAATCTTTTTTGCGTGTTTTCCAATTCGTCGTGGAAAATCAGGCGGCGCATGAGTTTTGAACTGGAAACATAAATTACGTTAACGTTCATTCCTTTTTCTGCCATGTAGCGTATTGCTGAAAGGTGCGGAGTTACTCCGGTGCCAAGTCCGTAAAAAAGGAATTTTTTATCCTGCCACCAGTCATCCGGTTCCAGTTCCAAATCTTTTCGCGGATTTATGAATAATGATTTTTTGCCGTTTTGTTCGCTGATGCGCGCTTCCAATTCCGTTCCTGATAAAAATTCCTGAAATGCCCACGAGGTGTTGGGGTTTTCCGCGGCTTTGCTTACAACCGTTTCTATAATAGGAGAACGCGGATTGCTTGAAAAAGAATAAGTCCTCATTTCCAAGCGCCCGCTGGCCTTGCCAAAAAGTTTCAGCCAAAAGGCATTACCCGGCCGCGCTTTTACTTCCACATCATCGGGAAGTTTTAGCCGCACCGCCCTGATTTCTCCCGGAGCAAAATCAATGATTTCAACGATTTTAGCCGGAGCGCTGATAAAGGGCATGAAGTTGTCCTTTTTAAGGAGCTTAATCGTCTTTGTATTTATATAAATAACTCGTAATTTTGCTATTGTCAAGTGTTATAAAATATTGTATAATTTAGATAATGTCAGAAAGGAGAAAAATACATGCCGGAAACAGTTCAGAAAAAGGATAGTCCCTTGTCAAAGACAACCAAAAATGTTGTTTTTTTAATGTTGTCCGGAGGAAAGGATTCCGGTGTTGCCGCCCGTCTTCTTAAAGATGAAGGCAAGGAAGTTATAGGTTTTTTCATCAAAGGATGGGCTCCTACGGGACTTAAGTGCCTTGAACCGCCAGAAATGCGGGACGCGGCTGAAATCGCGCGCGTGGTTGGCATTGAATTTTTCCCGATTCTAAACTGGTCAGAGCATTTTTATAATGCCGTTTTTGACCCCATGCTTTCCGGTTATCTTTCCGGAATTACTCCCAACCCCGATACTCTTTGCAACCGGGAAATAAAGTTCGGCCTGTTCGCGAAATTTGCTTTTGGCCGCGGAGCGGATTATATCGCCTCAGGACATTATGTGAGAAAAAACGACAATCCCTTGCAACTTCTTGTGGCTAGGGACGAAAGAAAGGACCAATCTTATTTTTTGTACGATTTGAAAACGGATATTCTTGAACGCTCCCTTTTTCCTATCGGGAATTATGTTAAGAGTGAAGAAGTAATCCCAATGGCTAGGTCATTCGGCCTGCCGCAGCGCGTTATAGAAAAGCGCCCCACAAGAGATATTTGTTTTTTGCTGAAGAGCGAAGAAGACGCAACTGACGGCGGACGTATTGGTATGGAGAAACTTTTACGCCTTGAAGGCGAGAAAAGGGGTATTAAATTCAGCTCCGGTCCGGTAATTCATGAAAAAACTGGCAAGGTGGTGGGTGAACATAACGGAGTTTCGCTTTTTGCCGTTACCATCGGACAAAGGCACGGTTTGGGACTGGCCGGAGGAAAGCTCTTGTATGTTTCCAGAAAAGATATCTTGAAAAACGCTTTTTATGTAAATTCCGAAAAGCCAAGTTCTCCGGAAGTTGTCGTAAAGAACTTGAACTGGATTTCCGGAGCGCCTGATTTTGGAAAGAAGCTTTCTGCCAAAATCAGAACGCCGCAAAAAGCACAATCGTGCCGCGTTGAAAAAATCGGCGAGGACGAAATCCGTGTTAAGTTTGACACTCCGCAAAATTCAGTCGCTCCCGGCCAGGCATGCGTGTTGTATGACGGCGAAGTGGTGTTGGGAGGAGGAATTATCGTAAGTTGAAAATATTTAAAGATTTAAATATGATAAGTTACTGGCCGCGTTCTTGACGCGGCTTTTTTCTTTTGTTACAAATGACAGTGTAGTTCTTTGAACAAACAATGAGGTAATTTAATGAGGTCGTTGTTCGGTCGCTGGTTTTTGGTTATTACTCTAATTTTGATTGTAGTTATTTTTAGCGCTGTTGGCATAGCGAGCTATTATCGTGTCCACTATATCAATTTTGATATAGCGGTTGAAAATGCAGAAACGCTTGTAATTGAAAGGGTGGATGAACATGGTAATGTTATTCCCATAAGCGGGAAAAAGGTAGGCGATATAAAACCGATCGGTTTGACGTGGTGGCCGAATGGAGGAAGAGGGACCGTTCTTAACCTGCCGGTACCGGGACGTTATCTGGTATCGCGGCTCATTTCGGGGGGAGAAAAGGAAAAAATTACTACCATCTTTTTTGACAAAGGCGCGGTTCGTTATGATTATTTGTTAACAGTTAGTAAAGACGGCATCTCGATTCTAACAGTAGAAATAAAAAAGTGATAGTTTAAAGCCGAATTATCGGCTTTTTTGATTTTTTTTCAAAATCTGCTTTAATAGCAATATGGAGTCTAAAGAAATCCGCAAAAAATTTTTAGAGTTTTTTGAAAAACGGGGACATAAAGTCGTGCCTTCTTCTTCTCTTATTCCCGATGACCCGTCGGTGCTTTTGACAACCGCCGGAATGCAGCAGTTTAAACTGTATTATATCGGCAAAGCTGACCCTAGTAAGGATTTCGGCGCAAAAAATACCGCCTCTATCCAGAAATCTTTCCGCACTTCCGATATCGACGAAGTGGGCGATGACAGCCACGATACTTTTTTTGAAATGCTCGGCAATTTTAGTTTTGGCGGATATTTCAAAAAAGAGGCGATTCAGTACGGCTATGACTTTTTTAAGGAAATGAGCTTACCCATTGATTTTGTAACAGTTTTTGGAGGCGATAAAGAAGTACCTGCAGACGAAGAATCTGAAAAATTCTGGAAAGAACTCGGTGTTAAGAAGGTTGAAAAACGGGGACGGGAAGATAACTTTTGGGGGCCAACCGGAAACGAAGGGCCGTGCGGGCCGACAACGGAAATATATGTGAACGGAGTTGAGATTTGGAATATTGTTTTTAATCAATATTATCAAGAATCAAATAAAACCTTAAAACCGCTTGAACAAAATGGCGTTGATACGGGAATGGGGTTTGAGCGTTTGGCAATGGTTTTGCAAAAAAAGAAAAATATTTTTGAAACTGATTTGTTCGCGCCATTCCTTGAGTTGATTCCAAAAGAAATACCGGATAGGCAAAAGAGAATTATAGTTGACCATCTTCGCGGTTCAACTTTTCTTTTGGCCGATGGTCTTCGTCCTTCAAACAAAGAAGCCGGTTATATTCTGCGCCGGCTGATGCGCCGGGTTTTTGTTTATGAAAAGTTATATAAAATTCCGACGCATATTTACGACGCAATTATTCACGATATTGTTCACGAATACGGGGAGTTTTATCAAGAACTTTTGCGGGAAAATAATGCCGTTCGGGAAGAATTTAAAAAAGAGGGGGAGAAGTTTTATAAAACTTTGGAGAGAGGACTTAAAGAACTTGAGAAGATTTCGGAAATTAGTTCGGTGTCCGCTTTTAAACTTTATGAAACTTACGGTTTGCCGTTTGAGATTATAAAAGAGCTTGGCGGCCAAAAGGCCGCAACACTAACCCGTGACGGATTTGATGAAGAATTTAAAAAACATCAGGAAATTTCCCGCGCCGGACTTGAAAAAAAATTCGGCGGTCACGGCCTCATTCTTGATACCGGAGAATTAAAAGCCGCCAACAAAGAAGAGTTGAAAAAGGTAACGCGCCTTCATACCGCAACACATTTATTAAACGCGGCTTTAAGAAAAGTTTTGGGACAAGATATTCGTCAAGATGGTTCGGACATAACTGCCGAGCGCACCCGTTTTGATTTTACGTTTCCGAGAAAATTGACTCCGGAAGAAGTAAAAATGATTGAGGAACTTGTAAACAGCGCCGTTGAAAAAAATATGCAAGTAATCAAAGAAGAAATGGATTATCAAGACGCCATTAAATCAGGGGCACTCCATTTTTTCAAGGAAAAATATCCCGGTAGAGTAAATGTTTATACCGTTTCCGACCCAAAAACCGGCGAAATTTTTTCCAAAGAACTCTGTGGCGGCCCGCATGTTTCGCATACTGGAGAAATCGGCCGCTTCAAAATTATTAAAGAAGAATCAAGTTCCGCCGGGGTTAGGAGGATAAGAGCCGTTGTAGAGTAGAATAACTATTGAAGTCGGACTTTCGGAGGAAGTCCGACTTCAGAGGTTTATATTGTTGGAAATATGTTAAAACCACTTAATTTTGGTGGTTTTTGTTATAAAGAGTCCTTTATTGTATAATTAAGACATGGCATTAGGAGATTTTTTCGGAAAATTTATGCATAAAAAAACCCAGGATATCAGGGTGGCAATTGATATTGGCTCCATGTCCATAAAAACCATTCTTTTTGAAAAAAAGGGCGAAAATCTGATTATTATTAAAAAGATGGCAACGCAGTTTCCTTTGCGCGAAGACACCATTTCCATTGTTAAATTTATTAATACCTATATTCGTGAGGAACTTTTTCGGATTATCAAAGATATTCATAAAGTGCCCGATAAGGTTATTATAGGGATAGCGGGAGATTTTCTGGAAAATAAAATAACGTCCATAAAAGTAGAAAGAGCCCACAGAAACAAGAAGGTATTAGAAGAAGAAATAGCCGAAGTTTTTAAAAAGGGCGTAGAAGAGGTTAATATAAAAAATCCCGGCGCAGTTTTGGTTGATTCTTTTCCCATGCGGGTTTTGATTGACGGTTATGAAATAGAGGATGTTTATAAAGATATTACCGGTGATACGGTTGAAATTTTTATTTTTTCGTCATTGATGAGAAAAGAATATTGGGACCAGTTTAAGTTTCTTAAGCGCATTTTGGGAGGCATACCGCTTAAATTTGTTTCCAACCAGTTTGTAAACGCTTTTTCTCTGCCCAAAATTTTAAATATGGATGACGCGCTTTTGATGGATATCGGGGCAAAGGCCACGGAAATTTCTTATGTGAGTAATTCAAAAATAAGGTCAATTCACCGTTTTCTTTTCGGCGGATATAATTTCACTAAAACAATTTCGGAATCGCTCAGCGTGGGTTATGTGGAGGCCGATAATATCAAGCGCCAATATGAAGACCGGATTTTGCCGGTTTCTCTTGTCAGTAAAATAAAAGAAGCGATTTTAAGGGGGGTGGTGGAATGGGAGAGGGAATTTATTGAGATTCTTTCTTCCGATTATAATTTTGTTGTGCCGGCCAATGTTTTTGTTTTTGGGGGCGGATTATATTTGAAGGAAATTCAGGATTTTTTAAAACGCGGAGAATGGGCGGTAGGGCTTTCTTGGCGTGATAAAATAAATATTTCATTCCTTTCCGCGGAAAAAATAACCCACAATGTCATTGATGTTACAAAACTTTCCGGTTTTAACGAAGTGTCGTTTCTTTCGCTGATTTATTATTCTTACCTGCTTGATTAACTGGACAACCAACTACCAACAACCAATAACACGTGTTGTAGGTTGTAGGTTGTAGGTTGTAGGTTAGATGCCGCTTTTTTCAAAAAACGTAGAAACAAATAATGAATTTCGGAAAAGGCCGGGACTATTGGGATTGAACCGCGAGCAAAAAAGCGGCCCTGTTTTAAGGGATGTTGTTTCCAAAGGAGGCAATATAATCAAGCTGGGAGAACCGCTTAAAAAACCGGTTGAGGTTTCCAAGGGGCCGCCGGTATTTTCGGCGGCAAAGCCGATTCTTGAAATTAAAAAAGAAGTTCCTTATAGAAAATTGGAATTGCCCCAAAAAAATGTTTTAATTTCCAATCTTGCGAAACGCCCGGATTTCATAAGAAAAATGCGTTCAGTTTCTATTATTGGTTCGGTTTTGCTCTTTATAGTTTCCGTGGCACTTTTTTCTTTTGCTTTTTCGCGCGCGCGGCTGACAATTCGCGTTAAGATAATAACGGTGCCGCTGGCCGAAACCGTTATTACCGTTGACCCTAAAGCAACGGCTGTAAATATCAACACCAAGCGCCTGCCAGGATTATATATTGAAGCGACCAAATCGGTAGTAAAAAATTTTGAAGCTAAAACCGTGGGATACACGGAAAGCAGGGCCAGAGGCATGATAACCATTTTTAATAATTTCGGAACATCTCCGCAAACCCTTATTAAGACAACCCGTTTTGAATCAAAATTAACCGGTCTTGTTTTCCGGCTTCAGGAAACTATTACTGTTCCCGGAGCGGTGAAACAGGGAGATAAATTAATACCCGGTTCAATTAAGACGGAAGTGGTTGCCGATGAAATCGGGGAAAAATACAATATTGTTTCTGATGACTTTGTCATTCCGGCTTTTAAGGGCTCGCCGAGGTATCAGGGTTTTTACGCAAAATCGCATGACGCCTTTCGCGGAGGATTAAAGGGCGCGGGAGCCATTGTTACAGCTGATGAGCTTAAAAAAGCCGAAGAGGAAGTTACGGCTAAGGCTTTTGAGGAGGCCAGAAAAGAATTGGATTCAAAAATTCCTCCCGGTTATATGTTGCGCAATAAGGACATGCTGCGGAAGGGCGGCAGTGTTATTAAAATTACCAAAGTATCAAAACCGCGCGCGGGAGAAGCGGTAAGGACTTTTACGGTAGCCGCCGATGCTGTTGCCAGCGCTACGCTTTTTAAAGAAGACGATTTGTATTTACTGCTTTCAAAACTCGTGATAAAGGAAGGTTCGCGGGAAAGCATACTGAAGCAAAAAACGGATATTAATCCCACTCAAACAAATTTTGATTTTGATAACCGTCTGCTTACTTTTAATATTGGAGATAATTTGGTTTTAAGTTACGATATTGACCAGGAAAGATTAAAAAATGAAATTGGAGGAAAATCTAAAAGCGAGGCGGAGGATATTTTACGGGACAGGCCGGAATTTACGGGTTTTGTCGTGGAAATTTCTCCGTTTTGGGTAAAGAAAGTGCCGTCCAATCCCAAGAAGGTTGATATTAAAGTTGAGTTATGACCCCATACTAAATTTTGAACAAATTATGAAATTTGATGTAGCCATTGTTGGAGCCGGGCCGGCCGGAAGCTGGCTGGCTAGAGAGCTTGCCAAAAACAATATTTCCGTTGTCTTGTTTGAACGTTCGCCGGTTATCGGCGAGCCAAATTTTTCCAGCGCCGGTTCTCCCGCGTATACGGTTGAACGATTCCGTCTTCCTCCGGCATCCGTTGCGGCACGGTGGGATATTCTTCGCATAAATGGCCCCACCACCACATTTAGCTGGCGATATGATACGCCGATAGGTGTTGTTTTTGACTTCCGCGAATTGAAAGTTTTACTTCTTAAAGAAGCGGAAAAGATGGGCGCAATTATCAAGCTGGGGTCCACGGTAGAGAATGTTAAAATTCTTAATGATTATTCAGAGATATATGTCAAATCGGAAAAAGAAGCGTATCGCGCCAAAGTAGTAGTAGATGCATCAGGTCCTTCCGGGGTTATAGCTACACGATTAGGGATGAGAAAAGCCATACCGATAAAACCCTCGGTTGGTCTTGAAATTATAGCTGAAACGCCGCAGGCCCCAATAGATGTTTTTCGTACTCTCGATTTTTATTTTGGCCGTGTATGGGTTCCGCATGGATACGGTTGGATTTTTCCCATGATGAAACCATGCGTAAAGATCGGCGTAGGTGTTTTTCAACTCGCGCGTTATGGAGGAGGCCCTCGATTAGAAGATTTCCTCAATGAATTAATTAAGCGGGTTCCTTATCTTTCCGGACATCATATTGTTGAAACACATGGCGGCATGCTTTATGGAATGGGGATTCGACATCACGTATTTAAAAATGTTATAGCAATTGGTGATGCCGCGGATCAAGTAAACCCTTTGGGGGGTGAAGGAATCCGGCATGCTCTTCAATCTGCGGAATTTGCGCGCGATGTTATACTTGATGCCATTGCAAAAAATGATTTAGCGCGATTGGAACAATACGATATACGGTGGAGAAAATATATCGGGTGGCGGTGGTGGAAATGTCGTATCCTTGCGCAGTTTTTTTATCATCATTTCTCCGATAGCATGCATGACAATTTTGTAAGAGCCGTATCCAAGATTACTGCCCAGGAGATTTTTGACGCTCTTTTCGAATATAAGATATGGCCAAGTATACATGCCAGATTATTCAAACGACATACGGGGTATTGACAATGCCCTTTTTATTTATTACATTTGGTATATTACTCATTATTTGACGTGTTTTAAATCAAATTAACCGCATTTTTAAACGCTTATAGACGCAGGCGGCGTTGGAGCGTTTTATTTTGTGTTTTAAACAGTAAAATAGCGTCGGATGGCAAAAGAAAGAATTTACAAGGAAGGAGCCGTTGAGGAGGCCTTGGGGGGCACGCTTTTTCGCGTAAAACTGGATGATGGAGGGGAAATGCTCGCGCATCCTTCGGGCAAAATGCGCTTAAATTATATTAAAATTCTTCCCGGAGACAGGGTTCGCGTTGAGCCGTCGCCGTATGACGGGAAGAGGGGGAGAATAGTTCACCGATTAAAATAAATCATGATTCATGAATAATGAATAATGAATCAAGTAAACGATTTATGTTTCAGGTTTCATGTTTCAAGTATGAATGAAGGTACGCGCTTCGGTAAAAAAATTTTGCATGAAATGCAGGACGGTGCGCCGCAAAAGGCGGATTTTTGTCATTTGCAGCAACCCCAAACATAAACAGAGGCAAGGATAAATCATGGGTCATGAATCATGAATCAAAGAAAGATTTATGTTTCAAGTTTCATGTTTCAAGCGTGAATGAGAATTGTAGGCATTAACATCCCTGATAATAAAAAAATTGAAATCGCCCTGCGATATATTTTTGGTGTCGGGCCGGGCTTGGCAAAACTCATTTTAAAAACGGCGCAGGTTGACGTTAATAAACGCGCTAAAGATTTGTCGCCTGACGAAATTAACCGCGTTCGAGACATTATTGAGAAAAATTATAAGATTGAAGGTGATTTGAGACGTGAAATAATGATGAATATTAAGCGGTTAAAAGAAGTGGGGACTTATCGCGGTTTACGGCACATTAGAGGTCTTCCGGCAAGAGGACAGCGCACCAAGACGAATTCCCGCACACGGCGCGGAAATGTGCGTAAGACGATGGGCTCGGGAAGGAAACCGGCGTCAAGTCCTACATAAAAATCATGAGTCATGAATCATGAATCAAAGAAAGATTTATGTTTCAAGTTTCATGTTTCAGGTTACACGAGATGGGCAAAAAGAGAATAAAAGAAGATGCTAACGAAGAAGGAAAGAGCGCCTCAGGAGAGGCGGCTGTTAAGAAGTCTGCTGAAACAAAAGTTAAGGGTCGGGTGGAAGCAGTTAAAAAAGCTTTTGTTTATATTCAGGCCACTTATAATAATACCATTATCAGTCTTAGCGACGAGAAAGGTAATGTTTTGGCATGGTCTTCTGCCGGGGCCCTGGGGTTTAAAGGAACGAAAAAATCAACGCCGTATGCGGCGGCTCGCGTGGCAGAATCATTGGTTGATAAGGCGGGCAAAATCAGTATTCCCGAAGTTGTTGTTTTGGTAAAGGGCGTTGGTTCTGGCAGAGAGTCGGCGATTAGAGCGCTTGTCAACAGGGGTCTGAATGTAACTTTTATTAAGGATGTAACGCCGATTCCGCATAACGGGCCAAGGGCGAGAAAAGTTAGACGTGTTTAATATCACTAATCAATTTCGAATTATTTCGCGAATGCCTGTGGTGAGCTTGTCGAACTATTCGCGAACGAAATTAGCGACTGATTAGAGATTTAATGAGGGTATTAGAAAAAGTTGAACGTCGTTTAGGTGAAAAGCTCTTTTTAAAAGGGGAGCGTTGTCTTGGGCCAAAATGCGCTCATATTCGCCGTCCTTATCCGCCTGGTGTTCACGGCAAGGGTTCGAGAGCCAGTAACTCTGAATTCGGAATTCAGCTTCGAGAAAAACAAAAAGTAAAATTTTTATACGGTCTTCGGGAGCGGATGCTTGCAAGATATTTCGGTAAAGCTCTTCGCGACAAAAAACATCCGACCGGAGATGCCCTTGTTAATACGCTTGAAAAACGTTTTGATAATGTTATTTTTAGGGCGGGTTTTGTCGTTTCCCGAAGCATCGCCCGTCATCTTGTAAGTTACGGGCACGTGCTTGTTAATAAACGCACGGTTACCAAGCCTTCTTATTCGGTCAGAATCGGCGATATTATAGAATTGTCGCCTAAGGTTTTTAATAATCATGTTTTTGGCGAAGAATTTTTATTCCGTATCAAAAAACACGAAGCTCCGGAATGGATTAAATTGGATAAGGAAAAGAAAATCGCCGAAATTATAAAAGAGCCGTATGAAAGCGATTTAATTATTGACCCAAATATAAAATTAGTTGTTGAGTACTATTCTCGTTAGCGACAAGAGACAAGAGACAAGCGACATGGCAATTTAAAAACGATACCAGTTTTTAAAAAAACATGTCTCATGTTTCATGTCACATGTTGCAAAAAAATGATACCATTACCACAAAAACCAAAAGTAATCATCGAAGAAGGCAATAGGGGGGTTTATGAAATTGAGAGCTTGTATCCCGGATACGGCCATACTCTCGGCAATTCTTTAAGAAGAGTTCTTCTTTCTTCCCTAAGCGGCGCGGTAATAACTTCTGTAAAAATTGAGGGCGTGCAGCATGAATTCTCTACTATTCAGGGAGTTCTTGAAGATATGGTTGATATTATACTGAATTTAAAGCAGGTCAGATTTAAAATACACGGTGAAGGTTTTTATAAAATAAACCTTGAGGCCAAGGGAGAGGGTGAGGTTACAGCCAAAGATTTTTCATTGCCTTCTCAGGTGGAAGTGCAAAATCCCGAGCTTCATATAGCCACCCTGACCGATAAAAAAACAGTTTTTAAATTAGAAGCGGAAGTTGAAACCGGCCTTGGTTATCAGTCGGTGGAATCAAGGAAAAAAGAAAAGGTTGAAATCGGTTCAATCGCGCTGGATGCTTCTTTTTCGCCGGTTAGGCTCGTAAATTACGAAGTGGAAAATATGCGGGTAGGGGACAGAACGGATTATAACCTTCTTCGTATTCATATTAATACTGATAGCTCCATTGCGCCCAGAGAAGCCTTAAAACAGGCATCGGCTATTTTGGTGGGGCAATTTCAGGAACTTGCCGGCGTGTTTGAGGAAAAAGGAAAAGAGGCGCCTGAATTAAGGGCGGTGGAGGTTCTAGAGGGGCCCGGAGAAACATATGAAGAAGAATCTTCTAAGAAAAAAATAGAAGATCTAGGTTTTTCTAACAGAACCATGAATGCGTTGAATAAGGCGGGTATAAAGAATATAGGATCTTTGGTTAAAAAAACAGAAAAGAAGCTAAAGGAAATTGAAGGACTTGGAGATAAGGGCATACGGGAAATAAAGAAAGAATTGGGGAACCTTGGGGTTACATTGAAACAGTAAGGCGACCCCAATTTACGAATAGCACTCGAATGACTCGAATAACGCGAAACGGAAACATTTGAATCATTCGGGTGAATTCGAGTCGTATTAGAGTCGCTCCATAATGAAACATCTTAAGAAAGGCAGAAAATTCGGAAGAGTTAAGAAAGTTCGGGAGGCCTTGCTAAAAAGCCTTGCTTATTCGTTTTTAACGCATGGCCGAATAAATACTACCGAAGCCAAAGCAAAAGAACTTCGCGGTTTTATGGAAAAAATAATCACTCATGCCAAAGCGGGCGGGCTGGCTAAAAGGCGTTTAGTCGCGGGAATTTTACCGCCGCGTACCGTAAAAAAACTTTTTGAAGAAATAGCGCCTGATTTTAAAGATAGAAAAGGCGGATATACAAGAATTATCCGGCTTGGTGTAAGAAAAAGCGACGGAGCCAGAATGGCGATTATTGAGTTGTTGAATTGAAAAATTTTTGTAGGTTAAGGAAAACAACTACTTATAAAAGGTCGATGAATTTATGCTATTGATGAATAAAAAATTAAAGTTATGGAATTTGGACAAGAAAAAAGTTTTGGAGATCCTGCAAGGATCCTTGAAGAACAAAGATATCTCGGTCTTCTAAAAAAAATAGAAAGTGGAATAGAATTATCAAAGACTGAACGGATAGATTATGAGCGGTTACACCCTTTATATGGTTTAGATAAACAAACAGTGAAAGAGTAATTGTTATTTTACCATTTTTTAGATGCTACAGTTGTAAAATAACAACTGAGGGATTTTAGTTGGTTGTTTAATAGTATGGAACACAAGTTTGACGCATCAGGCAAAATACTTGGAAGATTGGCAACGGAAATTGCCGGAATTTTGATGGATAAAAACACACCGTCTTTTGCTCCGAATAAAATGCCCAAAAATACGGCGGCTGTTGTTAATACCGACAATATCGTTGTTACCGGCAAAAAATTAAAAAATAAAATGTACTACCGCCATTCTGGGTATATTGGAAATTTGAAAACATCACGGCTTGAGGAAGAAATGAAAAAAGATTCACGCCGGGTTTTATACAAAGCCGTATGGAATATGCTGCCCAAAAATAAATTAAGAAAATTAAGGATGAAAAATTTGAAACTTTATAAAAGAGATAAGTAGCGACCCCAATTTACGAATAGCACTCGAATGACCCGAATAACGCGAAACGGAAACATTTGAATCATTCGGGTGAATTCGAGTCGTATTAGAGTCGCCTCCTTAATGATTAAGAAAGCAGATACAAAAGAAAAAAAAGCAAAAACCGTTGCTAAAAAGGCGGTGAAAGAAAAGGAATTAAAAAAAGAATCGGCTGTTAAAAAGCCGGTTGTTGAAGTTTCGGTTAAAGAGGTAATAAAACCGGTTAAGGCCGTTGATGATAATTCTTCTTTCGTTTCCGCCACGGGCGGAAAAACCGCGGAAGTTCAGGAAAAAAGGGTTGAAGCGAAAAAGAAAACTATTGAAAAAAAACCGGAAGAAAAAAAAGAGCCGGTTTCGGACAAAACCCTTGAAATCGCGCCTAAGCCGGATCGTTATTGGGAAGCGGTGGGAAGAAGGAAAACGGCTATTGCCAGAGTCCGGCTTTTTACGAAAGGCGATAAGGTTTTAGTTGTCAACGGCAAGCCGTATGACGTTTATTTTCAGGATTTAGCGCATAGAGCCGTGGTGGAAGACGCTTTGAAAAAAATGAAGTCATTGGAAAGATTTCGGATGTCGGCTAAAGTTCAAGGCGGAGGAATCCACGCGCAGGCCGAGGCGATCAGGCACGGAATTTCCCGCGCTCTTACAAAATTTAACCCCGATTTCAAAAAACGTCTTCGTCGCGCTGGTTATTTAACCCGCGACCCAAGGATGAAAGAGCGCAAAAAATTCGGATTGAAAAAGGCAAGGCGCGCTCCCCAGTGGGCGAAGCGATAAACGAGCCCTCAGACACGCCTCTCCACGCAAAAATAAAGGATAAATCGGACTTGAGCATTCGGTTGACGGAAAAATAAATGAGCGTTTCGGATATGTTGTCTTCAGGAAGTTTATAGTTGTTGAATTTGAACAAGAACCGCGATTTTCGCGGTTCTTGACTTTTAATAGAGGTATGTTACTGATAAGAGCAATTCCTTAAATGCGGAGGAGTTGATGAGAGAAATGAGAGAAGTCACCAAAGACGAAATTCGTAACGAAATTGACGAGTTTGAAAGTGCTTTGAAAAATCCTGGTTTTCCAGAGTTGTTTGATACCGTTCGTCCCTCAATACTTGCAGATGCTACCTTTGTTCTTGCGATAACGACGGGTGGTTGTAAGGTCATTTTGACCGGAAAGGTTGCGGAGGTTTCCTATCAACATACTTCCATTTTTATTACTCTTCAGACAGATGGAAAGTTTTTTGGTAAAGATGGCACATTTCATTATCTTTGCGGTTTCTTTTATGACTCATACGGTCCGCTTGGGTGGATACCGGATTTCGTTGGCGGCCGTATACCAGAAGGTGTATACTGCCAGATAAAATTTTTTGTTCCTTATAGTTTCTAATTTATTACCGCATGGTTCGCCTTGCGGTTTTTTTATTTGAAAATTTCCTAAGCTTAAAAGATTAATTGTTCAAAGTTACTAAAACGCCATCTCATATACCATTCTTCCGTCGCTCCAGTAAAGTTTTTGGTTTTGCGTGGAATAAATGAAGTTTTGCGCGAAGCCGTCAATTATTTTTTTAACAAAAAATCCTCCTCTATCGTCAATGTCGCTTACAAAAATTCCTTTTTGCGTAAGAACCATTATATGCTCGTTGTCATCGT
Organism: Parcubacteria group bacterium GW2011_GWA2_42_14; assembly: GCA_000998135.1. GTDB lineage: Bacteria > Patescibacteriota > Minisyncoccia > Sungbacterales > GWA2-42-14 > GWA2-42-14. The sequence goes on from LCCV01000010.1 coordinate 16,959, forward strand.
CGTACCAAGCAGCTTTTTTGACCCGTTCGACCTTGCTCAGGGTCAATCCTGAGCTTGTCGAAGGATTGATTTTTTCGCTGGCGGCAGGAATTTTAATGTGAGTTCCGGCTTTGCGATATGGCTGATATGATTCATCTTTGATGAACAAAATATGCAATTCACTTTCTTTCCAGTATAAAAGTTTTTTTGCTTCAGAATCGAATTCAGCCCCCAGCACCGCGCCGTCAAACGGCTGGATTTCTGTCCCGCCGTTTTGCATAAAGAAAAGTCCGCCCGAAGCGTCAATTAAATAAATATCGCCGTTTTTTGATTCGCCGATTTTGGCCGCTTCTTTGCTTAAATATACCCCTTGTCTGCCGAGAACTTCCGTATTTTTTCCGTCCAGGCCGGTTCTGGCAAAAAAACCGTTTTTAAAAAGAGCAAGAATTTTATTTTCTCCAAAGCCCAAAGAATTGATATTTTCCAAGAGCGCCGTTGTCGAAGAATTCTGGTCATTTTTGAAATCCATGCCTGATAACCTGCCGGATTCGTCAAGCACGAAAAGTTTATCAAAACCCGACTTATCAAACGCGTAAGACATTGCTTTAAGCGTTATTTCGTTATTGTCTTGGCGATAAGTTATTTTTTCAGGAAGTTCTATTATGTCTTTTTTGGGCAAGGACGCCAAATTCATTAGGTGCCATATTTCACTTGCTTCTTTGAAAATAAGTTTTTGCGAGTTATTGTTCCACCATATCTGAATTATATTGTGTTTGGAAAAAAGAGAGGTTAAGGGGTTTTTTCCGAATCCGCCTGATTCTGCGAGATAAAGCGCGCCGTCTTTCTGGTCGCGGATAATAATTTTTGATTCATCGGGAGAAATTGATAAAAGGGCAAAGTTCGCGGTTGTGGTTCCATGGGTAGATTGTGTTTTGTTTTGGGCAATATCGGGCAGGAGCAAAATATTTCTTATTTCCGTGACTATTTCTTTTTGCACCTTTATAGTTTTTGACCACATTAAAAAACCATCTTTTTTGATTTCCACGGCGTATTCGCCCTCGTCAAGATTTCCCAAAAGCGCTCCGGAAGTGATAAAGGAAATTTCTTTGGCAAAGTTGTTGTTTAAAAATATTCGGTATCCGGAAGCGTTTGAGGATTTAAGAAAAATGCCCCCGGTTTTTATCAGGGTTTGGTTTTTTAAATTATAATAGTAGCCGAGGGAGTAAAGAATTACCGCCGGGGTTATGACGAGGAAGATTAAAACCGAGAGATAAAAAATTATTCGTCTTTTGGTCTTAGTTAATGACATTTTTTAGTGACATGTGGCATGAAACATGGGACTTGTCTCTTGTTACTTGTCGCATGTCTCTAAGGGAAAGTGTAGCGCATTTTTGAGGAAAATTAAATGGCCCCGCGGAGGTTTTTCCTCTTTGGGGCTTGGTGGTAAACTATATCAGAAATTATTAGCGGAGTAAATCATTCATTCCCGCCTGTTGCAGGGCAAGACGGATACCTACGCTGACGCAGTATGGTTGGGATTCGTAATTTTTTAGGTCGTTCGGTAAATGTCCTCTGTGTTTGATGATTTTCAGTGTTCTTTTGAAGTAATCGTAAGTAAGGAAGCCAAACCCGGTCGCCATAAGGAGAAAACATGCAGCAAAGAATAATAGGATTATGACACCGATGAAGGTTTCGGTATATGCATGGAAAAGATCTAACCAAAAAGTGTTTATCGCCAAGACGACAATTAAGATTATTAAAGAAACATAGCCGAGAAGAGTGAAGCGATTTGCAATGACGCAACAAATATATTCTCGCATTTTACCCCCTCTCTTGGTTCGAGGAATCTCGATGCCATGGGATTTGTTTCTATTTTAGCACACTATTTTATACTTGTCAATAGTTACAAAAAGGGCTTTTTTCTTTACTATAACCTTAGAAGCAATGGCAAACGCAAACGAGTACGCAACGTTTAACGCAATTGCGTTTAATTTTGCGTTGTATCTTGCGTTTAATTTTTGCTTCTAATTCCATGAATGAAAGATTTATAATTCAAGGCGGCAAACCTCTTCAGGGCACTATTGAAGTTAAGGGCGCTAAAAACTCTATCGGCAATTTGCTTATGGCGACTTTGTTGACCGATGAACCGTGTGTTTTGCAAAATGTTCCGGATAATAAAGAAACGGAAATTGTTTCGGGGATTTGCGCTGATATCGGCAGTAAGATTGAACGCGATGGCGATACTCTTAAAATCCATACCTCGGAAATAAAGAATTCGCGGGTAAAAGAATTTTCAAGAAAAAATCGCATTCCGATTTTGGCTTTGGGTCCGCTTTTAATACGCGTTCAAGAAGCCGAAGTGCCGCTTTTGGGAGGAGATAAAATCGGCCCGCGGCCGGTTGATTTTCATATCGGAGCTTTGGAAAAATTAGGGGCGGAAATTGGGATAACTGATAATGCCTATATCGCGCGCGCCCAAAACGGGCTTCGCGGCGCAAATATTATTTTGCCTTATCCGAGTGTGGGTGCCACACAGAATATAATTCTTTCATCGGTTATGGCCGAGGGCAAAACTATTATATCTAATGCCGCAGTAGAGCCGGAAATTGTTGATTTGGTTCGTATGCTTCAGGATATGGGCTCCCTTATTGCCATTTTCCCGAACCGTACCATAAATATAGAAGGAGTTAAAAAACTTCGTGGCGTTACTCATCGTTTGATTCCGGACCGGCTGGAAACCGCTTCTTTCGGAATTTTGGCGGTTGCCACCAACGGAAATATTTTAGCAAAGAACGCATTGCAGGGACAGCTCGCGTCTTTCCTTAACGCGCTTCGCAGGGCAGGAGGAGATTATTCAATTGAGGAAAACGGCATTCGTTTTTTCAGGCACAATAACAGCGGCTGTTTTTTGAATCCGCTTAATATTGAAACCGATACTTATCCGGGATTTGTAACTGACTGGCAGCAGCCATTCGCGGTTCTTTTGACGCAGGCCGACGGCGAGTCAATCATTCATGAAACAGTTTATGAAGACCGTTTTAATTATGTTGAGGACCTGAACCGCATGGGAGCGAAAATGCGGGTGGAAACGCGTTGTTCGGGCGAGCTTCCTTGCAGATTTCAGGGAAAGTCGTATAATCATACTTGTGTTATAAAGGGTTCTACGAAACTTAGTTCTGCCAAAGTTGAGATGCGCGATATTCGTTCCGGCATGGCTCACGTTGTTGCCGCGCTTCTCTCTGAAGGAGAGTCGGAGATTTCGGGAGTGGAGCATATTGATAGAGGGTATGAGAAGATTGATGAGAGATTAAGAAGTGTTGGTGCAGACATTCGGCGCGTATAAGCGGTTAGCGCTTAGCGGTTAGCGTTTAGTATCCTAAACCCTAAACCCTAAACCCTAAACCCTAAAATATTGTTTATCAAAAAAATTGGAATTGATTTAGGCACAGCCAACACTCTTGTATTTATCCCTGGAAAGGGCGTGGTTATTAATGAGCCGTCGGTGGTTGCCGTGTCCACGGATGACAATAAAGTTCTTGCGGTTGGAAATCAGGCCAGGGATATGATTGGTAAAACCCCGGAAACTATCGTGGCCTACAGGCCGTTGAAAGACGGCGTTATTGCCGATTACCGGGTAACAGAAGCAATGCTTCGCTATTTTATTGACAGCGCTGCCGGGCGTTTTCGTTTGTTTAAGCCGGAAGTAATGGTTAGTGTTCCCGCGGGAGTTACCTCAACCGAAAGAAGGGCGGTTATTGAAGCCACTATGAATGCCGGGGCCAAAGCCGCCTATGTTGTAAAAGAGCCGGTTTTGGCGGCTATAGGCGCGGGTATTCCGATTAATGAGCCGGCAGGACACATGGTTGTGGATATCGGCGGAGGCACAACTGACGTGGCCGTGATTTCTCTTGGGGGAATTGTGGCTTCAACTTCGGTAAAAGTTGCCGGAAATAAGTTTGACCAGGCCATAGCCGAATATATCAAGAAAAATTATAATCTTGCCATCGGCGACAGAACCGCGGAAGATATAAAAATAAAAATCGGTTCGGCCGTTCCTATACAGGATGAATTGTCAATACAAATTAAAGGACGGGATTTGATGACCGGTTTACCAAGAAATATTGAAATATTTACCCAAGAGGTTACCGAGGCCATTTCTTATGAATTGGACGAAGTAATTCGCGCTATTAAAAAAGTTTTGCAGGATACTCCACCCGAACTTGCGGCCGATATTATGGAAAGGGGAATTGTGATGACCGGCGGTTCGTCTTTACTGCGAAATATAGGGGAGCTGGTTTTTCAGGAAACCGGGGTTGAGGCCCATATTGCCGAAGACGCGCTTTTGTGCGTGGCCAAAGGAACCGGGATTGCGCTTGAGCACCTGGATGTTTATAAGAAAAGCATTAAGTCTAAAAGATAAGCTTGATTCGTTGGTGGTTGGTTAATAAAAAAGCGGGCGAGGGATTCGCGCCGCTTATTTTATTTTTCGTCCGCAAGAACAATTTTTTATTCGCCAAACCTCCAGCACGTCATGGCTTTGTGTTCTTCCATAAGACGGTCGTATTCTGCCTGGTTGTTTGCTTCCAGCGCGGCTTTAGCCGCTTTTTCCGTAGCAATTTCCATGTCCATAAAATCATCATCCCCAATGGGTAGCTTTTTTTCTAAAGCTTCTTGGAAAGCAGCCACTAATTCCTCTTTTTTCTTAAGAAGTTCCTGAAAACGCGTTTCTTTTTCTGCCGGCGAGATTTTCGGTATTTGATTGTTTTCAATACCCTCGTTCATATTTTTAGCATTTTATTGACCTTTTAAAATATTCAGATTTAAAAATCTTCCCCATATCTCCATGTGAGTATTCGCGCTTTTTCATGCGGAGCCGCCCGTTCTGCGGTCAAGGTGTCGTCGTCTCCGTATGGCAAGCTTTCCTGTAAAGCATAATTAATTGCCTCCCAGCCCTTGCCCCGTCTCAAAAGGTCTGCCCTGATACCTTCTTTTTGTTCCGGTGAGTTAATACTTTCAAAACCAAAACCCATATTTTTTGACTTGCTATGATTTATAACTATAGTATATGCTTTTAAACGCGCATGTCAAGCTTCTGGGTATTTACGTAAATTTGGTAAGTAATATGCTTAAGCATATTTTACTTGCTAATTTTAGGATTAAAAAATAGGCTTAAAAAAGCGGGCGAGGGATTCGCGCCGCTTATTTTATTGCCGGCTTCATTATTTTGGTTTGTTTTTCTGGACTCTCCGGCCAGCCGGAAATGACCTCCCCAACCATTTCAATGGCGCGATTGAGCGGGACTTCAGGTCCGGGTCCCAGTCCGAATTTGCGCGGATTTCCTTCTTCTCCAGAGAACCAAATTGCTTGTGACTTTTTCCCTCTGCCGCGTTCAAAAATCACGCTGATGCGGCCGCAAAAATTACTTGTTTTTAGATTGGTTTTCCTAAACCGTCCTACGCGCAGCGAGTGTTTATTAATCAGGTTATATAATCCCTTTTGCCAGACGGCGCTATTAAAACGGTCTGCTAACTGCCATAATACATTATATTGAGCATCCCAATATGATTTGAGATGTTCTTCAAGATTGGAAAATCCGGTTGCCTGTACCAGTAGTTTTGTAAAACTAAGAATCGTTTTGTGGCGCGTTATTTCTTCCGCACCAGATGAAAGAAGTGCCGTTATGGATGAAAGTCTGTAGTCGGTAAAAGGACCGAGCTGTTGCTCGTGCTGCGGCAGGCGGGCGTCGTCTTCAATTCTTTTTGCAATGACCGGGGCGAGATAATCCAGCGCGTTATCGTGGGGACGGGTTGGAAGATCGGATGAAGCAAGAAAATCAGCGAGTACTTGTGCCTGAAAACTTGCATAAAAAAGATGAGGTTTTTTCTCATTATTTTTCGCAAACTCTTTGAGCCGTTTAAGCAAATCATCTTTATTCATGAAGTTTTCAAAGGGCATTGCGCGTCCCCCTTATTAAGGTATTGCGCTGTCTATTAGTAACAAACCTATTTTAAATAGTCAACGGCAATATGTATAAACTAGGGGCTTGAATTTTTTATTCAATATGCTAATATTTAACCATGACCACCATTACTATTCCTAAAAAATTAATAAATGGCGACAATTTCATATTGGTAGAAAAGGAAGATTTTGAAAGGTTAAATAAGGAAAATACTGAGTTGCGTTTGGCGGTTAAGGCTATATTAGCCGGGGAAATTGCCCTTAGAAATGGCAAAACCAGGTCTTTTAAGCAATTCCTGAAATCTCGTCATGGCTAAAATAAATCTTTCGCACACCTCTCCATATTTTGAAAGACAGTTTGATAAATTACCTGGTCATCTTAAAAAAATAGCTACTCGAAAAATACTCCTATTTGAAAATAATCCATTTCACCCAAGCCTTAATACACACAAACTTAAAGGCGCCCTATCTTTATACTGGGCGTTTTATATTACAAAAGCATATCGTGTTATGCTCCGTTTTCTTGATAATAACGAGGTTATTTATTACGATATTGATACGCACGATATTTATGAATAATATTTGAGTAGTATGCTAAAGATTATAGGTCATAAACGTCAAGTTGAATACTTGAAAAAAGTGCGTGAGCGCGGAACTTTTGCCCACGCGTATTTATTTTTTGGGCCGGAGAACGTCGGGAAATTGCATATAGCCCATGAGTGGGCAAAATTGTTTTTTGAATCGGCGGATTGGCGCGCGATAGATGAAAACCGCCATCCGGATTTTATCTATCTTTCCAGGGAAAAATTGTTGGTATCCGACAATCAAAAAGAAATAGGTGTTGATGATATTTTGGAACTAAGACATCTGGCGTCTTTGAGTTCTAATTCGGGCGGCCATAAATTTATGGTAATTGACGGAGCGGATGATATGTCGGATACAGCCCAAAACAGTCTTTTAAAAATACTTGAAGAGCCGCCGCCAAAAACCGTATTTATTTTAATTACCGATTCTTTAGAGGGACTTCTTCCGACAATTGTTTCGCGAACAGTGCCGATGGAATTTTCTTTTGTCGCGGATGATGACCTGATTCCATTGCTTGATGAATCGGATGTCGGCGCGCCAAAAAAAGAAAAAATTTTGACTATTTCTTCCGGCAGGCCGGGAATTGCCATTCGTGCCGTATCCGACAAAGATTATTTGGAAAACGAATGGCTGTTTTATGAATCTTTTAAAAAAGTTTTTGATTCCGACGCGCTAAGCCAGTTTTTATATTCGCAAAAGATTTGTCAGGAACCGGAAACTGTTGAAAAATTTCTCTTTTTTTTATTGTCCGAATTAAGGAAGAAACTCGTTTTTAACGAAAATTATGGTTGGGAAGCGGTTGGGTCATGCAAGGAGGTTTTTAATAGTAGCGATTTATTAAGAAAAACTAATGTAAATAAAAGGATGTTATTGGATAATATATTTTTAGAGACATGCGATAAGTGACAAGAGACATGTTCCATGTTTCATGTCACATGTTACTAAAAGGGTTATGAAAGGATTATTTATAACAATAGGTATTATTATGACTCTGGGTCTTGTTTTGGTCGTTATTTTGCCGTTCATGCTGGGATATTCTTCTGAATCCAGGCCCTCATCCGGCAGTTCGGTAAAAACCAAGGATGATATAGGTTTTTTTAAATCTCAAGACGGAGGCGCTTCTTGGGAGAAAAAAAACGAATCGGAAGAAAGAATTCCCATTAATGCCTTTTCTATTTTGGATTTTGCATTTTACCCGGCCCTTGTGGACAAGAGCGGGGTTTATTTGAAAGACTCTAAAATAATTTTTGTCGGCACCAAGGGCGGGGGGCTTTGGAAAACCGAGGACGGCGCCAACTCTTGGAAGAAAGTTTCGGATAAAAATAAAATTCTTGAGGCAGATGCCTGGGTTCATAAAATCGCTATTTCCAAGTCCAATCCTGATGAAATGTATCTGGCGGTTTTTCAAAAAAACAGAGGCCGGATTTTAAAAAGCAGCGACGGCGGAAATTCTTTTATAGAAGTTTATTTTACGCCTCTGGAAAAATTCGGAGTTTTTGATGTATTTGTTGATGAGGCGGGAACGGTTTTTATAGTTACCGGCCAGGGGGGATTTTTTGAAAGCCGGGACCATGGAAAAACCTGGAAAATAGTCCGTTGGTTTAAGGACGGTTTGATTGAATTGGCGGTTAATCCCAATAATTATTCCACAATGTATGTTTTAAGTCCTCCCGGAAATATTTTTAAAACCCCGGATAAGGGAAAATCATGGATAGATATTACTCCGGCCTTATCAGAATTTGACGGGGCAAAAATCAACCAGTACTTGTATATTGATCCGGCGTCGTCCAATTTGTTTCTTGCTTCCAATTACGGTCTTTTGAAATCTTCTTCAGGTGGAGTTTCCTGGGACCATGTTCGGGTAATAATTCCTCCGGAAGCATTGCCGGCCTTGGCCGTTGCTACCGATCCGCGCAATGCCGGCATTATTTATGTTTCTGCTTCCAGCCAGCTTTATAAAAGCAGTGACGGAGGCACAAGCTGGTCGGTGGCGAATTCGCCTTCCGGCAAGAAATTAACCATGCTTAAGATTGACCCGAAAAATCCGGAGGTGATGTACGCGGTAGTATCAAAATAACCAACAACTCACAACTCACAACAACGATATGTGCTGTAAGTTGTGAGTTATGGGTTGTGGCTTAAGCTATGGAATCGCTGAAAGAAAAATTAAATAAAATTATAGAGCATTTTAAAAGTGAGATTGCCGTTTTAAGGACCGGGCGGGCAACACCCGCGCTGGTTGAGAATTTGCCGGTTGATTACTACGGAACAAAAACTCCCTTAAAGGCGCTGGCTTCTATTTCTACGCCTGACCCGCGTCAAATTTTGATTCAGCCGTGGGATAAAGGAGCGCTTCAGCCGATTGAAAAAGCGATTCAGGTTTCGCAATTGGGATTGAATCCGGCGGTTGACGGCGTTTATATCCGTCTTAATCTTCCGCAATTAACAGAGGAACGAAGAAAGGACTTGATTAAACTTTTGGGGCAAAAAGCAGAAGAAACGAAAATTTCCGTAAGAAAAACACGGGAGGAAGCATTAAGAGAAGTTGACGAACAAGAAAAGAAAAAAGAAATATCCGAAGACGAAAAATTCCGTAAAAAATCAGAGGCCCAGAAAACCGTAGATGAAATTAATAAAAAGATTGAAGAAATAGTGAATGGAAAAGAAAAAGAGATAATGAACGGATAAAAAATAAAATGGAAAAAGAATCTTTTGAAAATACTCATGGAAAAAAGGAAATTCCACAGATTGAACTCAAAATCCGTGAGCCGGACGGCTCAAAAGGATTTATAATTGCATTTCAGTGCCGAACCGAGGAAGAATGCGCCGCGTACAATTATGTGGTTTCGGCCATTATGAAAAGAGAAAAGTTGAATCCATTTCATCAACTTGGAGCTGAATTTGACGGGTCGAATAAGCCGGGACTTCATTGGTGGGAGGCATTGTTTAAGGGTGATGTTACTAGGGGGCAAATTGAGACCTTGCTTCCCGAGATGGAAGAACACATTAAAAAACATCTTGAAGGAAAAGGGGAATGGGGTTTGGGACTGTTAGGAAAAAAAATTACTGGCAAGGCAGAAAGTTTAGAAGAAGGGCGTGAACGCGCTTATGAGGGCAGTATTGGGCCAAGTATAGTTTTTGAACGCGGTATTGAGAGATATGAAAAGTTGTTGGGTTTGCCCACACAAGAAATGAAAGGGCAATTGGTTTTAGATATTGGTTCTGGTCCGGAAGAAGTGTTTTCCAAAGAAGCAAAAAAGAAAGGATTTAAAGTTGTTTCTCTATCCCCCGAACTTAAATATGAAGATATACGAAAAAGCACTAAAGGTAATTTCTTTGTTTTTTTGCGTAAGGGTTTTGGCAAGGGGAAATGGCAAAAGCGATCGGCGGGAGGAATTACTCAGGAACTTCCTTTTAAAAATGAAACATTTGACACCGAGGTTTCTTTATACGGAGGAATTCATTATCTGCCATATTTAAAATCAGAGTATAGAATGGCGTTTGGAGAAATCCTTAGAACTTTAAAACATGGGGGTAAGGCCTATTTATATCCTGTTAACATAAGAGATGAGCATAAGGAAGATTTTTTTAAGCTTATGCAAGAATTGTCGCCGCAAGCCGATTTTATAATTGATTTAGTGGAAAAGTCATTTAGTAGTACAAATATGTATAGAGTGGTTTTAATTAAAAAGATAGCGGATAATAGGGGAAAATAGTTATTGGGATTATATGAAGAAAAGATTGGGCGATGCTTTAATAGAAAAAGGTTTGGCGCAAGATAAAAATAGCGCCTTTATTATTGTTACCGAAGGCAGGATTTTGGTAAATGGCCAGAAAGCGGTGTCGCCTTCGCAGTTGGTCGGGGAAGGCGCAAAAATTGAAGTTCGCGAATCCCAAAAATATGTCGGCCGGGGCGCTTATAAGTTAGAAGCCGCGCTGAATTATTTTAAAATTGACGTTAAGGATAAAATTTGCTTGGATATTGGTTCGGCTACCGGAGGATTTGTTGAGGTTTTGTTGAATCATGGAGCAAAAAGGGTTTTTGCCGTTGATACAGCGTATGGCAAGTTGGCTTTAAAATTAAGACAAAACTCAAAAGTGGTAGTGATGGAGGAAACGGATATTCGCGATTTGGAAAAGTTGCCTGAAACGGTCTCTCTTGTTACCATTGATGTATCTTTGATTTCGCTTAAGAATATTCTGCCCCATGTTGGGTGTTTTTTAGAAAGGGGCGGCGAAGTAGTAGCCTTATTTAAACCGCAATATGAAACCCGCGACCCGAAAATTTTAAAACACGGCGTGATTAAAGATGATGAAGCAAGAGAAAAATTATTAAGCGATTTCATAAGTTGGGCTGAAGTAAGCAGGTGGAAAATAAAAGGTAAAATTACATCTCCAATAAGCGGTTCAAAGGGCAATATAGAGTATTTATTATATATAACATTATGATTCTTGCCATTATTTCATTCATAATTTTGTTGGCCTTGGTTGTTTTGGTTCATGAATTCGGGCATTTTTGGGTTGCTCGCCGGTTCAAAATAAAAGTTGAAGAATTCGGTTTTGGTTTTTCCGGGCAGGAATTCGGTTTTCGTTTTCCGCCTAAACTTTTTAAATTTAAAAAAGGAGATGTGGTGTATTCCATAAATCCGTTACCTTTGGGCGGGTTTGTTAAGATTTTTGGCGAAGGCGGGGAAGGGGAAGGCAATCCCGAAAGTTTCATATCTCGTCCAATATGGCAGAGATTTTTAATACTTTTCGCGGGGGTTTTTATGAATATAGTTCTGGCATGGGTGTTATTTACCATTGGCGCCGGCTTTGGGGCGCCCGCGGTAGTGGACGAAACAACCATTGGTTCGGTTAAAGAAATTGGGGTCATGATTACGGCTGTTGCCGAAAATTCTCCCGCGAAAACAGCTGATATTCGGGTTGGAGATATGGCGGTGAGTTTGAAAAATATTGTTTCCGGTAACGCGTTGGAAATTAAGACCGTTGAAGAACTTCAGGGTTTTACCAAGGATAATCTTTCTCAAAAAGTTAAAATAACCATAAAAAGAGGAAAAATAATTATGGAAAAAGAATTGGTGCCACGGGCCAATCCCCCTGAAGGAGAGGGCGCTATGGGTGTGGGCATTGCTCTAGTGGGCATAGTTAAGGCGCCGTGGTATAAAGCTCCGTGGGAAGGTTTAAAAGATGTTTTTCGGCTTTTTTATCTTATTGCCAGAGGATTTTATAATTTATTTTTGGATATATTTGTTTCGGGTACTATTCCAACCGATATTGCCGGGCCGGTAGGCATTGCGGCCTTGTCGGGACAATTTGCTTCTTTGGGCATTCTTTATTTTTTAAACTTTGTCGCTGCTATTTCCGTAAATCTTGCTTTTTTGAATGTTATACCGATTCCTGCGCTGGACGGAGGAAGAATCCTGTTTTTGCTTATTGAAAAAATAAAGGGTTCCAAAGTTGACCAAAAAGTGGAGCACGCGATTCACGGAGCATTCTTTGTTTTTTTGATGATTTTGGTATTTTTTGTGACTTATCGCGATTTGACAAGATTTTTGTAGTAGTTATAATGAATTGGTTAGGTCTTTGATAATGGAGGGTTGCATGAAACGAAACAAGGAAGTTAATCTTGATGAAGTAAAAACTTTTTATGGCCCGCACCCCGGTTTTGCCGGCGCGGCCATATCCATTCCGGAAGCGGTAAAAAAAGTTGCCGATGCGCTGAATGGTAAAAAATTATCCGTTCGCAAAGCAATACAAAAGATTCGGAAAGTTACCAATGGCAATCTTCGGGTTGTTATTATGGATATAAGCTTTATTATGCTTGAGATTAAAACAGAAGATGGGGCTCGTCATGGTTTTCGTGTTATTTGTTTCAAGTAACAGATCCCTTCAGGGGTCTTTTTTATTGTCCTTGACTTTATTTATGTAAGGAGTATAATGTTAAAATAAGGTCGATTATTAACAAGTTAATATGAGCCAGCACGAATATAATATTTAATTTAGAGAATAACCGCGAATATTAATTAATTTTGCTAACTTTAACTAATCTGGCCGCAAATTTCACGAATATTTATTCGTGTATATTTGGGAGCCATTTGTGTAAATTTGCGATTAGAGATATTTAGGTGTATTCAAAAATTAGTAAATATTCGTGGTTATTCTAAAAATGTTTCAAGATGACAACGGAGGAGGAGGACGCGGAAATTGGCGGGGAGGAGGAGGAAGCGGTGGCGGTGGCCGCGGAAATTGGAATCCGCGCCCTCGCGAAGAGCATCAGGCGGTTTGTTCCGACTGTGGAAAGGACACAACGGTTCCGTTTCCGCCCACCGAAGGAAGACCGGTTTACTGCAGAGACTGTTATTCAAAAAGGAGAACGAATCGTTATCAGTAGATTATATTTTCAAAAGCCCCGTATTGCGGGGCTTTTGAATTAGGCATTGGGAATAAAAATGCCGCGTGTTACAATGAAATTGTTTGACTGTAAAAATTTGTAATTCGTAAAGTTATGGAGTATAAATATGTGATAATCGGTGGAGGAATTGCCGGAATAACCGCCGCCGAAACAATCAGGGAGCTTGACTCATCAGGCACTATCGCTGTTTTTACGAAAGAAGCGCATTTATTATATTCCCGGGTTCTTCTGCCATCTTTTTTAAAAGGCGTAATCCGTAAAGACCAGCTGTTTTTAAGAACATTCGGCGATTTTGAAAAATCGCAAATAACCATTTTTCTTAAAAGAAATGTTATTGACATTGATATAAAGCAAAAAAAAATAACATTTCAGGATAACGAATCCCTGTTTCATAAAAAAAACACCGTATTTTATGAAAAACTTCTGATTGCTTCGGGCGGAGAAGTTGAGGAGTGGCCGGTTGCAGGAAATGATAAAAAGGGAATTTTTTGCCTGCAAACCATTGGTGACGCCGAAGCCATTGCCAAATATTTGCCGCAAGCCAAAAAAGCGATTGTGGCCGGCGGTTCTTTTATTGCCCTTGAATTCCTTGAAATTTTTTCTTTGAGAAGAATTCCGATTTCGCTTATATGCAAAAGCGCGGGATTTTTCAGCAATTCTTTTGACAGTATCGGAGGAGAAATAATGGATTCCAATTTTAGAAGGCACGGAATAGAACCTCGTTATAAAGAAGAGGTGCGCGAGGTTTTAGGTGGAAATTGGGTTTCGGGGACAAGAACCAATAGGCCTGCGGAATATCAGGGGAATATTATCGGCGTGGGCATAGGCCTGAATAAAAATTTGGACTTTTTTAAAGAGCGGGGGTTTTTAACGGGCGAGGAAGGAATTAGAACAAATGAATATTTAGAAACCGAAAATAAAGGAGTTTTTGCGGCTGGAGATATTGCCGAATTTTATGATGTTATTTTTGAAAAACACCGCGCGGTCGGTAATTGGACCAATGCCTTTTTGCAGGGGGAAATAGCCGGTTTTAACATGGCGGGCAGAAAAACGGTTTTTCGCAATGTGCCTTCTTATTCTATTACCAACCTCGGTTTTCAAATAACGGCTTTGGGAGAAATCGAAGCGGGAGAGGGTGTGGAAACAATTTCGCGCGCCAACCCGCCGTTTCATAAATACGAGAGGTTTTTTATAAAAGACGGCGTTATGAAGGGGGCTTTTATGATTAATATGTTTTTCGATAAGCCGATAATTTCACGCTGGATTGAGAATAAGGTCTCGGTTGAAAAAATAAAAGGCAATTTTGCCGATATTTCTTTTAATCTGGCTGAAGTTGTGGTTGAATAACTTTACTTGTTATTTTGTCTTTTATTCTGTAAAATTTTAATACTATTTTAATTCCATTGACTCGCTGTTCAAAATTGTCAGGAACAATTAGGTAACGCGGGAAAATGTCAATTTTAATGACAAAATTAGAACATCATCATGATGACGCGGTTGAGCATGTAGTTGAGGACTTAAAGGCGATAAAGGAACTAAATGAGGTTGCGCCAAGTTCCTTATCGGTCCCGATAGCAATTATTGTTGCCGGCATTATTGTTGCTTTGGCGATTATATCTTCCGGGGGCAGGTCCGGAGTTGGCGGCGGTGAAGCTAGTGTTACCGGCGGCATTGTTGAACAAAAACCAGTAGTAGGGGCCGGAGGAATTCCCGCGGTAGAAGTTAATGCCGAAGATTTATTTACAGATAATGACGCGTTTTTGGGGAATCCCGCCGCTAAGATTGTTATAGTTGAATTCGGAGATTTTCAATGTCCGTTTTGCGGAAAGTTTTTTAAGGAAACAGAGCCGCAGATTATTGATAAATACGTGAAAACCGGAAAGGTCAGATTTATTTATAAACAATTTGCTTTTTTAGGGCAGGAATCCAATTGGGCGGCTGAGGCGTCGGAATGCGCCAAGGACCAGGGAAAATTTTGGCAATATCACGATTATCTTTATAATCATCTTTGGGATAATTATTACGCCAAAAATCAAAACGGTGAGAATGTAGGAGCGTTTAGCAAGGATAATTTAAAGAAATTTGCCGGAACCCTTGGTTTGAATGCTGGTGAATTTTCGCAGTGCCTTGATTCCGGAAAATATACAAAGAAAGTTCAGGCAGATATTGAGGTTGGAAGAAAAAATGGAGTTAGCGGGACCCCTACATCGTTTGTTAATGGAAAATTATTGGTTGGAGCCCAGCCATTGGAAGCATTTGACCAAGCAATTGCAGAAGCCCTAAAATAGAAACCAACAACGCATAGGTTGTCTGAAAATTGTTAGAATTGCATTTTCGTCATTCTGAGTCCTTCGGTCGTCATTCTGACCCTGAGTCATGCGAAGGGGAAGAATCTCAGGATAAACCCTGTGGTGAGTTTATCGAATCCATCCGCGAAGAATCTCCGGTAGTGAAAAACAAGAAACTCTTTAGATTTTTCGGGGTTGCGGAGCAACGGGTTCGGCGGGGCCGAACCCAGGGCTTTTGTGAGAAAACAAAAGGCGCCCTCAGAATGACGAAAGAGGGACATCATTCACCAAACCCATAATAGACTCCAAATGGCGTTTAATATGGCATAATATTTGGCGTCTAACACGGCTTCTAAAACATGAATATAGGCAAAATAAATAGAGCAAATCAAGCCAAAAGAGCGGTAAAAATAAAAACGGCGGTTGTTTTGCTGATTGCCGGAGTTTTGCTTATTGGCGGAACTGTTTGGCTGGTAAAATATGTTGGAAAACAGGAAGGCGATTTGCCCGGCCAATTGTATCCGGAGATAAGCAAAGAGCATATAGCTATTGGGGCAGAGCACCCTCCATATAATTCTAATCCGCCTACTTCGGGGCATCATTACGGTCAGGCGGCCGAATGGGGGGTTTATAAGGAGCAGATGCCGGACGAACAGCTTATTCATAATCTGGAACACGGCGGAGTGTGGATTTCCTATAAGCCCGGAATTTCGGATGAAATAGTAAAAAATCTTGAAGGCATGTTTGATAAATACGGCAGGAAAAAAATAATTGTTACCCCGCGCCCAGAAAACGATACTGATATTGCCCTTGCGGTTTGGACGCGTTTGGAAAAATTCAATGTTTCGGAATATTCTGATGAGCGCGTAGAAAATTTTATTAGAAGATTAAAGAATAAAACCGGCCCGGAACCGTTCGCGCCGTAAATGTTATTTCGTCATTCTGAGTGATAGCGAAGAATCTTACATTTAAGGCATTTTCTAATAGCAAAGATTTTTCATGTTGTTTAGAGGATTAAACAGTTTTTGGACGGCCTGGAACTTTATGGAAGGAGTACACTTTAATAAGATTAAAACAGAAGCGAAAAAAGAACCGGAATATGGTTGGGAAAATCGCGTCTGGAAAACCAGGAATTTTGAAGAGGGGCAATTTAAATATGAAGTTTTTAAGCGGGAAGGATTTGGCGTTGAAGATATTTTAAAGAAAAAAGGTGTTTCGGTAGAGATAGCCGGCCCGACCAATAATGGTTTTTGGTTTCACGGTTTTTCTGATAAAAGTACGGAAATAACTAGTTTTAATCTTGCTGAAGTAAAAAAAATTTTAACTTCAAATCTCTATCCCGGCGCACCCTTATTTAGCGATGAAGGCCTTGTTGGTTATTCTGGAAAGGCAGATTTTATTGCTGACGCAAGAAAGATGCCGATTAAAAAAGAAGGTGCTGATTTAGTGTATTGTTCGTGTCTTGGGAGTATTGCCGAAAACGGTTTGAAAAAAATTATTCAAGCAAAGCCGAAAGACATGCCTGCTGTTGAAAAGGAGAGATTGGTTTCAGAATCTTTATCCGGTGAAATTGGTGACAATTACAAATTGCGCGAGCAAGCCATTGATGAGTCATGGAATATTCTTAAACCGGGAGGAATTCTTGTATGGCAGGGTGGTGTATTTCATGATGTTGATTTTGCGATAAAGCGCGGCTTTGTTTTATTACAGCGAGAGCAAAAATATATTAAAACACCTGATGGGTCTAATGACGAAGAGCCAACATAGAATGTTATTTTTTTGAAACCGGAATTAAAATAATTTTTAAAAAAAATTTTATGCTCTACGACATTATTATTATAGGCGGCGGACCCGCAGGCACTGCGGCGGCTGTTTATACCGCCCGTAAAAAATTAAAAACACTTTTGATTACGGAGTCATTCGGCGGGCAGTCAATGGTTTCCGATGATATCCAAAATTGGATAGGCGAGAAGCACATCGGCGGTTTTGAGCTGGCTAAAAAATTTGAAGAGCATGTTCGCGCTTTTCCAGATATGGTTGATATTAAAATTCCGGAAAAAGTTACGGCAGTTCGTGAAATTTCTTGTTTGGAACCGACAATACCTCTTGGGGCGGCTTTGGGCCAGGTAAAAGACCATGAGCGTTATAGAATGTGCGATTTTGAAGTGGAAACGGATAAAGGCAATAAATTTACGAGCAAGGCCATAATTTTGGCCGCCGGAGCAAGGCGCAGGAAACTCGGAGTTCCAGGAGAAGAAAAATTTGAAGGTAAGGGGGTTGCTTATTGTTCAACCTGTGACGCACCGCTTTTTTCCGGAAAAAAAGTTGCGGTAGTCGGCGGAGGAAATGCGGGACTGGAAGCTGTGCAGGACCTTTTTCTATACGCATCTGAAGTTTATCTTTTGGAATTTGGTGAAGCGGTGAAAGGAGACCCGGTCACTCTTGAGGAAATTAAAAAAAGCCAGAAATTGAAGCAAATAATTTTAAACGCTCAAACCGTTGAGGTTTTGGGAGATAAATTTGTAACCGGATTAAAATATAAAGACCGGAAAACCATAGAAGAAAAGACCCTTGAAGTTGGCGGCGTTTTTGTGGAAATTGGCTCGGTGCCGAATTCAGAAATGGTTAAGGGCTTGGTTGATTTGGATAAATATGGACAGGTAATTATTGATTCCAAGCACGCTTTAACATCAAAACCCGGAATTTTTGCCGCCGGAGACATTACGGATGACCCGTACAAGCAAAATAACATTTCAGCGGGAGACGCGGTAAAAGCGGCATTGAGCGCGTATGCGTATTTGCTGCAGAGGCAGAAGATGAGTCCTGCTACGGAAGCGGGCCTCACTAATGGGCGGATTGCGGAAAAATAAAACCACACAAGTGTGTGGATATTGTTAGTGTTTTTCGACTCCAAATTTTGAAAAACCGCGCCATGTTAGTGAGAAGCATAATTCGATTATATTCAACCTCATGTTAGTGCACCTTACTGTTTTTTTGATGTATCCTGCATTTTCTGCGTCTGCGATGCCTTTTAGTATTTCTTCTGTGTCAAAATCCGTAATTCCTTCTTGTTTCAAAATACGCTCGATGGCTTGCCATTCGAATCGCGCGTCACAATTATTGTTTTGTCCCATGAGACGAGGTATTTCTTTTGAAAGATCAACTTGAACCATTGGGACGTGCTTCTGAGCCATTTTTATACCCCCTTGAGAGGTTTTAAGAATATATGTAATAATATTTAATTCTTTTTAAAATGTCAACCTTTTTAGAAAATACTCAAAAATTGATTGAAGAAGCCGCGGATATCGCCATGATTGACGGCGGTATTTTAACGCGCTTAAAAAAACCCGAACGAATTTTGGAATTTGAAATTACTGCTGGGGGTAATAAATTTCAAGCGTGGCGAGTTCAGCATTCAAGCGTTTTGGGCCCCTATAAAGGGGGCATCCGTTTTCATCCTGATTCCAATCTTGACGAAGTCCAGGCGCTTGCGGCTTTGATGACTCTGAAGACATCATTGATGGGAATTCCGTATGGAGGGGGTAAGGGCGCTGTAAAAGTTAACCCAAAAGAATTATCTAAAAAAGAACTGGAAGAGTTGAGCCGCGGATACGCAAAAGCGATTTTTGATAAAATCGGCCCGGAAAAAGATATTCCCGCGCCTGATGTGGGAACCGATTCTCAAATTATGGCCTGGATGACGGATGAATATTCTAAAATTGCCGGATATAATGTTCCGGGCGTGTTTACCGGAAAACCGATTGAACTCGGCGGTTCCAAGGGGCGCGAGATTGCGACTTCATTCGGCGGATTTGTGGTTCTTCGCGAATATCTGCGCCAAGCCAAGGACTTGGCTTTGTTAAGCGGAGATTTAACGGTAGTGGTGCAGGGATTCGGAAATGTAGGCGGACATATCGCAAGAATTTTAAAAGAAGCGGGTTTTAAGATTGTCGGCGTTTCTGATTCCAAAAGCGCGATTTATTGTGATGAAGGAATTGATGTTCATGAAATTATAAAAATCCAAAAAGAAAAAACAGCCCAGGGCGCGGCAAAAATTTCTTTGGAGGAGGCGGCGTCCGGTAGATACAAGATAATATCAAATAAGGAATTGCTTGAATCGGATGCGGATATTTTGATTCCTTCGGCGCTGGAAAATCAGATTACTTTGGAAAATGCCAAAGATATTAAAGCAAAAGTTGTTTTGGAACTTGCTAATGGGCCGATTACCGCGGAAGCCGATAAAATTTTGGAAAAACAGGGAATTCAAATTATTCCCGATATTTTAGCCAACGGCGGAGGAGTGGTTGGCTCATATTTTGAATGGGCGCAGAATTTACAGCGTCTTTATTGGGAAGAGGAAGAAGTTTTGGGCCGTCTTGATAAAATTATGGCGGATGCGTTTCAGGCCGTAGCAAGAACCAAGAAAGAATACGGAATTACTTGGAGGCAGGCGGCATACGTGCGGGCCATTAAAAGAGTTGTTGACGCAATGAAGTTACGCGGCCGCGTTATTTAATGGCTCGCTCTGGGTTTTTGAAATCCCTTGCTTTCAGGCGAATGCTTCAGCATAAAAATAGTTATTGCCTGAGCCGAGTCGAAGGCATACATTCAGAAAAAGCGTTTTTATTGGGATTAATTTCGTGGTCTGTTGAAGAGCCGGAAGAAAAGAGCAACAATTGATGTTACAACAAACCCTGTGGCGATATCAATAATAACGATTTGGTATGCAGTAAGAACCCTGGAAGTTTTTTCTAAAAAAATAAGATCTGGGATGATATAGATAACCGAAATTATAAGCCACCAAAAAAGGAAGTTCCACAAAGTATTGAAACTGAGCGACACTGGTTTTTTGTTCACAAATTCTTCCTTTTGATAGTATAAAGTGCTATAATCAATTATATATGAAACTAGCAAAAATTGCAATTAACGGATTTGGCAGGATCGGGCGGTCTTTTTTTCGCGCCGTTTTTGCTTTGTCAGAGTTTGATATTGTCGCGGTGAACGATTTAAGCGACACAAAAACACTGGCATATTTATTGAAATATGACAGTGTTTATGGCCGGTATCAAAAAGAAGTTTCTGCGTCTGACGGCGAACTTATTGTTGATGGTAAAAAGGTAAAAGTTCTGGCTGAAAAAGAGCCGGCGAAACTTCCGTGGAAAGATTTGGGAATTGATATTGTTGTTGAGTCCACCGGTTTTTTTGCGGATGGCGAAAAAGCTAAAGCGCATTTGGATGCCGGCGCTAAAAGAGTTGTGATTACCGCTCCGGCCAAAGGAGATGTTCAAACCGTACTTGTCGGAGTAAATGATGATTTATTTAAAAAAGGTATCGGCCCTATTACCTGCAATGCTTCCTGTACTACTAATTCCGTAGCGCCGGTGGTGGAAATTATCCGCGAGTCGCTCGGAATTAAAAAAGCCGCTATGACTACGGTGCACGGTTATACGGCAACGCAAAAACTGGTTGACGGGCCTGTTGCCAAAGATGTTCGTCGGGGAAGGGCGGCGGCCGTAAATATAGTTCCTTCCACCACCGGAGCGGCTGAAGCGGTAATCCAGTCCATTCCGGAAATGAAAGGAATTTTTGGCGCTCTTTCTATGAGGGTGCCGGTTATTACCGGTTCTCTTTCTGATACCACTATGTTGGTTTCTCGGAAAACAAACACTGAAGAAGTAAATGCTCTTTTTAGAAAAGCTGCCCAAAACCCGCGCTGGTCAAAGATTTTAAAAGTTACCGAAGACCAGATTGTTTCTACCGATATAATCGGTGAGCCCTATGGCGCTATTGTTGATTTATCGCTTACCAAGGTTATTGACGGCGATTTAATTAAAGTTTTTTCATGGTATGATAATGAGGCAGGGTATACGGCAACACTGGTGGAGCACGTCCGGCGAGTAGCCGAACAGTTGTAGGTTGCTTGCCCTGAGCCCGTCGAAGGGTTAGTTGTCGGTTAAAATAAGACGGCCCGCAGGCCGTTTTTTTGCTTTTTTCCATATTTTAGCATAAAATTTGAATATATGCGTCAATCTCAATTATTCGGGAAAACATTAAGAGAAGACCCTAAAGACGAGATTTCGGCCAATGCGCGGCTTTTAGAGCGCGGCGGTTTTGTTGCCAAAGAAATGGCCGGCATATATTCTTTTTTGCCGCTCGGTCTTCGCGTACTGGGGAAAGTCGCGAATATTATCCGCGATGAATTGAATGAAAAGCTCGGGGCCCGGGAGATTTTGATGCCCGCGCTTCATCCGATTGAAAATTATGTAAAGACGGGCCGCGATAAGATTGATATTCTTTTTCATACCGAACTTGCTTCGGGCGGCCATTTGGTTCTTGGCCAGAGCCACGAAGAGATTGTGGTGCCGCTTGCTAAGCGTTTTATTTCTTCTTATCACGATTTGCCGCTCGGGCTTTATCAGATTCAGACAAAATTCCGCAATGAGCCGAGGGCAAAATCCGGGCTTCTTCGCGGCCGGGAATTTATCATGAAAGATTTATACTCTTTTCACGCAACCGAGGATGATTTGGAAAAATATTATGAAAAGGCCAAAGACGCCTATAAAAATATATTCGCGCGTTTGGGTATTGGCGACATTACTTTTTTGACATTTGCTTCCGGCGGAACGTTCTCGCGCTACTCCCACGAATTTCAAACGATTACCGATGCCGGCGAGGATACGATTTATTTTTGTGAAAATTGCCTTATCGCAGTTAACGACGAAATTATCGGAGAACAGCCGTATTGCGCCAAGTGCAAGGCGCCTAGTGAAAAACTTTTGAAAAAAAGAGCCATTGAGGTCGGCAATATTTTTCCTCTGAAAACGAGGTATGCCGATGCTTTTGACTTGACTTATACGGATGAAACGGGCGTGTTAAAACCGGTTATAATGGGTTGTTACGGCATTGGCCTTAGCCGTGTTATGGGCGCAATCGTAGAGGTGCATCATGACGAAAAAGGGATTTTGTGGCCGGAAACGGTTGCGCCGTTTAATGTTCATCTTGTGGAAATACCGGGCAAGAATAAAGCCGATATTGTTAAAAAAACGGCGGAAAAGTTTTATGAGGAACTGCTTGCCAAAAACATTGAAGTATTATATGATGACCGCGCGGATAAAACACCGGGCGAAAAGTTTGCTGATGCGGATTTAATAGGGATTCCGTTACGGGTGGTGGTATCGGAAAAAACCTTAGAGAAAAAGGGGGTGGAGGTTAAAAAACGGGGCGAGAAAGAAGCGAGGATTGTGTCGGAGAAAGAGATGTTGAAAATGCTTGAGAAATAGAAGCAAAAATGAACGCAAGACGTAACGCAAAATTATACGCAATTTGCGTTTAAGGTCGCGTGGTCATTTGCGTTTTATATTGCTTCTACAAAATAAAAAAAGGCCTACTTTTCTGTTTGGCTGACCGTAAGTTCAGTTGAACGTATTTTTGGAGCGAAAAAGAAAGAGCCCGACGATACCCATAAGAATATCGCCAGGCTGTGAGCCCTTGTGGGGGCTCTTAGCGCTTGTTGCGCTTGCGCCGGGGCGCGGTGCCGCGCGCGCGGTAGCCGCTGCGGAATCGGTCGGAGAGGCTGGTGGAGACGTGTGCCATCTCCATCTCCACCACGCTCGGTCCTCGCTTCTTCAGAAGCCCGCCGAGCGTGATGAATGCCTCTACGACATTCATGCCGCTTGCTACCGTTCTGCCGTCAAACTTGATGGCGACTCCGCCATCGTAGGCGGGTCGTGCATGGATGGAAATCCTGCCGCGCATGCTGGTCTCCTTGGCCAATCGGCCTTTAGGGGGTTTGAGGCCACGGCGCTTAAAAATACGCCATTTTACTGCTAATCTAATTATAGCATAAATAAATATATTTGTCAATATGATAAATAAACTTCTCGGCATATTTTCAAAAGACCCCGCACCAAATTCCGAAATAGTGCGAGGTAGAATTTGGGGTTAACACCGCGGTAACGGCTTCGCCTTACGCCATTTTAAAAAGAAGTTCTTTTTGAGAATTGGTGCGGGGCAAGTATCGAAATTGACCTATTATGATAAATAAATTATTAGGAATTTTTTCTAAAGACATAGGTATTGACCTGGGAACGGCCAATACTTTGGTTTACGTTCGTGGGAAGGGGATTGTGATAAATGAGCCGTCGGTGGTGGCGGTTAACCAGAAAACCGGACAGATTGTGGAGATTGGAACAGAGGCCAAAAAAATGGTTGGCAGAACTCCTGCCTATATTATAGCATCCCGTCCTTTGGTTGAAGGCGTTATTTCCGATTTTGAAGTAACCGAGGAGATGTTGCGTTATTTCATCCAAAAGGTTCACAAAGAAACCTTTTCCTTTTTTCCGAGGCCGCGAGTTGTGATTGGCATCCCATCGGAGGTAACCGAAGTTGAAAGGAGGGCGGTTGAGGATGCGGCCAGAAACGCGGGAGCCCGTGAAGTTTATTTGATTGAAGAGCCAATGGCCGCGGCCATTGGCGTGCGCATGCCCGTGCAGGAGGCGGTTGGTTCAATGGTGGTTGATATCGGCGGAGGTACTTCCGATATAGCCGTAATATCTCTTGGCGGAATTGTAGTATCCAAGAATTTAAGAATTGCCGGAGATAAATTAAATGACGATATCATCCGTTTTGCCCGCGATGAATATAAACTTT
Organism: Parcubacteria group bacterium GW2011_GWA2_42_14; assembly: GCA_000998135.1. Lineage (GTDB taxonomy): Bacteria > Patescibacteriota > Minisyncoccia > Sungbacterales > GWA2-42-14 > GWA2-42-14. Next base: position 40,833 of record LCCV01000010.1, read on the forward strand.
TGTTGGGTGAGCGAACAGCCGAAGACATTAAAATTGCCATTGGTTCGGCTTTTGAATTGGAGGAGCCCCTGGAAGCGGTTATGCGAGGCCGCGATTTGGTAACAGGTCTTCCCAAGGAAGTTGTGGTTGATGATTCGGAAATCAGGAGAGCCATGCAGCATTCCAATAAAATCCTGGTTCAGGCGATAAAATCAGTGATTGAATCAACCCCTCCGGAACTGGTTGCCGACATAATGCATCGGGGCATAATTCTTGTCGGAGGCGGTTCGCTTCTTCGCGGACTTGATAAATTGGTAGCTCAAGAAACCAAAATGCCCACTCGCACCGCCGAAGACCCGTTAACCGCGGTAGTAAGGGGCACGGGAGTGGTGTTGGAAGACATAGACGCGCTAAGGGCTGTTTTAATCGGTTCGTCCTTTTATCAGAAAACACCAAGTACTTCATAAATCCCAATGCTAAAATCCAAATTTCAAATCAAGCCCAAAATCTAAAAAATCTTGAACCTTGGACTTTGGATTTGATTTTTGCATTAGAACTTTGATATTTGGATTTTTATAACCTTTGTTTATGAAAACAAACAAGGCGGTGAATAAAAGAAATATTTTTTTGATGATTTTGTTTGTAGCATTCTTGACTGCGGCTTTTTTTTATAAATCACCTGCCATTTTTTTTGTCAGAAGTTCTGTTATTAAAATTATTTTCCCCGTAATGAAAAAATTTTCGTATGCCGCGGAATTTTTGAAGGGTGGATATTTTTATTCGTCAAAGGATTTGATTGCGGAAAACCAAAAATTGAAGGAAGAGAATGATACTTTAATTTTAAAACTGGGCGATTTTATTTTGTTGGAAAGGGAAAATGAAGATTTAAAAAAGTTGCTGAATTTTCAGGGGAGTTATCCTTTTTTTGATTTCGCCGCTTCCCGCCCCATTGGCTTTATAAGGGATGGTTCTGATGAATATATTTTGATTTCTCGCGGGATTAAAGACGGTATTCATAGCGATTTATGGGTCATTGATTCAAAAAAAACGTTGGTGGGAAAGGTGACTGAGGCCTATCAGGGTTCTTCCAAAGTAAAATTAATATCATCTGCTTCTGAAATCGTGAATGGGATTTTGCCCGCTACGGGCATGAGGGTTTTGGTCAAAGGCAACGGTTTCCGAGAACTTTTAATTGATTTGGTTCCTGAAAACACTGAAGTTAAAGAGGGGGACGAAGTGATGGCGGCAGAAAGCTGGGAGTATCCCGGCCTCATTCTTTTTTTGGGAAAAATCGTTGAAGTCGGTTCTACCGGCGCGCAGGTTTTTAAAAGCGTTAAGGCGCTGCATTATTTTGATCCTCAATCGCTTGAGACGGTTTTTGTTGTTAGGAAGCAATGATGCGAATTTACGAATGAAATGCTAATCTACAAATTGCGAATCTTTTGCTATAAATTACGAAATTTTACGAAAGTACGAAAATTTCGTAATTTCGCGCTTTTTCGTATTTCGTAGCCATATTCGCAATTCGCCAGATTCGCATTAAATTCGCATCGTATGGGCATCATATTTTATGAAGCTTTTTCTTTTTTCCATAATTTATTTATTTTCGCTGGTTTTTGAGGTCGGTTTTATCTCTTTTTTGGGAATTACGCCTCTTTTTTCCTTTTGGATTTTTATAATATGCGCTTATTTTTTTAGAAAAGAAGATATTTTTATTTTTGGAACCATATCTTCAATTTTTGCTTTAGTGTTTTTTACCGTATCTTCTTTGTATCCCCTGGTAATACTTTTGGGTACGGTAAGTGCTTTATTAATAAAATCATTTCAGGGTTTGAATAAGAAAACCGCTTTTTTGTCGCATGCCTTGTTGGCAATTATTTTTTTTGAGTCAGCGCGCGCTTTTATTTTTTTTCCTGGCCATTTTTTTTGGCGTTTTTGGGAAGAAGTGGCGATAAACGGCGTTTTTTTAGCGAGTCTTTTGGTAATAATGATTTTTTATGAAATTAGGGTAGGGTTTAATAAAGGATACAGCATATAAAAAATTTTAAAGCAGGGCGCAGTAGACAAAATTATTTTTACGAATTACGAATAAATACGAATTTACGGATATTGTAAATTTTTACGATTCGTATATTTGTAAAAATTCGTAATTCATAAGGTTGTGGATATTTTTAAGAAAAAGAATAATAAAAAAATCGATATTGATCCCGAGGATATATTTTCCGATTCTTTAAATTCTCCAGGCTTTGTCAAAGAGAAACAGGAAGGGCTTATTGAGTCATCTTTAGGAGAGCGCCCTTTTTTTATTTTGAGCGTTTTTTTGTTTGTGGGCGTGTTTCTTGTTGTGGCGCAGCTGTGGCGGCTGGAAATTATGGGAGGAGAAGATTTTGAAAAAATGGTTATAAATAACGAATTTGACATTTATGATAGCAAACCGCTTCGGGGGATTATCTACGATTTTAAAAATAAAAAACTTGTTTCTAATATCCAGACTTTTTCTATAGTGTTGCGAAAGAAATTTATTAAGGACAAAGAGTCGTTGGCCGCGGTTTTGTCTAATTTAGGAGAGGTTTTGGGCAGAGAGCCGGAAAATTTGCTGGCCGATATGGGAATTGAAGCCAATAATAATAATTATTTTTTGCTTTTTCCCGATGAGGCCTTGCTGGATGATGATGTTTCAAGAGAAGCTGTCTTGGAGATTGAATCAAATTTTGAAAAGTTTCCCGGCGTTTCCGTTGAAGAAAAATACTCGCGGGAATATTTCTACGGCCAATCTTTTTCTCATATCATAGGTTTTGTGGGGCGCGTTTCGCCAAAGGACCTGCAAAGTGAATATGCCATTCATGATATTATAGGTAAAGATGGTCTTGAGTACGCGTATGAAAACGAACTTAAGGGTTCCAAGGGTAAAAAAATCGTTGAAGTGGACGCTTTGGGCCGGCGTTTAAAGGAGCGTCAGTTTATTAAGGGGGAATCGGGTTACAATCTGGTATTGAATGTTGACGCTGATTTGCAAAAGTTCGCCTATGAAGTATTGTCGCGGCATGTTTTGTCCGGCAATAAGACCGCGGGCGCGGTTGTGGTTTCCGATGTTAAGACCGGCGGTATTTTGGCTATTGCTAATTTTCCCAGTTTTGACAATAATATTTTTCGCGGCAAAACACCTAAAAAAGAAATAGAAAAAATTTTGAAAGACAAGCGCTCCCCGCTTTTAAACAGAGCCATTTCCAGCTCTTATCCGTCCGGTTCTTCCATTAAGCCGATAATCGCGGCTGCGGCATTGGAAGAAAAAATAATTGACCCGTCCCGTTATATTTATGACCCGGGCTATATTGAAGTTCTGAATCCTTATAAACCCGGGGAGAAATCCGTTTTTAGGGACTGGAAGGTTTTTGGAGAAGTTGATATGAGGGAAGCATTAGCGTGGTCAGCCAATGTTTATTTTTTTACCATTGGAGGGGGACATGATGATATTAGGGGGCTCGGCATTGAGCGTATTAAAAAATATGCGACTCTTTTTGGATTTGGCGCAAAACTCGGCATTGATCTTCCCGGCGAGTCGGAGGGTCTTATGCCTGACCCTGTCTGGAAAGAAAAAACTAGACCCAAGGACCCGATTTGGCGGCTTGGGGATACTTACAACGTTTCCATAGGACAGGGAGACGCGCTGATGACTCCGCTACAGATGAATTTTGCCATTGCGACCATTGCTAATGGCGGAAAATTAATGCGACCGCGAGTCGTAAAAGAAATTGTTGACGAAGATGGGCATTCGGTAAAAAAGTTTGAGCCGGAAGTATTGAAGGAAAATTTTGTCGGCCGGGATCCGTTGAGGGTTGTGGGGGAAGGAATGCGCAGAGCCGTAACTGCCGGTTCTGCTTGGGATTTGGCTGATTTGCCCGTGGCCGTAGCTGGAAAAACAGGGACCGCGCAGACAGAAACGCAGGTTTTTGACAGGAATCACGCTTGGTTTACAGGGTTTGCTCCGTATGAAAATCCTGAGATCGCCATAACGGTTTTTGTAGAAAAGGGCGGAGGAGGTGCCACCATGTCGGTTCCGATTGCCAAAGAAATCTTGAATTATTACTTCAGTAAAAATTAAAAATTTTTTAAACAACAACAGCCAATCAATAACTGATAACATTTTATTTGCGTGTTTTTATGTTGTTTTTATTCAACTATTTGATGGTGGATAAAAACCCTTGACGGATTTCGCATATTTGTTATTATTTAAAACAATTTTTAGTTACTTCAACTTGCTTAATTAATGACTGTTGTAGGTTGTTGGTTGTAAGTTGTAAGTTAATTATGGCAGATTACATTAGCCCGGAAGGGCTGGAAAAATTAAAAGAAGAGCTTAATAAGTTTAAAACCGAGGAGCGGCAAGCCATTGCGGCGCGTCTTGAATCAGCCAAAGCGCTCGGAGATTTGTCGGAGAATGCCGAATATCAGGAGGCCAAAGAAGCCCAATCTTTAAATGAGGCCCGTATTGTTGAACTTGAGGAAATGCTCAAGGATATTATTGTTATTAAAAAACCGGTTGGGACAGATTTTGTTCAGATTGGCTCTCAGGTGGTGACAGAAAGAGACGGCAATGAGGAAATTTATACGATTGTCGGCTCGGAAGAAGCTGATCCCGTATCGGGAAAAATTTCCAATGAATCCCCCATGGGAAAATCGTTCTTGGGGAAAAGAAGGGGTGAGACGGTAGAAGTAAAGACCCCGGGCGGAAATATGACATATATGATTAAGGATATCCGTTAATATAAAAATTGCGATTTTACACAAAGAAAAAGCCCTTACTGATGTTGTAAGGGTTTTGCGTTTTCATAACGCGGTTTGCCAGTATCTTACAGGATCTCTATTTATATTATTTTTGACAATTTTATCCTTCATAATTATTAGTAAACAGTCTTCTGAAATTTCGTACATAAGATTTTTACTTTCGTAATAAATCCCTTTCGGGAAGTGTATTATAAACAGTCGGTTGTTTAAAGATAAAACGTTTTTTGGTTCACCGCGAATGACACCTTTATCCTTTTCGTCATATGCGTTATGACTTATGTCCCCAATTCCGCCAGCGATTTTTGGCTTACCGTCGATAAGGCAGATTTCATAGGAGCATTTTGAAATTGAAAAAGAACCATCTATTTCTTGTTTCATCACATCTGAAATTGTGGTTTCTTTAAATAATGTGATATCTGTGTCCGGAAACAGCGGTTTTAAGTTCATGGCCGTTTTTGATGGTCAATTATTACGGATTAAGTATTATAAAAAATTGTCTTTATGTGTTAATAGTCGAAAGAAAAGGAGTGTGTTATTATCTTTATATGGCCTTGGAAGAAATTAGAAGTGAGAGAATAAAAAAGCTGGAACGGCTGGAAAAAGCCGGTATTGATATTTTTCCGGCATCGGTTTCAAAATCGCGCGAGGAAATTGGTGCGGTTTTGAAAAATTTTGCGAAACGTATAAGGTTAACCCCTCGACTTCGCTCGGGGGGTAAAAGGGGGGTTGTTGTGGCAGGACGGCTTTTTGCCAAACGTGAGCATGGCGGTTCTTGTTTTGGAGACCTCAAGGACGCTTCGGGAAAAATTCAAGTTTTTTTTAAAGAGGATGTTTTGGGGAAAGATTCTTATGATTTGTTTATTCGTGATATTGATATCGGCGATTTTTTGGAAGTTTCAGGTAAACCATTTGTAACTAAACGGGGAGAGCAGACGATTGAAGTTTTGGAATGGCGGATTTTGGCGAAGTCGTTAAGGCCGCTTCCGGAAAAGTGGCACGGACTTCAGGATGTTGAGGAAAGATTTCGCAAACGATATTTGGATTTATTGATGAATGAAGAAGTGCGGCAAAAATTTTTGGCGCGTTCGAGAATTATTAGAGACCTGCGGGGTTTTCTTGAAAAAAATGGTTTTGAGGAATTTGAAACCCCGATGCTTCAATCTATTCCCGGCGGCGCTTTAGCCAAACCATTTAAGACGCATCACAATGCTTTAGATGTTGATTTATATTTGCGAATAGCTCCCGAACTTTACTTAAAGCGTCTTTTGGTTGGTGGTTTTGAAAAAGTATATGAATTAGGACGCGATTTTCGAAACGAGGGAATTGACGTAACACATAATCCGGAATTTACCATGCTTGAGGTTTATGCGGCATGGTGGGATGAAAATGATATGATGAAATTCGTGGAAGAGATGTTTTTAAACGCGGTTGCAAAAATTTTCAAAAAAAAGGAATTTGAGTATGACGGCTCAAAAGTTGCGATTAAAGCGCCGTTTCCAAGAGTTACTTTTGCCGATTTGTTGAAAAAATACGCGCTAATCGTTGATTATGATGCTGAAACCCGCGATTCAATGGCCTTGATTGCAAGGCGATTTGGTTTGGATGTTGAAAAACATGAGTCAAAGGGTAAAATTGCCGATGAAATTTATAAAAAAATCTGCCGTCCGCACCTGAAAAATCCGGTTTTTGTGGTTAGTCACCCATTAGATATTTCACCTTTGGCCAAAAAAATAAGTAAAAATTCTAATAATGTAAGGCGCTTTCAGCTTATTGTCGGGGGTCTAGAAATCGCTAATGGCTTCTCCGAATTAAATGACCCCATTGACCAAAAAGCGCGTTTTGAAGAGCAGGAAAAAATGCGTGGAGGAGGCTCGCCCTCCCAAATTTTGCATGGCAAAACTTGGGAGGGTGAAGAAGAAGCCCATCCAATGGACGAGGACTTTGTGGAAGCGCTTGAATATGGTATGCCTCCGGCCGCGGGCCTAGGTGTTGGTATTGACAGGCTGATAATGCTTTTAACTAATACACATAATGTTAAGGAGATTATATTGTTTCCGACAATGCGTTCTAAATAACTCCACTTATTATTATGAAAAAACAAGAATTTTTCCATGATTATTTAATCGCAAAAGAAAGGGAGCCTGGTGCATTAAAGAGAGAGTTTTTTTATGAAGGAACGACGTTAACCGAAAGGTCTCTTGAGCATTATAAAGAAGTTTTGCGTCTTCCTGTTGAGGACTGGAAAGGGAAATTGGTGCTTGATATCGGATCAAGCGCAGATGAAAGGTTTTCTAAACAAGCTGCTCAAAAAGGCATTAAGGTTATCTCTCTTAATCCGGAATTGAAAGAAAGTGAGATACGAAATTTGTCAAAAGCAAGCATTTGGGACTCTTTAAGATGGAAGAAAAAACAGCGGAAGTCGGCAGCGGGCATTGCCCAGGAATTGCCGTTTAAAGATAATAGTTTTGACGCAGAGGTTTCTGTTTTCGGCATTCCCGCTTATTTGCCGCCCTACGAATCAGAATATCACACCACTTTTAAAGAAATTATTCGGACGCTTAAACATGGTAGCAGCGCTTATTTTTATCCAATATTGGAAGGATTGTACCATAGTCCAAGTTTTGCCCGCATTTTGCAAGAATTTTCAGAAGTAGCAGTTTTTGATTTTGAAGAAGCAGAAATGGACGTTGCGGCCAGGGCGTGGTCTGGGTATCGTGGGGAAAGGAGGGTGTTCAGGTTAACCATAACAAAGAAATCTTTTGAGGATAAAAACTGATTTTACAAGATTTTTTAACAAGAACACAAAAATGATAAAACAATTACTTCTTGCTACAACTAATCCCGGCAAGGTGACCGAATACAAAGTTCTTCTCGGTCATTTGCCTATTGACTTGGTATCATTAAAAGAGGCAGGAATTACTATGGCCGTTGAGGAAGACGGAAAAACATTTGAAGAAAATTCCATAAAAAAGGCGGCGGTATATCATGGTTTGTCCGGCCTGCCCACACTTGCCGATGACGGTGGATTGGAAATTGACCATCTTGGGGGAGAACCCGGAGTTATGTCGCGCAGATGGCCCGGTTATGAAGCTAGTGACGAAGAATTGATAAAAATGGCGCTGGATAAATTAAACGGTGTTCCGCGAGAAAAAAGGGGGGCTAAATTAAAAGTTTCTATTGCGCTTATTTTTCCGGAAGATAATAATATTTATACCGCCGAAGGCGAAAAGCGGGGATTTATAGGCACTGAGCCGGTTAATTTTCAGGAGGGTTATCCGTTCCGTTGTCTTTTCTACATTCCCGAACTCGGAAAATATTATAGCGAACTGACTTTGGAAGAAGAAGCAATGCTTGCTCATCGAAAAGAAGCGATTGATAAAATAATGCCGATATTGAAAGAGAAGTTAATGTGATGCTAATTCGATGCGAATATAATGCTAATTCGGCGAATTGCGAATAATTATTCTTCGAGCCGAGTCGAGAAGTTCACCTTAATGTAAAGTTCTTGACAAGCTCGAACAGTAGTTCGACAGGCTCACTACAGGCATTCGCAATTTGTAGATTAGCATTAAATTTGTAGATTGGCATCATTGCTATGCTCGACATAAAATTCATCCGCGAAAATCCTGATAAAACCAGAGAAGGTCTTAAGAAAAAAGGCATGGATTTTGATTTGGATTATTTATTGTCGCTTGATGAAAAAAGAAGGAAAAAAATTCAGGAGGTTGATGAAATGAGGGCCCGGCAAAACGCGTTAAGCGGGGAAATCGCAACGGCCAGAAAATCGGATAGGGATAAAAATATAGCGGAATCAAAAGAATTAAAAATTAAACTCGGAGATGTTGAGTTTGAATTGAAAGCCATTGAAGAAGAATTTGAAGAACTGACGGGCAAGTTTCCCAATCTTCCGCTTGATAATGTTCCGGTTGGCGCCGGGGAGCGCGATAATGTCGCGTTTCGTGAAATTGGAGAGCGCCCTAAATTTTCTTTTGAGACAAAAGACCATTTGGAACTTGGTATCAACCTCGGCATCATTGATTTTGAAACCGGAGCAAAGGTTTCCGGTTCGGATTTTTATTATTTAAAAAATGCCGGTGTCATGCTTGAGCTTGCTCTTGTTCAATACGCGTTGGAATTTCTTTCCCAAAAAGGTTTTTCGCCGCGCATTACTCCTGATTTGGCGCGAAGCAAATTTTACTTGGGAACCGGATATTTGCCCCGCGGTTCCGAAGCGCAGACATATATGATTGAGGATTCCGATTTGGGGCTTATTGCTACGGCAGAGGTAACTTTAGCCGGTATTCATGCTGATGAAATTTTGGATAATAAACAATTGCCTATTTACTATGCGGGTTATTCGCATTGTTTTCGCAGGGAGTCGGGAAGTTACGGCAAATATTCCAAAGGGTTGTATCGCGTTCATCAGTTTACAAAAGTTGAAATGTTTGTTTATTGCCGTCCGGAGGATTCGCCTAAAATTCATGAGGATCTTCTTGGCTATGAAGAAAAATTATGGCAGGGACTGGGCATACCGTATCGCGTGGTAGAGATGTGCGCAGGGGATTTGGGGGCGCAGGCCGCGCGAAAGTTTGATTTAGAGGCCTGGATGCCCGGCAGAAAAGATTGGGGGGAAGTTACCTCAACTTCCAACACCACCGATTATCAGGCGCGCCGTTTAGGAATAAAGTATCGCGACGCGGATGGCAAGATTAAATTCGTCCATACGCTTAATGGTACGGCCATTGCCGTTTCCCGCGCGATTATCGCGATTTTGGAAAATTATCAGCAAGAGGACGGTTCGGTTGAAATACCGGAAGTTTTGCAAAAATATATGGGAGGGATGAAAGATATCCGGCTATGATTCTTGCATTGAATAATCGTGATTGAAATTTAAAATCCCGCTTATGAGCGGGATTTGTTTTTATTAACGCATTCCTGTTTTTCCCAGAAGTAAATGATAAATTTATTTTTCTTTTCGTGGAGCCAGATGTTCGGTATGGTAATGCTTTGTTTATGATAAAAGAGCGTTATGATTAAATTGCCCTTGTCGGCGAACGGTCTAAGAGTTGTTCCTTTATCGGCAATATCATCCACAACGAGCGTTTGCCGGCTTTTCGGTCCGTCGAGGAATTGAGGAATGTCCAAACGATGTGATAAAGCCGTTGCAAGCGTTAAACCTCCCCGCGGGGGTCCATAGACGCCGTCAAAATTTATGTCCAAAAGCATTTGCCAAAGCCGGTCAACGTCTTTTTCAAATTCATGACCCCGGTAATATCGGCAACAGGAACAGGGTGGTTTCATCGGCATTCCTGTTTTTCAATTTCATTCGGATATACGGCCCGGATAAAGTCGCACCATTCTGTTTTCCAATCCTTACTGTTTATATCGGCGATTGTCCATTCAGGTGAGTGCTTTTTAGGAAGCCAAACGCCTTCCGAGGAATAATGTATGTGAAGGATTGCGTGCATTGTTGTTTGTCGCAACCCTTCATAAGTAACGTCAACATTCGCCATACACTCTCCTATTTCTTGGTCGAATGAAATATCATTAAAGGCCTTGATCGAAAATTTTAATATATAATCCTTTGCGGGTGGAAATTGGCTTTCTATAAGATGCGCTACTGCCGCTTGAAGAGGGGTTTTGCGGTCCAGATTTTGGGTAACGTTTTGATTTTCATGGTGGCGTTGAGCGTATGTTATTCCGGTTGAGGGAAATAAGTATAGTAACAAGAAACCAATGAGTAAGAAAATTTGATTATACCTCATGGTGACTTCCTTGTGTTGTGAAAGAACATTTTAGAATAATTCACAGTTTAACAGTAAAAATACAAAAGTCAATCCCTTTGTCAATTATAAATCGAATCATGTATAATAGTATTGACTATGAAAAAAAATGATTTTTTACGAACATGGATTGAATTAGATAAAAAAGCGCTCGTGCAAAATATTGGGCAGTTTTTAAAATTTATTCCGGTGCGTACGCGGTTAATGGCCGTGGTTAAATCAAACGCCTATGGTCATGGCCTCGCGCAAGTTGCAAAGCAACTCGCGGAATTGGGAGTTAAGAATAATGAATTAGGCGTCCATAATTCAAAATTCATAATTCATAATTCACGTTTATGGTTCGGCGTTGATTCTATTGTTGAGGCCTTGCGGCTTCGCGAAGAAGGCATTAAAAATTCAATTCTGGTTTTGGGGTCAACTCTGCCGGGGCGTTTTAAGGAAGCTGAAGAAAATAATATCATTTTAACTGTTTCCAATTTTGAGTCACTTGGGGCGTTAAAGAAACTTAAGAACCCGCCGGAATTTCACATAAAAATTGATACCGGCATGTATCGTCAGGGTTTTTTGCCCGAACAAATCCAAAAACTTCTTAAACTTATTAAATTGTATAAGCTTGCGCCGGAGGGAATATATACTCATTTTGCCAGCGCCAAAGACCGCGGTTATCCTACATATACTTTTGAGCAACTAAGAAAATTTAAACAAGCGATTAAAGAGTTTGAGCGCGCCGGTTTCAGAAAGTTAATTAAACACGCCGCGGCTTCGGGGGGGACTATTTTATTTCCGTCAAGCCATCTTGATATGGTTAGGATAGGAATAGGGCTTTATGGCTATTGGCCGGCCCCTGAAACTGAAAAGACGTTTCGGTTTCAGGGAAATCCCAAATCCCAAAGCCCAAATTCCAAACTTTCTCTAAAACCAGTATTAACGTGGAAAACAATTGTGGGTGAGGTTAAGGAAATCCCAAAAGGATCGCACATCGGGTACGACTTTACCGAACGTATCAATCGGAAAACCAAAATCGCCGTACTGCCGATTGGCTATTGGCATGGTTATGACCGCGGCTTGTCGTCCATAGGCGAAGTTTTGCTCCGAGGACGGCGTAGAAAGATTTTAGGAAGGGTTTCAATGGATATGATTGTTGTTGATGTTACCGATAAGCCATCGGTAAAAGTGGGTAATGAAGCGGTTTTGCTCGGAAAACAGGGAAAAGATGCAATTTGGGCTGATGAAATCGCTTTGAAAATTGGAACTTCTGCTTATGAAGTATTAACTCGTATAAACCCTCTTATAGAGAGGAATTAGCCCTTTACACTGTTTTTGAATAAGTAGTGGATTAACTGTGTATATAATTTTTCCTAAAATTTGGTATTATTTGTGATATATGTTTTGGTCGAATATAGCAATTATTAAGTAAAAAATAAAAATAATTATGATTAAGAATTTTATATCATTTTTAGTCGCGTTTTCGGTTGTGTTTGGCGGAGTAGCGCCGGTTTTGGCGCAATCGCAGAATCGCCCTTCGTTGCCCAATAAGCCGAAAATAATGGGAACGGCCACGACAACGCCGGCAATGCGCCTTGAGGAAAAACAAGAAAGAATGGAAGCGAGAATGCAGAAATTGGAAGAAAGGAGAAAACAGATGATTAAGAAATTTTTTGAGAAAATGGTCAGGCGGTTTGAGGCGGCCGTTAACCGTCTTAAAAAATTGGCTGACCGTATAGATAGCCGGTTGACTAAATTTGCAACCGAAAGGGGTAAGGATGTAGCCGCTCTTAGGGCAAGATTGGCCGAAGCCAGAGTAAAAATTACGGAAGCCGAAGTGGCTATTAATTCGGCCAAGGCGGGATTGGAAAGCGCCTTAAATTCTGAAACTCCGCGCGAGGCCCTTGAGGCCGTTCGAAAGTTGGTTGTCGAGGCTCGTGATAAAATAAAAGAAGCGCATAAGGCGTTAGTAAAGGTCGTAACAGAAATCAAAGGAGTATCCGGAGGAATTAATTCTGGAAGAATTAATGGTGGTCCAGCCACAACTACTCCGATAATGGTACCGTAATTTAACCAACAACCAACAACTGACAACCAACAACACGTGTTATGGGTTGTAAATTGTAGGTTGTAAGTTAATAAACTATGGATTTTCAACCATCAATTCCGACCGGACCTTCTTTAACTCCGGCAGTAGGCAAAAAATCTTCTCTGCTTCGGATACTTTTGGTTATAGCGGCCGTTCTTGTGGTATTAGCGCTTTGGGTTTGGTTTTACGGAGGAAGTTTACTGCCCTCACCGAAAGAAACTTATAATTCACAGCCGACTATAGGTATTAAGCCGCCGCCGGAACCAGATGTCGCTGCCCTACAAAAGCAAAGCGTTTCTGATGATATTACCGCTATTGAAAACGATTTGAATGCTACTGACCTTGAAAATCTTGACCTTGAATTGGACGCGATTGATAAAGAGTTTGCGCAGTAAAATTTGTATTAGATCAAAAGGCCCGACCCCCTTTGTGAGGGTCGGGTTTTGGTTTTAGCAATTTTTAGAGTTTAATTTGGCGTTACTATCGGCGTTTAACATGGCTTCTAATTTCTTGAATTAAAAATAAGCTCCGGCCGGACTGCTTATACGGCCGTTTTTTCTTTTTTGCCTGGCGTTTTTCGGATTTTGGCTTCACCGCTTTCATGTAAATTATTGAAGTCCGACTTCCCTAATTTAGCGAAGTCGGACTTCGCTAGTTTTTCTCGTATGTCACTATTGACATATTTTTTTCATTTTGCTACTTATATTATCGGGGTCTTTAACGGCTAAAACAATTAAAAACCGAGAAAAAACAATGAAAAAGTGGGGAATAGTGCTTTTGGGATGGTTTTTTATTGCGCTTGGGCCTAACACTGGTGGTAATAATGTATCAAATGTTTTTACCGTTGTACCAAATTTTAGGACAAAGGCTGACTGTCAGACCGCTGCTTTTTGGGTAAGAAGTACGACCACGGGTGGCCAATTTTTTATAAATGATCGGGCCTCGGATTGTTACCCCGATGACAAAGAGCCCTTTTATGATATTAAGTAACAAGCAAACGGGAAACCATGCGGATGGAAATTTTTCATCCGTTTTTGAATTTCTTTTCGCGAAGTTTATGATGATATTTTTTCGCGAACCGGTGCGATTCGTCGCGGATTCTTTGAAACAAATGCAAAATTTCTTGCGGCTGTTTTTTGAGTTTAATCGGAAACCTCCACCTTTCAATATATAGTTCTTCGTTTTGTTTCGCCAGTGCTGTAATAATTGGAATTTTGAATTTTGAATTTATTTGGGGTTTGTGTTTTGGGATTTGGGATTTTAATGCGGCCGTCGCCGCATTTAATTGAGGTTTGCCACCGTCCATAACAATTAAGTCCGGGTAGATCCATTCGGGATGGTTAAAGCGGCGCGTGATGACTTCGCGCATCATATCAACATCGCTGATTTGATGCACGGTTTTAATTTTAAATTTGCGGTATTGGTTTTTATCGGGTGCGTAACTATTTGCTTGTTTGGAAAATACTACCATTGAACTGGTTGCTTCGGTTCCCGAAATGTTGGAGATGTCATATCCTTCAATTCGCGAAATATTTTTTGCAGTATGCAGGAGTATCTTTAGCCGATTTTCGAGCTCGGCAGAGGTCTGACCTCTCGCGAGGGGTCGGACCTCAAGCGTTTGCCGATGTTCAAAAATGTTTTTTAATCCAAAAAGCTGGTCGCGCAATACTGCGGCTTTTTCAAATTCCTGATTTTTGGACATCGTGGACATTTTATTTTTCAGTTCGTGTATCAGTTGTTTCTTTTTTCCCCGGAGTACCGCCATAATGTTTTTAATGTTTGACTGATATTCTAATCGTTGTTTGGAATTTAGAATTTTGGATTTTGAATTTGTTTCGAATTTCGGATTTAGAATTTTGAATTTGCTATTGTTGTCAAAACAACAATAGCCGGGGCATCTTCCAATCTCCGCGTTTAAGCAGGGCCTTTTATGCGTTTCTTTGCAAGTACAGTAGGGAAAGATTCGGCGAAGCAATCGTAATGTTATTTTTAAGGCGTTTCCATCAGTAAAGGGCCCGATATAACTGATTTCGTGTTTTAATTTTTGGATTTTGTGTTTTGTTTGGGATTTGGGATTTGGATTTTGGTATTTTGGGCGGGTATCTGGTTGATGAGTAATTAAGATTTTTGGGAAAATTTCTTTTGTAAAACCAATATAGAAGTAACCCTTATCATCTCTCATTAAAACGTTGTATTTTGGCAAATATTTTTTTATTAGTTCGGCCTCTTTAATCAGCGCTTCAATTTCTGATGCCGTCTCAAGTATTTGTATTTTTTTTGCCTCTTCAAGAAGTTTTGCAATTTTAGGGATTTTTATCGTTTGGGAAAAATAAAAAGCCAGACGGTTTTTCAGGTTCCCCGCCTTGCCGATATAAAGAGGTTTTTGATGCCTATCTTTGAAGATATAAACCCCGGGCTTATGGGGGATTTTTTTGGGTTTATTCATTTTTTCATACTATCATTTTTTTTATTTATTAACACGGCTGTTTGCCCCGTTAGAAATCTTTATGAAGCGCATTTTATTCGGAAAGGCGCAAGATAGAGCCGCTTTGCTTCATGCCGTTAAGCTATAATTTACGTATTGCCGGATTTCTAACGGGGTAAGACGTTTTCGCTTTTTGATGTACTGAAAACTTTAGGCCAACGCCGGACCTCTAACCAGGTTTGCTTTTAGCTGACAAGGAAGGTACTTTTAAAGCAGTTATTTTCCAACAAAATATAGAGAGGGTGGCGATGCCGCGTTTTAGATATGTGATAGCGTTGGGGCTGGCGGTTTTATTGCTTGTTTTTGCCCTTGTTTTCAGCATTCTTGGCCGCGTTCGTTACGGCGATTTCTATGAAACAGCGGAAGTAATGAGCATAATTGAGAATAATTATGTTGATAAGGTTGATATTAAAAAATGCCAGGAAAAAATTTTGCAATCGGGCCTTCAGGATTGTCTTGATAAGCATTCTTATTATTATAGCGCTGACGATCTTAAAGCGGTTAAATCTTTAGATAGCGCCCCATTTGTCGGCATCGGCCTACAGGTAAATAAAAAGGATGATTATATTCATGTGGTTTCGGTTTTAGAAAACTCGCCCGCGCAAAGAGTCGGAATTATTCCTGACGATTTAATTGTCGCGGTAAACGGCGTTTCTACAAAAAATATGTCGCCCGAGGATGCCACTAATAAAATCAGGGGCAAGTCCGGAGAAAAAGTTGTTTTAACCATTCAGCGCGGACAGAAAAAACAGAAAGATTTTATTCTAGTTAGGGAAAAAATTGAACGGTTTTACGTGAAGCCGTCGTTTATAACGCCGGAAATCGGTTATATAAGAATTACTTCGTTTGAACAGCTATCCTCCCTTGAACTTTATTCATCTTTTTACAGCCTTGGGATTTTGAGCGATTTTTCCAGCAAAGATTTTACCGGCAATAAAAGCGCAAGAGGAATAATTATTGACTTGAGGCGTAATCCCGGAGGGTTTCTCGGTGAAGTGCTGAGTATGCTTGATTTCTTTTCGCCGGACAAAGGCAGAACGGTGTTTTCGGCCAAGGGACTCCATGTAAATGAAAAATTTACAACCGGCATCAAGGGATTTTTTGACAATCTGCCGATTGTTGTCTTGATTGATGCTAATTCGGCTTCGGCCGCGGAAGTTATGGCCGGAGTTCTTAAAATTTGGGGGCATGCGGTTGTCGGTGAAAAAAGTTACGGCAAAGGAACGGTTCAGGAATTTCCCATTCGGCTTTCATCCGGTTCGGCGCTTCGTTTGACTGTTGCGCGTTATTTTTTGGGAGAGCAAGAAGTCGCCGTTGATGGCATTGGAATTTCGCCCGACCACGAAGTAAAATGGAAAAAATCGGAAAACCAGAGCGAAGAAGATTTTGCCGCTGAATTTTTCCCTAATTTTGGCAATCCGGAAAAAGATCCGCAGCTGAAAAAAGCGGTTGAGGTTTTGAAAGAACAAATGAAAAAGCCGAGGAATTAACTTCGGTTTTTTGCTTGACTCAAATTAAAAAAAATGATATATTGATACAAGTTCATTTAATGGGAAAGAAGGGGTTGTTGGATATGCGAGGAATGGAAGATCGGTTTAGGGATTTATATCAGTCTCTCTTAAAAAGGATGCGTCTGATTCGAGTACAAAACCCAGAATTACGTGGCGCTATTGAGGTTGTTATTGCGCACAATAATGTTAGTTCACTTGTTCTAAGCGAATCGCCTTATTGGGAGATTAGGTATTTAAATCACCAATACTGCATTAGTGGTGTATCCCTTGACGGAGTTGTTAAAGAATATGCTCGTATTCAGGATATTGAATACCGTGTTCTACTAAGTTGTTATTTATTACAGGGCCCGTTTGGCAAAGAAACGCAACATGAGTACTTTGTTAGGGTGTGCGACGTTTTAAATATATTAAAGAGAATAGGCTGGAACTTTTGGATGGTCTGATTTCTAAAATGGAAGTCGCCCTTCAAAAACTTAATGAAGGTTAGGCTTTTTTAACCGAAGCGTTATGCTTCGGTTTTTCTATTGATTTCTCTCTTTTTTTGTTATAGTATATATAACTATGCCTAATAGCGATGTCATAAAAATCCGTGGAGCTCGGGTCCATAATCTCAAGAATATTGATGTGGATATTCCTAAAAATAAACTGGTGGTAATTACCGGCCTTTCCGGTTCCGGGAAATCATCTTTGGCATTTGATACGATTTATGCCGAGGCCGAACGCAGATTTGTTGAGTCGCTTTCCAGTTATGCCCGTCAGTTTTTGGGAGTGCAGGATAAACCGGATGTGGAAAAAATGGAGGGTTTAAGTCCGGCAATTTCCATTGATCAAAAATCTGTTTCCAAAAATCCGCGCTCAACCGTAGGCACTATTACGGAGATTTATGATTATCTCCGTATTTTATTTGCCCGCATCGGGAAACCTTTTTGCCCGCAGTGCGGAAAGCCGGTTGGAAAACAAACCGTTGACCAGATTGTAGACAGGATTAGGCAATTTAAATCCGGGCAGGAGATTTTGATTTTAGCCCCGCTTGTATCGGGCAAAAAAGGGGAACATCGTTTAATTTTAGAAGAAGTTGAAAGAGGAGGTTTTTTAAAAGTCCGGCTGGACGGAGAATTTATGCCGATTGAAGAAGCAGAGGACAAAATGCTTGATAAAAAGAAAAAACATTTTATTGAAGTTGTCGTGGACAGGTTTTTATTGAATCGGGATATAGAACGTTCCCGTATGGCTGATTCTGTGGAAACAGCCCTTAAGGTTGGTAAGGGAATATTGGTTGTTCAGGCGGGAAGTCAGGATTATTTCTTTTCAGAAAAATTCGCATGTATTGATTGCGGAATTGATTTGCCCGATATTGAACCGAGAATTTTCTCTTTTAACAGTCCTTATGGAGCGTGCTCTGAATGTACCGGTTTGGGGTCGCAATTGGAAGTTGACCCGGAACTTGTTTTGCCCAATACGCGCCTGACTCTTGGTGAAGGCGCGATAAGGCCGTGGGCTTCGGCGTCGCATCGCGTAGGAAGGCAGTCATGGTATTGGTGGCTACTTACCGACTTGGCTGAAAGGCATAAGTTTTCTTTAAATACATCGGTTAAAGAGTTGTCAAAAGATGTTATTGATTTGATTTTGTACGGAGAGGAGCGTCGAAGTCCGACTTCCGCGGGAAGTCGTACTTCAGAAAATTCGTTTGAAGGCGTGATTCCTAATCTTAAGCGAAGATGGAAAGAGACCGATTCCGATTTTACGCGGGCCGAGATTGAAAAATATATGCTTATAAAAAAGTGTCCTGTTTGCGAGGGCAGGCGATTGCGGCGGGAAACATTGGCCGTGAAAATTTTGGATAAAAATATTGCCGATATTTCTGTTATGTCTATTGGGGAAGCAAGAATATTCTTGAGTGTATCAATGTATCAATATATTAAAACATCAAAACGTCTGCAAACCATAGCCGAGCCGCTGGTTAAGGAAATTTTGAAGCGTTTGGAATTTTTAATGGACGTGGGATTGGAATATCTTACTATTAATCGGGAATCAACATCGCTTTCAGGAGGAGAAGCGCAGCGAATTCGGCTCGCGACGCAAATCGGTTCACAATTAACGGGAATATTATACATTCTTGATGAGCCGTCTATTGGTCTTCATCAGCGCGACCAGGAACGCCTGATTAAAACCTTGAAGGATTTGCGCGATTTGGGAAACACGGTTATTGTGGTGGAACATGACGCGCAGACAATTCGTGAGGCCGATTGGGTAATTGATTTGGGCCCGGGAGCGGGGAAGCATGGCGGCGAAATTATATTTGAAGGAACGCCGAAAACTTTACTAAAAGTTAAAACTTTGACAGGGGAATATCTCTCGGGAAGGAAGAAAATTGATATCAAAAATCCAAAAATCCCAAATCCCAAATCCCAAATCCCAAATAAAACACAAAGCACAAAATCCAAATCACAAACCTATTTAACTATTAAAGGAGCGAAAGAGCATAACCTTAAAAATATTGATGTTAAAATTCCTCTTGGAAAATTTGTGGCGGTTTCCGGTGTCTCCGGTTCCGGAAAGTCATCTTTGATTAATGATATTTTGGCGCGTGCGCTTTTGGTGAAATTTTATGACGCGCATTTGTATCCGGGCGAGCATAAACAGGTTACGGGAACGGAAAATATTGATAAAGTTGTGGTGGTGGACCAGTCGCCGATTGGCAGAACTCCGCGTTCTAACCCAGCAACTTATACCGGCGCTTTTTCTCATATCCGCGCTCTTTTTGCCAATTTGCCGGAATCACGCGCTCGCGGATTTGAGCCGGGACGTTTCAGTTTTAACGTCAAAGGGGGCAGGTGCGAGGTTTGCGAGGGCCAGGGAGTTAAAAAAATTGAAATGTTTTTTCTGCCGGATGTATATGTTGAATGCGAAGAGTGCAAGGGGAAACGGTATAATCGCGAGGCCTTGTCGGTGGAATATAGCGGTTTAAATATTTCTGAAATTCTTAACCAAACCATTGAAGAATCGCTGCCGCTTTTTAAAAATATTCCGGCCGTTGAACGAATTTTGAAAGTTCTTTCGGATGTGGGGCTCGGCTATATGCGTCTGGGACAGTCGGCAACTACTTTGTCGGGAGGTGAAGCCCAGCGGATTAAACTTGCGTCAGAACTTTCCCGAAAAGACACCGGCAAAACTTTATATATTCTTGATGAGCCGACAACAGGATTGCATTTTGACGATATTCGCAAACTTCTTACGATTTTGCGGGCACTCGTAGATAAGGGCAACAGCGTTTTAATAATTGAGCATAATCTTGATGTATTACGAAACGCGGATTGGATTATTGATTTAGGGCCGGAAGGAGGCGATAAGGGCGGAGAAATTGTTGCTGAAGGAATACCTGAAGAAGTTATAAAAGAGAAAAAATCATATACCGGTCAGTGGCTGAAAAATGATTTTTAAAAATTGCCGTCATTCTGAGTTCGCCAGCTGGCGGACGAAGAATCCCAATCACAGGTTTTTTTATTCCCCCTATCTTCTGCTTAAGCAGAAGATAGGGGGAATTTGATTCCTATTGCAATTTTTTTGAGGAAATGATACATATTGAGAGCATCTTTGAAAAGTGAAAGGAAAAAACAATGAAAAGTATTGTGGCTTTGGTTGTTTTTACCATTATTATTGTGTTTTCTGCCGATTCGGCTGTGGCGGAGAGTAACCCTTTGCTTACTATTTTTGAGGGGGTTGGGGTAGGAATGAATGTGGGTGAAGTGATAGATGCGGTACTGGGTTTTGATATGGGAGGCGGTTGCTATTGTATGGTTATCAAAACTGATAACCCTAAAGTTCTAGAGGCGATATCTTACAGTCGTGATTTTAAGTCTCCTGGAAAGGATGTTTTAATTGGCGTAAAAGCGCCCATAGGGCCCCACGCCTCTTTGCAAATTGAAATGGATAGATCGTTGGATTCGTTCGTAAAAGACTTAAAAAACGCTAAAGTAGTAAAAATTACTTATAGTTATGAATTTATGAAATTTAAAAAAGAATTGGTTAAAAAGTAAAACCGCGTAAAATTTACGCGGTGTTTTTTTATTCGCGGTGTTCGCATGTAATTCGCATTATGTTTTCTGAAAGTGAGAAAATAAACTCAACCAGGAAAACACAACGGCGATATTGGCAAATGTTATTCCGGCGACGAGCGTTACCGGTATTTCCGTAATGAACCAAAGCATCATGAGAATGATCGCGAAGTACTGAAGGCATGCTTTGAATTTTCCCACGCGCGTGGCGGGAATTTTGGGACTAAACCATGTTTTTAAGGGCGGAAAGCGTATGGCCACAAGCAGGGCCTCTGGTATTACTGTAAAAACAAAAGTCCAATAAATCGGCAATATAAATGATAAAATCCACAATGTTCCGACATAAAGAATTTTGTCGGCCAAGGGGTCAAGAATTGCTCCTAATTCGCTTTGGGCGTTAAGCCAGCGCGCTGCAAGGCCGTCAAACCAGTCGGTGAGTGCTGCCAAAAGAAAAATTAGAAAAGCGGTAGCCGGATTTGTTTCAAAAAGCCAGTAAATCGCGACAAGCATTATTATCCTTGATAAGGAAATAAGATTCGGAATCGTTTTTTGGGTTAGAAACATATTAATCTCCGCTTATGCATTATTTTTAAATTGGCGGAGTTTTTCCCGGAATTTTTTGATTTTTGTTTCGGAATAATCAATGGCGTCCCTGATGCTGTATCCGCCGAGCACCAAATAGAAAGCAAGGCAGGTATAAATAACTAATATCAGGGCCATTGCCGGTAGGGCTTGCAGCAGCTCGTAAAAAATAAAGTCCGGATTGTTTGCGGATTCAATAAAGAGTCCGCCGAAAAGCGCTATGGCCAGAAGTCCGAACTGTATTCTACCCCAAACATCGGTTTGCAGCTCTTCATTGGCAAATTCAGTTATGTTTTTAATCCAAGGAATTTCCGGGTCACAAAATCTTTTGAATTTGGCTATATTTATAAACAGAAGTATCGTAATAATCAGGAATGACACAAAAAGGAAGGGAAGCAGGATGGTTTGGTGCCATAAGTACCAGAAGTTTAAGAATATAACCCAGATGATAACGCTCCAGTCCCCGATATGGTCCATATAGGTGCCCAATTCCGTAACCTCGTTATTGTTCCGTGCGGTAGGGCCGTCAAAAAAATCTGTTATGATGGCAAAGAAAAGAAGCTTGGTTTGTTCGGTAAGCGTTGCTCCGGTAAAAAATCCAATCATTGCTTCAATCAACAGCCAGAAACGGACGGAAGTAAGAGCGTTGGCTGGAGTCAGAATTTTTTTATACAAAATCCCCTGTGTTCGTTCTCCGAAGATTCGGCCCGCCGTCCACGAAAGCGCCTTGCGAAACGGCCATACGATCCACCAAATCGGCTGGGTAACAGGGTAACAGATTTTATCGCGTACGTTTTTTTCGGCAGAAGTGGTCTGGCTTGTGAGCGTTTCTTCTTCGGCCATCGGTTGTCCCTGAATAATATGTCAAAGAAACTAGTTTATAGGTAGCGTATTTTGGGAAATTTTGCAAACCTCGTTAGGTCCCCGTTTAGGAGTTTTTTTATTTGATTTTAAAAAAATTTTCCTTGAATCTTTCGTCTTTGGTTTTCTGACGGAGTTTTTAGGATCTAACGGGGCAAAAAGAAAAAGCCCCCGCGCGTTTAAGCTAAAGGGGCTTCCAAATGCAATGCATTTGTTTGGCAATGATTTTTTTCTTTTTCCAGTTGTCAAATTGCATTTTTGACACGGCTATTAAAACAGGAAATAGTTGGTATTGTTCGGTTATATCAACGGTAATAAGTTCTCCTGTTTTTGCGTCAGAAAATGAGTATCCAAGAATGACTTCTCCGTCTTTTCCGGCAAGAAGACCCTTGGCTGTTTCTTTTTTTTGAAACACCACTTCCGCAGTTGTTTTAGCGGCGCCGGCAAAGTTATTAAAGGACCATACGCATGACATGTTTGTTTACCTCCTTGTTATTATTGTATCATATAAAAGATATGTTTGTCAAGTTGACATGGTTCTGGCTTATCGCATATATTTTAATTTAGCAGTCGAATGATAAGAGTGCTAATTTGAGTTTTTAGGCGGTTAGGTTTTTAGCTATTATGTGTTTCCTAAAAGCTAAAAGCTAAAAG
Organism: Parcubacteria group bacterium GW2011_GWA2_42_14; assembly: GCA_000998135.1. Taxonomy (GTDB): domain Bacteria; phylum Patescibacteriota; class Minisyncoccia; order Sungbacterales; family GWA2-42-14; genus GWA2-42-14. The sequence goes on from LCCV01000010.1 coordinate 63,602, forward strand.
CTAAAAGCTCTTAAAAAATGTCTAATTTAAAGATAAAACCGCTCGGCGATCGGGTTCTGATAGAGCCCATGGACCAGGAAAAGGAAAAAACCAAGTCCGGCATCTATCTTCCCGAAACCGCCTCTAAAGAAAGGCCGGAAAGGGGCAGGGTTGTTGCCGTGGGCCCCGGCAAAATGCTTGATTCCGGAAAATTATCGCCCATGAATGTAAAAGAGGGGGATACGGTTCTTTTTACCAAATACGGACCGAATGAAATAAAGGTCGAGGAGAAAGAATACCTTATAGCAAGAGAGGAGGATATATTGGCAATCCTTGAGTAGAGACATGGGACAAGAAACATGAGACAAGGAATTAGTTTCCATGTAGCATGTAGCATGTTGCATGTTGCAATGATATGGCAAAACAAATATTATTTGATGAAAAAGCGAGACAAGCGCTCAAACGAGGCGTTGACACTTTGGCCAATGCCGTTAAAGTTACTCTCGGTCCCAAGGGCCGGAATGTTGTTTTGGACAAGGGCTACGGCGCTCCGACTATTACCAATGACGGCGTTACTATTGCCAAAGAAATTGATTTGGATGATAAGTTTGAAAATCTTGGGGCGGAATTGGTGAAAGAGGTTGCCTCTAAAACCAATGATAAAGTTGGCGATGGCACCACCACGGCCACACTTCTTGCGCAGGCCATTATTCATGAGGGTTTGAAATATTCTTTGGCCGGAGTTAATGCTATTAGTTTAAGAAGGAGTTTGGAAGCCGCAACCAAAGATATAGTTGATGAGCTTAAGAAAATGGCTAAGGTAATAAATACCAAAGAAGAAGTTGTGCAGGTGGCAACTATTTCTTCCGAATCCGAAGAATTCGGAAAAATCATTGCCGAAGCAATTGATAAAGTCGGCAAAGACGGCGCGATTACGGTTGAAGAGTCCCAGGGAACGGGCATTGAAAAAGAAGTTGTGGAAGGACTGCAATTTGACCGCGGTTATGTGTCGCCCTATATGGTTACCAATGCTGAGCGTATGGAAGCGGTTATGGATGACCCGCATATTTTAATAACCGATAAAAAGATTTCATCTATTCAGGACATTTTGCCGCTTTTGGAAAAGCTGGCTAAAACAGGTAAGAAAGAATTGGTAATTATTGCCGAAGACGTTGAGGGCGATGCTTTGGCTACTTTGGTTGTAAACCGTCTTCGCGGAGGATTTAATGCTTTGGCGGTAAAAGCCCCCGGATTCGGCGACAGAAGAAAAGAAATGCTTGAGGATATCGCGATTGTAACCGGCGGAAAGGTTATAACCGAAGAAGTCGGCCTGAAAATTCAAAACGCGGACGTGGAAATGCTTGGTAAGGCGCGCCGGATTGTTTCCGATAAAGATAATACAACCATTATTGGCGGAGAAGGGAAAAAATCGGATATTGATAACCGCGTTAAGCAAATTAAAGCGCAGGTTGAAAGGGTAACTTCAGAATTTGATAAAGAGAAATTAGAAGAAAGATTGGCCAAACTTTCGGGCGGAGTGGCTATTATTAAGGTTGGAGCCGCAACCGAAACGGAAATGAAATACGTTAAGTTGAAAATTGAAGACGCGGTGGCCGCAACCAAGGCCGCTCTTGCCGAAGGAATTGTTCCCGGAGGCGGAACCGCTTATTTGAGAGCAGCGGTAAACATAGAAGAAAAATGGAAAAAATTGTCGCCCGTTGAAAAAGAAAAAGCAACCGAAGAAATGAAAGCAGCTTATACAATTTTGCTTCGAGCTCTTGAAGAGCCAATGGCGCAGATTGCGGCTAATGCCGGTAAGAGGCAGGGGGAGATTGTTTCGCGTGTTAAAGAAAAATTGGCTGGCGACCCCAAGTCAAATGCCGGTTATGACGCTCTTAAAGATGAAATTGTTGTTGATATGGTCAAGGTTGGCATAGTTGACCCTGTGAAAGTGGCTCGCATGGCCCTTGAAAACGCTGTTTCTATTGCTTCTATGTTTCTTACCATGGAAGCGGCGGTAACGGAATTGCCAAAAAAAGAAAGCTCTATGCCGCAGATGCCGCCCGGAGGAATGGGGGGGATGGACTATTAAATATTTGCCTGCGAGAACAAGCCCGCATGGCGCAGTTCGAGCAGATGCAAATATTTAACCCCGCACCAAGCTTAATGAATTTCTGTTGTTAGGGGTTGTGTAAGCCGAAAGGCGATTCCGTGGAATATCTTTTGCATAATTCTGCCAAATTTCGAGCTTTGGTGCTGGGGTTAGCTCGTTTTTATGGTTGATGAAACGAATAAAAAATTGCCGGTTAACTCCGGCAGTTTTTATTCACCCCGTTAGAGGTTTGAAGTTGGGTAGCCGTTTAAAATAGGACGTAAAGCGAAAGCGGCTTACGCCTTATATTCATGCCTGAATATGGCCATCTTTAAACCTCTAACGGGGTTGACATTGTTTTATATTTGCCGTACATATTAAGTACTGTGGAAAATAACGCAAGGAGAGAGAAATGTTTGAAAAACCGACGCAGGGTGTTGAAAGATGGATTGATGAAAAAGGCCAAACCATTATCGTAAAATCGTTCTTTAGCAAGTTTTATATAGACCCGGAAATGGAAAGATTAAGCAGGGATTATAATATCTGGGAATGCGACGGTAAAATACGTTATTCAAGTTTGGGTAAGGGGGAGAAAGAGCATCTTGCGGCCCGTATCCTTGGATTGGTCAGAGTAGTAAGCGATAGTGACGGCCCCCGTTTGGTTGGTATTAAAAAGAATGAGTTAGAGATGTTTGCCGGAAGATCATACGAAGATTGGTTCATTAACGGATTTGTTGAATACGGCTTTTTAAGGGAGAAATTGATTAAAGGAGAATTGGTGCTCTTTCCTACGGAAAAACTTCTGGAAAATCAGCGTATCAGCAAAAGAAAATAATTTTTATACAAGGCCTTATTTACAAGGCCTTTTTATAATAAAAAAAGACGCGAAATGCGTCTTATTTTTCTTGATTTTTTTCCTGATTCTTTTTTACTTCATCGGCAATGTCTTTTATGAGCCGCTGTCGCCGTTCCTCATGCAGTTTTCTCATTTCGTTGAGATGAATTTTTAACATTTCAAGTGTAAAGATAGACAGTGCTGGTCCAAGGATGAGCACCATCGGCCCTACCGGAAGGATATATGAGGCAATGCTTACGGCAATACCAACTCCTGCGTACGCACTGTAACGTTTACCAAACCAGATTCCTGCGATAGCAGCAAGAACTAATGTTATTATGATTCTGCCGATTTCCATAAAATTACCTCTTTTGCGTTTTTAAGCAACTATCCTAAGTTTATATGATTAAAGACGCGAAACGCGCCTTATTCTGAATTGATAATTGCGAGAAGAGCAACCCAAGTAGCTAAAAGAAAAAGTTGTAGTCCGCCAAGTAGCCACGCCTCCATACCAAAAAGAACCAGATTTTGCCATAATCCTTCGGGCGAGAAGAGTTTATAGGCGAATAGCCACAGCCAGGTTGGAATAAGCGCTAAGGCAAGAGCAATAAGGCCAAAGAGGGTTTTGAATATTGGTATTTCCTTCAGTTTTTAACGAACTGGCATTGTAGTATAGCAGGTTATTTTCGTGCGTCAAGGTTTGCTATATACAGATAGTTTTATATAATTAAAATATAGAAAATAGGTTTTATTCTTCGAGCGGAATCGAGAAGTTTTACTTCGATAAACTCAGTATAGGCATTATGGTAAAGTTCTCAACAGAGCCAGCTTAGCTGGTCAGGCTCGAACACTAATAAGTTTTGGGGTTAAAAAGTCATTCTGAGGCAACAGCCGAAGAATCTTGTTTTTTTGAGATTCTTCACTTCGTTCAGAATGACTCAATAAGTTATGTGGTTGCTTTATTATATTTTTATTGGCGTTCCGATTGCGGTTATCGGGTGGCTGGTCATAATTTACAATAGTTTGATAAGCGGTAAACAGCAGATTCAAGAGGCCTGGTCGGATATTGAAGTCCAGTTGAAGCGCCGGTATGATTTGATTCCGAATGTCATTGAAACCGTTAAAGGATACGCGTCGCATGAGCGGAATCTTTTTGAAAAAGTAACGCAAGCCAGAACCGCGGCTATGGGCGCAAAAAGCGCTCAAGAACATGCTCAATCGGAAAATATGCTTTCCAATACCCTGAAAACTCTTTTTGCGGTTGCGGAAAATTATCCCGATCTGAAAGCCAATGTTAATTTTCTTGATTTGCAAAGAGAATTGGCCGATACGGAAAATAAAATCCAGGCATCCCGCAGGTTTTATAACGGCAATGTGCGCGATTTCAACATTAAGATACAATCTTTTCCCTCAAATTTTGTCGCCCGCGCCTTTGGTTTCAAAGAAGCGGAATTTTTTGATATGAATGAGAGAGAAAAGGCCGTTCCAACCGTAAAATTTTAAATCGCCATCTCTGAATTCTAAATAAATTTCAATTGCAATTTTTTAAGTGAATTAAGCGAGTTAAGCCAGTTAAGCTTAATTTACTTAATTCACTTAACTTGCTTAGTAAGCTTATTTAAAAACGGGGCTTGCTTTTTTCACAGTTTTTGTTATAATAGAGTTAATACGGTAGTTAATGCCGAAAAATGGGTATTTTCCAGGAGGGAATCCCAGGAAGGCGAAAAACCCTGCTTTTTCTGTAATCTTGCGGGGAGGTCGAACTACTGCAATATCGCGAATTATCACAAATTGATTGCATCGCTAATCAAACACGAATACTCTTTTTAGAGATAATTTGAGACGGGATTCGAGATTGATTAGTGATTGAGCATATATGGCAAGAGCTGAACACGCAGACGCGGAATTTTTGGAATATGTCGTAAAGTCCCTTGTTGACAATCCCGACGCCGTAAAGGTGGATAGGAAAGTTGATGAGATGGGAGTTCTTTTGACTCTCAAGGTTGGTCCCGAAAGTATGGGGCAGGTAATCGGGCGAAACGGCAATACCGCTAAAGCTATCCGAACCTTGCTTCGAGTTGTGGGTTTGAAAAACAGCGCCCGCGTTAACTTGAAGATTGAAGAGCCGGAAGGCGGAAGAGGTCCGCGAATGGAACGAAGAACAAGCGTTGACGAAGTTGTTGATGACTTGAGACTTTAATCGAAATTTAAACATAAAATCCCCTGAGTTTATCAAAGGGGATTTTATGTTTGCGGCCATTGGTGTTAAAATTAAAAGGCGCAACTATGCGCCAAATGAAAAGTTTTTTATGCGTTTTGATATTTTTTACAATTTTTCCTCGAATATGATATGCTCTCCCCAGTAGTGATATATCACCGAGGAGTGCTCTATCCCCTCCCATCTGATTTCAATGGTTGGCTCGCCTCTGTCCATGAAAAGTTTTGTAATTATGCCGATATTGCCAAGCACTGAACGTACTTTTTGTCCGACGCGAAGTTTTTCCCAGGGAACATCGCTGAGGAATGTTGGCATGGCTTTTCTTCTTCTTTTTTTAAGGCAACTGATAACATGGTATCAATGGTATTAACATTTGTCAATATACGTTTTGATATTATTATCCCGATTTCTCAAAATTTTTAGAGAAATTGAGGACTCTCGATTTTGTAGTTCCGCGCGGCGAAAACAAAATCGGGGCATTTTTCCACTATGAAGTTCGATATTATAACTATATTTCCCGAAGCATTTGAATCATATTTAAATGCCTCAATGTTTAAACGCGCCCAAGAGAAAAAAATCGCGGATATTCGCGTTCACGATTTAAGAAAGTTCGCGCAAGATAAACACAAAAAAGTGGATGACCGGCCGTATGGCGGAGGTCCGGGAATGGTGCTCAAAATTGAGTCCATTGTAAGAGCCATCGAGTCAATTTTGAGAAATTCTAAATTCAAAATCCTAAATTCTGAACAAATTCAAAATTCAAAATTCAAAATTCAAAATTCACGGACTAAAATTATTATTTTTTCCGCTTCAGGAAAACAGTTTGACGCAAAAATGGCGGATGATTTTGCAAAAAAATACAACCACATCATTATGATTTGCGGCCACTATGAAGGCGTTGACGAGCGAGTTAAGCGTGTGATTCACGATTCAGGATTCATGGTTCAAGAACTGTCCGTCGGTCCTTACGTTTTAACCGGTGGCGAGCTTCCGGCCATGATAGTAATTGATGCCGTTTCTCGGCATATACCCGGGTTTTTGGGCAAAGCCGAATCTTTGGAAGAAAAACGCTATGGCATTGGCGTGCCGGTATATACCAGGCCGGAAATATTTAAGCATAAGGGCAAGAAATTCACAGTGCCAAAAGTACTTTTATCAGGCGCTCATAAAAAGATTGCCGCCTGGCGCGAATCTCGCGTTAGGCGAGCCTCGCCTTGAAAGGGCGTGAGAAATATGGAGAAAAAACATAGGACATAATTTATGGCTTAACAATTTATGATAATTTTGATAGTATATATAAGAAGTTCCTTGTAAATGTCAATAAAGGGCCGGAAGATGAGCGGTAAAACCGAATTTATCAGAATTACTTTTATAATGGCTTTGTTTTTAACAATTAGCTGGATTTTTCCCGTGCCGGCTTTTTCTTTAACCCCTATTGAGGAAATTAGAGCCGCAACTGACCAGGTTTTGTTAATTTTTAAAAATAGTAAGTTAAACGATGAACAAAAAAAGAAACTTGTCCGCGAAGCGCTTCTTCCAAAATTTGATTTTGATGAAATTTCAAAGAGGGTATTGGCCCGCCACCACCAGAAATATTCCGGCCGGATGAATGAATTTACTCCTTTGTTTACCGAGTTGTTGGAAAGCGCTTATTTAAGAAATATGCAGCTTGAATCCGTAAGAAGCGCCAGATTCGTTTATATAAATGAACGGATAGATGATGGTTTTGCCACGGTTGAAACAAAAATTATAACCGCCCGGGGTTTGGAAATAGATGTTGGTTATAGAATGAGATTATTAGGCGGACAATGGAAAGTTTACGATATTCTGGTTGAGGGTATTAGCATGGTTTCTAATTACCGCTCGCAATTTAATAAGATTCTTTCAAGTTCTTCACCTTTGCCGTTTGACGAGTTATTGAATAAAATGCGCGGGAAAGTAAATTTAATGAATAGCCGCCAAAAGTAATTGGCGGTTTTTTGTTGGTTGTTCAAAATTTTAAAATCTGCCATTCTCCGATTCGCGCGAATCGGAGAATAGTCACTTTCTTTCTTTTTTGTTTGGAAACATGGTATAACTGTGTTATGCCGCAATTTTATTTTCCAAAAGGTTTTTATTTTGGCGCATCAACCTCGGCTCATCAGGTTGAAGGCGGAAATAATAATGATTGGACAGAATGGGAGCATGCGAATAGCGCTCGCCTTGCCGCTGAGGCAGCAAGGCGTCATGCGAAAGCGCCCATGCGAATACCGGATTACATTTTGAATAATTACCCGAATCCGTTGCAGGAGGAAAATTATATTTCCGGCAAAGCATGCGACCACTATAACCGTTTTCGGGAAGATTTTGACATTGCCAAAAAACTAGGCCACAACGCCCATCGTTTTTCAATTGAATGGTCGCGGATTGAACCGGAAGAAGGGAAATTTAACGAGGCAGAAATTGAGCATTATCGTGAGGTAATTAAAGCCCTTCGAGAGCGCGGCATTGAGCCGTTTGTAACGCTGTGGCATTGGACGAATCCAGTTTGGTTTTCAGAACGCGGCGGCTGGAAGAAAAAAGACGCGAAAGATTGTTTTTTGAGATATTGCAAAAAAATTATTTCCGCGCTTGAAGATGTTCGTTTTTTGATGATTTTGAATGAACCGGAAGCTCCTGTTCGGCATGGTTATATTATTAAAGATAGGCCGCCTGCGGTTGGCAATATTGTAGACGCCTATGTTGTTTTGAAGAATTTAATGGAAGCTCACAAAGAAGGGTACACACTACTAAAGGATTTGAGAAATGATTTACAAATAGGCATTTCTGAAAATCTCGTTTTTTTTGAACCTTATAACCATTTGCCAAATAATTATCTCGGGATGAAATTAATTAAATGGTGGAGAAATAATCCATTTTTTTCTCGACTTATTCGTTATTCAGATTTTATCGGTTTTCAATATTATTTTCATTCTAGAATAAGAATCAACCCTCTTGTTTCAAGATGGGGTATTCAGTTTAATGAGAATAAAGAGCTAAGTGATTTTGGCTGGGAAATTTATCCGGAAGGAATTTATCATGTTTTGAAAGATTTGAAAAAATACGGGAAGCCGATTTATATAACCGAAAATGGTTTGGCCGACGCGCGAGACGAAAAAAGGGCAAAATTTATTGAAGAACATTTGCGGTGGGTTGCTAAAGCAATTAAGGAGGGCGTTGACGTCCGCGGCTATTTCTACTGGTCGCTTTTTGATAACTTTGAATGGGACAAGGGTTTCTGGCTAAGATTCGGATTGGTTGAAGTTGATTATAAAACAATGGAGCGGAAAATTAGACAAAGTGCTTGGGAGTATGCTAAGATAACCAAAGAAAATTCTATTGCTCTTTAAAAGGAAACAAATCAATGAACGAGAATTCTATTGAATTCTTGATTGAAGTTTTAACACCCGAACTTGCCGCTTTTGTTTTTTGTGAATCAAAAGAAAAATTGTTTGAATATGAAAATAATTTTAATACTATGCCTGCTGAAGTAAAAGCGCGTTTGGATTTTTTGCTGAAAATTATTAAACACCTTGAAGAAATATGTAATGACGAAGGCGTGCGTCAATGGTTTTTCCGGCCAAGAGTACGACTTAACGGCATAAGTCCCATAATAATTTTTTATAAAGGTCGCTGGAAACCGGAAGACGAATTGCCGCAAGCTGTCATGCGTTTTGCTGAATCATTATGTGATGCCGACGTTACATAAATAATAAAAAAGCCCGTTCCGGAGCGGTCGTTATACGGCCTATCCCGGGCGGGTTATTTTTTAAAATCGGGGTAACTTTACCCCGTTTTTACTTAGTGTTAGCAACGATTGCGGTTGAAACAACTGCAAATATTCCGCCAAAGAATAATGTTACAAGTATGGCGCCGGGATTTCCAGACCAATATATCGCGGAAACGGCCATTAAGGCGTAGCTTAGCCATATTGCGGCAATGGCGATGTATTTCATTGTTGCCCCCTTGTTTGTTTTTGGTTCTGGTTATTATGTAGCAATGCCTCAAAAATTTGTCAATAGTCTTTTTCTTTAAATACGCTTTTTACGCGGTTGCGGGATGATTCGTTGTCCGGTTCAATTTGGATATTGGCGCAAATTAATTTAGGATATCGTTCGCGAAGGGCAAGTTTTACTCTATGAGAAATGTTATCGTGGGCGGCCTCAATGCTCATTTTGGAATGGACGCCTATATGAATATCCATGAAAAAGGCGTCTTTTCTTCCCCGTGAACGAATGGCGTGGCAGAATTTTACCCCGCTGATTGACGTTACAAATGTTTTAATTTCGTCTTCAGGCACAACTGCGGCGTCACAGAGAGTGGCTATTGCTCCGGTAAAGTTTTTCCAGAAACTTCGGAAGATAAACAGGGCTATGATTCCGGTAATAACCGGGTCAAAAATCATCCAGCCGAATTTGATTAAAATCAGTCCGATAAGCACCGATACGGAAATCCCCACATCGCTTAGGGTGTGTTCGGCGTCTCCCTCAAGAAAGTCGCTTTCCAGTTCTTTGGCTTTGTTTTTTTCATAAATTGCGACAAAAATGTTAATGGCAATACTTATGGCAACAACGATAAAGGTAAGCGGACCGAATGATATTGTCGCGGGATTAATAATCCGTTCAATGGCCAAATGAACGATTTCAACAAAGGCGATGCCAAGAAAAATGCAAATGGCCATTACTCCGGCGGTTTCGAATCGGGAGTAGCCGTAAGGGTAGTTTTCATCAGCAGGTTTTTTGGATATTCTAATGACGTGAATCCCTATATAATTTGAAACAGAGTCAAGGCCGGAATGAATTCCGTCGGCAACGAGATTTAGGAGTCCGGTAAATAATCCCGTAATAATTTTTAACACCGAAACCGCAATATTTAGTATAAGGGTAAATTTCAACACCCATGACTTTTTATTGGCGATTTCATCGGACACTAAGGACGTATTGACCATTTTCTGCCTTTTTGTTAAAGTGCGTTTGGGAAGCTGAGCTTCCTTTGTTGGGGATAGTATAGCAAAAATTAAGGTTTTTTGCAATATTTGGGGGATTTTATTTAATCATTTCATTTTTCAGGAAAGAAGATTGACATTATTTTTCAAGGGAGTATAGTTAAAGTATTATGGAAAAACAGATTTAATTGGCCAGTCGGAGGCCGTGAGCGTTAAAAACCTCTTATTGGTCAAAAATTGAAAACGAGTTGCAGCTTCGCAACTTCCAATTACTAACTTCCAACTTTTAACAATCAATTTTTTAAGGGTTGGCAGTAGGTTGTCAATGGTTGGTTGTTGCGTAGCAGAACATCCAGAGAAGCCCCTTTTTGAGGGAGTTTCTCTGGGTGTTTTGTTTCGTAAAAATTTCCGCGCGGAAAGCAGTTTGAAAAGTTAATAGAGCAACTGAAAGGTTGTGGCCTTCCAGTTGTTCCGACTTATTGCCCGATTCGAAACTCAAACAGATTTTTTTGATTTGTTTTAGGGTCGGATTTAGGGTGCGAATTTAAATTCTTGAGTTTCACTCAAAATTTAGATTTTTATTGAGGATTTGATCCTGGTCCAGGATGAACGCTGGCGGCGTGGATAAGGCATGCAAGTCGTGCGATGCAACAGCCAACTACCAGCTTCCAACTACCAACACTATGACATTTAGATTTCGTAATTTTAAAGTTTATCAAGATGCCATCATTGCGTATAAGTTCATCATCTTGATAACCAAGAATTTTCCAAGAGATTTTGAGCACTTGAAAGCTCAAATAAGACGAGCGGCACTCTCTGTGATTTTAAACATTGCAGAGGGTTCTGCCAAAAATTCAGATAAGGATTTTAACCGTTATCTTGGAAATTCCCTCGGTTCTGTTAATGAGGTGGCGGCATGTTTGGAAGTGGCTTTTCAATTAAATCTTATTTCAAAGGAAGATTATATTAAGGGTAACTCTATGTATGAGTTACTTGCCAACCAATTAGGAGGTTTTTCTAAAAAACTTAAGTCCTAGTTGGACGTTGGTGGTTGGCAGTTGGTTGTTGCATAGCGGCGAACGAGTTAGTAATACCTTGGAATCTACCCCGAAGACGGGAATAATCCGCCGAAAGGCGGACTAATACCCGATAGTCCCAAATCCGCAAGGATTTGGGTAAAGGCGCAAGACACTTCGGGAGGAGCCTCGGTCCTATCAGCTAGTTGGCGGGGTAATGGCCCACCAAGGCGATGACGGGTAGGGGGCGTGAGAGCGCGTTCCCCAACGACACTACTGAGATACGGAGTGTACACCTACGGGTGGCCGCAGTCGAGAATATTCGACAATGGGCGAAAGCCTGATCGAGCGACGCCGCGTGCAGGATGAAGGCCTTCGGGTCGTAAACTGCTTTTAACTGGGAACAATCGAGCACCTTTCGGTTTTTGTATTTTTGTGATACTCAAATATTATGTATTACGTCTATGTTATATTGGGACAAAATAACAAGATTTATGTTGGATATACTTCTGATCTTCGGGAACGAATGAGAAGTCATAATGCTGTAGAAAATGAGTATAAGATTATTTCATAGTTTGCAAGAGATACGAAATTCGAAAGGTGCTCGATGAGCGTACCAGTAGAATAAGGAGCTGCAAACTTCGTGCCAGCAGCCGCGGTAATACGAAGGCTCCAAGCGTTATCCGGATTTATTGGGCGTAAAGGGTCTCCAGGCGGTTTTGTTAGTCCGCTGTTAAATCTCGACGCTTAACGTCGAGGCCGCAGTGGAAACGGCAAAACTAGAGGCGGGTAGAGGCATATGGAACTCACGGTGTAGGGGTGAAATCCGTTGATATCGTGGGGAACACCAAAGGCGAAGGCAATATGCTGGGCCTGTCCTGACGCTCATGAGACGAAAGCGTGGGGAGCGAATAGGATTGACAGAATGCTCGCAATTGTGCCAAAGATTTTTCCAGCTGCGGTTTGGACAAAACTTCCTCGCACACGTCGCAATATGATTAAGAGAAATTTGAACTCAACCAATTTTAATTTTGCTCGGCAAAATTAAAAATTGGGATTCAAACAGCAAATTTCTCTTATATTGCTTGTGTGCTCGTTGTTTTGTTTGCCAAACCTCCGCAATGGAAAAATTTCGGCACCAATTGCTCGTTGAGAGATTTAGAAGAAAAAAAGAAAGGATAAAGAAGTGAAAAAGGATACGGCGCTTTATGATTATTTGTGTGATTTAGCCAGGAAGAATGGTGTATCGGAAGAATGGGTTAAGGAAGTTGCTAGCCGGATATATGGGAAATTGATGAGCGACTTGGAAGTGGTAATTAAAAATTTTAAAGAAGTAGGAAGAAACCGAAAGTAATACAAACAGAAGAAATTTAATCTCTTAAGCGAACGTAAGGGTATTACGCGAGCAACTAGTCCAGTTAGTTACATGTTTCATGTTACATGTCTCATGTCGCTAATTTAAACTTGGCTATATCGGGGAAACTCCTCTAGCACTTCTGTGCTAGCGCAGAAATACGCAGAACAAACGCAGAACAACGCAGAATTAATTTCTGCGACTGTCTGCGTAATGTCTGCGAAAATCTGCGCTGTTCGCAAGGCGAACAGAGGACAATCCCGAGGGAAGGCTCTGATTTTGAATCGGAGAACCCGTAGAGACTACACGCCGAGCCGAGCACCTTTTGAAAAAAGGTGCTTGGATGATATAGTCCGACCTCGGCAGTAATGCCGAGAGACAGGCAGAAATGACCTGTCCACTAAACAACAAAAAGAAAAAAAGAAAGAAGAAAAAATGAAGACAGTAAAAGTGGTTAAAGGAAGAAGGTTGGTAAAGATGACCAAAAAAGAATTGCGGAGCTTAATAGAAACACGGAGAGGTTAATAAGATTGATTTCACGGTGGCAGAAGATTTCGGAACGGGAAAAATCAAAAAGAAGGAAAAAGTGATATGCCAATATATTGGGCGATTGCTACATCTTCGAAATATCCGGATGTTTATGTAAAGAAAATTGAAGCGATAGATGATGCGGATGCTACTGAACAAGCAAAAAAGTGGCATCGTGAAGATATTGGTCCTCGTTATGAATATGTTGTGGCGAAAGAAATTGATATGCCAAAGCCATCTTGCTGAAAGAATTAAGAAAGTCGTCCGTGCGGCGACAGAAAAAACCATAAAGAGTAGAATAGTAAAATTATAAAAAATGGGCGGGTGGAAAACCGCTCGCCCAGAATTTTCTTTTTGTCAGTTTTCTAACCAATAACTAACTACCAACAAGTAACAATACGTGTTGTGGGTTGTGGGTTGTCAGTTGTAGGTTAGTATAGTAACAATAGTGTAGATACCCTAGTAGTCCACGCCCTAAACGATGCAGACTCGCTATCGGAAGTATCGACCCTTTCGGTGGCCAAGCTTACGCGTTAAGTCTGCCGCCTGGGAAGTACGGCCGCAAGGCTAAAACTCAAAGGAATAGACGGGAGTTCGCACAAGCGGTGGTTCATGCCTCGTCAGTTCGTGGTGTAAACTGTTCCCTTAAGTGGGGTAACGAACGCAACCCTCATCCTATGTTATATGTGTCATAGGAAACTGCCTCTTTATAAGGGGAGGAAGGTGGGGATGACGCGAGATCAGCGTGGCCCTCTGATGCCCTGGGCTACACGCATGAAACAATGGCGCCGACAAAGCGTAGCAAAGCCGTAAGGCGGAGCCAATCGCACCAAACGGCGCCTCAGTTCAGATTGGGGTCTGCAACTCGACCCCATGAAGAAGGAATCGCTAGTAAACGCCGATCAGCTATGCGGCGTTGAATACGTTCTCGAACTTTGTACTCACCGCCGAGTAATAAGTGCCCGGCAGCTTAGTTAACTAGCAGGTTAAAATCCTGCCCCTCGTTCAAAAACGGGGCGTAGCCAAAAAAATTTAGCAGTCCAACTCCGTAAGGATGTGGATAGAGGGCTTGAGGCAAACGACAGCCTATAGTATAATCAAAATATTGAACGACTGCGGCGGGCGGTCAGCAGGAAGTTTAATTAAGTATTTGGTTATAGGATGCCGAGAAAAGTTAATTAAGTGACCCGGGGAGATCCTAGACAGTCCGAGTCTTATTATCTGTTTAGGAAGTCAGCAGGAGTCGTAGTATCCCGCTTTTAGCGGGAGAAGGACCCTACCAAAAATATGCTATCACCAGATTATATTGTTGGATTAACTGACGGAGAAGGCAGTTTTACTGCTTATATTAGGCCACCTAAGAAAGAGCATGGTTCTAAGAGTTACAGAATTGAATGTCATTATTACATTAAATTACGTGATGACGACCGATTGCTTTTAGAAAATGTTAAGAAATTCTTTCGAGTGGGAAGAGTTTCATTTCAGAGGGAAAATAGGCCTAACCATCACCACGCATATCGTTTTGAAGTTACTAATTTGAATGACTTGCAAAGTGTGATAATTCCTTTCTTTGAAAAACACAAACTTCAAAGTAAAAGGATTACAGATTTTGAGTTGTTTAAGAAAATTCTTCGAGCGGTATTAAGAAAAGAACACCAGAATAAAGATGGTTTAAAAGAAATCCAACAGTGGAAATCAAAGATGCATAAATATTTGGGCTCGCTGAATACGGGAAATCCGTACGTTCAGTCTCGATATGGAAAGTCGAGGTCCCGCTAAAAGCGGGATGGGAACGGGAAATAGACTCAATTATCCCAATCCGTCACGTCAAGGGAGCCGGGAGTAGCCGAAACTTGGGGCAACCCAAACTAAGCTAAGCTCGGTGACAGGGACGAAGTCGTAACAAGGCATCGGTAGCGGAAGCTGTCGATGGAACATTTCTTTTTAGGAAAATTCAATCAGTTTAATGAGTTACGTCGCTTTAGACCGGTCGCTTTGCGATTTAGGTCGAGTGATTTGAGTTTAATGAGTTATTGAGTTAACCCTCACCAGCCCATAAACTGTTTAATTCATAAATTGATTCATTCCTAGGTCGGTCCCGCGTTCTTTGCGGGATGAGTATTTGTCGAGGAGCTCAAAATTTCGACAGTCGGAACAACTGAAAAGCTATGACCGCAAAAAACGGCAGGAGCCGTTTTTTGATTGTATGCGTTTGATTATGGATAAATCGTGGTTGACTTTTTAATTTATGCGTGATACATATAATTCAGATTTTTTAAAAATAAATCGCAAGGAGTCTTATGCGGATTTTGAAATATATTGGCGGTTTTCTTGCTCTTTTCGGACTAATATTAAGCGGTTGGACGGAGATGCAGCGCGAGGTATCTTATTACTTTATGGCGTTAAATGCCTTGGGAGGAATATTGTTGGTGGTTGGGATTATTCTATTTCTAGTCGGATTGTGCGGTAAACAGAAAGGAGAAAAGCAATGAGCGATGCTTATTCCGATATTGCCTCGGATGAAGAACGGGCCATAAGATACGTGGTTTATGCAAACGCAGTAAAAGATTATCTTCGTGAACCTACCGATGAAAAATTGCAAAAAACAATTGATGCGGCAAAGAATCTTGATGCCCTTAAAGGATGGGGTTATTGGTCCGGTCCCACTTCAGAATCTGTTGGTCTTGAGGCGTGGCTTGCCAAGTTAATTGCCGGTGACGAAAAGGAGTGGGCTAATTTAATTAAAGGGCGCAAGGGCGAGTCGGATTTTGAAGAATTTAAGGCCTTGTCACTTATGCATAATCAGCATAAGAATAATTGGGGAGAATATATTTAAAATGCGGTTTATGCTCACACCGATTGACCCGGCAGAGGATATGCGGAATCATGTTTTTTCTATCGGGCGCTTTGCTTTGATTGAGCGTATTCATGAAGACATGCTTGAAGTGGTTGTTATGACTAAAGCTCAGCATTTTGATTTGTCCGAATATTGCGATAAAAACGAACTTAATATTATTGATAAGTAGCGGCATAATACCTTATGCCGTTTTTTCAATTTTTGGAGCTGGGTTATTTTTTTACTATAGTTTATAATAAAACTATGGCAAAAAATGACTTTAAAATTGGCGTTGATATTGGCGCTTCTAAAGTATTGGCGGCGCGGGTTAAAAACGGGCGCGTTTTTGCGTCCCGCAAAATATATTTTGAGAATCGCATGAAACAGTATATTTTAAAATCAATTTTTGCGGCGATTGATGAAGTTGCGGGCGGAAAAAGAATTTCCAAAATCGTAATTGGTGTACCATGCGTCGTTGCTGGCGGCAGGGCAAAGCGTTGTTTTAATATTCCGGCTCTTGAAAAAATAGATTTGAAAAAGATAGTGGAGAAAAAATATGGCGCAAAAGTTGTGATTATGAATGACACCAAGGCAATGCTTCGTTATGAACTTTTACGAAATCCGGAGCTTCGAAAAAAACGCGTTTTATTTATTGCCTGGGGAACCGGCATTGGTAGCGCTTTTGCGGATAACGGAAAAATTCATGAAGGTCAGCATGGACTTGCCGGAGAAATCGGCCATTCAATTGTTTGCCTTGAAGGAATGGGCGAACTGGAGGATTATGCCGCGGGCAAAGCAGTTCAGCCAAAAGAAAAAACCAAGTGGCTTCAGGAAGTTTTACAAAATAAAAACTCAAAGCGGGCAAAACTCATTTTTAAAAAACTTGGTGAAGGGCTTGGCATCGGTATTCTGAATGCAATTTACCATTACGACCCCGATATTATTATTATCGGCGGAGGGCTTTATCGTTTTCTGCCGTATACTTTATCCCACATTAGGCACGTTTTAGCGGAAAACGCTTTAATTCCGGAAATTTCCAAAATTAAAATCCGTCGTTCCAGCGCCACCGAAGACGCCGGAGTATTAGGAGCTGTTTTGGGTTGATTTAATTTATATGTGAATAAGTCCGGTTGCAATTTTTTGCCGGGATATTATTATAGATTTAGTACTTTTGAAAATGGGGTATTAAAGATGGCTGAAGGCAGAGAGAAAGAAGATAAGGCAATTATAGATAACGTATCGAAGTTCGTTATGTCCGAATTGCGCGCGGATTTTCCGGAAATTACAGGTTTCGGAATTGGAGTAAAACCGGAAGGGTTTGGAGACAGATATCCTTCTTCTATGCCACAAGAAGAAGTATACCGAAAATTAGGGTTTATAATTCTTTTGGAAAAAGATATCTCGGAAGAAAAAATACAGAGAATTAAGATGCGTATTGCCGATAAACTTATTGTAAGGTTTTTCGTAGTTGGAAGAGTCGAGCCGCTCTAAAAATATATAAGCCGGCATTGTCCGGCTTTTTGCTTTTTTGATGCGGTTTTTTCTTGCAAATTTAGTTTTGTTTGTTATGATATTTCAAAACATCATAACGGTGGTGAAGTGGGCGATGCACGATTTATTGGACTATCGTCTGATAAACCGAGCATCAATTTTTTAACTTGAGTTTGCGTTTCGGGATGATTTTGGTATTATTGTGAAAGTATCTTTGACATTTGCCTAAGGGGGGCTTTTCATTGAAAAATGCGTTGAAACCGGAAATAACCACTATTCTTTTTGATTTCGGCAAGACAATTCATAATTTTGACATTGATGTTTTTTTCAATTGGCTTTCCAGAGAATTCGGCATTTCCCGCCATTATTTTTGGGATATGTTTGTAAGGTCTCCGGACGGCCTTTTGTATCCTTATGAATGCGGCCAATCTCCCGAGGAATTTGTCGCGGGTTTCCGGAAAGAAAGTTTTGATTTATTTTTGGAATTGAAAGCCAAAACAGGAAAGTTCGTAAAATACCCTTATTTTACGGATAAGGAATTTTTTGACGCGCTTGATAATGTTTTTGACTCGATTCCTCCCAAGCGCGACCGATTGGAATTAATGCGAGAACTTAAGCGCGGGGGATACGGTGTTTATGTGCTTTCTAATATCAATAAGCGCCATGTTGCTTATTTAAAAGGCGGACCCGAATATGGCCATCAATATTCCCGGTTTCGCGAGGTTTTTGAAATTGTTGACAGATTTATCGCTTCTTGCGATGACGATATTCAATGCCTGAAAATGCGGCCGAGCGAAGGCGATAAAGAACAGTATGAAAAAATTTTCAGAAAAGTGCTGGCTATTACCGGTTCAACCCCCGAACAAACTGTTTTTATTGATGATATTCTTGATTATGTAAATGTTTTTCGCGGTATGGGCGGCAATGCCATTCATTGTACCGGTAGTTGGACAAGGGTTGAGGCGGAATTGTACGGATTTGGCGTTAGATGGGAATAATAAAACTCCGCATTTTTGCGGAGTGTTTTTTATTGTTTTTTCGCGAATTGTATCGAAATTAAATTTTTACGTTATGTTTTTTAAAAAATTGTCGGGCGATGACATAAAGCTGGATTGGGTCCGTACCTTCATAAATATGGGTTATGGGCACATCTTCCCAAATAGCGGTTATGCGCGATTCTTTCATATATCCCATGCCGCCGTGAAGAATCATTGCCTGTAAGGCGACATCTGTTGCGATTTTTGCGGCAAAGTATTTTGCGTATGAAGTTATCTCCATAATGTTTTCCCGTTCAAAGAGCGGTGTTGTATCAACCGCAATAGCGGCTTGATATGTCAGGAGGCGGGCGGCTTCAATATCGGTAAGCATTTTGGCGATAATATGCTGTACAGATTGGAATTGATAGATTTTTTTTCCGAACTGTTCTCGTTGAAGTATGGTCGCAACGGCACAATCGCGCGCGGCTTCGGCAAGACCAACGGCTTGCGCCGCAATCATGGGACGCGAGCCGATAAGGGTTGCGTTTGCCTGTAGCCACCCCATGCCGGGGGCGCCAAGAATATTTTCAAACGGAACAATACAATCTTCAAAAATGAGGTTGTCGGTAGGAGAGCAGTGAAGGCCAAGTTTATTCGGGGTGGGGTCGTGGCGAAGCGTTCCCGCCTTGCGAGCTTCGTTCGCATCAACGATTATCATAGTAAGTCCGTTGTAGCGATCGGGGGATGTGCGCATTATTAAAATGATTACATCAGCAATGCTTCCATTAGTGATGAATATTTTTTCTCCGGTGATGCGAATATGTTCGCCTTCAATAATACCCTTTGTTTTGATTGCGGCGACATCAGAACCGGCGTTTGGTTCGGTCTGTCCATAAGCGCCTTTTCCGCCACGAACAAATACAGGAAGCCATTTTCGTTTTTGTTCTTCAGTGCCGAAGTTTATAATCGTGTCGGCAACGAGCGAAAGTGTTGCTCCGATGGAAAGTCCGACGCCGGCATCCCCTCGGGATAGTTCGATTGTGGCGATGGTATAATCAAGTTTTGTTAGTCCGGCGCCGTCATATTCTTGCGGGATGGTTGCTCCGCCAAGCCCGAGTTCTTCAACCATTTTGTTATGAATTTCTTCGTTAAATCCCTTTTTACGGAATGTTTGCCAGTGGGCGATTATCTCCCGTTCGGTGAAATTTCGAACTGCTTGACGAAGTCCTTCTTGTTCATCCGTCAGCCGGAAGTCCATTTTTGAGCCCTTTTCTTATTTCAAGGATTCTGATTTTGGTATAGCATAGGTTGGGTTTTGAATGCAAGTTGCGCAAATAGTGTTTTTTTATTACAATAAGTTTTATTGGGCTAAATACTGCTCCGGGCGCGGTATTGCCCGACAATTGTAGTGCGATTGTTTAGGGTGTGCAGTGAAGCAGGCGAGGGGTATATTAATTTTTTAAATTGGTTTTCCTATGTTACCTTGAATTACGAAATACAATTTCAGCGAGATATTAGCGTAATAATCAGCGAAAAACCGGCGTAAAATGTTTTTTAACGCTGATAAAACGCTGATGAGTACGCTGAATCTACGCTGATATAGGCAGTTTCGTAATTGAAAGTATGTTGTTGTTATCTTCTTTGTTGGGCATTTTTTGGTTCGTACTTGCTCTTTGTTTCATATATATTATTGTTAGGCCGCAAGTCGGCGGCGCGGTTTATTTTGAAACGAACCGGCAAGATGTTGAAATCATCATGCGGCTTCTTTCTTTGAAGTCCGGAGAGCGGGTTTCTGATCTTGGTTCCGGAGATGGAAGGATTCTCATAGCGAGCGCGAAAAAGGGTATAGAAGCTCACGGTTATGAGATTGACCCCTTGCTTGTCTGGAAGTCCCGGCTTAGAATCCGTAGAGCGCGTCTTGGCCATAAGGCGTACGTGCATTGGAAGAGTTTTTGGAAAGTTGATCTTTCTGGATTTGATGCCGTTGTTGT
The DNA here is from genome assembly GCA_000998135.1 of Parcubacteria group bacterium GW2011_GWA2_42_14. Taxonomy (GTDB): domain Bacteria; phylum Patescibacteriota; class Minisyncoccia; order Sungbacterales; family GWA2-42-14; genus GWA2-42-14. Next base: position 83,882 of record LCCV01000010.1, read on the forward strand.
CTATGGAAAGCCGGGTATTATGGAGCGCCTCCGCAAAAAATTTGAATCTGAATTAAAACCCGGTTCTCGCGTTGTTTCCAATGTTTATCCAATTCCCGGCTGGCAGCCGAAATTAGTGGAAAAAAGAATTCAACTTTATGTTATATAACCTTAAATTACAAAATACAATTTCAGCGAGGTATTAGCGTAATAATCAGCGAAAAACCGGCGTAAAATGTTTTTTAACGCTGATAAAACGCTGATGAGTACGCTGAATCTACGCTGATATAGACAGTTTCGTAAGTGAGAACGCCTTCTTACCCCGTACTAAAAATATGCGCACATAGTTCAGCTTGCCCCGTTAGTTCTGGGCACGTAGTTCAGTGGTAGAACGCTGTCCTGATAAGACAGAGGCCGATGGTTCGATTCCATCCGTGCCCATTTCAGAACTAACGGGGTGAAGTAGAACGCTGTCCTGACCCCGGTATGAAAAATTTTGGTGTGTAGCTCATTGGCAGAGCACTTCACTGATAATGAAGTGGTAGAAGGTTCGATTCCTTCCACAATCACAACCCAAAATTTTCATACGGGGCAAGTAAGACAGAGGCCCTTGGGCGAAAGACAACTGCTTGTCTTTCGCGGGCGATTTAGACATTGGTCCGCTAATGCCGTTAAAAATCGACCGGGAATTTGCCGAGGGGGCAAATTTATTTCATGTGTGCGCACAATAGTGGGCTTTTAGCGCTCTCGCCGCGCTAGAAGTATTTAGATTTCAGAAATCTTGCGGGTTCTCCTCCTTCGCTCTACGAGCTTCGGCGGACGCAGTAACACTTGCCCCGTCATAGCTTCAGTCCTACTCCGTAGCAGTGCTACTGCGAAGGACGTAGCGAAGGCAGGTCGTCTCGCCGCCCGCATGGGGAAATGGAAACTTTTTTGTGTTACACACAAAATCTTCTGAAATAGAAAAGGTTTTTGGATTATCGGGTAGAGGTTTTAACATAAAAAAATCCCACAAGTGTGGGACTATAGTCGTTTCTGCTCTTTCGTATTGACGCATTTGGTCAGAAAGGAATATTGGGATACGCGGCAATTATTTTATTTAGCGAGTCAACGGCATTGCTCGCCGGATGCAACCACCTTCAAGCAAATTGGACAATGAGTTCCAACTTTGTGGTATGCGTTAACTAGTTTATCCAGCGCATCCGTGTCTCCCAGCATTCGCAGCGTTTCCGCGAATAAGCGCTGGTCAGACATTTGACTGTGATGATATTTCACATCCTCGGGCTTATTATCAGCGCGCAACACCGCGTAGAGTTTTACTCTTGGGTCAGCGCCATCGGAGTTCTCCAAAACAATTCCAGCGCGTTCGGCAATGTTTTCCGCTTGTTGAATCAGGGTTTTATTGAACGCTGCGGTTTTCTCGGATTTATCTAAGGCGATTACACAATCTTTTTCATTAATAATACCGCCTAATGTCCGATAACTGCCGTAAGCATTGTTTTCTTTGGTTTGGCGCTGCATGTCCGCCCCCGCTTCAAAAGATTGTTCCTTCATATATAAGAAGTTTAACCCAGCCATCTCAATTGCGTCAAACCTTCATCTCTTGCTATTAATAGAGAGGTTCTATATATTATACCTTGCTCTTTTCATTTTGCCTGCCCCGTAGCTCGCCGAAGGCGATGGTATGTGGCGCGCGCCGGATTTCTTTTTCTCCTAATGAAAAGAGTATTTTTCTATGATGCCCTGCTCTCCAAGTATTCAGGCAGGTGGCGGGACTGGCCTCATTTTGATTTCGCAAGAGAAAAGCAGAAGGCAACGAAAAGAATTTGATTGTTTTGAAAGCCCGCGCGGCGGTGAGTTGGTGTAAAACAGCAAGCCAAGTGTCGCTACCGAACCAGCCGCAGGAATGGGAATACTTTATGCTTTCCGAAAAAACATTTAACGAAAACCGACAATTAGGATTTGACTCGCTGGCGGGCTTGGGTAGGTTGGATTTGGAGCGACTGTTGTTGAGTGAGGCGGGGAAGCTGTTTTAGGCCTGTGTATAACTTCTTTACATTGCTATTGACAAGAAATCCTGCATCGCCTATACTGGTGATATGCTTGCTAAATTTATTCAAGAACAACGAAAAAAGCGCAATCTGACGCAAGAATTTTTAGCGTCCGCGCTTAAAATTTCCCGCCCGACCTACATGCAAATCGAGCAGGGCGAGCGAGATTTAACTATTACCGAAGCCAAGAAATTGGCGGAGGTTTTTGATATTCCGTTTGACAATTTTTTGGAAGGAAAAGGAAATGCAAAAACAGTTGTAAAAATTGAGGGTAAAAAGAAACAAAAACAAGGAGCCGTGGACGAAATCCGCATTAGTGTCCCGCAAGAAAAAGCCGATAAGTTCCGACAGATTTTGCTTTATATTTTGAAGAAAGTGGGCGGCAAGCCGAATGTCGGTATGGCGGTGCTGTATAAATTACTTTACTTTATTGATTTTGATTACTACGAAAAATATGAAGATCAACTAATGGGTTTGGTGTATCTCAAAAATCATCGGGGACCAACGCCGCTTTTGTTTGAAAATCTTATTGGCGATATGGTGAAAAACGGCGAAGTGGAGATAATAAAGAGCAAATTTTATCAGTACCCACAGACGAAATATTTGGTGAACCCCGAAGTTGAGCCGGACTTAAGCATCTTGAACGGAAAAGAGCAGGAGCATATTGATTGGGAACTGCAACGACTTTCCGATCTGACGGCAACCCAGCTTTCTGGTTTATCACATAAAGATGTGCCGTGGGTAAGCGCAGAGAACAGCAAACCGCTTGATTACGAATCGGTTTTCTATCGCACGCCCGAGACATCAGTGCGCGAATATGGCAACACCGACGAAGATTGAATGTGACGCGACCGATGTCTTTCAAAAAGACCTCAAACGACTCCTCAAGAAATTCCAAACGCTTGAGGAAGATTTAGAAACCGCGAAGCGCAACGCGATAGAGCTTTATCATCTCAAAAACATAAACAATCGGAGCGTTTTTCCTATTCCTGATTTTTGCAATGATGCGATATTGATATGCAAAATTAAGAAATTCGCCTGCAAGTCCCTCAAGGGGCGAGGTGTGATAAGCGGTATCCGTGTAATTTACGCGTACCACACCGCCACTTCAAAAGTTGATTTTATTGAGATATACTTCAAGGGCGAAAAAGAAAACGAGGATCGCGAGCGAATCAAGGAGTATTTGAAAAATCAAAATCCTATCCACCGCCCAATTTGAGGTCACGCCGTCCGAAAAAATCGCTGGGGGTTTCCGGCAGGCGGGCCCCG
>LCCV01000011.1 GCA_000998135.1 Parcubacteria group bacterium GW2011_GWA2_42_14
AATCAAGGAGTATTTGAAAAATCAAAATCCTATCCACCGCCCAATTTGAGGTCACGCCGTCCGAAAAAATCGCTGGGGGTTTCCGGCAGGCGGGCCCCGAAGGAAAGTACTGCACACTTCCTACGGGGCAAGCAAAATGAAAAGAGCAAAGAGTATTTTTCTGTGGTGTGGCGAGCGTTAGCGAGCGGCGGCGGGCTGGCTTCCTTAGTATGGTTTCGTTCAGAAATTTCGGATAAAATGAGTTCGAGCCAAACTGTAAAGACACACAAACCCAAGTTTTGGTGTGGGGTACTTCTATTGCTTTTTATTGTATTATTTTTTGCTTTGCGGTATCATAATAGATAAGGATAACTTACTAACGGTCGAAATTTTTAAATAATTAACACCTTTTTAATAACTATGTCACAAATGACAAAATCAGCGGTTTTAAACGCTCTTGTTGAAAAAACAGGATTGAAGCGGAAGGAGGTCGTGGGTTTCATGGATGCTCTGGTTGAGCTTGCTTACAAGGAAGTGAAATCAAGCGGCGTTTTTCCGATTCACGGAATCGGGAAGATGGTTAAGAAAAACAGGCCGGCTCGCATGGGCAGGAATCCGGCAACCGGAGAGTCCATCAAGATTCCGGCAAAGACGGTAGTTAAATTCCGCGTGGCCAAGGCCGCCAAAGAGGCAGTGCTCTAGATGTATTGAAGGAAGAGAATAAAAAGTCCCGGCGAAAGCCGGGACTTTATCTTTGAAAATTTTTGCCGGTTCAGTTACAGGTGTAATATGCCTAAATCCCAAATTTTTCTTTATCTTTGCCTGGCATTTGTGGCCGGGGTGTTTATTGCATCATTTTACCCGACCACCGAAGGTGATTTAGGGTTTTTCATTTACATTTTATGGGTGTTTTTTGTTTTGGGATGCTTGCTGGTTATATTAGGAACTACAAAGGTCCGACTTTTGCATTTAAAAGGCCGGACTTTGCCGTTGGCGGTTTGTGGTTTTTGCGTTTTGGCTTTTTTGTTTGGCGCGTGGCGGTTTATTCAAAAGAATGATTTTGTTTCAAAGGGCCTTGATGATTATGTCGGTCAGCCAATAAATATCAGCGGCATAATTATTTACGAGCCGGCCCAGAAAGAAAAATCGCAGGAGTTCATAATTGAGGAAGAGAGAACGAAAAACAAAGTTTTAATCAGAACAAGAAAATATCCCGGTTATTTTTACGGCCAAAAAATAATCGCGGAAAAGTTATTGGAGATTCCAGAAAATTTTAGCGAAGATTTTGATTATACTGCTTATTTGGCCAAAGACGATATTTACTACGTAATGAATTTTCCAATTGTGGAGATTATCGGCGAACCTAAAAAAGATTTGTACTATTACCTTTTTTCTATAAAATCCGCTTTTTCTAAAAATATCAACGCAGTATTGCCGGAACCGCATGCTTCATTTTTATCTGGGCTTATACTTGGCGAACGCCGGTCTATCCCTAAAGAATTGATTGAAAAATTCCAGATTACCGGCACAAGCCACATTGTGGCGCTTTCCGGTTATAACATAACTATTGTGGCCACAAGCATTATGCAATTTTTGGCATGGTTGAGCATTCCTTTCAGAATTTCTTTTTGGCTGGCAATGGCGGCGGTTGGTTTGTTTACCCTTTTGACAGGCGCTTCTGCTTCAGTGGTTCGCGCTACCATTATGGGTATTTTGGTTTTGATTGCCAGAAAAGAAGGGAGATTATACAGTGTTAGAAATGCCTTAGTTTTTGCGGGCGCGGTTATGATTTTCCAAAACCCGAAAATTTTGCGCTTTGACACCGCTTTTCAATTATCGTTTTTGGCAACTCTCGGCCTTGTTTATGCTTCTCCGATTTTTGACGGATATTTTGAGAAAGCAAAAACACGGATTCTTTGGAAAATTCAGCCGCGTTTTTCAGAAGAGAGGGTCCGGCCTTCTTGGAAGACCGGGCCTTCCAAGAAATCATTTTTGCGGGAAATTTTGGTTTCCACTTTTTCAGCTCAATTCATGGTTTTGCCGCTTTTGATTTACAATTTCGGCAGATTATCAATTATCAGTCCATTAACCAATTTGTTGGTTCTTATAGCAATTCCGGCAACAATGTTTTTCGGATTTTTAACCGGTTCCGGAGGATTTATTTTCCAGCCCATTGCTCAAATTTTTTCTTGGTTCAGTTGGTTATTGCTTGAATATCAAATTTCCGTCATCGAGTTTTTCGCGCGTGTTCCGCTGGCAGCAGTTGTGGTTTTGAAAATTCCGTTGGTTTTGGTATTTATTGCTTATGTCGGTATTGGTTACTGGTTTTGGAGAAGAAAATAATAAGAGTTTTTTAAAATCAGTCACGAATTAATTCGTGAATGTCTGTGGTGAGCCCGTTGAACCATTTGCGAATAAAATTAGTGATTGATTAGCGAAATGAAAAAGAAAAATTTCAAATGGTGTTTTCTTGGCGGCCTTTCTGTGTTAGCGATTTTTATATGGTATGGCGTTTTTCAGGTTGAGGCGCGCCGCGGGCTTCTAACGGTTGATTTTTTTGATGTCGGGCAAGGTGATGGAATTTTTTTTCAGACACCGTCGGGAAATCAGGTTTTGATTGACGGCGGGCCGGACTCAGCCATTCTTTCCAAGCTCGGCGAGACCCTGCCCTTTTGGGACCGCTCTATTGATGTTTTGATTTTAACGCATCCTCATGCCGACCATATTGACGGATTGTTGGAAGTTTTGAAACGATATGATATCGGCATGGTTTTAGAATCGGGCGTTAATCATTCAATCCCCGAATATAACGAATGGCATCAACTACTGCAATCCAAAAATATTCCGGTTCACATTGCCAGATTCGGCGAGATTATTGATTTCGGCGACGGCGTTCATTTTGATGTTTATTCTCCGCAGGAATCTTTTTTCGGTTCCTCGCCTAAAAATATTCATGACGCGATGGTTGTTGGCCGGTTAGTTTATGCTTCCAGTTCTATTTTGATGATGGGAGACGCAGAAAAATCCCTTGAATATCAATTGTTATGGAAGAAGTCCGGCTTCCTGATATTTAAGTCGGATATTTTAAAGGCCGGCCACCACGGTTCCAAAACTTCTTCTTCCGAAGAATTTTTACGGGCTGTATCCCCGCAATTTGCCGTTATTTCCGCCGGCCGCAAAAACCGCTATGGGCATCCGCATCAGGAGGTGATTGACCGCCTGAATTCATTCGGTATTAAAGTTTTTCGTACCGATTTGGACGGAGGCGCGCGTTTTATAAGCGACGGCAATATTTTGCGCCGGAAATAATATTCCAATATTCTGCACAATGTTGGACTATTATTTAAAATTTTTTAAGCTTTTTTAAAAATAGCCCCGTTTTCGGGACTATTATTTTTTTATCAAAATTTATAACCAAATCGTAATAGTAAAGTTAATCTTTTATTCGTTCTATGGCGTCTTTTCGCCAAAAATATTTTTTAACTTGCTAATTCCGACCAGCTTGTTGGTCGAAGGTTCATTGTTTTGTCCGTATTATTCACCCTCTTTCCATTCAATTAGGTTGACAATTCGCGTCAGTTCATCAAAGTCATGGGTCCGGTAGCGCGGGCGGCATTTGGTTAAATTAGGATTACCGGCTTTCGACGTGAAACTCGGTTTTAACAGCACTGTTCTGTATTTTTCATTGCAAAATTCAATATGTTCTTCATTGTCTGAAACGAAAAGCGTATTTTCCGGTTTGATTCCCGCGTCTTCAAGAAATTTTCCCGCCATACGAGCGTTTCCTAGAAAATCAGGCTTTATATTTTTGGGCAGGCGGGTTTTTCTGTTATTAAGTTCGTTTTCAATAATAATGGTTTTAATCGGCACAAAACTGCTATTTACAGATTCTCCGCGATGCAGAAACCAGTTGAACATGTTGTCTTTGCCGTTTAAAAGTTCTACCAGTTCAATATCAAAAATCACGGCTTTGATTTTCATTGTTTTTTCTTTGGGCAAGTTTTTAAGAAACTGTTTTTAGTGTAGCGATAAGACGTTCTTTGTCAACCCCGTTAGAGGTTTAAATTAAGCCCTACTTTATTCAGGAAGCGCAAGGCGTAAGTCGCTTTCGCTGTAGGATTAATTTAAACCACCGTCTAATTTCGAACCTCTAACGGGGTCAAATACCTTGCTTTAATTTACCGTCTTTGTTAATATTTTGTTGATGCGTAAAAACCATGAAAGAATTTTCATTTCCAATTTTTAAAACCAAAACAGAGGGGGTTTCGCAAAAGTTCATGCTTGAAGATCCTGTAGAACGTCGGAAGTATTTTGAAGCGAAAGCGGGGTCTGAAATCGAGAAGCTCCGTGAATATCTCCGAACAAACACATTCATTGGTTTTTTATTGGGGCCGAAGAATTCAGGAAAAGGAACGTATACGAAACTTTTTATGGAAGCCGTGGGTGAAGATCGTGTCGCGCATATTTCCGTTGGCGATATCGTTAGGAGTGTTCATAAAAATTTAAAGGATGAATATCAAAAAAATGAGCTGATTAATTTTCTCAAGCGCCGTTATCGCGGATTTATTACCATTGAGAAAGCGATTGATGTGATTCTTGGCCGTGATACAAAAACACTTCTTCCCACCGAAATAATTTTAGCTTTGGTTGAACGCGAAATTGACCGGTTAGGGAGAAAAGCAATTTTTATAGACGGGTTTCCCCGGAACCTTGATCAGGTTTCTTACGCCCTTTATTTTCGCGCTCTTATAGGTTATCGCGATGACCCTGATTTTTTCGTGTTTATAGATGTTCCGGAAAATGTTATTGATGAGCGGATGAAAACGCGCGTTGTGTGTCCGGAGTGCCATAGTCCTCGGAACATACGGCTTTTACGGACCAAGGAGATTGGTTTTGACTCAGAAGCCGGACAATTTTTTCTTGTGTGCGATAATCCTTCCTGCCATGGATATGGGAAAAGCCGCATGGTGCCGAAAGAAGGAGACGAGTTGGGGATTGAAGCGATTCGTGACCGTATTGAGGCGGATGTGGCAGTTGCAAAAACACTTATGAATCTTGAGGGTGTTCCAAAAGTATTTTTACGAAATTCATTACCCGTTAATGCGGCAAAAGAATATGTTGATGGGTACGAGATTACGCCTGCGTATCGGTATGAATTGGAGGGGAGTGGCGGTATTCGCGTGATAGAGGAACCATGGACGGTGAAAGACGATGAAGGGCAAGAGGCATTTAGTTTGCTGCCGGCTCCGGTGGCGTTGGCATTGATAAAACAAACAGCCCAGGTTTTAAACCTCTAAACTTATGATTCTTGGAATTGACGAAATTCATAAACTGGTTGACGAGATTAAACTGCTCGAAAATCTTTCGGAAAGAGAGTTAATCAATCCGGAGGGCGCGGGCATTGATTTGCGCCTCGGAAAATTATTACGGCTTGAAGGCGGGGGATTCTTGGGAATTGATGAGCGGGAAACCCCAAAAGGAATTTTGGTTGCCGAGTTTGACCCGGTGAAACGCTCCTCGATTATTATTAAACCGGGCGAATATTTTCTTACCGAGTCCGTTGAAAAATTCAATATGCCTTTGAATCTTTTGGCCATTGTAAAACCGCGCACCACTCTTCATCGTTCAGGGATTATTACCCGTGTTTCCGTTGTTGACCCGGGATATTCCGGTACGATTCATCCGGCTATTTTCAACGCCGGGCCTGTTTCAGTCGAAATAGAATTAGGGGCGCGTTATGTTAATGCCATGTTTTTTGAAGTTAAGGGCAGAGCCGCTTCTTATCGCGGCCAATGGCAAGGGGGCCGAATTGATACTGGCGGACGCGAAAAACAAATATGACCAACGAAAACAATTTATTGGACCCGCGGCTTCATTTTGTCGTTGCAACGGCAATTATTGTGAAATGCGATGACCTTGAAAAGAAGAGGTATTTTTTAATTATAAAAAGAGCGCCTCATGAAAAAGCTTTTCCTAACCGTTGGACTGTGCCCGGCGGAAAACTCGTGCTTCATGAATACGAACACCTTTCTAAAACAGCGGGTTATCCGCAGTGGTACGGTGTTGTGGATTGGGTTTTGAGAAAAGAAGTAAAGGAAGAAACGGGGCTGGATATAGAAAAACCGAATTATCTTTGTAACTTGGTTTTCGTCAGGCCAGACGGTTATCCGGTGGTGACATTGTCTTATTGGGCTCATTATAAAAATGGCGAAGTTGTCTTGGGTAAAGATTTTACGGATTTTTCCTGGGTTACTCTTGAGGAAGCAAGAAAATATGATTTGATTGAGGGAATTTATAATGAATTGGCTATGGTTGAAAATATATTAAGCGGGAAAAAATAGGAGTAATGGACAAATTTTGATTATCCACAGTTTGCTTTTTTAACTTTAATTATTGTTTTATAATGTAATTAGGCCCCATTATTCGGATTCAGGTTTTAGGTCAAATCGTTCATTTTGGGATGCTTATATCGTTCGAGCCCTTGGGTTAGGACTGCGGCGACCCACCTGTCTTTTTGCTAAAATCCTTTAATCCGAACAGGGGCCTTTTTAATTTTGTCCGCGATTCATTCCATGCTTGTCGGAGAAACGAATCTTGATTTGTGATGCCGGCAAATTTTTATGAGCGGTTTATTGCGATTTTTTAAGGTTTGGATTACGATTGTCGTATGCGGGAAAAACAAGAACATTTTTTTGCAAAAATGAATGGAGAAGAAGAAGCAGCCGGTCCGCTAAATGAAGTATCGGAGTTAACAGGATTGCACGAGCGCATTTCTTTAATTATCCGCACCATAAGCGGCAAGTTGAATTTGGAGGTTACTACCGATGTTGATTTGCCTACGCTTTTGAGATATGCCAAAGAGGGCAAGGACGCCAGAACCACGTGGTTTCGTCAGGTGATCCGCGACCCCAAAACCAGAAAGCTCATAAAAGAACGCGTTCATATACCGAAGCAAATTGTTGGAATTAATGAGAACGTCCCTAAAGGAAGGGCGGCTCATGAGGCCGGTCATGTGCTTATTACGAGGCATGCGGAATTTGTTCCTGATGAGGTATTGCAGCAATTGGGTTTTCACGCCGTGCTTCAGGCGGTTGAGGAGCGCCCGACTGACCAGGTTGTGCGGGAACGTTTTTCCGGAGCGGGGCTTTGGGTTGATGAGGCCCGCCGGGAGGGAAACCAAAGATATCGCGCCATGTCTGATGAAGAAAAAAAGCGTTTGGCTATATTCCCAAATTTATGCAGTTCGCGGATTTATGCGTTTACGCGCCCCATTATGAAGAACTGCCGCCATACGCCCCCGACGTATTGGCCGCTTATGAAAATGTGAAGGAATACGTGGAAATGGCCGAAAAAACTCTTCCGGCTGAGGGTGCTAAGGAAAAAGACGTGGTCAGGAGCGCTAAAGAGCGGTATTCAATAACGTACGAGAAAATATGGCCGGAAATGGAAAAGCTGGTTAAAAAAGATTTGGAGCTTGAAGAGTTGAGGAAATTGCTTGAGCAGGCGTTGTCCGGCAGTGAAGGCGAAAAGGGTGATAAAAAAGAAGGCCGGGACGCGCCTCAAGGCCAAAAAGAGGATGGAGAAACCCGGCCCGACCCGGCTAAATTGCGTGAACTTTTAAAACAACTGCCGGAAGAGTTAAAAAAGGAGCTTGAGAAAATGCGGCCTTCTCAAACCGGGGAAGAGCAGCCGGAAAAAGAAAAAACCCGGCCGGACGCGCGAAACGGGCAAGACGTGATAAATGAGGATAAAACGGAAGAAGAAGAGGAAAACATGGAAGGAAAAGAATCCGGCGAATCGGCAAAAGGTAAAAAAGAAAAAACGGTAATTTCAGGGCAGGAAGGTGGGGAAAAACAGGAAGGAAATCCGCTTCCCCTGGACCAAATAAGCGATGAGCTGAAAAAAGAACTGCGGAAGGTTTTTGACGGTTTATCCGAAGAAGAAAAAGAATTTCTTCAGCATATGGCCCGAAAGACGCTGGAGTATATTGAGGACGAAATCGTCAGGGAATTTTCCGGAAAATTAGCGGAAGATGAGCCGGAAACGCATGTTGTATTTGAAGCGCGCCAAAAAAAAGAAGAAAAAATGAAAAAGCTGGAGGAGGCGGAAGAGCGGCTGAAACGGGAAAAGGTACTGGTTAAACACGAGCTTGAAGAAATTGAAAAAAAACAGGCAAAAATTTCCGAAAACAAGAATGGATATATGCGCGCTTATGAAGAAGTGCGGGTCCTTGATGACGCGCTTTACCGCAGGTTGGATGAGATATTTACGCCCAATATCAAGCGGAATATAAAGATGAAATCTGCCGGGCTAAAACCCAATTTGCTTAAGGTGTTTAAGTGGGAGGCGGGAATAATGGCCGGCGCTAAAGCGCTTGACAGCAAGATTTTTGAATCATATTCCCGCCATGAGAAAAAAGATTACGTTTTTTTCATTTTAAACGATATGTCCAACTCCATGGGGAATGGAGGAAAAATTGAGAATGATTTTAAGGCCAAAATTCTTTTATCGGAAGTTTTAAACCGGCTGGGAGTTAAATTTGCGGTTGCCGGTTTTAACGACGATTTTTTCCAGTTCAAAAATTCCGGAGAAGACCTTAACGATAAAATTCGGGAAAAAATGAACGGTATGAAGATGGTTGAAGGATATACCGATACCGGCAGGGCTCTGGTAACCGCGTCCCGGGATTTGGAAAAGGAATTTGCCAAAGAGAAATTTTTGTTGGTTCTTACCGATGGAATGCCCATGACGTTAGAAAAAGACGCGCCATCAGAAACGCACCGGGCAGTGGCGGATATCTTAAAGAAAACCAGCCAAAAATTAATCGGCATCGGGCTTGGGCCGAAAACCGAATTTGTCAGGGAATATTTTCCCGCGTCAATAGTGGAGGAAGATGTCAGAAATCTTCCGGAAACATTGTCCGCTCTTCTTGAAGACATGATATTGAATCCGGAAAAATACGCTTATAAAAACGATAGATAGTTGACCCCGTTAGAAATCCGGCTATACATTAATGATAAAACACGGTAAAGCGAAGCGGCTCCGCCTTACGTCTTCCGGAATAAAATTACGACTTATTTAGATTTCTAACGGGGTTGAAAATTAACGTTTTTGGTATTATGATAATATTATGAAGCAGGTTTTTGATGACAAACTTAATGATTACGCGGATGGTTTTAGCGCTCTTGGCGGAAGGGCTTCTTTTCCCGTTGGCGCCATTATTGCCGATAACAAAAAAAGAAAGGGAATTATCGCGTTTTTCAAGAAGAAAAATATTACGGTTATCAAGGCGGATAAAACGATTCATCCCGATATAATTCTCGGGAAAGTTTTTCAGTCCGTTTTAAAGAAAAAAACGGCAGTATTGGATATTTCCGAAGGCGTGTCTCCGAAAATTATCACGCATCTGGAAAACTTATCGCGGAATTTTATTGACGTGAAACTTGCTCAAGACAAGGAGTGTACAGTTTTTCTTGATATCCCCGCCGGTTCCAAACTTCTTCTTCTTATGAATAATGACGATTATGAAAATATTTTAATGCCGGACGTTATTTCATCGGTTTGCCGGGTTTAATTTCGCATAAATATTACTAAATTTTCATTATTATGGGCGCATTTAATTCGCCGTCATTTGGACAGGAAAATAAAAATAATCCGGACGCTAAACAAACAAAGGCGCCTTTTAAGGTAGGGCTTATTCCGGAGGCACCCATAGCCGAAAAGAAAAAAGAAGTGAACCGGGAATTCCCCGTTCCCTTTGAATATTCTCCCGACGGAAAAAAATTGTATATTTTTGACCTAGAGCTGGAAATGCCTGTTTGTCCTCCCGAGCTTAAGCAGTTTGTTCCTCCTTTGGAAAAATTCAGCCATCTTTGTTATGACCAGCGCACCCTGGAAGTGCTTTATAAGGCCGCGGAAGCGTATAAATTAAGAGAGCCCTGCCTTTTAGAAGGAGAGCCGGCAACTTCAAAAACCACGGCAGTTGAATTGCTGGCCTCTCTTTTGGGACAGCCTTTTCGCCGCATGAATTATAACGGCCAGACCGACACCTCGGAACTTATCGGAAAATTTGTGCCTAATGACGGGGACGCGCAAATTTTGTTTGAGCAGATATTGAAAAATCCGCAATCGCTTACGGAAGAATCCAGAAAAATTTTGCATGAAGTAAGGGACCAGAACCGGGCCCTGACGAAATTTGAATCCCAGAAAATCGCTTCCAACGAAGGGCTGAAAATTTCCGATTGGAAATGGGAAGACGGTTATCTTACGTTTTGCGCGACCAAGGGATGCATTTTGCTTAATGACGAGCTTGGTTTCGCGGAGCCGCAGATTTTAGGCCGCGGCATGAGTTCTCTTGAAAAAAATCCCAGTATTGAGGTTTCCGAAAACGGTGGACTGGTTATAAGAAAATTAACGGAGGAGGAAGAGGGCTTATGGCTGCAGGGAAAGCTTAAGGGGGTTATTCCCTTGCACCGGAATTTCCGCCAGTACGGCGCGACCAATCCCGCGGAAACTCATGCCGGACGGGTTACGTTTGAACCCGCGTATAAAGACCGGTGGCTTGCGTATAAATTCATCCAGCCGCCAGTAAAAGAAGAGTATGCGCAGATGATGGAGCTCGCGGTATACGGAAAACAGCCGGTAGTGAAATTTTTGGGCGACAGATATCATGCCGAAGGCATGTGGCCGCTTTATCCGTCTCTTCGCGAAATCAATAATTTCAGCGGTTTTTTGGAAAAACTCGCCAAATTTCACGTAACTCTTGAGGAAATGGCGCGGAAGCGCGAAATCGGCATGTCTAAGAAAGATAAATATATTTTTACGCGAAGAACGCTTATTGAATTTCTGGATTATCTGGAACATAAAAGGATTGTGGTTGACAGGAACAGCGGGGAGCATTATTCCGTAGAAGATATGCCCAAAGAAGTCATTTTGCGGGCGATTCAATATTATTATCTTGATAAAATAAGCGACTCGAATGATTTGGAAAAAGTCATGGACCAGCTTGATGCCATCGGCATTTCTTCGGGCAATTGGACGCATAAGTTCGGTGAGGAAGCAACAAGAAAACCGCCTTCTGGCGCCGGTGCCGGAACGGGAGCCGGGGTAGAAAGTGGGAACGGGCCGGAAACCGTGCAGAGAAAAAAGTTTACAGATGCAAATGGTGTTTTTGCCGAGAGAGGAGAGCGCGCGGTCTTGGAAGATTTGCGCGTGGGCGATAAAGTAATGCTCACACGATACGGCATGAACAATGTAACTGATAAAGTTAAAGACGCAAAAAAACTTGTTATTGTTGGTTTTATGGATGATGATAGAGTTATAGTGCAGATAGGTGATAATGTTGTTGTAGCAGATCCCTTAGAAGAACATCGTAAAGTTTATGAAAAAATTAACTCAGCGGAAATCCCCGAAAATAAAAATGATAATCAAACGTTTCCTACGATAGGAGGAAATGAAGTAAGGGTTGGGTCTGAGAAAGAAATGAAAGGTTTCGGATACGATTTTAGAGTCGGCGACCGGCTGGTTTTAAGGAATCAAAAAGGTCATTACCCCCCAGAGGTGAGAAACGCCAAAACATTGACCGTTGTCGGCTTTAGTTTAAGAAAGGGCAATGTTGTTATCCAGATTGACGGAGAAAAATGTTTGGTTGACAGCGCGGGCGTGATAAAAGGACGTTTTGAGAACCTATCAGAAATTGGGAGATTAAATGGATGAATTTTTTAGGCATTTTTTAAGCGAAAAGCCGTCGGTTTTGTGCCGGCGGCTTTTCACTATTCGGACTCGGACTACTAGACCCAGTTATCCTTCCACCTTTTGAAATTCGGGCCAGGCAGAATCGGACTGCCACTACAAGACCCCCAGCCTTGTGTACTACCACTATACTATGGCCCGAAATTTTAGTGCGGGATGTAACTACCACTATGGCTCGAAGTTAAGTATTCCCTGAGCGAGCCCGGCGAGTCGAAGGGTTTCATTGAAAGTATGCCTTTGATAAACTCAGGCAATATTATATCATTGGCTTAAATTTCTCTCCGGTTAAATTTCTGTCTTCTAATAATTTTTGAACAAAATTATAAAGTTCTTTATTGATAATAAGTTTATCTAAATCAATTTTCAGTCTAAGGAGTGCTGAATTAATTTGCCCATCGGCAAGATCTCTTAACGCAAATTGAACTGCTGTTAAAAGCATTGTGTGCTTATCCCGCTCAATAAGTTCTATGAGTTTTTTTGCAATTTCATTTTCTGTTTCGATTTTTTCTGAAATTTTTTCCATTTTTGTTTTTCTTATTTCTATTTTTTATTATGGAATTTTATTGGCGTTTTTTGCCAGTTCCACCAAAAATCTTACTCCGGTTCCGGATGCGCCTTTTGCCAAGAATTGTCCTTCAATAGTGGTCATGGTCGGCGCGATATCAAGGTGCATCCACGGATAATTTCCCACGAATTGTTTTAAGAATATTGCTCCGGCAATTGCTCCGCCTTGTCCCTTTTTTCCGGTATTGGCAATATCGCCAAATGTTCCTTTCACGTCATCATAGTACTCGTCCCATAAAGGGAGCGGCCAGACATAATCGCCGGAATTCATGCCAATGTCGCGCGCGAATTTTTCTAATTTTTCGTTTGTGGTTCGGCCTTGCTCACCAGAACTCGAAAATAGCGCGATGGCGCGTTGTCCGAGCGCTACTGTCGCGGCGCCCGTAAGCGTTGCCGCGTCAACAATTAGTTTAGGGTTAAGTTTTTGCGCATATCCCAGAGTATCTGCGAGAATAATCCGTCCTTCGGCGTCGGTGTTCAGCACTTCAATGGTTTTTCCGGTTATGGTTTTTAAAATATCTCCCGGGTGATAGCTTGAACCGGATGGCATGTTTTCTACGGCCGGAATAAGCCCGATTATTTTTACCGGCAGTTTCATTCGGGCAATAGCGGCCATAGCGTGTATGACCGCGGCTCCCCCTGACATATCCATATGCATTTCATAGATTGCTTCTGACGGTTTTAAATTAAGTCCGCCGGTATCAAAAGTAACTCCCTTGCCGGCAAAAACTATTGGCTGTATGACTTTGTTTGGTAATCCTTTCTTCCCCAAAGGGGCGGGTTTTCCAGAATCATATTTCATAACAATAAATCGCGGTTTTTCGTCGGAACCCTTTGATACGCCCAATATTCCGCCCATGCCGAGTTCCTTGATTTTTTTTTCGTCAAATACGTCAACTTTTATTCCGGTTTTTTTGCCGATTTCAAGAGCGGCTTGGGCAAGTTTTTGCGGAGTCATTTCTCCTCCCGGGGTGTTGGCAAGAATCCGGCAATTATTCGTTTCTTCGCCGATAATTAAACCTTCTTCCAGTCCTGTTTTTATTGATGGAGAAACCGGAACTGGAACAATTATTTCAATTTCATTTATTTCCGGCCATCCTTCTTTGGGCGGTTCTTTATATTTGTTGAATGTGAAATCCGCGAGTATGACATTTTCCGCAAATAGTTGCGTTATCCGCCGTATAGGCAAAGGATTAAATTTAAAGTCATTTAAGAATACCGAGGATGACTTAATCCTGTGGTCTTTAAGATATGTGACCAATTTTCTTGCGAAAAGAATATATTTTTTTTCGTTCCATTCATTCGTTTTTCCGAGATTGGCAAGTACAATTAATTGGTCCGGATTTGACGGCAGATGCACTTCTCTGAATTTTTCCTGCGCTGTTGTGAAGTCATGCGCCATGATTTTGGCAATGTAGGCCGCGTCTGTTTGGGAAAGTTTTTTTAAATAAGGGTGAGCCGGTTTTTTTTCGGGTGTGAAAAAAGAAACAAGGACGGCCTTGTTTTTTGTTAAACTAGGTTTGTGAGATAAGATGACCTTCATTATAAAGCGATTCTAATACGACTCAAATTCACTCGAATGACTCGAATACGTATTTGTGTCATTAGGGTGCCATTTGTATATTGGAGTCGCTTAAACCTTATGCAGTTTCTTCAAACACTTTACACATGTTTTTACTCTTTTGCCGTTAGCAAGTTTAGCCCATTGCAAATTGGGATATTTTCTTCCTCTCCAGGTTAAGTTATAATGGCCTCGAAGGAGTTTTCGTTTTCCTCCCATAACCGAGCCCTTTTTACATATTGTACAAACTTTCATAGGTGTGATGCCAATCCGATGCGAATTTAATGCTAATCTACAAATTACGAATATTATTACGATTCGCAATTCAATAGATTCGCATTTCATTTGTAGATTGGCGTCATTGCTAAAAATAACATTTTTAAATGGAGAATGCAACCCAGTTCATAATCCAAATCGCCGTCCTTATTTTTTCTGTTGTGGTTCATGAAGTATCCCACGGATATGCCGCTTTGGCTTTGGGCGACAAGACCGCTAAATACGCGGGACGTCTTACTCTTAATCCGGTTAATCACTTTGACCCGTTTGGCTCTTTTTTACTGCCTCTGTTTACTTATTTTACAACCGGATTTATTTTTGGCTGGGCTAAGCCCGTGCCATATAATCCGTATAACCTTCGTAACCAAAAATGGGGTCCGGCTTTGGTGGGCGCGGCCGGCCCTCTTTCAAATATTTTTTTGGCGGTTTTTTTTGGCATTGTTTTGCGGATAATGATTTCATACTCCTTGGTCGGTTCCGCGCTTTTTGCTAATTTTTTTCAGATAGCCACATTCATTGTATTCCTTAATTTAGTTCTGGCGGTTTTTAATTTGGTTCCGATTCCTCCGCTTGACGGCTCCAAGGTCTTTTTCACGCTTTTGCCGTATCAATACCGGCACATTCAAGCATTTATGGAGCAATACGGTTTTATGTTGCTTTTGGCTTTCATTTTTTTCTTTTCTAATTTAATTTTTCCGGTGGTTTTGTTTTTGTTCAGGATTATTACCGGTGTTATGCCTGTTTTTTGAAATCTTGCCATTTGGGAGTCATTGTTTTAAGGTAAAAACACCAAGCTCTTTAAAAATAATCGCGGATTTTGTCAATGCAAAAACGCATTTTTGGTACGGAAAACGAATATTCTTTTGCTAAGAAGTTCGGAAAAGGAGGGGGCATAGAGTCGGAAAGCGCGAATATATTATTATTTCCGTTGTTTCAGAGTAGCGATTCGTATGAACTCTTTAAACGTTATCGGGTTATTACTAAATCTTCAAATCTTGCTGAGAAACGGTTTTGGCTCGGCTCTAACGGCGGACTATTTTATTTTGATTACGTTAATGAAAGTATGTTTCCCGAATATTCCACGCCGGAATGTGATTCGGTAAAACTTTGCGTCGCCCATGACAAGGCCGGAGAAATATTTGTTAATGATGTCAGGCGCGCTTCGGCAAAAGAGAATAAGCCTATTTTCGTTGATGATTTTATAATTTCTAAAAATACTACTATTTATTCCAAAGAGGAGGAGGGAGCGCAATGCGTCGGATGCCATGAAAATTATCTTGCCGATTTTAGATTTGATCCGGTTCGTATCAGTTTGAATATGTCTCTTCCTTATCCAGTATCTCAACTGTTTTGCAATTTTTTAACGCCATTTCTTATTTCCCGTGTTATTATCCATGGCGCCGGAGGTATAAGGTGGAGCAGGGAGTCGGGCTGGCATTATGTCATATCGCAAAGGGCTTTTGCCATTAAAAAGCTGACCGGTTCCGAAACATTACGTGATAGGACATTAATACAATTTAAAGAGGAATGCGCGCCGCCGGAATATAAAAGAATGCATTTGATTTATTCCGATCCGAATATGTCTTCTTTTGCCGCTTTTCTTAAATTCGGGACTACGCATCTTGTTCTTCGCGCTTTTGAGGAAAATAACGATTTGCTGCCGCCGGTTAATGTTGGCAATCCCATACACAAAATGTATGATTTTTCAAAGGATATCAGTTTAACCAGAAAAGTTGCGGATAGCAGGACCGGAAAGGAATATACCGCGATTCAAATTCAGCGCGAATATCTTAATTTGGTTTTAAAAAATATCAATGGTTTTTCCGAAGAAGAAAATAATACTTTGGAACTTTGGCAGTGGGTTTTGGATAAGCTTGAAGAGAATCCGGAAGAACTTTACCGCCATCTTGACTGGGTTACTAAACTCCACTATTTGAAAGCGGCCGTTAAAGATATTTTTTCGCCCAAGGGCCGGTTGTTTGATTTTTTGTATTCGGATGTTAGCGAAAACGGAATTTATAACAAATTGCGTGAAGCCGGCCTGGTTGAAGAATTTGTAACCAGAGAAGAGATTGCCAGCGCCTTGGATAATCCGCCTCCGACCAGGGCATGTCTTCGTTCGCGTTATATCCGGACCATCCTGGATGAAAAACATTGTTCCTGGCACGTGGATTGGCACTTGGTGAACGAGAATCCGAAATTTTATCTTAATGACCCGTTTTCAGAGCATAATGAAGAACTGGAAAAATTTCTTGAATCATTGCGAATAAAATCATGACCCGCTTTTCCCGCGGGTTTTTTTGTCCGCGGGAACCATAATTGGACTGTTGCCGAATGGCCCTTTTCCATTTCTGTCATTCTGACTCTGAGCAATGCGAAGGGGAAGAATCTCAATGTTTTCAATGTTTTCGAGTGGCTGAGTTCCTTCACGGAGTTTACACTGAGCGAAGCGAATGTGTTCAGGATGACATTCGGCAACAGTCCCATAATGTAATCCGATTTGACGTGTTTTGTTTACTATGCTAAATTTGCTACGTTAGGTAATTTTTATTAATATCAATTTTATGCCCACCATTAATCAGTTGGTAAAAAGAGGCAGAACTCCCAAAAGAGCAAAGTCAAAAACGCCGGCGCTTGAGCGCGGTTTTAACGTAAAGAAAAACAGACCGGTACCATATTCGTCGCCTTTTAAAAGAGGTGTTTGTATAAAGGTGACTACGGTTACTCCGAAAAAGCCGAATTCCGCCTTGAGAAAAGTTGCCAGAGTTCGTCTTACCAACGGCATGGAGGTTACGGCCTATATTCCCGGCGAAGGGCATAATTTGCAGGAACACTCGGTGGTGATAATCCGCGGCGGAAGAGTTAAAGATTTGCCCGGAGTTAGATATCATATTGTAAGAGGAATTTTGGATATGACCGGAGTTGAGGGAAGGAAGCAGCAGCGTTCAAAATATGGCGCGAAAACCCCCAAATAGCGACAAGCGACATGTAACATGTGACATGGAATTTGTGCCTTGTCTCATGTCACTTGTCTCATGTCTCTCGGAGATGAGACGAAAAAGAAAAGTAAAAAGAATAATTGCGCCAGACCTGAAGTATGGTAACCAGCTTGTGGCCAAGTTTATTAATTATGTAATGAGAAAGGGGAAAAAGAGTGCGGCCCAAAGGGTTGTTTATAAAACTTTTGATACTATGCAGCAAAAATATCAGGTGGAGCCGCTGGCCACTTTTGATTTGGCCATAAAGAACGCGTCCCCGGCCTTGGAGGTAAAAGCAAAAAGAATTGGAGGAGCGACTTATCAGGTGCCGCGGGCAGTTCGGGGTGAGCGAAAAATGCAGTTGGCTTTTACCTGGATTTTGAACGCGGCCAGAGCAAAAAAAGGAAGGCCGATGCATGAAAAATTAGCCGAAGAATTAATGGCCGCCTCCAAAAACGAGGGGATAGCAGTTAAGAAAAAGATGGACACCCTTCGCATGGCTGAAGCAAATAAGGCGTTTGCTCATTTTGCGTGGTAATCACTTTATTTTTTATGAAAGAGGTATTTCACAAAAATTTTCATATTTTGGAAAGAGTTGAGCCGGGTGAGGGGAAGAGGAAGCGAATGTTTATAATGGCGACATGGAGGCCCAAACAGGATATTTGGCTCATTGGCACGGCCATCGGGCTTTTGTGCTGTAAGTCGGATAATTATGAAATTTATCTTGCGGTTTCGAAAAATCCATCGCTTGAGCCAAGAAAATTTTTAGTCGGGCTCAAAAAAGATTGGTTATTTTATCAGCAACGTGATGTCTATACATATTCTTCCGGCATTAACGATTTAGTAAGTTATCATTTTTTACCGGAGGGATATGGTTTTTTAATCAAAAAAGGAGAGCCGGTTTATATCAAAGTCGGCGCGGTGAATTTAACCATCAATCCGTTGGAATACGATGCATTTTGCAATCTTTATTATACTTTGGCGTAATTTTAATTTATGGAAATAGGAAAAGAAAAATTTGAACCCGAGAAACGGCTGTATAAAATTCCTGAAGAAATTCGGAAAGAGCTGGAAAGCATCCGCGAGGATAAATTTTGGACAGTTGAAAATCTTGAACGGCAGTTTGAAGATGACATTGCTTTTGGCGCAAAAATGTGGACTGGTTTTGATGCAATTCTGGAAAGGAAGAATTTGAGAAAAGAAAATGGAAGAATTTGAAAGAGGGTTGCAACAGCCGCCACAAGAAAAAATTGAATAATAATTTTTGATTTTTTGCGTCTTTAGTCGTATAATACAATTATGCCGACCATTACCATAGAAATTCCTAAAAAAGTTTTAGAAAACGGAACAGGACGTCGGCTTTTGGTTGTTGACCCAAAGCAATTTGAAAAAGATTTACGCAGGCAATGGGAGGAGGGGGAAGATGTTGAGGATACGAAACGTCTATTGAGTGTTGCGCAAGATAAAAAAAATCAAAAACGAATTCCGTATGCTAAAGTAAAAAAACAGTTTAATCTGCCATGACCCGGATTTTCTTCAGACCAAAAGCGCTTGCGGGACTTGGTGTAGCGCCGCGGAAATATCAATTAATCATTAACGAAGCAATACGAATTTTAGAACAAGGCTTATTTCCTCCTCATACCAAGAAGTTGGAAGATTCGATGGATGGTTACCGCACCCGCGTAGGCCGGTGGCGGATTTTATTTACTCTCAAGAGCGGTGAAATTGAAGTTGTGGATATTTTTCTTAAAAAAGGCAAAAGCGATTATAAACGCAGATATTAACCTTAGCCATTTTAGCTATTTGAGATAAATTCGAGTTAGTTCGAAGATGATTCGAGAAAAATAATATGAGAGACTACCCAATTGAACGAACTCGCGATATCGGAATTATCGCGCATATAGACGCCGGGAAAACCACCGTTACCGAACGGGTGCTTTTTTATACCGGCGTGGCTCATAAAATCGGCGAGGTTCATGAGGGCACTACGGTTATGGACTGGATGGAGCAGGAAAGAGAACGGGGCATTACCATCACTTCGGCCGCGACCAATTGCTTTTGGAAACCAACTTATTTACCTGAAGAAAAGAAAACTAAAGATAATGAATATCGGATAAATATTATTGATACTCCCGGACACGTTGATTTTACTGTTGAAGTGGAAAGGTCATTGAGGGTTCTTGACGGCGGTGTTGTTGTTTTTGACGGGGTGGCCGGAGTTGAGCCGCAATCGGAAACTGTATGGAGGCAAGCGGATAAATACAAAGTCCCGAGAATTTGTTTTATTAATAAACTTGATAGAATGGGCGCTTCTTGGGAAAAATCTTTACGCTCAATTTGGGAAAGATTGACTCCTAATGCCGTTGCCATGCAAATAAACATTGGTCTTGAAGAAAATTTTGAAGGAGTGATTGATTTGATGCGCATGAAAAAAATTGACTTTGAAGGAGAAAAAGGGGAAAAAATAGCGGAATCGGAAATTCCGGCAAATTTAAAAGAAGAAGCCCAAAATTGGCGCCATAAAATGATTGAAAAAATCGCGGAAACCGATGATATACTTACCGAAAAATATCTTGAAGGAAAAGAAATTGGGATGGACGAGTTAAAGTCCGCGCTTCGCCGGGCAACCATTGATTATAAGTTGGTGCCTGTTTTTTGCGGTTCGGCCCTTAAAAATAAAGGGGTTCAGCTGGTTTTGGACGGTGTGGTGGATTATTTGCCGTCTCCTAATGAAATGCCTCCGGTCAAGGGCATAAATCCCAAAACCGATGTTGAAGAAATTCGGGAAGCGAAAGACGACGCGCCTTTCGCGGCTTTGGCTTTTAAATTGCAAACCGACCCGTTTGTGGGACAACTTACTTATTTCAGGGTTTATTCCGGAGTATTAAATGCCGGCTCTTATGTGTTGAATTCAACAACCAAAGACCAGGAAAGAATCGGGAGAATTTTAAGAATGCATGCTAATCACCGCGAAGAATTAAAAGAAATTCAAGCCGGAAATATTGGAGCGATTGTGGGATTGAAAGCAACCAGAACCGGAGATACGTTATGCGATCCGGATTATCCGATTGTTTTGGAAAAAATAGTTTTTCCGGAGCCGGTGGTATCATTAAGGATTGAACCGAAAACCAAGGCAGACCAGGAAAAAATGGGATTGGCGCTTAAGCGCCTTTCCGATGAAGACCCGACATTCAGAATCAAGGGAGATATTGAAACCGGAGACACTATTATTTCCGGCATGGGCGAATTGCATTTGGAAATTCTTGTTGATAGGATGAAGCGCGAATTTTCCGTGGAGGCCAATGTGGGCAGACCGCAGGTGGCTTATAAAGAAACTATTAAAAAATTGGCAGAGGCCGAAGGAAAATATATTCGCCAGTCAGGAGGTCGCGGGCAATATGGACACGTTTGGCTTAAGGTGGAACCGCAAGAACGCGCCAAGGGTTTTGAATTTGTTGATGAAATCAGAGGCGGAATTATTCCGCAGGAATTTATTCCGGCTGTGGAAAAAGGAATCAGGGAGGCCATGGATAAGGGAGTGCTTGCCGGCTACCCTATGGTTGATATGAAAGTAACGCTTTATGACGGTTCTTATCACGATGTTGATTCATCCGAGGCGGCTTTTAAAATCGCGGGTTCGGTTGCTTTACAGGAGGCAGCTCGGCGTGCTATTTTGGTATTATTAGAACCGATTATGAGGGTTGAGGTGGTAACGCCGGAGCAGTTTTTGGGAGAGGTTACCGGGGACTTGAATTCCAAAAGGGGCAGGATTGAAGAAATGAGCGATAGGGGACTGGGAATCAAGACAATTAAAGCAAAAGTTCCCCTTGCAGAAATGTTCGGATATGCCACGATTATAAGGTCTTTGACGCAGGGTCGCGCCTCTTATACGATGGAATTTGACCACTACGAGGAAGTGCCTAATAATATTGCCATGCAGATTGTAGAAGGCAAGAAATAACGCTCGCCCGCCATAATTTTCTTCACCAAGAGGGTGACCCTTGAACTCCCCTAATATTTGTCGATTCCGACATTTTTGACTCCCTCTTGAGTTCAGAAAATTACGGCAGGTTCGCTTTTCCAAGAATTTTAATAAACAAAAAAGCGGCACAATTTGAGATGAGTTCGAAAAGGCCGATAGCAACAGTCAGTTGCACTGGATAGTTATTTCGGATTTGTCGGGGATAAATGTTTCATCTCCGAAAATAGGATTACGGTAGACTTTCATTAGAATCTTTACACAATCTCCGACTTTCGCGGTCGAGATGAACGAGTTAGCCGATTTGTAACGAACCGTGAATGTTACATTTTTCACCTGTATTATTTTGCCAACTTCGATTATATCGCCGGGTAGCATACTTCCGTCATCTTGCGGAGTTTGGGTTTCCTCTTGTGCAATACCAACTACTTTACCGATTTCCATTCGTTCGTAATTAGTAGTGCATCCCATAGCGCCAAGTAGTGAAAGAACAATAATCAGGCCGCCGATTTTCATTGTTATTTCTCCGTGTTTTTGTTTTTTGGCAGCATTTTAATATGTAGCATACCCCCAAAATCTTGTCAAGTGGTTTGGAAAATGGTATATTTGAAATATGTTTTTCACAAAGTGATAATTTTAAGAGGGCGACTAGAAATATAAAAGAAGCGATCGAACTTTATGGCTGAAGATTTACCAATAATTTTCTCTCGGCATGCGTTGTTAAAACTTGAGCATAGAAATTTAACGAAAGAAATGGTGGTTGCAGTCATAACTAAGCCGTCATATCTTATTCTTGCTGGTGACAAGTTTCATGCTTATAGAAGATTGGGAAAGTTATATCTCAAAGTCATATTTGTAAGAACAACAAACGTTATTATTGTCCTTACGCAACACTTTGTTAAAAAAGTACCATGATTTATACATATGACCCGATGGCTGATGCCATCAATATAACATTTAAAAAGGGCAAGGTTGCGGAAACGAAAGAAATTGCCGATGGGGTGCTGCTTGATATTGATAAAAACGGAAGCCCGCTTTATTTAGAAATTCTTTTCGCGCGCAAACGTTTTGGAAAAGAGAAAGTCGGCAATTTGTCGTTAAAACCGTTTTTATATTCTTCAGCAAAAGTTAGAAACGGCATTGCGGTAAAATGAGAAATTAAGCGCCAAGAAGTCGGCTTTCCCGAAGAAGGCGAGGAAGAAGATGATATTTAAATATTCGTAATTCGTCAAAATTCGTAATTAGTAGGATAATAATATGTTTAACGGATTTAAAATAAACAAAGGCGAAAAATTCATAATGGTGGAAAACGGCAAGCCCACTTATGTGGTGATGAGTTATGATGATTATGAAAATATGCTGGCACGGCGCCCGTCTGAAAGCTCCGCTCACCATGGACGGCCTGAAGTTGGTTTGGCAAACGACAGAGTTGGACGGGCAGAAGAAGAATTCAGCGCCCGCCTGGTTATGGATACGCCGAATGTGCCGGAGGATATTAGCAAGATAAGATTAGAAGATCTTCCGCTCTGATAGTTACAACGAGTTTCTGTTAATTTCCATGAGTTTCCACGAGTTTCTGAAATTTGTAGAAACTTGTTTCCCGCTTCGCTTGGAACGAAATTCATTGAAATTTGTTGTTTTTTGGTTGCTATTGACATGATAATTATATTTCGCTACTATTAACTTTGGTTGTCCAAATTATCATTTATTAGCATATTTAATAGCATTTTTTAATCATTTATATATAATTATGACTCCGCAATGGTTTACCCCGTTAGAAGTCTGGCCCGTTTTTACGGGAAAAAGGGTTGAGATAACAGCCTTGATAAAACGGGGAAAGTCTCGAAGAAGGAAAACTTCTAACGGGGCGAGATCGGCGGGGAAAATAAAAATATGGCAGAGAAATTTGAGCGCACAAAACCCCACTTAAATGTTGGGACAATAGGCCATGTTGACCATGGTAAAACCACTTTAACGGCGGCAATCACAAAGATTTTATCTTTGAAGGGATATAAGGCCCGTGTGGAATCGGTAGAGCAGATTGATAATGCGCCGGAAGAAAAGGCGCGAGGTATTACTATTGCTCTTCACCATTCCGAATATGAAACCGAAAAAAGGCACTATGCGCATATTGATGCTCCGGGACATGCCGATTATATCAAGAATATGATTACCGGTGCCGCGCAGATGGATGGCGCGATTTTGGTTGTTTCTGCCGTTGATGGTCCTATGCCTCAAACAAGAGAGCATATTTTGCTTGCGCGCCAAGTGGGGGTGCCGTCCATAATTGTATTTTTAAACAAGGTTGACGCGGTTGAAGATAAGGAATTGGTTGATTTGGTTGAGGTCGAAGTTCGCGAGCTTTTGAAAAAATATGAATTTCCCGGAGACAAAACTCCTATTATCCGGGGTTCAGCCTTAAAAGCGCTGGAAGCAACTTCGGCCGACGATGAAGCCGCCAAACCAATTTTGGAATTGGCCAATGCTCTTGATGAATATATTCCCGAGCCGGTCCGCGAGATTGATAAACCATTTTTGACGCCCGTAGAAGATGTTTTTTCTATAGAAGGCCGTGGAACTGTAGTTACCGGAAGAGTAGAAAGGGGAAAAGTAAAGGTTAATGATGAAGTTGAAGTTATAGGATTAAAACCGACTCAAAAAACAATTGTTACCGGAATTGAAATGTTTAATAAATCGCTGGACGAAGGAATGGCCGGAGATAACGCGGGAATTTTGTTAAGAGGCCTTAAAAAAGAAGATGTGGAAAGGGGGCAGGTTATTGCTAAGCCAGGCTCCGTTACTCCTCATACCGAATTTGAAGTTGAAGCTTATATTCTGACCAAAGAGGAAGGGGGCAGGCACACGCCGTTTTTCACCGGGTATAAGCCGCAATTTTATTTGAGAACAACTGATGTTACCGGGGAGATGACCCTTCCGCAGGGAATTGAGATGGTTATGCCTGGAGATACTGTTAAGGGTAGCGTTAAATTAATCGCGCCGGTTGCTCTTGAAGAAAAACAGAGATTTGCCATTAGAGAAGGGGGAAAAACGGTAGGGGCGGGAGTAGTTACGAAGATACTTAAATAACCAACAACCCACAACCAACAACTAACAACACGTTGGGCGCAAAGTTGTTGTAGGTTGTAAGTGGTTAGTTGTAAGTTACGCAGGATTGGCAACGGCGATAAAAACAACTGAAGAAATTAAACAGCGCATCCGGATAAAGGTGCGCGCTTATGATAATAAAATCATAGATTCTTCGGTTAAGCAGATTGTGGATACGGCGCGTCGCCAGGGCGCCGATATTATTGGTCCAGTTCCGCTTCCGACCGAAACTCATAAATACACGGTAAACCGTTCTTCTTTTGTCCATAAAAACGCCAGGGAACAGTATGAAATGAGAGTGCATAAGCGCCTGATTGATATCATAAACCCGAACCCCAAAACAATTGATGCTTTGATGAACTTAAATTTACCCGCCGGAGTTGATATTGAGATAAAAATGTGAAGTTTGGCCTGTAATTTCAAGCCGCAAGGCGCAGAAATTATAGATGCCAAACGATATCCCTTCCCAGTTTTACTGATTAGTTGTTAGAAAGGAAAATTTTTTTTTGAAACAAGAGAGAAGTTTGACCGAAAAAACAATTCGTCCGTAAAACTGGGGAGGGATGAAGTGTTTTATCCAAAATTAACAACCCAATTGTCATTCTGCCGCCATGTGCGAGCATCGCCTTCGGCGGGAGCAAAGCGAAGAATCTAAAAATGCGGAAATAAATTCTTGAAAGTCGTACTTAAATATGTAAAGATAAAGTGGAGAAAGCAGAGTTTATGAATACCCTAACTATTCCTCGAAAATTAGTACAAAATGACGATTTGGTGGTTGTGCCTCGCAGAGAATACGAGAGATTATTTCGATTTTGGGCCGCGGCTGAACTACTCACTGCAAGCCAGAAGAAAGCGATAAATAAGGGTGTCCGAGAAATAGCGCGGGGAAAATTTTTTACTTCAAAACAAGTAAAACATGAATTGGGACTATAGATTATCGGATAAAGCGCTAAAGAACCTCAAGGAATTTCCGAAGCAGGATCGGCTACGTATTTATGAGGCTCTTGAGACAATGAAAGATGCCCCTTTTATCGGAGATATAAAACCAATCCAGGGAGAAGAAAATCTTTGGCGGCGCAGAATTGGCGCTTATCGAATATACTTCCGGCCGTTCCACGAAAAAAGGGTCTTTGATATTCCCGGGATTGAACGCAAACGAAGCCATTGAAAATTGGCGTGAAATATTAAAACAAAAGGTTTGTATATAATTATTCTTCGAGCCCCGCCCCGTTAGAAATTTAAATAAACGCAATTTTATTCCAAAAGATGTAAGGCGGGAGCCGCTTTGCTTCACATTGTTGTGTTGTGATTGGCGTATTGCCGGATTTCTAACGGGGCAAGTCGAGAAGTTTCTATAATGTAAAGTTCTCGACAAACCTGAATAATAAATAAATTATGGGAGTTGAAGGAGAAAAAATAGGCCATCCTTATGAAGGTTTGGACGATGCAAGCTTAGCAGATGCTATTCGTCTCGAAGTTTATAGATACAGAAAAGAACATGGTGAATTCATGCCTTATCACAAACAAATGTTAGAAGAAGCTCGACGTCGGATTAAGCCTTTAATGGATGTTTTAGTTTCCGAATACTAGTTTTTTGGTCATTGAAACGACCGGGCATGGTTAAAATTTTTTGTGTTTTTTGAGAATAAATGGCAGAATAAGGGTGAAAATGATTATTAATGCAAAAAAATCAAAGATGACTCTTGATAAACTTGTCAGCATGACACAGCGGGAATTTTCAGCTGTTCGGAAAGAAATGGCAACCAAAGATGATCTCAAACATTTTGCAACCAAAGACGACCTATACGACTTAAAAGAAGAAATTCGAGGCGATACGGCAAAGATTTTGCAGGGTGTTGATAAGATTGTTACACATTTTGATAAGGTGGAAAAAGACCACGCGGCTGATAAATTGCTGCATGATCGTCATGAAAAAGTGATTGAAACTTTAAAACAAAAAGTCGGCGTCAGATGATTTTTAACTTGTAGTAAAAAAACATGGGAATTGAATCACCAAAAAATAAGGAAGCTATTTTTGAACTTCATAAAAAAATATATAGTGATTTGTTTTATGATTATCCAAAGATGGATTCAAGTCCTGACTTTCTAAGTTTACAAATTTTGTTATAACTGCTTACAGTGCAGGGTTAAACAATGAGGATTTGAATAGAATTTTTACTGAAGTTTATAATGAAGAGTTGGCTGACCATCACGGCAGTGAACACGGCGGAGAAGGCGGATTTTAATAAATAGACCTGTTGCTTATTAAGATTTTAGCCGTTTTTTTAAAAAATTAGTGGCTTAAAATAAGGGTTTTTTGCATCAAATTTTCCCAAAAAATTATTTGCAAAAAAATCAAAGATGACGCTTGATAAGTTGGCGCGAATGACGGCCAATGAGTTTTCGGTTGTTAAAAAAGATATGAATGATGGTTTTGCGACTATACGTCAGGAAATGGCCACCAAAGATGATCTCAAGCATTTTGCTACCAAAGACGATCTTAAACTTTTTGCCACTAAAGTAGACTTGAATGATTTGCGAGTTGAATTAAAAGACGATATTCAGAAAGGAACCGTAGAGGTTTTACGCGCTGTTGATAAAATCGTTACAAAATTTGATAAAGCAGAAAAAGACCACGCGGCGGATAAATTGCTTCACGACCGTCATGAAAAAGCCATAGAAATTTTAAAACAAAAGGTCGGTGTTTAAAAATTTTAAAAATTATGGGAATTGAAAGAATACCTACTCAAGAAAATATAAAGCAAAAACTACAGGCAAATTGATGTTCGACCTGGTAGCCGCTGATATAAATGAGTAAAATAATTAGTCATTGAATGGCCGGGCATGGCTGAAATTTTTGTGTTTTTTGAGAATAAATGGCAGAATAAGGGTGAAAATGATTATTAATGCAAAAAAATCAAAAATAACCCTGAATAAGCTTGCGGGTATGACGGCGAGAGAATTTTCGACTGTCCGAAAAGATATGAATAAGGGTTTTGTTGAACTCCGTGGCGATATGCGGGAACTCCGTGGCGATATGCAGAATGGCTTTTCAATGATGCGTAAGGATATTACAGGGGAGGTTCTGGATATCGTACGAGAAGGCAATATAAATATTGTCGCCAGCAACGAAAAAGTGGCGTCAAAACTTGATGAGTTCTTGAAAGATCGCGGAGCCCACGACGCGCTCCATAAACGGATTACCGATGAACTACATTATCACGACCAACGTGTCAAAAAATTAGAGGTAAAAGTTTAAAAAAGGTCGGCCAATTTAAAAAATTAATAAATTTTCAAAATCATGGGAATTGAAAGAGGGCAAAAAAGAGAAAAGATGCCAGGGAGAGAAAAATTATCTTTAACAGCAGAAGAGAAAAATTAGCTATAAAAATTGCCGACCATACCGAATTTACAGAAGAATGCGCAAGAGATTTTTTGTTGTTTGATAAATTAAATAAAGAGGAAAAAGACTTTAACAAATTGAAATTTTTATATCCAAAGCTTTTTCGTCGACTTCACTATACGTATGGATATCGTACCGCTGATGATGTCTAGTGGTGGGTAAATGATGTAAGAGCTCATGTCGAGGATGTTAAGAATTTAGAAGCGGACGTGGAAGCCGGAGAAGGATACGAGAATGAGGACGATGAATTTGAAGAATGATGATTTAAATTGACTGATTTTAAATTAGCCGTTGAATTCTGAGTATTCTCAAAGAGTGCTTGGAATTGAGTGACTAATAATCATTCTTGCCCGACTGAAAGGTTTAGGGCGCCCCGTTGTCGCCGCTTGACTTCGTCAAGCGGAAGGGGGTATAGTTGCATATGGTAATCAAACTAATTTTATTTGATATCTGAAGTTTAGAGGAATTAAACTCCGCATTTTTTGATTGCGCCGGGGTTGTTCCCGGTATTTTGTTTGAGAAATAGATGCGAATCTACAAATATGCGAATTTTAAAAATTATTAGCATATTCGTAGATTTGCATTCATTCGTATGCCGTATTAGCATCCAAAAAACATGAAGTATATATTAGGCGAAAAAATAGGTATGTCGCAGGTGTTTGACTCTGAAGGCAAGGTTATTCCGGTAACCGTTGTTTCTGCTGACCCGAATGTGGTGTTGCAAGTTAGGACCAAAGAAAAAGATAGTTATGAGGCTGTACAAGTCGGATTTGGAATAAGAAAGGACAAGAATATAAAAAAGCCGCAAAAAGGCCATTTCAAGGATTTGGGGAACTTCCGATACATAAAAGAGTTTAGAACGCCGCAAGTTTCAGAATCCAAGTTACAAGTTTCAAGAGGCGACAAATTTGACGTTTCTGTTTTTAAAGAAGGCGACATGGTGAAAGTTTCGGGGATTTCCAAATCAAAAGGATTTCAGGGAGTTATGAAACGGCATGGCTTTCACGGCGCTCCGGCAACCCACGGAACGAAGCACGCTCATAGAGAACCGGGGTCAATCGGCGGAGGAGGAGGAAGGGCCGGCGGGCGTGTGGTGAAAGGAATGAAGATGGCGGGAAGAATGGGTGGAGAAAGAGTAACGGTGAAAAATTTGAAGATTGTAAAAGTTGATGCGGAAAATAGTTTGTTGGCGATAAGCGGGGCGGTGCCGGGGAGAAAGGGGACATTACTTGAGATTAGGGGGTAGTTTTTCCGTCGTCATTGCGAGCCGTAGCTACGGCGAAGCAATCTGAATCAAATTCATGAAACAAGGTTTTGTATATATTATGACCAATCCGAGGAGTACCGTTCTTTATACTGGTATTACGAGTAATCTTATTAGGCGGATATATGAACATAAAAATAAACTCATTGAAGGATTCACGAAGAAGTACAACGCCACAAAATTGGTTTATTACGAGATATATGATTCAATTGAGGTTGCCATACAGCGCGAGAAGCAAATCAAGGATGGTTCACGAAAGAAAAAATTTTTCTTGATTGACTCTTTGAATTCGGAGTGGAAGGATTTGGCAGATGAGTTGTGAGATTGCTTCGGGCCTGCGGGGCCCTCGCAATGACGGCTCTTATTCACGGGAAAAAGAAAAAAGCGACCGCAAGGGTCGCTAAGGATAGGAATATGGTTAATTATCTCTGAAACGCAATTCCGAAATTCGTTTCCATGGAATCACAATTTTCATATCGGAATGGGTTTCAGCTCCTGGTGGATTGGCGCGTTCTTGGTAGCAGGTAACATCGGCATTATTCAATTCTATGCCACCTATACAGTTGATTGTTCCGCCATCGGTTAGTTTAATTTCCGTGGCTCTGCGTTCTGTATGGCAAGCAGTTAGTCCGATAGCGATGATAAAAAGTATGGCCAATCCTGAAATTTTAGCCATTTTTTGCCCCAAATAATGTTTTTTATGAACTATTGATTATGTATCATATAATTTTATGAAAGTCAAATTATACAATCAAGTTGCAGAGGAAGTGGGGAAGGCAGAGTTGCCTGATGCGGTTTTTGGTTTGAAATGGAATGCCGACTTGGTTCATCAGGTGGTGACAAGCCAAGAAGCTAATCGCAGGCCTACTGTTGCCCATGCGAAAGGGCGGAGTGAGGTGCGGGGAGGAGGTAGAAAGCCGTGGAGGCAGAAAGGAACCGGAAGAGCGAGGCACGGCTCAATCCGTTCCCCGATTTGGAAAGGCGGAGGCGTGACGCACGGGCCGTTGAAAGAAAAGAGCTATAAAAAATCTATAAATAAAAAAATGGCAAAGAAGGCATTGTATACGGTTTTGTCGGCCAAAGCGCGTGATGGCGAGATTGTCGTTTTGGATACGTTAAAATTCGAAGAGCCGAAAACCAAACTGGCCGCAAAAGTTTTTAAAAATTTAGAAGCGGTAAAATCGGACTTAACTAAAAAAGAAAATCGGGTTTTGGTTTTACTTCCTAAAATGGAGAATGCAATAAAGCGGGCAATAAGAAACTTGCCTTACACAGCGTTAGATGAGGCGAGAAATTTGAACGCGTTGCAGGCGATGAAACATAAGTATATTTTGTTTACAAAGGAATCATTAAATGTTTTTAAGTCTTAGGTATTAGAAGCAGAACTACGCTGATGAGTACGCCGAACTACGCTGAAATCAGCGTCAATCAGCGTCAATCGGCTTCTATGGTATGAAATTATTTAATAAAATTTTTCCGCCGAAGGCGGATCCGTCTCGGGCGGAAAAACGCAATGAAGGAAAAAAGGAAGATATTAGTGAAAAGGCGGTAAAACAAGATAACGATTCGAGAAACATTCGAGATAATTCAGGGGGGATTCGAGAAAAGAATGAAAAAGGCGATTATAGGCCTGGAGTTTTGCTTGCCCCGCACGTTACGGAAAAAACAACAAGCGGTAATACTTTGAATAAATATGTTTTTAGGGTTGCCAACACCGCCAATAAACCGGAAATTAAAAAAGCGGTTGAGGGCAAATACGGAGTTGCTGTTTCGAGTGTTAATATATTGAATACTAAGCCGAAAGCGGTTAGACTGGGCAGAATTGAAGGTGTGAGGCCGGGATATAAGAAGGCGATAGTGACATTGGTTGAGGGGGATAAGATAGAGATTGGGGTATAAATGTGATGCTAATCAGGTGCGAATTTAATGCTAATCTACAAATTGCGAATATTTATTCTTAAAGTGAAATCGAGAAGTTACCATAATGTAAAATTCTCGACAGGTTCGAATAGTATTCGCAATTCGCCAGATTCGCATTTCATTTGTAGATTGGCATCATTGCTATGAAGAAGTATAATCCAACATCACCGGGAAGAAGAGCGGCCGAAGTTATTGATTGGCGGAAATTTTTAACAAAAAAAGAGCCGGAAAAGCGTCTTGTTTTTGGTTTTCATAGGGCGCAGGGAAGAAATAATTACGGCCGTATCACTACCCGTCATAAAGGAGGGCGGGTTAAAGCTTTATACAGAGCAGTTGATTTTATGTATGATAAAAAAGATACTCCCGCCGTTGTGGAATCGTTGGAATACGACCCAAATCGTTCAGGGTTTATTGCTTTGGTAAAATACCGGGATGGCGAAAGAAGATATATGCTTGCTCCGCAAAATTTGGCGGTCGGCGCCAAAGTTATTGTTTCTGAAAAAGCGCCGATTGAATTAGGGTCAAGAACTGTTCTTAGAAATATTCCGGTAGGAACTTTTGTTTATAATGTAGAATTGTATCCGGGCCGCGGAGCGGTTTTAGTTCGTTCCGCCGGCATCGGGGCCCAGGTTTTGGCAACCGAAGACAATACTGCTACGCTTAAACTTCCATCCGGAGAAATAAGGGTGGTTTCGTCTTCAAGCTGGGCGTCAATCGGCATGGTTTCCAATCCGGAGCATTCTTTTATGACCATCGGCAAAGCGGGAAGAAACAGGCGTTTGGGAATTCGTCCGACAGTCCGCGGTACGGTAATGAATCCGAGGGATCACGCCCACGGCGGAGGCGAGGGAAAAACACAACTTGGTTTGAGGCGCCCTAAAACACCGTGGGGGAAAACGGCGAGAGGTGTTAAAACCCGCAAGAAAAACAGGAAATCAAATAAATTTATTTTACAAAGAAGAAAATAACGACAAGCGACAAGAGACATGAGACAAGGATTTAATTTCCATGTCGCATGTCACATGTAGCATGTCACATGTAGTGCCGCGCTCATTAAAGAAAGGCCCATACATCCATCCCTCTATCCTAAAAAAGTTAGGACGGCTTAGGGTTGGGGATTTAACGGTTATTAAAACCTGGGCGCGTAATTCAACTATAATTCCCGAAATGGTGGGATTCACTTTTGGGGTGCATAACGGAAGAATTTTTGTAAATGTCAATGTAAAAGAAGAAATGGTCGGTCATAAATTGGGCGAATTTTCCCCAACGCGTAAATTTTTGAGGCATGGCGGTAAGATGCAAAGAGAGTTGGAGCAAAAAGCCGAAGAAACGGAAAAGGGAAAAACAGCGGCCGCGGCAACACCCAAAGCTGGTAAATAGCGACATGGGACAAGAGACATGGGACAAGGAACGTAAAACTTGTTACATGTTGCATGTCACATGTCACATGAATGGAGGTCAAAGCACAACTAAAACATCTGCGTATGTCTCCCCGTAAAGTGAGATTAGTTGCCAATTTGCTTAAGGGCACTGGTGTTATCAGGGCTGAGAATCAGCTGAAATTTTTGCCAAAGCGTGCCACCAGCCCCCTTCTTAAGCTTTTGAAATCCGCTGTGGCCAATGCTGAGAATAACCATAATTTAAAGAAAAGCAATTTATATGTTTCAAGAATTGCTGTTGACGGAGGACCCGTGCTTAAACGTATGCGCCCTAGGGCGTTCGGCAGGGCAGCTCAAATATTGAAAAGAACAAGCCATGTTAATTTGATACTTGGGGTAAGGGAAGGACAAGCTGAAGAATCTGTTCCGTTATACGCGCCCTTGAAGAGAGAAACAGTTAAAGAAGTTTCGGAAGAAGAATTGAAAAAAATAAAGGATAAGCAAATTTCCGAAAAGCCAAAGATAAAAAAATATGGGGAAAAACCCAAGTTAATGAAAAAATCAACGGATTTCGTAAGAAGAATGTTTAGACGCAAAGCCATTTAGCGACATGGGACAAGAGACATGAGACAAGGAAAGTAGAGACAAGGGACAAGTGACATAAAACATGGTTTTTATTAACAGCTTTACGGATAATCCGTATTAGCGGTAATCCATGTCGCATGTTGCATGTTATCAAAAACTTGTCACATGTTATATGTTACATGTCACAGTCGTGACGCACAAAGTACATCCATATATTTTCAGATTGGGGCAAACCACGAATTGGAAATCGCGGTGGTTTAGTTTAAAAAATTATCAGGAATTTTTGCGTGAAGATATCTTGCTTAAAGAGTGGCTCGCCAAAAAATTGAAGACCTCGCACGTGTCTGATATTGAAATTGAAAGGTCTGTTAATATTTTAAACATTATCATTAAAACTGCCCGCCCGGGAATTTTAATAGGCAGAGGCGGGGAAGGGAGCCAAAAATTAAAAAAAGAAATTGAAAAAAAGTTAATTGATATATGGAAAAGAATTCCGGTTTTAAAAAAGCGTCCCTTGCCTAAACGTGAAATAAAGCTGACCATTGAGGATATAAAATCCCCAAATACCAATGCCGCGGTTGTGGCGCAAAGTATTGCCGATGATTTGGAGAAGCGTATTCCTTTCCGTAGAGCCATGAAGCAGGTGTTGGAGAGAGTATCTTCCCAAAAAGAAGTTAAGGGCGTTAAAATTTCCATTTCCGGAAGGCTTGATGGGTCGGAAATGGCCCGTTACGAATGGCTGAAATCCGGCAGGATTCCGTTGCAGACTATTAGAGCCGATGTTGATTTTGGTCAAAGAGAAGCCCTGACTAAATACGGGATTATAGGGGTTAAGGTGTGGATATACAAAGGCGATATTTTTGAAAAATAAAAATCTGAAGCACATTGAAAGCAAAACACTTTGTTTTCAACGCCTAAATTTTAAACAAATTATAATTTTTTAAGTTCCAAAATGAAAATAATAGAAAAGAAAACTTGGCCGGAATTTTTTAGGAAAGTTAAGGATGGAAAGAAAAATGTTGAGATTCGGCTGGCCGATTTTAAAATCAAGAAAGATGATATCTTGGTACTTCGCGAATGGAACCCTAAAAAGAGAAGCTATACTGGTTGGATTGTTAAGAGAAGGGTTGGGGCGGTTCACAAAGTTAATATGTTTAAATTTCATTCATTGTCAGAATTGAAAAAATATGGTTTGTATGCAATTGAATTTTAGGGCGACTCCAATACGCGAATGATATTCGAATGACTCTAATACGTGATTATTTATTCGAGTCATTCGAGTGAATTAGAGTAGTATTAGGGTCGCATGAAAAATGTTACAGCCTAAAAAAGTAAAACATAGAAAGTGGCAAAAGCGTCCTAAATTCGGTACTGAAACCCGCGGAACGGAGTTGGCTTTTGGCTCCTTCGGCCTTAAAGCAGAAGAAACAAGATGGATTACCGCTCGCCAAATTGAAGCGGCTAGAAAAGCTATGACCCGTTATATTGAGCGAGGCGGAAAGGTTTGGATACGTATTTTTCCCGATAAGCCGGTAACCAAAAAGGCGGCGGAAATGACACTTGGCGGCGGCAAAGGAAATGTGGACCATTATGTTTTTCCGGTTCGTCCCGGCAGAATTCTTTTTGAAATGGACGGTATTACCGAAGAAGTTGCCAAAGAAGCAATGCGGCTGGCAGGCCATAAGCTGCCGATTAAGACAAGATTTGTGAAGAAATAATCGCCAATCAATCTCGAATTTATTTTCGAATTATCGCTAATCTGATTATTCGAGATAATTCTGGAAGACATTAGTGAATGATTCATGAAAGCCATCGAATTAAGCCAAAAACCCAAAGAAGAATTACAAAAACTTTTGAAAGAAAAGCGGAAACGCCTTGAGGAATTGAGATTTTTATCTTCTCAAGGAAAGGTTAAAAATGTGAAAGAGATGTCGGTAGTTAAAAAAGATATAGCCCGTATATTAACTTTGTTAAGGAAGTAGAAGCAGAACTACGCGATAAGTACGCAGAAACATGCTGAAATCAGCGTTAATCAGCGTACTCAATCAGCGTCAATCGGCTTCTAAAACATGAGAAAATTAAAAGGCACAATTATATCCAACAAAATGGCCAAAACTGTAGTGGTTCGAGTTGATAGTCTTAAAAAACATGAAAAATATCAGAAATTTTATAAGGTATCTAAGAAATATAAGGTTCATGATGATAAGGGTGAATATAAAGCCGGAGACATAGTAATGATTCAGGAAACAAGGCCGTTTTCAAAAGAAAAGAGGTGGAAAGTATCGGAGTTGGTTAAAAGGGCACAAGTGGCCGAACCCGAAGCTGAAAATGAAATAGCCGGTTAAGCGGGTTAAGTGAATTAAGTTAATTAAGCTTAACCTGCTTAACTCGCTTAATTCACTTAATAAGTTAAAGAAGTAATGATTCAAACACGTTCCATGTTAAAGGTAGCCGACAATACCGGCGCAAAACTTGTGCAGGTTATTAAGGTTTTGGGAGGAACCCGCAGGCGTTATGCTGCCCTGGGTGATGTTATTGTTGCTTCTGTTAAAATTGCCGAGCCGAGAAAAATGGTAAAGAAGAAAGAAGTGATAAGGGGGGTTATCGTTCGTCAGCGCTATCCCCAAAGACGTCAGGATGGTTCTTATATTCGTTTTGATGATAACGCTGTTGTTTTGGTTGAAAAAACCAAAGAAGGTTGGGTGCCGAGAGGCGGTAGAATATTTGGACCGGTGGCGAGAGAATTGAGAGATAAGGGGTATATGAAAATTATTTCATTGGCTCCGGAAGTGGTATAGATAACCACGAATTAGTCTCGAATAATTCACGAATAACACAAATTCGTGAAATTCGTTAAATAATTTGTGCGTAATTAGTGGTATGAAAGTAAAGAAAGGCGACAATGTAAAAGTAATATCCGGTAAAGACCGCGGCAAGACCGCTAAGGTTATTAAAGTTTTTCCGAAAGAGGACAGGATTTTGGTTGAGGGCGTGAATATGAGAAAAAAGCATAGAAAACCAAGGCAGCAGGGCAAAAAAGGAGAGATTATAAATTTGCCGGCGCCAATGCATGTTTCCAACGTGATGCTGGTTTGCCCGAAGTGCAATCAGCCGACAAGGGTTGGATATGAAAAAAAGGACTCCGGACAAAAGTCCAGAGTATGTAAGAAATGCGGGGGAGAAATTTAAAAAAGTAATCGCGAATCAATCATGAATCTATTCGCGAATATTCGCGAATAAAAAATTAGAGATTGATTAGAAAAAGTGACCTTACAGGAAAAATATAAAAAAGAAGTTGTGCCAAAAATGATGGCTAAATTCGGATGGAAAAATTCTATGCGGGTTCCTAAAATTTTGAAAGTGGTTGTCAATACCGGCGTGGGAAAAATTAAAGATGAAAAACAATTGCAGGAAATTGTTAAAATGCTGACCTTGATTACCGGCCAGAAACCGGCTTGGCGGCCGGCTAAAAAAGCCATTTCATCTTTTAAGACGCGAATAGGGCAGTTGGTCGGCTATACAGTAACGCTTCGCGGAAAGAGGATGTATGATTTTATCGGGCGATTGATAAATATAGCGCTTCCGCGAGAGCGCGATTTTAGGGGGCTTGATTCCAAATCTTTCGACAGAAACGGCAACTTGACAATAGGTGTTAAGGAGCATATTGTATTTCCAGAGATAATCGGAGAGGATTATAAGTTTTTGTTCGGATTGGAAGTTACTGTGGTTAACAATGCCCAAAAAAGAGAAGAGGGGATTGAGTTGTTGAGGATGATGGGATTCCCTATTAAACCATAAAACTTATAACATGAAACATGAAACATGAAATCGAATAAATGATTCATGATTCATGGTTCATGGTTCATGAGAAATGGCTAAGCAATCTGTAATAGCGCGTTCAATAAAAAAACCCAAATTTAAATCACGGGTGGTGAGACGCTGTTTTCGTTGCGGCAGGAAAAGAGGATATATGAGGGATTTTGATTTATGCAGGATTTGTTTTCGCGAATTGGCGAACAAGGGAGAAATACCGGGAGTAACGAAGTCGTCGTGGTAGTCGCGACAAGAGACAAGAGACAAGAGACAAGGAATTTATTTCCATGTCACATGTCACATGTCACATGTCACAAGGGTGGATAACATAGCAAACATGCTAACTAAAATAAGGAACTCTTATAAGGCCGGACACAAAACGGTTGATGTTTCTTTTTCCAGAATCAATGGTGAAATTGCGGATATTCTTAAAAAAAATAAATTTATAGATGATTTTGAAAAAAGAGGAAAAAAGATAAAAAAACATTTGGAATTGGCGCTTAGTTACAAAGAAAAAATTCCGGCTATTGAAGAAATTAAAAGAATATCGAAACCGGGCAAAAAGGTTTATATAGGGAAAAATGATTTGTATTCAGTAAAGCACGGTTATGGAATTGCGATTATCTCCACTTCCAAAGGTGTTATGACCAATAAAGAAGCAAAAAAGCATGGGGTTGGAGGAGAGGTAATAGCGGAAGTGTGGTAGTTTATTTATCGTGAAACATGAAACATGGAACATAAAGCAAGGTTAACCATGATTCATGCTTCATGATTTATGATTCATGAGTAGGATAGGTAAAAAACCAATTCAGCTTCCTGAAGGTGTTTCCGTTAAAAAAGACGGAGATGTTTTAGTTGTTAATGGTCCCAAAGGGGAACTGAAAAGAAAGTTGATTCCTGATATTGATGTTGAAATGCGGGATAAAGTTTTTTTGGTTAAATTGGTTGGTAAGAGTAAAAAGGGGCCCGCGTTTTGGGGCTTGTACCGCGCTTTGGCGCAAAATATGGTTCAGGGCGTTAAAGACGGATTTTATAAAAAACTTGAGATTGAAGGTATCGGGTTTAAGGTATTGCAGGAAGGACAAAACTTAGTTTTTTCTTTAGGGCTTTCGCATCCGGTTAAGTTTGAAGCGCCGCCCGGAATTCAGTTTAAAGTTGAAAAGAATGTTGTTATGGTTTCCGGAATTGATAAAGAGCTGGTTGGCGATACGGCCGCGCGTATTCGAAAATTAAAAGAACCCGAACCCTATAAGGGCAAAGGAATCCATTATGCCGGGGAAGTTATTAGAAGAAAGGCGGGAAAGAAGGCGGTTGCCGCTACCGCTTAAGGCGACTCCAATATGCGAATGCCATTCGAATGACTCTAATAATACAAAATTTATTCGAGTCATTCGAGTGAATTAGAGTATTAGAGTCGCTATAAAATGAACAGGTTTAAATCAAAAAGAGAAAAACGGATTAGGCGGCATAATAGGGTAAGGGCTAAAATTGTCGGTACTCAAGAAAAACCCAGGTTTTCTGTTTTTCGTTCAAACAAGCATCTTTTTGCGCAATTGATTGATGATGTTTCCGGAAAAACTTTGGCGAGTTTCTCAAGTATGAAGTTAGGAAAAAATAAGAAAGTTAAAAGCGCAAAGAAGGAAGAAAAAATTAATGATGGCGGACGCGCTGAAAAAATCGGAACCGCTTTGGCCGAGAAAGCGTTGTACCAAGGGTTGAAAAAAGTTGTTTTTGACAGGGGCGGTTATGCGTATCACGGCAATATTAAGAAGTTGGCGGATGCGGCAAGAAAAGGCGGCCTTAAGTTTTAATCAACAACTAATTACTAACAACTAACAACACGTGTTGTGGGTTGTGGGTTGTGGGTTGTAAGTTAATTAGTGAGACCAAGAAAAGAAAAATCAGAATATGACCAAAAAGTTCTTGATATAAGGCGTGTAGCTCGCGTGGTTCAAGGCGGGCGCCGTTTTAGTTTTCGGGCAACGGTAGTTGTCGGTAATAAAAAGGGTAAAGTCGGGGTGGGAGTGGCAAAGGGTCCGGATGTTTCCACGGCGGTGGAGAAAGCCGTGTATCAGGCCAAAAAGAGTTTTGTTATAGTGCCTATTACCAAGGGCGGCAGTATTCCTTATGATGTTTCTGCAAAATATTCTGCTTCCATAGTGAAGTTGATGCCGGCAAGTATCGGCGCCGGAATAATTGCCGGGGGTGCCGTAAGAACTGTAGCTGATTTGGCCGGAATTAAAAATATGTCGTCAAAGATTCTTTCACGTTCTCCCAATAAGTTGAATAATGCCATGGCCGTGATGGAAGCGCTTAAGAAACTAAAATAGCGGCAAGAGACAAGGGACAAGAGACATGGATTTCCATGTCACATGTCACATGTCACATGTCACATGTGTGCAATTACACCTTCTACAACCTAAAACCCATTTTAGAAAATCACGCAGAATCGGTCGTGGCGGAAAACGCGGCACCACTTCGGGAAGAGGGACCAAGGGGCAAAAAGCAAGAGCCGGACATAAAATAAGGCCGGCTATTCGCGATATCATAAAAAAAATTCCCAAAAAACGGGGCTTTAAATTCAAATCATTCAGGACGAAACCGGTTGTTTTTAATTTAGCTGTTTTAGACAAGCATTTTAAAGAAGGCGATACCGTATCTTCGGAAATTTTGGTAAAAAAGGGATTAATTGATAAGATAAAGGGAAGAATGCCTAAGGTAAAAATTCTTGGCGGCGGAGAATTAAAAAAGAAACTGGTTTTTAAAGATGTTGAGTTTTCAAATTCCGTAGAAGCAAAATTAAACGCCAAAGCGGCGTCTAACATGGCGTAA
This sequence comes from Parcubacteria group bacterium GW2011_GWA2_42_14, assembly GCA_000998135.1. Classification (GTDB taxonomy): domain Bacteria; phylum Patescibacteriota; class Minisyncoccia; order Sungbacterales; family GWA2-42-14; genus GWA2-42-14. Next base: position 39,390 of record LCCV01000011.1, read on the forward strand.
TAAGTTGGCGTTTAGCATGCTTCTAAATTTATAAATGTATCAAAGATTATTACAAATCTTAAAAATTTCCGATCTTCGAAAGAAGATTTTGTTCGTATTGCTTATGCTTGCGATATTCCGCGTGGCCGCGGCCATACCTGTTCCCGGAGTTGATAAAGAAGCGCTTAGAAGTTTTTTATCCGGCAACCAGTTTTTCGGGCTTTTGAACATATTTTCAGGAGGGGTTTTGGATAATCTTTCCATTGCCATGCTCGGAGTCGGCCCTTACATTACCGCTTCAATTATCATGCAGTTATTAGGAATGATTTTTCCGCGCCTGAAAGAAATGCAGCAGGAAGAAGGAGAAGCTGGCCGTCAGAAAATTAACCAATACTCGCGTCTTCTAACTTTGCCTTTGGGGCTTTTACAGGCCTATGGCCTTCTGGTTATTTTAGTGCGCCAGGGGGTTTTGCCGAGTTTGGGACTTTTTGGTTTTGTTACCAGTATGATTGTAGTAACCGCGGGAACAGTTTTTTTGATGTGGCTTGGGGAATTGATAAGCGAAAAAGGAATCGGCAACGGGATTTCTCTTATGATTTTTGCAGGTATCGTATCCCGTCTGCCGGTGGATTTCGGGCAGGCCTTTTTTTCTTTCACCCCGGACCAGCTTCCGATTTATCTTGTATTCGGCGCAATAGCTCTTGTGGTAATTGCCGGAGTTGTGTATATAACCGAAGCGCAAAGAAATATTCCCGTATCTTATGCTAAAAAAATCAGGGGAAACCGCGTTTACGGCGGTGTCTCTACCCATCTTCCTCTTCGGGTAAATCAAGCCGGAGTTATTCCTATTATTTTTGCCGTTTCCATAATTTTATTTCCGGGCCTTATCGGAAGTTTTCTCGCGGGCGTGCCCAATGATACGGTTCGCGCCTTTTCCACTTTTTTAATAACTTTTTTCAATAACCAATGGATTTACGGCATTGTTTATTTTGTAATGGTTTTTGTTTTTACTTATTTTTACACGGCAGTCACCTTTGACCCCAAAGCTATTGCTGATAATGTCCAAAAGCAGGGCGGTTTTGTTTTAGGAATACGACCGGGCAGACAGACCGCGGAATATTTATACCGTATTATTAACAGAATAACTTTGGTGGGAGCGACCTTTCTCGGAGTTATGGCGATATTGCCTCTTATAGCCCAGGCGACTTTTGCCATTCAGGCGTTTACCATCGGCGGTACCGCCCTTTTGATAGCCGTATCGGTTGTCCTTGAAACACTAAAGCAGATTCAATCGCAGATTGTTACTTATGAGTATGAATAATCACAAATCAATCTCGAATTTTTTCGCGAATGCCTGTGGTGAGCTCGTCGAACCATTCGCGAAAAAAATTAGCGATTGTTTCGCGAATAGGTGATCTTGCCCAAAGTTGTAATCTTTTTCGGCCTTCCCGGTTCCGGCAAAGGAACCCAAGCCGACGTACTTGCCAAGCACTTCGGTTTTTTTCATTTTGACACCGGCAAAGAAATTGAGAAAACGGTTCATAATCCGGCAAAACGCAAAGACCCGGTTATTAAGCGCGAGGCTAAGTTTTTTGATACCGGGTTTTTAAATACTCCTTCCTGGGTTGAAGATATAGTAAAGAAAAGGACCGAAGAATATGCTGAAGCCGGCCGGAACCTTGTTTTTTCCGGCTCTCCCAGAACCCTGCCCGAGGCCAAAGGGCTTTTCAAGGTTTTTAAAAAACTTTTCGGGCTCAAAAACGTTTTAATAATCTTTCTTGATATAGATGAGGAAACTTCAATATTTAGAAACAGCCATAGGAGGGTTTGTCACGATTGTCGTATTCCCGTAATCTGGTCTAAAGAAACCAAAGATTTGACTCATTGCCCTTATTGCGGCGGAAAATTGGTTAAGCGCATCTTGGACAACCCCCAAATTATAAAAGAACGCATCAAGGAATATCGTAAAAAATCCGAGCCATCAATGAAGTTTTTGAAAAGCAAAGGAATAAAAATGATTTGCATAGACGGAGAAAAATATCCGGAGGTGGTATCTAAAGACATCGCGTCACATTTTAACAAATAAATTAACCTAATTATTCTAATTAACCATGATGAAAATTCACCTAATTCCTAATTACCTAATTCACCTAATAAAATTTCTAATGTACTAATACTTAATTTAAAATTTTGGAATTTGATTATTTTATTAGAAATTAGGTGAATTAGACAATTAGAAATTATTAAGTACTTTTTCTTGATTAAACCGAAATTTAAAAATAAAGAATACGTTTTGCTTTTAATTGGCCCTTCTGGTTCCGGAAAAGGTACGCAGGCCGATTTTTTGAAAAAACGGATTCCGCGCCTGAAAATTATTAGAACCGGACCGATGCTAAAAAAACTTGCCAGGCGTAATACAATAACAGCCGAATTTGTTCTGCCTTATTTAAAAAATGGGTTGCTTGTTCCGGGGTGGCTTGCCTCGTTCACCTGGATGAAGGTGGTTTTTGAAAGTGTGTTATCCGGAGAAAACTTGCTTTTTGACGGAGCGCCGCGCCAAGTCAGCGAGGCCCGGCTTCTGGATGAAGTGATGAATTGGCACAAAAAGCCGCTGCCAAGAGCGATATTTTTGGATATAGACCGCAAAGAGTCGCAAAGACGGCTTTTGTTAAGAGGCCGTTCCGATGATACTAATGAGGCAATTAAGGAACGCCTTAAATTTTATTATAAAAATGTAATTCCAGTAATCAGTTATTTTAAAAAAAATAAAAGATTAATCAGGGTTAATGGCGAACAGGAGCCGGAGAAAGTGGCGGAAGATATTAGAAAAGCTTTACATATTTAAAAATTCAAAATCCAAAGCATCAAATCCCAAATAAATTCAAATTCCAAAATTCAAATTAAGTTTTGCCTTTTGGATATTTGGGTTTTGATATTATTTGGGATTTGGGATTTTGAAATTGGAATTTTTCGATGATTGTTAAAACTCAAGATGAAATAGATACTCTTCGCGAATGCGGGCATCGTCTTGCAAAAATACTTGATAAGGTTGTAAAAGCGGTTAAGCCCGGAGTAAGCGCTAAAGATTTGGATAGGCTCGCCGAGAGCCTGATTTTGTCGCAAGGAGGAGAGCCGGTATTTAAGGGATATAAAATTAAAGAAGAAAAAAGAGCTTATCCGGCAAGTTTATGCGTATCAATAAATGATGAGATTGTGCATGGTATTCCCTTGGAAAAGAAGATTATTAAAGAGGGTGATATTGTGGGGTTGGATATAGGAATGAAGTGGCCTTCGGCTAAAATCCCAAATCCCAAATCCCAAATCCCAAACGACCTTTTTCGTCATTCTGAGGCAGAAGGCCGAAGAATCTCCGAGGGGCTTATTACCGATATGGCCGTAACCGTAGGCGTAGGAAAAATTTCCCAAGAAGCGGAAAAATTGTTGCGTTCAACGAAAGAATCATTGGGCATAGGAATTTCAATTTTAAGGCCGGGAGTAAAACTCGGCGATTTGGGTTTTATAATCCGGAAACATTTAGAGAAAAATAACCTTTCAATTATTCGGGATTTATGCGGTCACGGCGTAGGAAAAGAGCTTCACGAAGAGCCGATGGTTTTGAATTATGGCAAAAAAGGAACCGGTCTTGAACTTCGCGAAGGAATGGTTATTGCCATTGAACCAATGGCAAGTTTGGGCGATTGGAAAATTAAAGTTGACTCCGACGGCTGGACAATTCGCACGGCCGATAAGTCGCTTGCCGCCCATTTTGAGCACACGGTGGTAATAATTAAAAATGGCGCAGAAGTGTTGACAAAGATAAAATAAAATGATATCTTTGTTTTAAGTCAGTATAAAATCAAGGAGAAGGGTAAAAAATGAGAATAGAGGGTTTGGGAAAGCGCGCTTTATTTCTTATTCCATCGGTAAAGGTTTATAACCGCAAATATTCAAAAACCCGTCAGAGTATCGCTCGTACCATTCATAATTTTTTGAACGATACTTTTGGCGGATATACTTGCGCCTCCGGCAATATTTACGGATATTTTACTTCCGAGTCAGCCGAATATGATGAATTGAGAGAGTTTAGGGTAGCGTTTAAAGAGGACGAGAAGAAAACCAAAGTTCCCAAGCTTCAGGAGTTCCTTTCAAAAATTTGCGAAGATATCGGTGAAGAGTGTATATATCTTGAGTGCGGTGAAGATGCTATGTTGGTTTATTCAAAGTAGATAGTTTGGCTCCTGGCGGGGCTTTTTTCTTTTTTTGAAATATGTGCGACAATAAATGTATGCGTTATTTAGGCATTGATTACGGTCATAAAAGAATCGGAATTGCTATTTCTGATGAAGGGGGCGTTATGGCTTTTCCTTTTAGCCGGATTTTGGCGAAAAGCCCGGCTTTTATTGTTAAAGAAATTAAGAAAATAATAAAAAAGAAAAGAATAGAAAAGATTGTCCTTGGCTTGCCGATTACTTTCGGCGGCCAGGATTCATTGCAGACAAACGCAGTTAAGGAATTTGGCCGATATCTTGGTAAAATGTTACAATTACCGATAGAGTATGAAAACGAGATTTTGAGCACAAAGATGGCGGAACGCGGCGGCACCGTCAAACAAAAAATCGATTCATCAGCCGCCGCCATTATTTTGCAGTCATATTTGGATAGAAACAAGTGACAAGAAACATGAGACAAGGATGCGTTCCATGTCCATGTCCATGTCCATGTCACATGTCACATGAGTGTATTTAAGCTGGATTATTCCTTCCTATAACGAAGAACGCAGAATTGAAAAAACTCTTCATGAAGTTGACGCTTATTTGCGTTCTAAAAATTTTTCTGAAGGATATGAAATTATTGTTGCCAATTCCGCGTCCCGCGATAAAACTGCTGAAATAGTAGAAGGACTTATAATAGAAATTCCGCGCCTCCGCCTTTTAAATTTGGAAAACAAGGGTAAGGGTTGGGCGGTTAAAAAAGGTATGCTTGATGCCAAAGGCGATATCCGGTTGTTTTCCGATGCCGATAATTCAACCGCGCCGAATTATTTTGACGCCATGCTTCCCTTTTTTGAAAAAGGATATGACATTGTAATAAGTTCGCGTAACTCCAAAGACGTAGTCGGAGCTTCGCGCGATATCAAAGAACCGTGGTATAGAGAAATTATGGGGCGTATGGGAAATATGGTGATACAAATATTCGGAGTTTGGGGCATTCAAGATACGCAAAACGGTTTTAAGGCCATGACCGCCAAAGCCGCTAAGGATATTTTTTCAAGGGCTTTAATGTACGACTTTTCTTTTGATATTGAGATGCTGGCTTTGGCAAAAAAAATGGGATACAAAATCGCGATTATTCCTATTCAATGGAAATTTGATCCGGATAGCAAGGTTACTTTAAAGGATTATATTCAAGTATTTCTTGATGTATTCAGGATTAGGTGGAATTTTATCACGAACAAATATGAGTTGTAGAGATATGAGACAAGGGACATGATACAAGGAATGTAAAACTTGTCGCATGTTGCATGTCACATGTCACATGAGTGAAGAATATATCCGAATTAAGACAAGACATCGTTTTCGGCGATTGGGTTGTTATTGCCACGGGCAGGGGCAGGCGTCCTCACGATTTTGCCAAAAAAGACGGAGACCATTGGTGGAAACGACAGAAAAAGAATTGTCCATTTGACGAACTTATTGATTCGGCTTTTTATGTTGCTTTGAAAAGCGGAGAGGTTCATAAGCTTTCTAAAAAAAATAAAACAGTTCTTGAAAAGAATTGGTTTTTACAAATTATTCCCAATAAATATCCGGCTTTTGGAAAGGGGATTTGCGCCGTGCAAAGAAAAATCGGACCTTATTTTTGGGAAGACGGCGTGGGTTTTCATGATGTTATTATTACCCGGGCTCATGAAAAATCCGTTGCTTTAATGAGTCAAAAAGAAGCTGATATTTTGATACGGGCTTATCGCGATAGATATTTGCAGTTAAAGGATGAAGATTGTGTTGAATACGTTTCTATTTTTCATAATCACGGGCCGGAAGCAGGAGCAAGCATTGCCCATCCGCATTCGCAAGTTATCGCTATCTCGGTGGTTCCGCCGGATGTGGGAAGAAGTATTAAGGGTTCGGCGGTTTTTTATCATAAAAATAAAAAATGCGTGCATTGCGTAATGATTGATTTTGAAAAGCGCGAAAAAATCAGGATTATTTATGAAAATGAAAAATTTGTGGTTTTCGCGCCCTTTGCTTCCCGCACTGCTTTTGAAGTTAGGGTTTTCCCCAAAAAACATTCTCCGAATTTTGAGTCCATTCATAACAGCGAAATTACTTTTTTGGCAGACGCTTTAAAAATGGCGCTGGCTAAATTATGCAAGGGTTTGGGCAATCCTTCTTATAATTTTTTCATCCATACTTCTCCGGCGGCCAATATTGAGGCCTTAAGGCATTATCATTGGCATATAGAAATTTTGCCTAAAACCGCGATTTGGGCCGGATTTGAACTGGGAACTGGTATTGATATTTCAAGCATAGCGCCGGAAAAAGCAGCATCCTTTTTGCGAAAAATCAAAAATTAAAGCGACTCCAATATACAAATAGCACTCGAATGACTCGAATAAACGAAAATATCATTCGAGACATTCGAGTGAATTAGAGTATTAGAGTCGCATAATTTACAATGGAGTTTATTCTTGGTATTGATTTAGTTACTCTAATTAAGACGATTGGGTATCTGGGAATTTTTGGAATTGTCTTTGCGGAATCAGGGTTGTTTTTAGGTTTTTTTCTGCCCGGTGATTCTTTGCTTTTTACAGCCGGATTTTTGGCGTCCCAGGGTTTTTTTAATATTTTATTGCTGATGGCGCTTTGTTTTTTAGGGGCGGTACTGGGAGATAGTTTCGGTTATGCTTTCGGCAGAAAAACCGGGCCGGCAATTTTTAACCGGGAAGATTCTTTGTTATTTCATAAACGGCATTTGGAAAGAGCAAAATCATTTTATGAAAAGTATGGTGGAAAAACCATAATCTTGGCAAGATTTATGCCAATCATCCGTACTTTTGCTCCGATTCTTGCCGGAGTTGGCGAGATGCGTTATAAAACCTTTCTTTTTTACAACATAATTGGCGGAGTGATTTGGGGAGTTGGCATGCCGTTTTTAGGATATTTTTTAGGAAATGTTATTCCGGACGTTGATAAATATATTGTACCAATGGTGGTTGCGATTATTGTTCTCTCTTTTTTGCCGCCGGTGATTCATATTCTTAAAGACAAGGAACATCGTGAAGAAATAATAACTGTTTTAAAAAAGTATTTTAGGAAATCAAATATTGGCATTTAAATATCACTAATCAATCGCGAATATTCGCGAATGCCTGTGGTGAGCTCGTCGAACCATTCGCGAATAAAATTAGAGATTGATTAGAGAATAATGGTAAAAAAAATTATAATTGCCAACTGGAAAATGAATCCGCCAACGCTTAAGGAAGCAAAGCGGCTTTTTGATAAAGTAAAAAAAGGAATTCGCGGGGTTAAAAACACTGAAGTTATAATTTGTCCGCCCTTTCTTTATTTGTCGGAGTTAAAAGCTAAAAGCTATAAGCTAAAAGCTCAATTGGGGGCTCAAGATGTTTTTTGGCAGGCAGGCGGCCCTTTTACCGGTGAGATTTCACCAGAGATGCTTAAAGAATACGGTGTTACCCATGTTATAATTGGGCATTCGGAAAGAAAGAAATGGCTGGGTGAGACCGATGAAATGATTAATAAAAAAGTTAAAGCCGCATTAAAATATGGCTTAATTCCGGTTCTTTGCGTAGGAGAACGGGAAAGGGAGGTTCAAGGAGAAATTCCTCATATTGTTGAAGAGCAGGTGCGAGCCGCTCTGAAAGGAATTAGGAAAGGGGATTTTAAAAACGGAATAATCGCTTATGAGCCGGTTTGGGCAATAGGAACGGGCAAGGCCGAAACCCCGGATAATGCCACCAGGGCCGCGTTATATATCAGAAAGATTGTGAAGAGCGTTTTGGGAAGTAATACTGTGGAAAAAATCCGCGTAATTTACGGCGGGTCGGTTAATGCGCAAAACGCGGCATTGTTTATCGCCAAAGATATTCGCGGGATGGAAGGAATGCTGGTGGGAGGAGCAAGTTTGAAGGCAGAGGAGTTTATACAAATTGTTAAAAATGTAGTAGAAGCGGATGGACGTAAATGATTACGCGGATTAACGCGAAAAGAAAAAGCGGCATGAAATTTTATGCCGTTTTTATTTTTATGTTTTTAATTTGTTTTTGAATCTTTGCCAGAAAAATATTGCGGAAAGCGGTAGCCATATACCTATAGTTCTTGGAATATGGATAAAAGCAATATTTACCTCTTGATGTTGAAGAAATACATAACCAACTAAACTCAGTGTAATTAAAAAACTAACTCCGAGGCTTATTAGAGAATATTTGATAATATTTTTTGCCCCTTTTTTCAAAGAAACCTTTTTTCTTTTTGGCAGTGGTTATAACGTAATTATAGCAAAGGAGTCATTGTATATCAATCATTGGAAGTATAATACCTTATTGCTAAAAGCCAGGTGCGGATGGCCTTTTGCGGAGGAAGGATAAATAAAAGATAGCGAAGTTCCACCAATTGTTTGGCAAACCAGCCGGTAAAGCCGCAGAATTTGAAATAAACAAAGTCGGCAATGGCGTATTTTTTTCCGATAGTAAGAATAAACGGGTATTTTTTCGCTGGAGTGAATTTTTTTAGCGGTTTGCCCGTTATTGACCGTAAAATATTTTTAGCAGCAATTCGTCCTTCGGCTTCGGCCACAGGCACATTCCAGATAAGCGGTTTTCCTGTTTTGGGGTTAATCATTGAAGAATTATCGCCGATGGCAAAAATATGGCCTTGTCCGATCGCCACAGGCGATTTAGGGCCGTTCTGTTCTTGAATTTGCAGGTATTCGTTAATTATAGTGGAACCTTTTTGGGATAGGGGAAGCCCGAAGTTTCCAAAGATTTCTGGTCCCTTAACGCCGCCCGTCCAGATAAGCAGGTCAAAATTTTCTTTTTTGCCGTCCTTGCAAATGAAATGATCGGCGTTAACTTCAGCAATTGTTGTATTTGTTTTTATCCTAACCCCCAAATTTTCCAGGCGTTTTTTTGTTTTTTCAACAATAACAGCATCAAAACCGGGAAGTATTTCTAGCGAGGCCTCAACCAGTAAAAAATGCGCATTGCAGACATTTTTGCCGTTGTCTATTTTTTCTTTGATGGCGCAGACGAAATTTATGAATTCGGCCACAAGTTCCACTCCGCTTGCTCCCGCCCCTCCGACTGTGATTTTTATTTCATCCTTTTTTTGAACCAGTTCTTCTATTTTGCTTCTTAACCTTGCTCCGTCGTCAAATGTTTTCAAAGGGTAGCTGTGTTCGCGAAGTCCGGGAATGTTGAAATAATTTGTTTCCGCACCCAAGGCAAAAACAAGATATTCAAATGATAAATCTCCTCCTTTTTTAAGAATAACTTTTTTTTCCTGCTCCTTTAGCCCGCTTACTTCATCGCAGATAAACGTAATTGGTTTCCTTTTTACCGCGTCGGCAACCGGTATAAGTACGGAAGATTTAAGGGGGATGTCATCGGCATATTCCATCGGAATGGCGGCAATTTCGTAGAGCGCCGGTGTATAAAGCTGATGGTGATATTTATCTATTAAAATGATTTTATATTCTTCAGATAGTCGGCCTATTTTTTTTGCCAATTTTAAAACCGCGGTAATGCCGCCGAAACCTGCCCCTAAAATTACTATGTTCTTCTTCATAACAATGATGCCAATCTACAAATGAAATGCTAATCTATAAATTGCGAATCGGTTATTATTCGAGCCTGTCGAGAATTTTACATTAAGGTTAACTTCTCGATTTCACTCGAAGAATATCGCCTTAGTATCCCATTTGGCCATCTATCATTATACTCAAAAATACTATACAATGAAATGGTTGATTTATGAAATTAAAAACACTTAAAGAAGCAAAAATCAAAAAAGGAATGCGCGTTTTGGTTCGCGCCGATTTCAACGAGCCGATTTCCGGCGGAAAAGTTAGTGACGATTTTCGCATAAAAACGACCTTGCCTACGATAAAATATTTGCTGAAAAAGGGTGTTAAGATTATTTTGATTTCGCATTTGGGAAGGCCCGGCGGAAAAATTGACCCGACCTTAAGTTTGGCTCCTGTGGCTAAGCGTCTTTCGCGTCTTTTGAAAAACGAAGTTAGGTTGGTTCGCGATCCGTGGAAGTTTGACTTCTTAAGTAAGTCAAATTTCTCTAAACATCGCCCAATTTTTTTATTAGAAAATATCCGGTTTTGGCCTGAAGAGGAAAAAGGTGATTTGCGGTTTGCCGGGAAATTTTCCTCTCTGGGCGATTTTTATATTAATGACGCTTTTGGCGCATCGCACAGGGCCCATGCGTCTATCAGCGGTATTCCCAAGTATTTGCCGCATGCGGCTGGATTTTTGCTGGAAAAGGAAGTAAAGTCCCTGGAAAAACTTTTGCACCATCAAGCGCGTCCATTTTTTGTGATACTCGGAGGAGCGAAAGCGTCGACAAAAGTTGAGTTGGTTAGAAAATATTTAAAAGAGGCCGACGGAGTTTTGGCGGGAGGCGCTATCGGCAATACCATTTTGGCGGCGCACGGGTTTGAGATTGGAAAGTCGCTGGCTGATCGTATTGGCAAGCGGGAACTTAAAAAATATATTGATATTTCTAGTTTGAAACTTTTTTCCCCGCTGGATGCGGTGGTTTCGGATAAAGTCTCTGCTAACGCGCTTTCCAAAGTTGTTCACATGGGTTTGATTAGAAAGGGAGAGTACATAGTTGATATCGGTCCGGAAACCGGCAGGTTTTTTGCTAAGGTTTTGCGCCCGGCCAAAACAATTTTATGGAACGGGCCCATGGGTGTTATTGAAATTGAAAAATTTTCTCACGGAACGTTGAATTTTGTCAAAGCAATGAAAAAAATTAAGGCGTATAAAGTGACCGGCGGGGGAGACACGATTGCTTTTTTGCAAAAACACCGGCTTATGAATGCGTTTGACCATGTTTCCACCGGCGGAGGAGCCATGATGGAGTTTTTGGCGGGAAAAAAATTGCCGGGGATTGAAGTTTTGAAAAAATAATAGCGCCCCCGAAGGACGCTTAAAGTTATTTATTTTTTTAGAAGTTTTACTGTAACAATTGCGGCGGCAATTCCGCCAAGTACCCCGAAAGCAGTAGCTTCTACAGGGTTTTTAAGGGCCATGACAATAGTTCCCAAGCTCCACATTACCCATATAGAAAGTAAAAACAATCCTTTTTCTGACATTTTATTACTCCTTAGGGTGGTTAAAGAACACATTTGTAATAAATATGAATTTATCTGTCAATGCCCCGCCTTCGCCAGATGGGCTTCGGCGGGCAAGTAAAAACTGGATTGTAAGACCTCAAGCGTCGGAGGAGTTTTTGGCGTTGCCAACTAACAACTTACAACTAACAACTTACAACAGATTACTGCGTCAGCTTTTGTGGAACAGGGGACTAAAAACTAAAGAAGAAATTGAAAAGTTTTTAAATCCTGATTATGAAAAGCATGTTCACGACCCGTTTTTATTTAAGGGGATGGAAAAGGCGGTTTTACGCGTAATTAAGGCGATTGATTCCAAAGAAAAAATAATTATTTTTGCCGATTATGATGCCGATGGGATTGACGGGGCGGTGGTACTTGCCGAATTTTTAAAAAAGGTTGAGGCGAATTTTGAGGTTTTTATTCCCGATAGATTTGTGGAGCAATACGGCTTATCCATGGCGCGGGTTGAAGAATTTAAGGGGCTCGGCGCCAAATTGGTTATTACGATTGATTGCGGAATAACAGATTTTAACGAAATAGAAAAAGCCAATGAATACGGAATAGACACAATTATTTTTGACCATCATATTGTTCCTCCGAAATGGCCCAATGCTTATGCCATTATTGACCACAAGCAGGAAGATGATACTTACCCGGAAAAAGTTCTTTGCGGAACCGGATTAGCATTTAAACTTGTGCAAGGGGTTTTGGCTAGAAAAAATTACGGAATTATTCCCGGCTGGGAAAAATGGCTTTTGGACTCGGTGGCCATTGCTACGGTTGCCGATATGGTGCCCTTAACAGGAGAAAACAGGGTGTTGGTGAAATATGGTATTGACGTGTTGAAAAAAATGCGGAGAGCGGGTATCCGTTCCATACTTCAGTCGCGAAATATTCAGCCTCAAGAAATTACTTCCGGAACAATTGGTTTTGTTTTGTCGCCCCGTATTAATGCCGCAAGCAGAATGGACCATGCTAATACCGCTTTTGAACTATTGCTTACGGAAAATCAGATTGAGGCCGAATGGCTTACCAAGCGTCTGGAAGAAAAAAATACGGAGCGAAGAGGTCTGGTTGACGAAATTTTAAAAAAACTTGATGAAAAATTGGCTGGTGTTGAGTCGCCCAAATTGATTTTTGAAGGTTCGCGGGAATGGCCGGCCGGGGTCTTGGGAATTGCCGCTAACCGCCTTCTTGAAAAATATCATTGCCCGGTGTTTTTGTATTCGCGCCAACAAAATGTTGTAAAGGGCTCATGTAGGGCATCCGAGGGAGTGAATGTGGTAGAGTTGATGCGGGGCGCTGAAGATTGTTTTTCCGATTTCGGGGGGCATGCTTTTTCCGGCGGTTTTTCTTTGCTTCCGGAAAAATTGGAGGACTTGGAAAAAAGATTGCGGAAATCGCTTGATAGTTTTATTTATAAGGAAATCAGCCGCGAGGCAGATGCCGAAATTTCTCTTGACGACGTTACTCCGGAAATTTACGCGATGTTGCAAGAACTTGAGCCGTTTGGTCAAGGAAATCCTAAACCGGTATTTTTGCTTCATGACATTTTGATAAAAGAGTTGCGCCATGTCGGTTCTGATAAAACCCACGTAAAGATGAAACTTAGCGATAAAGGAATAGGAGCAATTTACTTTCGCGGTTCTCATAACGGTTTTAAAGCGGGCGACACGGTTGATATTTTAGCCGAGCTTCAGGAAAACCGCTGGAATGGTTTTACCAATATTGAGTTAAATATCGTTGATGCGGTAAAAATTTAGAAAAAATATATGGATAAACAGCAGGCAAAACAAAAAATAAAAGAATTGGTAGAAAAATACGAAACGGTTGTTAAAGAAGGTAATCTTAATAAATATACGGAGGAGGACACCAAAAAAGGTTTTATACAGCCGCTTTTTGAAGCGCTGGGATGGAATTTTCATGATAGAAAAGAAGTATCGGCAGAAGAATCGCGGTCAGATTACGGTTTTTACATTAACGAACGGCCGAAATTTTATCTTGAAGCCAAGGCATTAAGAGTTGATTTGATGAGGGAAGATTTTGCTAATCAAGCCATTCGTTATTCATGGAATAAGGGCGTAACCTGGGCCGTATTAACCGATTTTGAAAATATTATCGTTTTTAACGCGCAAGATATTTCTAAAAATTGGGAACAAAAGAGATTTTTAACACTTCGTTATAATGAATATATAGAGCATTTTGATAAATTATGGCTTCTTTCCAAAGAGTCATTTCAAAATGATTTGCTGGATAAAGAAGCCGAGCCACTTGGTAAAAAACTTCAGAAAATCCCGATAAGCGCGCTTTTATCCGATGACCTTAATAAATGCAGGAATATTTTGATTGACGGGTTGTCCCAGTGCAATAGGGGAGTTGATAAGAATTTGCTTGAGGAGGGGGTGCAAAAGTTGCTTGACCGCCTTATTTTTATCCGGGTTGCCGAAGACAGGGAAATTGAGCCAAAAATTCTTTTGCCGTTAATTCGTTCAAATAAAGCAGATGAAGAAATATATAACGCGCTGGTTAAAAAATTCTGCGAACTTAATGAATTTTATGACTCTGACTTATTCGCGCCGCATCCGTTGGAAAAATGGGAAGAATACAGCGGCGCGGTAAAAAAAGTTATTAACATACTTCACGGCAAGAAAGGTTATTATGAATATGATTTTAAAGCTATGCCCGCCGATGTCCTTGGCGCTGTTTATGAAAACTATTTGGGATATCGCCTTTTACAATCCAAAAAAGGAGCAACTCTTGATAAAGATGCCAAGAAGCGAAAAGAGCAGGGGATTTATTATACGCCGACTTTTATTGTTGACTATATAGTAAAAAATGCTTTAAAACCGGTTCTTGATAAATGTCAGAGTGTTTATGATTTGAAGAAAATAAGGGTGCTTGACCCGGCATGCGGTTCCGGTTCGTTTCTCATAAAAGCGCTTGAGGTTATTTATGATAAATATTATGAATTCAGCAATAGAAGTCCGGCGGAAACAAAAAGGACGATTTTGCTTGAAAATATTTACGGAGTTGATTTGGATGAACAGGCGGTTGAAATCGCGCGGCTTAATCTTTTGTTAAGCGCTTTAGATGAAAAAAGAAAACTCCCCGTGCTTTCACAAAACATCAAAAACGGAAATTCTTTGATTTCTGGAACAGACGAAGAATTAAAAAAATATTTCGGAAAAAACTTCAGGGACAAAAAGCCGTTTAACTGGGAAGAAGAATTCCCGGAGGTTTTCAAGCAAGGCGGGTTTGACGTTGTTATTGGAAACCCGCCGTATGTAAGAGTAGACTCATTAGATGAGATAGATAAAGATTTTTGGAAAAAAAGTTTTATGGCGGCAGAGGGCAAATACGATTTATATTATCTGTTTATAGAACAATCACTTAAGTTATTAAAAGAAGGCGGAAATTTTGGATTTATAGTGCCAAATAAGTTTTGTGTTGCTGATTCAGGAAAGCAATTAAGAAATTTGATTTTTGATAAAACAAAAACTCGCGAATTTTTTAGCGTTAGCCAAATTGATGTTTTTAAAGACGCTGCAAATTATCCAGTAATTTTGTTTTTCCAAAAAGGAAAAAGTTTCGGAAAAACATTTCTTACTTTTGCAAAAGAAGAAAATGAGGTTTCTAAACATAATTTAAATAGGATTCTTGTAAGAGATGAAGATTTAGAAATATTTTCAGGACATATTATCCCGGTTAATATCGATAAGAGGCAATTAGAATTGGTACTTAAACTATCAAAAACAAATAGTAAATTTGAGGATTATTTGAAAATTTCCGAGGGGTTAAGAATTCCAGAAAAGTTAGAATCAAATCAAAAAACTGATTTTAAAATTGTTAAACAGTATCAATTTTCAAGATATTCGGACGTTCGACAAGGAAGTTTTATTAAGTTAGATGACTTAAAGACGGTGGTAAATTTCAATACAGAAAGATTTAAAAATAGTCAAAAAGATAAAATTCTTATTGCAGAGGATGCATTATTTATTTCAGCCACATTAGATAAGGATAAATATATACCCCAAGGCGGTGTTTATTTTGCAACTTTGTTAGGTAATAAAATTTCTTTGATTATTTTATTAGGTTTATTAAATTCTAAGCTCTTATCTTTTATATACAAAATTTTGTTTGGTGGTATGCATATGGGCGGCGGGTATCTAAGGTATAGAACAAACTTTTTATATACATTACCAGTTATAATTAAAGATAATAATTTTGAATTAGATAGTCTTGTGGATAAGATACTGAAGTTAAATAAGCAATTAGACAAAATTGCCGAGAATTCTAACAAATGGAATGCTCTAAAATCCGAAATTGAGAAAACTGACAGGAAAATAGACGAGGAAGTTTATAATCTCTACGGCCTTACGCCGGAAGAAATAAAAACTGTTGAAAGTTTATGAAATTAAATCAAGTTATTAACCTTAAGAATTGGCATCAGCGGAATATTGATAACGTTGGTTATGGTACACGCGATAAGATCGTGCTAAAGCGTAGTAAAAAGGGGAGAGTTTATTTTCTTGCCAAGACATATGATAAAGATATTGGTGAATTGAGATCAGAGGTTTGCGCCTCAAACATGGGTAGACTTTTCGGTTTTCCTGTCCAAAAAACATGGCTTTGTAAGATTCCGCAATACAAATCTTTGAAGTTAAGGCATCCAGCTGGTGTTCTTATTCAGTTAGACGTTCGAAGGCAGGAGGATTTATTGCACGGCGCCGAAATTATTTCTTTAGTTGATAAGAAATTCGCCAGTTTAAATTTAAAAGAAAAAAGAAGGGTATACACACTCAGGGTGGTTGTGGATAGCATCAGAAATTATGTCAGTAATCATCCAAACTCAAATAAGCTTTGGGATCAATTCTTCGAATTATTAGTTTTTGACGCTTTGATTGGCGGTACTGACAGGCACTATTATAATTGGGGCGTACTTGCAAAAGCGGACACAGGTGAATTTATCCGTCTTGCACCGGCATTTGATAATGGGATTAGTTTAATGTGGAAGATAGAGGAATACCGGCCGCAGTTTATGAATGATTTATTTATGAGAGATTTTCCAAGAGGAGCTGAATCAATGTTTAAAAAAGTCAACGGAGGCAAGTATTCTCTGCTTGAGGTATTGGGTGAGTTATACAGAATTGGTGACTACAAAAAATCGAACATAGTTCAAGAAATTTTGGATCGAATTGAAAAAGTTAAAGAATCAAAAATTAGATCAGTTTTATTGAACAATATACCAAAAAGGGCTCAATTCAAGACAAAAAATGATGAGTTGAGCTTAATCTGCGAGTATGTTAAAGTAAGATTAGATTTATTGAAACAAACCCTACGTGAGTTGAATCAAATAAACATATGAACACATTACACTATAAGGTTATTTATAGGAACGGGGATAAAATCCCGGTAGAAATTGCAAACTTTTATCGTGATGATAATGGCAATTTTGTGTTTGAATATAAGGAACAACCGAAGTATGAATTTCCGGGGTTTGATGCATCAATAAAGAAATATAAGAATGACCATCTATGGGAGCAAATTTCTTTTCGAGTGCCAAATAATATACGGAATCAATTTCCCAATGTTCCGCCGGAAGAGTTATTAAAAGAAACGGGGGGAAAATTAGTAACTGACCACTTTGAATTTCAGTTTGTAGAAAGTGTTTAGAGTATTTTAAAAATCCTTACGTTAATTCGTAAGGATTTTTGTTTAATACAATTTGGAAACGGAAATGGTGTCAGGTACCCTTTTTATAGTATATATATTGAAACCTCCAGCAAGTGGCGCACGTTAAAATCCGAAATTGAAAAAACTGACAAGAAAATAGATGAAGAAGTTTATAAACTCTACGGCCTCGTGTCGGAAGACCCCGATAGTACAGCATAGCTGACTACGGGGCAAGAATAAAAATTGTGGAAGAGTTAGGTAGAAAATAGCGGGTTGTTGCGGTAAATTCTAAAATATGCTAATATGGAATTGCTATGTTAAGCGAATATATTGCAAAAAAATTAAAAGAGGCAAAATATAAACTTCTTAAAGATGGAAGTTATTTTGGCAAAATTCCGGGACTGAAGGGGGTATGGGCTAATGCCAAAAATTTGGAAGATTGCAGGGAAGAATTGCGTTCGGTCCTGGAAGATTGGTTGCTTTTTAAGATTAGGGATGGGGATTCTATCCCGGATTTACGCATTGTAGAGGACCAAAGACGATTAGTAAAAGCCCCTGCGTATGCCAAATAGTATATCTTGGAGAAAACTTGTACAGAAATTTCGTCGTTTGGGTTTTGACGGTCCGTATGCCGGAGGCCGTCATTTATTTATGAAGAAAAATGATTTGAAGGTTGTCATACCCAATCCGCACCCCCGCGATATAGACAAGGGTCTTGTCGCTGAGATATTGTAACAAGCGGGGATTTCTGATGAAGAATGGGATAACGCATAATTTTATGGCTGAAAAAAAATTTTACGCGTATAGTGTTCCGCGAACGGGAAAGCGGGGTATTGCTGAAAGTTGGAAGGAATGCGAAAAAATCGTGAAGGGTGAGGAGAACGCCCGTTTTAAGGGGTTCAAATCGCGGACGGACGCCGAGGATTGGCTTAGCGCGGGCGCCGATTATTCAGTTAAAAAAAAGCTTCCTAAGGGGGTTTATTTTGATGCCGGCACCGGGCGCGGTAACGGGGTTGAAGTAAGTGTTACCGATGAAGAGGGAAATGACCTGCTTCACGAAGTTCTTCCGAAAAAGAAAATAAATCGTTTCGGTAAACACTTGTTGGGAGCTGAAGTTACGAATAATTTCGGAGAACTTTTGGCATGCCGTTTCGCGCTTGAGATTGCCGTGAAGAAAAACATAAAAAAAATTTTTGGGGATAGCCGTTTGGTTATTGATTACTGGTCAAAGGGATATATGAATATGAAAGAGATGGCGCCGGAGACGATTGAACTTGCCTATATAGTTTCATCCTTAAGAAAAGATTTTGAGCGAAGAGGCGGTAGGATGGAATATGTTTCCGGAGACGACAACCCTGCTGATCTGGGGTTCCACAAATAAGGTCAAAATAGAAAATAAATATGTTGATAGAATAGTTAATTTGGCCAGCAATAAAAACCTAATTGTTTCTAAAAATTATTACATCACGTTAACAACATACTGACAAACTGGAGTATGTTGGTATGTTGTAAAATGATTTTTTATGGAAGAAATTGAAAAAATAGAAAACTTAAAAAAGAAACCGGAGATACATACGGAAGTATTGGAGGACTGGGAAGCAAAAACCGAAGAAGAAAAAAATGCCGTAAATATTGTTTCCCTCCTAAACAGGCAAGGTGTTGCTTATTTTGCCGGCGGTTATGTGCGCGACCTTTTGATAAATCGCGAATTCAGCAAGCATTTTATTGCTAAAGACATTGATATTGCCACAAGTATTTCTCTTGAAGAAGCAAAAACCTTGCTTGAGAAATCAGGATTTCATACCAAGATCGCGGGCGCTGATTTTAAAACATTAAAAGTGTTTCAAGAAGGCGGTGAAGCAGAGGCAATTGATGTGGCCACGTTCCGTCAGGAAGGAAAATATCGGGATGGCAGGCATCCGGATTTGGAAGACCTTGTTTTTATAAAAGACCCGGAAAAGGATGCCGAGCGCCGGGATTTTACTATCAATGCATTATTTTTCGAACCTGATACGAAAAAAATAATTGATTTTGTCGGCGGTATTGAAGATTTAAAAAATAAAGTTTTGCGGCCGGTTGGGGATACGAAACAGCGTTTTCAGGAGGATTATGTCCGCATGCTGCGTTACGTTAGATTCAGGAATAAATACGGTTTTACGTTTTCGCGCGAGGTCCGTGATGTTGTTCGTGATGATGCGGATAAAATATTGCGAAAGCCAAGTGAAAAGCTATTTCAGGAGCTTGATTTAATAATGAAGCTGGATAAAAACTATATGGCTGTTGCTGATATGGCGCGTTTGGGTTTGCTGAAGCATCTTATGCCGGAATTAGACGAGTTAAAAAATGTCATGCATCCTAAAGAAGCGCCGTATCATAAAGAAGGAACCGTTTTCAGGCATACTTTGGAGGCGTTAAGGGGTTTTTCTAGAAAAGAAGGGGTTGATAAAATTCGGGAGGTTTTTGGCTTGGAAAATTCTGTCAAAATAGATGAAGTGATTAAGCGGTTTTATGAAAAATACGGAACAGAAATTTCTTGGGCAGTACTTTTTCATGATTTAGGAAAGAGGACAAAAAAGAGTACGCGCGAATTGCCGGGCGGCCAGACCAGAACTACTTTTGTCGGCCATGAACTTGATTCCCGCGAAATGGCCGGAAAAATTGCTGCTCGTTTGAGGTTTTCTAATGTTAAAAAAGAAAAAATTTTGTGGCTGGTTGAAAATCATTTACTGCCGCGCGACCTGCCCGTGATGAAGCAGTCAAAAAGAAGGGCTATGCTCCAGCATCCGTGGATTGAAGAGCTATTGTTTGTTGCTTTGGCCGATGAGCTTGGAAATTTTCCGTCAAGCACCAAAGATTTTGAGGCGGCTTATAAATTATTGAAAGAAGAAAGAGTGCGCGTTCCTGAGCCCAAAGAATTGGTAAGCGGAAAAGAACTTATGAATAAGTTTAATTTAAAATCCGGGCCGATGATAGGGAGATTAAAATCAGCCATCCGCGAAGCGCAATTGGAAGACAAAATAAAAACGCCGAAGGAGGCATTGCGTTTTGCCGAAGAAAATTTAAAAAATTTATATATTCAATAAATTTATGGATAGTGAAAAAATTTATAAACCAAAATTAAAGGTTTTTAAAGAGCGGGCTGAACGTATACCGAAGTCAGAATATGACAGCATGGTAGGAGAACTTTTAGTTAAATTCGGAAACCAATTTAAAAGGATTGAGCCGACCGAACCCATGCAAGATAAGGATAGTTTTGGAGATATTGATGTAATTTTTATGCCCAAGGGGTCGGTTGATGAGGGATATGAGTCTTACTTTCGGGAAATTTTTGGAAAATCATTTCTTGGCTATAACAGAACCCCTCATTCACACGTTCATTCGTTATTGCTTTCGGTTTCTTCCCAAAAATCAGTTCAGGCAGATTTTATTAGGGCAGAGGACCAGACCGATTTTGAAAGGAAATTGATGTATTACTCTAAAGGACATTTTTCATCCGCGGTGGGCATGATGGCTAAAAAGCTCCATTTTAAATATAGCACTGAAGGATTTTTTAAGAGATTTAAGGATAAACGAGGAAATTGGCACGATATTTTTATTAGTGATAAACTTTCGGACGGCTTGAAAATTCTTGGTTTTGACCGTTATGAATTTGAAGATATTAAAACAACGCCGGATATAGTTGAATTCATATCTTCCTCTTCTCTTTTTGATTCCAGTTATTTTCAGTTTAAAGACCTTCCGCGCCGAGACCGGGAGTCCATAAAAAGAAATGCCGTTGAAGAGTATATCACGCAAAAACTTGCTATTAAGAATCAAACTAGGATAATTGACGATGAAGATGAATTTTTCAGAAAGTTTTTTCCTGAAGAATTTGAAAAATTTAAAACGGAAGCGGAAAGAATAGAAAAAGAAACTTATAAAACAGGAAATATCAACGGTGAGGTTGTTATGAAAGCCTTCGGCTTGAAGCCATGCCCTGAAGTCGGAAAGGTTTTAAAATTTATTAGCGATTTTTATCCGAATCTTGAAGATTTGACAGATGATGTCATTAAGGCCGTTAAAAAGAATATTTTGGAAAAAGAAGCGTTTTAACCTTTGTTAGGTTTATAAAAAATATTCTCATATTCTTAAGAATATGAGAATATTTTTTTCTCTTGCATTTTTAAAATTATTTGATATAATATGATTATCGTATGCTGGATGGTCGCCGAGCACCTATTCCGTCAGATATTTGATTGTATATGGTTAAAATCTGGAATAATCAGCAGAAAATTATATCGTTGTATGTGGCAGAATAGGTGCTCGGAGGAAAGTCCGAACATTCGGTCCTAAACGCGCCTTAGGCGCGTCGGACAATGGTAGTGGGTAATTCCCATCTTTCTTGTCGCAGACAAGAGCGCGGAGTTACGCGGATAGCACGCGGAATAACGCAGAAAATTTCTGCGGCGTTCTGCGTCAGGTCTGCGACCGTCAGCGTTCTCGCCTGTGGCGAGAGAAGAGGTGCGAACAGAGACGCCGAGCATTGAAAGATGCGAGGCGTCCCTCTCCACTTTTACTGATAACCTATTTTTTGTTATGTTGTCTTTTGTGAAAGATAACAGTTAAAAATTTCAAGCGGTTGTTAGTAAAAGTGGGGAGGGACGAGTTCCAATGGCAACATCGGAAGTGAAACGGCTAAACCCTTACTTGGATGCAAGAGGACCTGTTTACGGCTAATTTATGTCAAAGAACAGGAAAAATAACTCGCTTGAGCCCGAGAGTAATTGAGGGCCTAGACAGATGACCATCTCTCTTGTCGCAGACAAGAGCGCGGAATTACGCGGACAGTACGCGGAATAACGCAGAATTTTCAGTGTTGTTCGACGTTCGTTCCGCGACTATCAGCGCTCTCGTCTGCGGCGAGAGAACAGAATTCGGCTTATAGGCGTGCGATACGGAATCCGTCCTTAAGGGGCGGGTTTTTGTTATGTAATATTGGTGTGTGCATAAAATGTGATTGATTCGGGAAAACCGTTATATTATACTTAAAGGGTATTTTTTAAGTACTTTTAACGAAATTATAAATATTCAGCGTTTTTCAACGTATCCATCAGTGTAAATTCAGCTTTTATGGCTATAAAAGCGGATAAAACGCGGATAAGTACGCCGATATTATGCTGAAAATTATATTTCGTAATTCAGTAATATGTACGAATCAACAGCAACATACGAACCGGTTGAGGAAGTAAAAAGTGAAGGCGAGGGTCGCGGATTGGCTAAAAAAATTGCCAGATGGTTTTTATATTTCCTGATTTTTTTGACTCCTGTTTTCTTTCTTACTTACGCGTCCCCGGTTTGGTTTGGCAAGCAGATATTTGTTTATGTTTTGGGAGGGCTTGCTTTTATCGCGTGGCTTGTCGATTTTTTGACTTCCGGAAAAATTTCTTACAGAAAATCATTTTTGAATGTTGTCATATTTTTGCTGCTTTTGGTTTTTTTACTTTCCACATTTTATTCGCTTAGTTTTTACGAGAGTCTTTGGGGTTCGGATTCAACCGGCGAAAAGCTCTCATCCTTTATTGTATTTGCCGTTTTATTTTTGCTGGTTGGTTCTGTTTTTAAGGAAGAAGATGGCGTTAAATTAGGATTGGCGATTTTTGCGGGTTCTATTCTTGTCGGCGTTTTTTCGCTTTTGCAGGTGTTCGGCATACGCCTTTTTTCTGGAGATTTTGCCCAAACCTTTGATTTTAATCCCGTAGGCACAATCAATTCACTTGCGGTTTTTTATGGGTTGGTGTTGTCCGTAGGCATCGGGGTTCTTTCTCATTTTAAAGAAATGCCCGAATCTCGGCATAAGAAATACTTTTTTTGGGCAGTTTTGCTTTCTTCGGCCGTTCTTTTTTTGAATCTTTTTTTGATTGTCAGTTTTAAACTGGTATGGCTCGGTTTGTCTTTGGCGATGGTTATTCTTTTGAGTTTGAGTGTCAGAGTTTCGGCTCGGGCAGAGGAACAAAACGCGATTAAAAGATTTGGGGGATTATCTTTTTATCTGCCGCTGATTCTGCTTGTGGTATCCGCTCTTTTTTATATTTCTAATTTTCAGTTAGAATCCTATACTTGGAACGGGTCCTGCCACATTCATTTATGATTACAGTTTATATCGGGATCCCGTTTTAAATTTTGATCGTATATTCTGGGCAGTTAAGTTTTTCCACGGTTCGGCCCTTGGTACAACCCTTCTTTCTACAACCGGCATTTTGGGATTTGGAGCTTTTTTGTTGTTTGTTCTTTTGGCCGTTGTCGCGGTTTTGAAAAATACTTTATCCAGTCAAAGGGCGGAAGCGCTCCGTTTTGGTATTGCCTCAGCGGTTGTTTACGGTTCTTTTATGTGGTTTATGTACCCGCCGACTTTTACAACTACGCTTTACATGTTTTTGCTTCTGGGAATTTTTGCGGCGCTTTCCGTTTATGAATCGTGGGGCATTTTGGGTTTTGGAATGAGGACAATAACAAGTTCTTCGGCTTCTACCATGTTTGTCGGCTCTCTGATTTCCATTTTCTTGATTGTGGGAAGTGTTGTCGGTATGTATTATTCGTTTCAAAAATATATAGCCGAAAGTTATTATTCCGAAGGAATCAGGATTTTGAGCCAAACCACGGATACGGATAAACCCTTGGTTGAATTTGCCAACGCGGCTTTTATTGATCCCAAAGACGATAAGTATGCGCGGCTGCAGGGGCAGGTTTATTATTTCAGATTGAGAAATTTAATCCAGGGCCAGCTGCCCAGTCCAACCAGCCCGACCTTTGTCCAGGATTTCCAGACAAATTTTATATCAGCTTATCAGGCCATTCAGCAGGCCCAGCGCTTAAATCCCAATGAGATATCCAATTGGTCGCTTTTAGGACTTATTTGCGAAACCGTAATTCAAGTCAATCCTCTTATTTGTTCCGAAAAATTCCTTACGGGCACTTATGAAGACGCGATTAAATATGACCCTATAAGTCCTTCAGCTCATTTAGACGCGGGAAGGGCATGGCTTTTGACGGCTGATATTTTGGCCTTGCGCGCCGGTCAAAGCCAGGGCAAAGAAGAGGCTGATAGTTTGCAGTCGGAACGCGAGACGGCCATAAATAAAGCCGTAACGCATCTTGAAAAATCAGCTTCTTTGAAACCCGATTTTGCTTCAAGCCATTTCTTGCTGGCCCAGGCCTATGTAAGGCAAAATAATCTTCAGGGCGCCATAAAGAAACTGGAAGATACCAAGGCGGTGACTATTGGTGATGTTGGTGTTTTGTTCCAGTTAGGCCTCCTTTATTATCAGGCCAATCAAATTGATAAAGCTCAGGCAGAATTTGAACAAGCTGTGCGGTTGAATGATAATTATTCCAACGCTCGTTACTTTTTAGGATTGATTTATGATCAAAAAGGCGATAAGCCGGGCGCTCTTGAACAATTCAGGAAAATTCAGGCTTTAAATCCGGATAATACCGAAGTCCGGTTGATAATTGCCAATCTGGAAAGCGGAAAGCCGGCTCTGTCACAAGTTGTTCCACCGCTTCCCGCTCCGGAAACAAGAAAAGAACCTCCGGTTAAATAATAACCAACAATCAACGACCGACAACCCTAAAGGGCCGAGCCCTCTTATACGACCGAGTCGTCAGACTTTAGGTCGGGCCTTAGGCCAACAATTTGTGTTGCAA
This sequence comes from Parcubacteria group bacterium GW2011_GWA2_42_14, assembly GCA_000998135.1. Classification (GTDB taxonomy): domain Bacteria; phylum Patescibacteriota; class Minisyncoccia; order Sungbacterales; family GWA2-42-14; genus GWA2-42-14. The sequence continues at coordinate 64,092 of LCCV01000011.1, forward strand.
GTTGTAAGTTGTAAGTTAAATCTGGACTTTATCAAACGCGAAATAGTATCCATAAACGCCGCGGCCTTTCTTATAGGGGCCGCTGGTTTTTTGTCCCGTATTCTCGGGCTTTTTCGCGACCGGCTTTTAGCGGGTCGCTTCGGGGCCTCCCGGGAACTGGATATTTATTATGCCGCGTTTCAAATTCCCGATTTTATTTTCAATTTGTTTTTAATCGGTTCGGCCACGGCGGCCATTATTCCGGTTTTTCTTGAATATTGGGAAAAAGACAAGGAAGAGGCGCGCCGCCTGATTGACGGACTTTTTAATATCTTCTTGATTTTTTCCGCTGTTTTTTGCCTGCTTACGGCGGTTTTTGCCCCCTTACTTGTTCATTTTCTTGTTCCCGGATTCAGCGCTGAAGAACAGGCGTTGGCGTCTCTTATGACGCGGATAATGCTGGTTAGCCCTTTTTTTCTTAGTTTGTCCAATATTGTTTCGGGCGTTCTGCAGGCTCATCGCAGGTTTTTTGCCTTTTCGTTAAGCTCCATTTTTTATAATCTGGGAATTATTTTTGGAATTATGGTGTTTCTGCCGTTCTTCGGTTTTTTGGGGCTTGCTTACGGCGTTATTTTCGGGGCTTTTTTGCATCTTTTGGCGCAATTTCCTGCTTTCTACGGCTTGGGTTTTCGTTTTAATCCTTCTTTTCGTATGGCTTTTCATCCGGGCATGAAAAAAATCGCGTTGTTGTCCGGACCGCGCGTTCTGGCGGTTTCATTCAGTTCTATCGGCGTTCTTATAGTAACTGCCGCCGTTTCAACGCTGTCGCAGGGCAGTATTGCCGTGCTTCAATTGGCCAATAACATCAAATTTATTCCGGTGGGAATTTTTGGGGTAAGTTTTGCCGTTGCGGTTTTTCCGCGGCTTTCGCAGGCGTTCGTAAAAAAAGATCCGGAAGATTTTTACGGCGCGTTTTTTGGGGTTCTTAAGACGCTTATTTTTTGGCTGGCTCCCGTTTCGGTGCTGTTTTACGTTCTTCGGGCGCATATTGTGCGCCTTGCTTTGGGTACCGGACTTTTTGACTGGAGGGATACCCGTTTAACCGCGTCGGTTTTGGGAATTTTTTCCGTGCTTATAATCATTGAAAGTATTTTGCCGCTTTTGATTAAGTCGTTTTACGCCTTGAATAAAACGTTCCGTCCTCTGATCATTAATTTTTTATCCAATGCCGTAATCGTAGCGCTTTCGCTGTGGCTGATGGGGGTTTTTTCGGACGAATCTTCTCCGGTAACGCAGTTTTTTGGAAGAGTGCTTCGTGTAGACGACATTTCCGGTTTGGGCATACTGGGAGTTGCTTTGGCCGTGGTAATAGGCCAGACCTTGAATTTTTTTATTTTGCTGAAATTTTTTCTTGGAGAAGCAAAAAAATCGTTCGGTTTTTTGCCGGAGAACGGTTTTACCGGTAATATCCGCCGTATTGTTGTAGCGGCGGCAATTTCCGGGCTTACTGCTTATGCCGTTCGCATTGTGGCCGACTTTTTTATCACCCTTGATACGTTCCTGGGTGTTTTGGCGCAAGGCGGCAGCGCGGGTATTGCCGGTTTGCTTGTTTATGGTTTGATTTTATATAAATTTGAAAATAAGGAGATTATGGATATTATTGAAGTATTCAAGCGCCGTTTGCTAAAACCGCAAGTTTTGCCGCAGGGAATCGAACTTGACAAGTAAAAAACTCTTTATTATAATAGTGTTAAGATTATGTCCGGGAAGGAATTTACGCAACAAGAGACAGGAGGATGAGACAATGAAAATTTACGTTAGGTGTGTTCTTTGGAATCGGTTTACCCTTACAGGGTATAGGTCTTATTGTCGGTTTAGTCGGTTTAGGCCTTGATTTTTTCTTTCAGTCAGGACTAAAACCAGATGCGTGGGTTTTATGGTCTTGGTGTTTATCCTCTTGTTTTATTGGAGCTCTTTTGTTGGGGCATACACTTTTAGGTTTTCAGACCAAGACGGCATATGAAAGAACCCGCGACCACATACGCGCTTTCGGGAGAGTTGATGACAGGTTTTATAATTGTTACGACAATTATTGTGATCGCGCTGGAGTTCGCATGGCTAAGGCCGAATTTATGAGAGCGTCTCGTTAGATATTTTTTGGCCGCAAATCATTGAGAGATTTTGCGGCCCTTTTTATTTTTTGCAGAAACTGTTCCATTTGATACAGTATTATATATGGGCACTATTAGAAATTTCGTTATAATCGCGCACATTGACCCCGTTAGAAGTCCGACACGGCCCCAAAGTTTTCAGCGCAACTCTAAGCGAATGCGGCTTATGCCTTACGCCTACTGCATTAAAAAGCCTCATTTTCGACTTCTAACGGGGTTGACCACGGAAATTAATGAATATTAGAAACTTTGTTATAATTGCCCACATAGATCATGGCAAAAGTACTTTGGCCGACAGGTTTTTGGAATTGACGGGAACAATTGAGAAGCGGAAAATGCGCGAACAATTTTTGGATACTATGGAGTTGGAAAGAGAAAAAGGCATCACCATAAAAATGCAGCCTGTGAGGATGCTGTGGCATCCTCACCGCGGAAAAAACGCGGACTACACGCAGAACAACGCAGAATCCACACTGCTTTACGAAGACCTGACATATAAAATTCGAGGGGTGTTGTTTCAGGTGAGAAAAAAAATCGGACTTGGACACAAAGAACAGGTATACCATAATGCTCTTGAAATAGAATTTAAAAATGCCGGACTCTTATATGAAAGCAAGAAAAATATTCCTATTTTGTACGAAGGACGAAATATTGGTACATACCAGCCGGATTTCGTAGTTGAAAATAAAGTGCTTATAGAATTAAAAGCATTGCCAGAAATTGGCAGGCCTCAAGTTGAACAGACGTGGTCATATCCTAAGGGCTGTGAATATAAAGTTGCCTTGTTGGTTAATTACGGTTCTACTGACTTGGAAATAAAGCGTATTGTTTATGATACGGCACGTAACGTTTCAGCGTTGTCTGCGTTAAGTCAGCATATTTCTGCGGGCGTGTCTGATCAAATTGAGAATGATGAATATATTCTCAATTTGATCGACACGCCAGGACATGTAGATTTCACTTACGAAGTTTCTCGCGCACTTGCCTGCGTTGAGGGAGCGATTTTGCTGGTTGACGCGACCCAGGGAGTGCAGGCGCAGACTATTGCCAATTTGCATTTGGCGAAACAGGCCGGACTCGCAATAATCCCGGCCATCAATAAAATTGACCTTGCCGGTGCCCGTATTAAAGAAACCGAGGATGAATTGGTTAATCTTTTGGGCGTTAAGCTTGAGGATATTTTTAAGGTTTCCGGCAAAACCGGAGAAGGTGTTGAAAAATTGTTGCAGGCCGTTATTGAATTAATTCCGCCGCCCCATGGCGCGGACAATCGCGGACAAAATGCAGACAATGGCGGATATTTTCCGCGACTGTCCGCGCTTGCCCCGTTAGATAGCGCTCGCGGCGCATCTAACGGGGTGAATCTGCGTGAGTCCGCGAATGCGCCGCGCGCATTAATTTTTGATTCCCATTTTGATAATTTCCGCGGTGTAATCGCGCATGTGCGGGTTTTTGACGGAGAGTTTAAAAAACAGGATAAAATTTTAATGGCGGTGGCCAAAAGCAAGGCCGACATAATGGAGTTGGGTTTTTTTATGCCCGAGCTTTTACCACAGGAAAAATTAAGTACGGGAGAGATAGGATATATTGCTACCGGAATCAAGGAGCCGGAAGGGGTTCGTATAGGGGACACGGTTATATTGGCGCGTGACGCGGAAAATAAAGTAGAAATATTTTTTGGGTACCGCCAGCCGAAGCCCATGGTTTTTGCGAGCGTATATCCGGAGGATGCCGATGATTATGAAAAATTGCGCGATTCTTTGAAAAAAATTAAATTAAACGACGCCTCTTTGTTTTTTGAGCCGGAAGCATCCGACGCTTTGGGTAGGGGTTTTCGCGCCGGATTCCTCGGTATGCTTCATATGGAAATAATAGGGGAGAGATTAAAACGCGAGTACGGCTTATCCTTGGTTTTTACCACTCCTTCGGTCGCGTATTTAGTCGCCGTTAAGGACGGAAAAGAGAGCTATGTTTATTCGCCATCCTTAATGCCGGAAGAACATGAAATTACTTCCTTAAAAGAGCCGTGGGTGAAATTAGAAATTATTACTCCACAAAAATTTCTTGGAGGCGTGATGGGACTTTTGCGCTTGACCCGCGGTTCTTATGTTTCGCAGGAATATTTTGGTTCCGGAAGATTGTTAATTGTGTATGGGGCGCCGTTAAAAGATATTTTAGTTGATTTTTTTGATAAATTAAAAAGCGTTACCGAGGGCTACGGTTCGCTTGGATATGAATTATTGGATTATCGGGTAAGCGATTTATCTCGTTTGGATATTTTGGTCGCCGGAGAACCGGAGCGGGCATTTTCGCAAATGGTTCCCAAAGAGGATGTTTATAATGAGGGAAGAAGTATGGTGCAAAAATTAAAAGAAATTTTGCCTAAACAATTGTTTACCGTATCGCTTCAGGCCGCGGTTTCAGGAAAGATTATTGCCCGCGAAACCATTCCCGCCATGAAAAAAGACGTTACCGGCTATTTATACGGAGGGGACAGGACCAGAAAAATGAAACTTTGGAAAAAACAGAAGCGCGGCAAGGAAAGGTTAAAAGCAGGCGGCCGGGTGGAAATTCCTCCGGATGTATTTTTGAAAATGCTTAAACGATAGTGAACAGACCGTGCGAAAACTGTCATTCTGAACTTTGTGAAGAATCTCTGCCTTTTGAAACTGGCTTAAACGTTAGATTCTTCGCTTCGCCGAGCTCGGCTTCGCTCAGAATGACGAAGGCGTTTTTTTTGCAGTTTTCGGACGGTCTGAATAAATCTTACGCGTATTAAAAATCCCCAAAAAATGGGGATATATTGTTACCTGCGAAGTTTGCCGGCGCTAACCACTCTTTTTACGGCGTGAATATAGGCGGCTGTTCTCATATTGACCGTATTTTTTTCATATTCGGCGATTACTTTGTCAAAAGCGCGTTTCATCCTTGCTTCGAGTCTCATGTTGACGCTATTTTCATCCCAGTAATCCTGTTCTCTTCCCTGGATCCATTCGTAGTAGGAAACGGTTACCCCGCCGGCATTGGCAAGAATATCAGGTACCACGAATACACCGTTTGCATGGAGTATTTCGTCGGCTTCCGGGGTAGTGGGGCCGTTGGCCGCTTCGGCCACAACTTTTGCCTTGATGTCGTCGGCGTTTTTAGTAGTGATGACATTTTCAAGAGCTGCCGGGACAAGAACGAGGCAGGGTAATGTTAAAAGTTCCTCATTGCTTAAGCGCTCGCCGTCTTTGTAATTGATAACCGAGCCAGTTTCAGCTTTTATTGCTTCAAGTTCACGGGGATTAAGACCGTTGGAGTTTACGACACCGCCCTTTGAGTCGGAAATTGCGATAACCTTGAATCCGGCTTCGTGAAAAAGCCGGGCGGCAATAGAACCGGCATTGCCGAATCCTTGAATGGCGACCGTTTTTTCTTCCCCTAAGAGTTTTGTATATTTAAGCGCTTTAATGGCTGTAATAAAAGTTCCTCTGGCGGTAGCTTCATTTCTTCCGAGCGAGCCGCCAAGCACAATCGGTTTTCCGGTAACAACCGCGGGAACGGTATAGCCGACGCCGCGGCTAAATTCGTCCATCATCCAGGCCATTATCTGGGAATCGGTGTTGACGTCCGGCGCGGGAATGTCTTTGTCAGGGCCGATCAGCGGCGCGATTTTTTCGGTAAATTTTCTCGTAATGTTTTCAAGCACATGCCGCGACATCTTTTTCGGAAAATAATCTTTCAGGAATTCGATTCTTTCCGGAGTTACCAGCATCGGATCGCGGCTGAACGTAACTCCGCCTTTTCCGCCTCCATACGGCAATTCCATGACGGCGCATTTCCAGGTCATCCACATGGAGAGCGCGACTACCTCGTCTTCAGTAACGTCAGCATGATACCTGACACCGCCTTTTAGCGGTCCGATCCAGCTACAGTGCTGTGAGCGGTACCCTAGGAAAAGCGCTTCCGAGTTGTTGTCAATGGTTATGGCAAAACGCACCTTCAAAATCCTTTCCGGTTCCCAAAGTTTCAGAAAGATTTTTTCCGGAATTTCAACAAAGGGGCGGACTTTCAAAAGCTGACTTTGGGCAATTTGCTTTGGGTTCAGATTCTCGCTCATTTTCTGCCTCTTTTTTGTGGTTTAGGAGGATGTAAAAGTACTGCAATGTTTAATGTACGCCACCTTATTAAAAAGTCAATACCCCGCGGCTAATAAAGAAAATTGAAAAGGGACTAAAAAACTTAAACCCCAGACGTTGCGCTGGGGTTGGTTGTTTCAGATATTTGGGGCGATTTATTTTTTCGGATATTTTTTGTCGACAACTTCTTTGGACATCTCCATGTCGCGGATGGCTTGGGGGGAGAGCTGGTATTTTGCGCGGAGATATTGGGCGAGCTCCGGCAAGTCGTCTTCGCGGCTGTCAATAAAGCCGGCTTCTTTCAACATCGCCGAAACCGGGATGCCGTAAAATTTTGAAAGTTTCACCAAGGTATCGGTGCCGATTGTTTTATAGGTATCGCCCGCCTCTATTTTTGCAAGATAGCTCGGAGCAATTTTGCATTGCCGGGCGACATGCCGAATACTGAACTCCTGCTCTTTGCGAAGCTGTTTGAGATATTGACCCAGTTTTGTAATCTCATACGAGATATTTTTTCTTGGTTTAGGCATGTGGTAGTTGTGATTATAGAACCACGATATTGTTGAAAACGCAATATAGGAATTATGTTGAAAGATTGTAGATGGGCTGTGGATAACTTCCGTCTCTCTCTCTCTCTCTCTCTTGTAATCAGAATATCACAAAGGTAAACTGGACGCAATTGTGGATAACCTGTTCTCTATAGAGGGCATTTTACGCTTGAAAAACGCTTAAGTAAAGGATTTATAGATATCATTAAATTAGAAACAGCGACAATAAGACACAATTTGCCCATTAAGACGATGCGGGGTTGACGCCTATTGTTGACCTTGATAAATGTTGCTATAATCAACTTGATAGGTTTTGCATTACATCTTATACTTATATATAATCAAGTTGATAGATAAATTTTGTCGACAACTATTTTTTCAAAAATCGCGGCGAGCAATATGAAAACAATTGTATACAATATAAATCAAAAAATTGAAGGGC
>LCCV01000012.1 GCA_000998135.1 Parcubacteria group bacterium GW2011_GWA2_42_14
GATGGGAACTTTGACGAATTTTTCAATAGCGGAAATGTAACGAAGCGCCTCGCCGGGCAATTCATCCTTGAAACGACAACCTTCAAGATTTCCCCAGCCGGAAAAATTCTTGTATTCCGGCTTCATTCGCGACAAATTAAAAAATTCGCGGGCGCCTATTTCGCCCCCAATCCCCTTATAGGCAACACACGCTTTAATCTCCGGCATCAAACCAAGAATATCCATCTTCGTAAGCGCGATTTCGGTCAAATGATTGACTTCGGCGGCATATTTCAAAAGAGGTAAATCCATCCATCCGCACATTCTCGGGCGTCCTGTAGTAGCACCGAATTCCTTGCCAAACTGCCGCAATTTTTCATCGTCTTTCGCGTTTAATTTAGTTGGAAATGGCCCGGTGCCAACACGGGTCGGATAGGCCTTAACAAGTCCGACAATTCGCGTAACATCCTTAGGATTAATTACGGTCAGAAAACACGCGGCAATACTCGTGGTATTGGAGGAGGTAACAAACGGATAAGTTCCGTAATCAATATCAAGAAGAGTTCCTTGCGCTCCTTCAAGCAAAATATGTTCCTTTTTCGCCAGCGCTTGTTTTACAATTTTGTCAGTGTCATCAATATGCTCAAACATTATTTCACGCGCGTCAAAATATTCCTTTCTTATTTTTTCAAAAGATGAAATTCCAGACCCCTTTCCGTATTTGGCTAAAAGTTCTTTTCTTTTCAGCACAGAAATTTTTTCCAGCACTTCCAGAAAATGTTTTTTGTCAAGCATATCGCCAACCTGAATTGCCCGCCACCTTCCGGCCTTATCCTGATAACACGGCCCGATTCCCCGAAGGGTGGTGCCGATTTTCATGCCTTTTTCTCCGGCGGCGTCTTCAGCCAAATGCCATGGCATGATTAAATGCGCGAATGGGCTTATTTTCAGATTTTTCAAAGATACGCCCTTGGACTCAAGCTCTTTCATTTCTTCAAGCAGGGTCGGCGGATGCACTACCACTCCTCTGCCAATCAAACACAAAGTATTCGGATTAAAAATACCTGCTGGAACAAGGTGTAAGGCAAATTTGCCCCGTTCAGGGTCAATAATAGTGTGTCCCGCGTTATTCCCACCATTGAATCGCACAACAACATCCGCTTCCTGCGCCAGCATATCAACGATTTTACCCTTGCCTTCGTCTCCCCATTGTGTTCCGACTACAATTGTTACTGCCATGTTTTTATTTTACCTCTTTTCGTGTTTTATCAAAGACCAGCCCGTTGATTTTTACATATTTACGGCGTAAAATGCAAATGTGATATGGGCGCTTAGCGAAGTGGGCCAAAATGAACTGCTTCATTTTGGCGGGAAATTTAAGAAATCATCTTCAATTTCCGTAAAAAATTTCCCCGGGGTTTTGTTGAAAAGACAAAACGAAAGCAATGTTATTGTTTTTTACGGGATTCTTCATTAGAAATCGAAATCAAATTGGACGGTTAGCTCAGCAGTAGAGCACTGCATTTTCACCCCGTTACAAATGGGCACGGGCATTTAGCTCAGTGGTAGAGCGCTTCGTTCACATCGAAGAGGCCGCAGGTTCGATCCCTGCAATGCCCATTTGCAACGGGGCAAACATTATAGTGGCCACAGGTTCGAACCCTATTGCCCACTAAATAAAAGAGGTCAAGGGATTTTGGTTCGCTTCGCTTAGAACGACAAATTTTTGGCCCTGTTGACGAACTTACATTATATTTAATATCATTAATACGGGTCGTAAGAAAAATTAAATTAACCATATTTTTTAAATATGAACAAACAAATAAAACTATTCACAGTTCTGTCTGTTGCTGTGGTTATTGGCATTAGTTTCTTTATCGCTAATCCTGTTTCATCTCAAACTAATGAGCAAATCATTCAACAATTGCAGGAGCAGATCATGCAATTAAAAGCGCAAATCACAGCTCTCCAGCGACAGTTAAGCGGTGTAACTCCGAGCGGTATAACTCCGAGTGAGCCGGAACCCGTGCCTACCACAATCCCTGTTTCTTCGGAATGTCCTGAATTTTCGCAAAGACTTTACCCGGGTGTGAGCGACGCGAGCACGGGGGGAGAAGTGACTAAATTACAAAAAATGCTAGCCAACGACCCGAACATCTATCCAGAAGGGCTGGTAACCGGTTATTACGGCTTGCTTACTGAAAAAGCAGTTCAGCGATGGCAGACAAAGCAAGGAGTGGTGTCTTCGGGAAACCCCGCAACAACTGGGTACGGCGTTGTAGGCCCGCAGACACGCACAAGAATGGTCATTGCGTGTCCTACTCCGGTGCCGAGACCAATTCCGCCATCAATAAACGCCGGCTATTTAGAAATCGAACCGTCATCTGCGTCTATTGCAGTTGACGAGAGTAAAAGTTTTCAGGCCTTTTACCAGCCGCCAATGCCGAAGTGCCCGGAAGGATTCGCTTGCCCGCAAGTTATGCCTGCTCGATTCCCTGTAGAAGCAGAATGGACTTCAAGTAACCCCAACGTTGCTTCAATAATTGGTGTTGCGATAGCTGATACTACTGGTCATTCGTATACCAGTGCTCAAGTCAAAGGAATTTCAAACGGCACGGCAGATATTAAGGCTGCGTATAAACCGTCATCTGGAGCAGTTCTCGCTGCAACCGCAAGAGTAACCGTGGGTTCGGTGTCATCAGTTTCTTCCATCACCGTCATTTCTCCGAACGGGGGAGAGACATGGGCTAAGGAATCTACCCAAACGATTAAATGGCAAGACAATACACCAGTTCCGTTATGTCCGGTCGGAGCAGCATGCGCGCCTCAAGCGCCGAAGTATTTTGACATCAAATTACTCCCTTACTACCCGCCGTGCACTACGAATTTATGTCCCGAATATTATCCTGCGCCATATACGATTGCAAAAAGCGTGTATGGTCCTTCGTACAGTTGGTCAGTGGGTAAATATTTGGATGTTCTCGGAACTGGCACAGGTGGTATTGTCTCTGGCGGTTCATATACAGTCCAAGTCTGTCAGACCGGAACCAGTATCTGCGACTCAAGTGATAGCTACTTCAAGATTATAAGCGGAGGCACGAGCACAAACAATCCTCCAGTCATCAACGGAATTCCGGCCATGCCGTCTTCAATTCAACTTAATCAGTCCGTATCATTTTCCTGGGATGCCACGGATGCCGACAAAGATAATTTAAGCTGGTCAGTTAATTGGGGAGATGGCGCCGGGTCTGCGGGCGTTTGCGCCATTCCCGTGTCTAATCTAACTATCGGTACAAATTCCGGTACTAATTTTACGGCTTTTCACAGCTGGTCAAAGGCCGGAACATACACAGTCAAAGCGACGGTAAACGACTGCAAAGGCGGAAGCGACGCGCATACTTTCAATGTGACGGTGGGCAAATTTGTTCAGACATCCGTTACTGTCATCTCGCCAAACGGGGGAGAAACTTGGACAAAAGGCACAACCCAGACAATCAAATGGCAGGACAATACACCAGTTCCGTTATGTCCGGTCGGAGCAGCATGCGCGCCTCAAGCGCCGAAATATTTTGACATCAAATTACTCCCTTACTACCCGCCGTGCACTACGAATTTATGCCCCGCTTATTATCCTTCGCCGTATACGATTGCAAAAAGCGTGTATGGTCCTTCGTACAGTTGGTCAGTGGGTAAATATTTGAATGTTCTCGGAACTGGAACTGGCGGCGTGGCCCCTGACGGTTCATATACAGTCCAAGTTTGCCAGACCGGAACCAGTATCTGCGATTCAAGCGATAACTACTTTAAAATTGTAAGCGGTACTACCACCAACAATTCTCCAGTCATCAACAGCATTCCTGCCATTCCAGTTAACGTCAGGGTTGGTCAGTCCGTTTCGTTTAGTTGGGGCGCCACCGATGCTGACGGCGACAATCTCTCATGGGGAGTTTCGTGGGGCGACGGCACTGGAGTTGCCGGAGCGTGCCAATCTCCGAATCCGCAAAACAAGCAAGGATGGACGTTTAATGAGTATCACACATGGTCAAGCCCCGGAACATATACGGTCACAGCAACAGTCAACGATTGCCGAGGAGGAAGTAACGAGCACAACTTTGTTGTTAGCGTAAACTAACAGAGAAAGCCAAAAACCCGTCGCTACAAGCGAGAACACGACAGAAATTCTCCGTGCCCGAGCGGTAAGTTGATGCCGAATTTTTTATAAAGTAGGCAGTACGAGCGGAATTGTATGAAGACACTAAAAAAGCGCGGACAGATTTTCTATCCGCGCTTTGTGTTACGCCCGGTCGATTAGCTCGGCCATTTGATGAAAGAACCGGGGAATTTATTGTCTATTAAAATTAGTAATGTTATTGTAAAATTGAAATTCCTCAATCAATAACCAATATGGATTTTAATAAAAACAGCGAAAAACTTAATTCGGAAAATGCGGTAAGCAAAAGAACTGAATCTCCGGAATCTAAAAAAGAAATTGTAATCGGCAAAAAAACGCTGGTTTTTATTGTCGGCCTTCCGGGAAGCGGAAAAAGCACTTTTGCGATAAATCATTTTCCGGCTGAGACAATTGTAAGCACCGACCGTATCCGCCAGGAAATCAGCAATAACCCGGCAAACCAACTGGTCTCCGGAAAAGCTTTTGAAATTGCCAAAACGCTTGTTGAAGAAAGACTGCGCCGGGGAGAAATTGCCGTAGTTGACGCCCAAAATCTTTCCGAAGACACCAGGGCCCAATTCTATCAGGCGGCAGAAGCTCACGGCGCCAGGGTTGAAGCAATTTTTCTTGATGTAAGTGCCGAAGAAAGTGTAGAGCGTGATCACGCCAGAAAAAAGAATGTCGGAGAAAGCTATATTAAAAGGAGAGGAAGCGCTCATAAGACAGCTGAAGCAAGTTTAAGGCGAAGCAAGCACGTGCATGCGGTTCATGCCATAAAATCAAATGAATTTGATACGGTTTCAGTTGCCTTGCCGGAAGACGATGCCGAAGCGCTCGAGGCCGATAAAGAACTTTATAAAGAAGCGGGAGTGGCTGAAGCAATGATTACCGCGGCCGAAACCGGATTTTTAAGAAAAGAAATTCCGGAAGAACTTGAAACTATACCGCTCAAAGCCGGCTCAGTTTTGTTTCTTGAAAACGAAGAAGGTGCAGGAACTAAAACCTTTTCCAAAGAAAATTTCTTACCACACCAGATTATTGACGCAAAAAATATTGCCCGCCGTATTAAAACCAATATTACTGACCGGGCAGTAACGGATATGATGAAAAATATTCTGCGCCAGCGCCTCTGGCTGAATCTTACCACCGTTGTTTCCTATCCTCCGAACTTTCCGTATACAGCAGAACTGGAATCGGCGGTAAAAAACAACGCGGAAAAACGCAAGCTTGAAATACCTGTTTCATTTATCCGCATTGTGCCTGACGCCCAAACACAGGAACTGCCAAAAGAATTAGCCGAATCAGAAAAAACGGGAGTAGCGCCGCTTATGACGACCATTAACAAAAATGACGCCGCAAGATTCAGGGTTGAAGTGATACGCGACGCGCCCCAAGACAGTCCGCTTTTTATCATGGGAGATATTCAGGGATGCTATAAGGCCATGCGAGAACTTTCAGGTGAAGTCAGGAAAGAAAATATTACCAAGAAAAAATCCGGAGAAAGCGAACCAAAAAGAACCATTGTATTTGTTGGCGATATGGCAGATAGGGGGCCGTATGACGCCGAAGCGGTCATATACATAACATCCCTGGTGCGCGCCAACAGGGCCATTCTTGTTAAGGGTAATCATGATGAAAATCTGCTTAGAGGATTAAGGGGCAAAGAAGTTAACTCGGAAGAAACCCGCTCCACACTTCAGGAATTGAAAAGAAGACTTAAGCCGGCCTCCCTCCAAAAAATTATTGAGGTGCTTGAAAAAGCCCCGGTCGTGGCTCAATGGAAAGGAGTTGTTGTAGCGCACGCCTCTCTTCCAAGAATCCCGAGGCCGGAAGAAAAATTCGCCGAATCTGAAAATGATGATGAGGATGAAAAAGGAAATAAGGCCCATGGAGAACGGCACCAAATAATTCATGGGGCCAGAAGCGGAAGATTTGTCGGCGGCCGGGCCGAAGTATGGAAATTGCATAACACCGTAGCGCACGACCCCGATGTGCTTATTGTCGGCGGACACACCCATGAGGAAGAACCAATAACTGATTTAATTGCCGGAACCACCATTCTTGACGCCAACGCCGAAATAAAAGGAAAACTTTGGGGAATGTATTACCCCGAGCTTGAATTTGCTTCGGCCGAGGAGCCGAGTGTTCTGAAAAAATATGAAATACTTACGGGAAAAGAATTACCGCGAGGTCAGGAACTTCTTGCTTTCATTGAATACGCGCGACAGCAAGGATTTATTGAGATAAAACACGGCACCGGAGAATACGAAGGATTGATTTTAACAACCTATTCCGGCATTACCGAAGCATGCAATGCTTGGGAAAAATATCCCGTATTAAGGGAATTTCGGGGACTTATTATTGATACTAAGGGCAATATTGTTGCACGTCCTTTTGAAAAAACGCATAAGGCCGGAGACGAAATTCCTCTTGATAAACTTGAAATTCCTCCGGAAAAAGTTTTTGAAAAAGCAAATGGTTCGCTTGGCATCGTTTATTTTTGGAAAGAAAAATGGAGAGTTGCCACTAAATTCAGCTTTGAGAGCGAAGAATATACCAAACCGGTCTATGAAATGCTTGGCCGAATGGATACTTCAGCACTGGACCAGGCCAAAACACATCTTTTTGAAATTATTCTTCCTAATGACTCCCACATCGTGGATTACGGCGGAAAACAGGACCTCGTTTTTTTAAACAGCATTATTCCTGAAACCGGAGAGCCGGCTGATTGGGATGAAGTTGGCAAAACCGCAAGGAAACTCGGCACAAGAACAGCCCGCGACGTGACCGCGGATTTTCCCAATAAAACCATTGCCGATATTTATCGGATGCTCCAGCAGGAAGGGAGTGCCGCGAATCTGGAAGGCGTTATGGCCCAATATTCCGATACTGAAGGGAAAAAAGTGCTGGTTAAAGTAAAAACACGGGAATATGACGATAAAAAATTCGTAAGAGACCGGCTGGACTGGAAAGATATTTTAGAATCATTTGACCCGAAAACCATGGAAGTGCCTCCGGAAAACCTTGAAAAGCTCCTCTCCTACAATTTTGACAATGCGTTTGCCAGAGCAACACTTGAAGCAAGAATCCAATGGATAAAAGAGCAATACCGGGAAATCGCCCGGCAAACTCTTGAATTTCTTTCTTCGCCCAAAGGAGAAGCTGACAGAATTTTTCAGGAAAAGATTTCACGGGGAATTGACCCCAAAAGGGCACTGGAAGAGTCCCTTAGGAGTGCGGCCGCGAATTTGAAAGAACTGCTTAAAGATTACAGCGGGGAAGCGTTTAAAAACGAGATGGGCGCTTTAATGGGTTTTTTGCGCGGCATCATGTCGGACAAAGAAAAACCTGAGGCAAGGCTGATTGGCCATGCTTTTGCAAAGATACAGAAAATGATAGAGCAGGAAAAAAAGAAAAAAGGCAAAAATTCTTTCTGGATAGTGCCTCAATAAAAAAGCCCGCGGATTATTCGCGGGCTTCACTTTTTAATTCATTCCTGTTTTTACCGTTATTCAAAACTTCCGTAATTTCTTTAGCGTCCAGCGCGTTTTTTGTAAGAAGGAGTTCGGCAAGCTTAAGCACTTCTTCTTTCCTGCTTACGATAATATTTTTAGCTTCTCCCAGACATTCAGACAAAATCATCCGTACATCTCCATCAATTTCCGCGGCCGTTTGTTCGCTAATCGGCCGTGAGCCGAAAAATCCCGCCCCCGACTTAAAAAATATGGTAGGTCCGAACTTACCCATACCCCACTCAGAAACCATTTTTCTGGCTAATTCCTCAGCTTTTTCAAAATCGTTTCCGCCGCCGGTAGTAATGCGATTTCTTCCCAAAAATATTTCTTCCGCAGCTCTCCCGCCAAGAAGAGATGTAATACGGGCTAAAATTGTTTCTTTTGAAGGCAAACTCGTTTCTTCGCTTCTGCTTAAGGTCATGCCCAAGGCCCAGTTTCTCGGCATCAAAGTTACTTTTTCTAAAATCTCTATGCCTTTTTCTACGGTTACAACAGCATGGCCCATTTCATGATAAGCCACAATTTTTCTTTCTTCCACGCTCATGATTAATTTTCTGGCAGGACCCATCTGAACCCTTAAAATCGCTTCTTCAAAGTCATGTTTGACGATTACCCGTTCCGGCTCTCCAAAAATTCTATCCTTAACCGACTGGGCGGCTTCCATAACTTTTCCGACAACGCCGGCTTTATTTTTTTCTTCTTCAAAACGGTGGCGCGCAAGCTGAGCCGCTTCATTGGTTAACTGTTCCAAAGTAGCGCCTGTAAATCCCGGGGTTTTTAAAGCCAATTCACGAAGAACAACATCATGGGCCAAGCTTTTATTGGCAGTGTGAATTTTAAGAATAGACTCGCGGCCGTCGGTATCCGGAGGCGGAACAAGGATTTTCTTGTCAAAACGGCCCGGACGCAAAAGAGCTTCGTCAAGAATATCTTCGCGATTTGTCGCGGCCAGTACCAGAATATCGCTATTTTTCGTTCTTAGGCCATCCATCTGATGCAAAAGTTCTGTTGTGGCGTGGTCAAATTCTCCGCTGGTGTCATAACCGCGCTTTCTTCCCAATGCGTCAATCTCGTCAAAAAAAATAAGGCAAGGCTGCATGGATCTGGCATTATCAAATAAACCTTTAATATCTCCCGCGCCGCTTCTGACGTAACTGCTTCCGATTTCAGCTCCGGAATAATCAAGAAAGTTAAGACCCGCCTCACCGGCCACGGCTCTCGCAACAAGAGTTTTCCCGCAACCCGGAGGACCTATAAGCAAAATTCCTTTAGGCAGGCGAATGCCCCACGCCTTGGCTTCTTCCTTGTTTTTATAAAGCGAAACAACGTCGCTGAATTCTTCAATGACTTCGCTAAGCCCGCCCACATCTTTAAAGGTCGTGATTTTTTCTTCATCTTTAACAAGATGCGAAGAAACATTGCCGGAAAATGATGAATGAAATAAGCCCTGACAAGCTTCCCAGTTTGAAAAAACTATCGCGCCAAGAGCAAACAAAAGACCGCCGGCCAAAAGCCAAGAAGCATTCGTCAGCAACATAATAAACGAAACCGCCAAAACTACGCCAAGAACAAAAACAAACACGGCCTGTTTTTTACTGAATCTTTTTCCCTCTTTCTCATCTTCTTTTTTTCCATCCGGCATCCTTACCTTCAATTTTCTGTCGCGGTTGCTGCGGAAAAACATAAAAAGCGTAACCAACACTATTATCCAAATGGAGTGGAAAATAAACCAGTTACCGGAAGTTAAATCCTGGCCGGGCCGCGAAGAAGAAGATGATGGAACTTCGAACACGCCGTAATCTTGGGAAGGATCATATTGGGCAAAAACTGAATGAACCGCCATCGCCATAATTAGCGATAAACATAAAAACGCGGCGATAAAAAGGCGTTTCTGTTTCATCGTTTTTCGTGTCAAAGAGCGATTAGATTATATTATCAAACTACAAAATTTGCCGTAAAAAGGCAAATAAGAAAATGAAAACAATTTTTGACAATTAAATTATTTTTTGCTACTGATTATCCTAAAGAGAAGCACGATTAATATCCGAAAAAGGGGCTAATAATGAGCTCTCCTGAAAAGAAAAACGGTTTTTGGGCAAAACTTCTCTTGCTTGGAAAGTTCTTTGTAAAAATACTGACCTTCGGTTTTGTCGGCAATCTGAATAAGAAGGATGAAGAAGAAAATGAATCAGCAGAATTTACCGCCCAAGAGCTTAAAGAGCTTAAATCTGAAATCAAATCGCTTCCTAAAACCGGGCCATGGCTTGAGATCAGAGGAATTAAATTCCCCGCGCCGGGACATATTTTCCGGCTTAAAGAAACAAGCCGCTATCGGCTATTAGGCCCCGGCTCTCTAGTTTTTGTTCAAGGAGTAGAAATTTTTAAATTTTATTTGAGCATGGAAGATATTCCGATTGAAGCAAGGTGTTTATCCCTTGACAACGACGGCCGGCTGGCCACCGGTGCTACTATCATGGCAGTAAGAATTACAGACCTTGCGGAAGTAGAAAATGAACAAACTTACTTTGATAATTGGAAAATGCCCGCGAGAGAATTAAACGCGTTTCCTGACGGAGAAGCCGTAGAAACCGTTGATGAAATTATGATAGCCGCACAAGGAATGATGGGAGCCGCGGTTTTCCGGCTCCCCAAAGGCGCTAAGGGCATAATTGATTTGCCGACAGTTGAAAGCGCGGGAAGCCTTGACAACATCAATTCATCGCACCTCATAAACAAAATACATGTAAAATGCGGACTTCTTTTGCTCGGTCTTGACGCTTCTGTTGAAGTTTTCAAAGAGATTCTGGTAAAAAATTTTTCCATCCCCTTCGGCGCCTACGGCGATAAATGCAAAATATATTTTCCTTCATTTAGGGCGCATTTTGACCTAAACAGGTCGCAAATCCGCAAAAGGGCATTTGAGCCCGAATTGTTCAACCGCGTTATACTTGATGACGACTTAAGAACACAAATAATTTCGCTGGCAAAAAGCGAGGAAAAGGATTTGAAGCGCTGGGGAGTTGCCAATTTCCAAAAGGGCTGGGGCAAAATTTATCTTGCCTATGGCGCTCCGGGCACGGGCAAAACAATGACCGGAGAAGCTTTGGCGGAATTTCTAGGCCGGCCTCTCTATATAGTAAATTCCATGGATCTAGGGCTGCATACTTCATTATTTGAAGCAAATTTCAAAAACGTAATTGAACGGACCGCCCGCTGGAATTCGGTTACGGTCATTGATGAGGCGGAATCAATACTTCGCTCGCGGGATTTGGAAGCAATTGACTCCAACATCCGCATTACGGCAGTTCTTAGAAACCTGGAGGGTTTGGAACGGGGCATCATCTGGTTTACCACCAATAGGCCGTTTGACATTGACATTGCCATTGAATCACGCATCAGAGCCATGTTTTTCTTTAAATTTCCGGATGAGGCCAAACGCAGAAAAATTTGGGAAGTAACCATGCCAAGCGAATTGCCGATTGACGGCATGAACGAAACTATTTTAAATGAAATTACTTCAATTCAACTTGACGGACGGGAAATCAAGAACGCCATTCAAAACGCGGCTGACATGGCCTCAAGCGGCAAATTGGAAAATGTGCCTGCCGAATACCTTCTTAAGGCCGCGAAACTAATCCAGCAAAACCGGGAAATCATGGCCAATGCCAAAAAGGAAGGCGGAAGAACTTCGGGGAAAACGCCGGGTCAGTATTTATAATTTTTTTGCCAAAAGACGCCCGTCCTCCGCAGTAGCTCTGCTACGGAGAATAGAAATCCGCCTTCGGCAGAAAAAATAGCATAATTCCAAAACCCAATCTTTCATTGGGTTTTTTGATTTTTAGCAATACTCAATGTTGCTAATTTTACTTTGAATTACGAAACGTCATTGCGAGGAGCATAGCGCAGCGACGAAGCAATCTATTACTTATAAAAAGATAGATTGCTTCGTCGCTCACTTCGCTACTGCTCCGTTCGCTCCTCGCAATGACGATTTGAAGACATTTCGTAATTCAAAGTAATTTTAAAAAATTAATCAAAAACTGCCCCTTGACAAATTCGGGACAGTTTTTTATTTTTAATTGAGTTGTTCGCGTTTTAATAATTCGGGGATGTCGGAGTTAATTGGGTACATGAACCCGCATACTTAACTGCAACTCCGGCAACTTTGGCCAAACATTCGTTGGAATATGTTTTTCCGTTTGCGCCGCATACCGGTTTATATTCATCGGTGCAAGCCGTTGTTGCCCTGCATTCTCCGGCGTAAGCCACTCCGGCTCCGGCAATTTTGGCATAACAGGCATTGGAATAAGTTTTATCGTTAGCGCCGCATACGGGACTGTATTCTTGGGTACAAACTATTCCTCCGGTTGAATTTCGCGGAGAAACCGCTGTCGGCTCAAGCGGAATCGGAACCGGTCCGGTTGCAGAAGGAATTGCGGGAGGAACAGATTGCGAAACGCAATTGGCAAGCGGTTTTTGCAGAGCTTCATATTTTAACTTATAATCTTGCTCGTTGATTCTTCCGGCCTTAAATATTTCCAAAAGTTCAGCCAAAGACCTTTTTATTTGCTCACACGCGGATAGCACAGGATAAGCCGGCTGTATTGGCAATGGCTTTATATCCGAAGGACGGAGAGAAGGCACGGATTGTATAACGCAAGAAGCAAATTCTTTTCGTAATGCCTCTAATTTAAGTTTGAAGTCACTTTCGCTGATTTGACGATTTTTAAGCTTAAATTCCAAATCGGACTGATTATGCTGAAAAATTTCGCATCTTGATTCCAGTGGCGGGCGCTTAATCCCGGTTTCTCCGGACTTTGGTGCTACGGCTTCACCCGGATTCATCGGCATGGTTAGGCCGGGCATAGGCATTTGAGCCCCGCCCGGGCCCATCATATCGCCCTCAAGCATTCTTAATCCGTTTCTTGCCGCTACTTCCGCGGAGCGAGCAAGTCCGAAAGCCACGCCATATTCACTTCTGTCAAAAGCTTCTCTGGCTTTTTGAAAATGAACTTTGGCCTGATCCAGCATTCGTTCAACTTGTTCCTTTTTATTATTGGGTACGCCCGGTTCGTTAATGGCAAACCTTCTTGTGGGAGTTGCCGGGCCAATACATGCCCATTTGCCGTTTCTGCATTCCGTGGTTTGGGGAACAGGACATGCCGGAGCGACTCTATCGTCACAAGCAGTTCTTTCGGCGCCAACTCCTGGTTCATTGATAACAATATCCGAAGCGCCTGTTGGAATTTCTCTTTTTCCTTGAGACAATACCGGCTCGTTAACAACCAAACGCGCCAATTTTTCTTCAAGAAGCTTTATTAATTCTTCGGCTCTTTTCATTTGCTTTTCCGCCCTTTCTTTAATATCTCCTTCTTTTACAACTTCGTTATTCAGTTCTTCGGCGACTTTCCCCAGGGATGGAGAAAATTTTTCACCGGCTCTCGCCTGTATTTCATCAATAATCATAAGGTGCCTGTCAAAATCTCCTGGCACGCGCTTAATCATTTCTTTAACTTCTTCGGGGTCATGTTTTTCCAAGGCATTTTTTAATTCTCCGTCAAGTTTTTGGGAAAATCTTTCGCGGAGTTTCATAAAATGTTCTTCGGTATTTTCCGGTAATTTCCCTTGTAAACGGTCAACAAATTCAACAGTTCGTAGATGCTCAAGCATTGGCGCGTCAGCCATATTTTTCTCAAATCTTTTAGCAAATTTTTCCGGGTCATCTTTTTTGGCCGCTTCAGCAACCCTTTCCACAAGTCCATCCCTAACCGATTTAATTTTTTCCTTTATTCCTTTCTTATCTTCATATCCGTCAAATTTTTTGGCAATTTCGGTAAAAAGCTTTTCGTGTTTTACAGTTCTTTCGGCAAGATTCTCCAAAAGACGGTCAACGTTGGGATTTTGCGAGGTTTCTTTTAAATTTTCCAGCCGCGTTTTTAACCGCCCCTGATTTTCCTGATAATTTTCCAGCGCCCTGGAAATGGCTGATTCATCATCCGGTTTTAATTCTTTAACTTTGGCAACTTCAGCGGCTTTCTCATTGGAAATTTTCAATTCCAATGCGGCTTTGGCCACAGCATTAAATGTAAAAACGCGCTGTATTCCTCTGCCCCATTCTTTAAAAAAGTACCATCTGCTTGTAGGCAGGATGCCCGGGTCAAAAACCCCAAGGTCATCTGAAGTTATAATTTCAACGACCTCGGTTGATTCTTGGGTTTGTTCCTGCCCCGTGTTTCCGGTTGTATCTTGAGCCCTTGTATCCAAAACCCAAAAAACAGCCGAAATGGCCAAAATTAAGCTTAAAAATGATATAAAAATATTATATTTTTTCATTTTGTTTATTATTCGAGCTTGTCAACCCTTCGACTTCGCTCAGGGCAGGGAATTTTATGATTAATGTAACTTCTCGATTTCACTCGAAGAATAATCAATATTGTTCGAGCCGAGTCGAGAACATACTTTAATTATAAAATTATAAATTTCCCCGCGGAGAACCTATTGAATAGTCGATTTAACCCAAAGAATAATCTATTTACAACCTTACAGCTATTTTAACAAAAGTAAATTATTTCTTCAAATACAATCTCAAAAAACAGCATAATTCGCGATTGACTGCAAAAAACGGCGGACATTATCAAAATAAATCCGATACACGCGACAAAGCAAGACGGTCCATGTCCTCGTCATTATAATTATCAACATGAGAAGACATGCACAAAAAAGCGATGATTGCGCCTTTTACCACAAACCACATGCGCGGCCATTGATTTGGGCGCAAGCCGGAATTTGGTATAACAAGCTCAATTTTCCAAAGCGTCCAAAGACCATTTTGTGTTACACGATGAAGTTTTGCCGGCGCAATAACTTGCCGCGGGTTTGTCGGATTAAATTGCACTTCACACAATCGTTCAAACGCAGAAAGACCGCCGCGTATAGTACGAAATCGCCGCTCTAGGGCGGCGATTTCTTTATGAATGCCGTCGTGGTACAAAAACTTAATCATAAATCACTAAAATCTGTACCACGATAGAAAGCCAATTCGTAAGGAATTTCTTTCCGCAATTCCGTACCAATATATGGCGCTTCGGCATGAGATAATTCTTCTAATTGTTTACCGTTGAGATGACCATATTTAATAACAATTCGATCCAGCATTTTCTTTTCTTCGTCGTCAAAAACAGAAAGGTCTGGTTCAGCGATACATTTATATATTTCAGTTGGATTGTATCCTTCTCGTTCCTCAACCTGCTCAATGCCGAGTAATTTCTTTTTCATCATTTCGGCTGTAATTTCTTCCAACGCGGAAGGCACGGGTCCCATTGGAAGCGCGCAATAAACATCGCCGGTAATTGATTTCTGACTTTTTTCGTATAAATCAAAATCCGCGAAATAGAGTAGTTTCGCCAGTTTTTTCTTGCCGCGCACTTCGCCTTTTAGCTTACGACATAAGTATAGAACGGCATTTTGATACTTTTTTCGGTGTAAAGACATATCAACTATATAATACTAAATATAATGATAAAAAACAACTGGTGGTGATGGTAACAAAAACCAGCATTTATGCTATTTTCTTAAACCAAAACTTAAATCCTTTCAACACTAAAAAAGAAAAAACCCGCCAGAGGTCTTACCATTTGGCGGGGTCGAGCTAATCTCGACGGGGTCGAGCTCGGCTCGACGAGAAGCTTTTCGGGCTACTCAGGCATTTCCAGGATGCGTGGACCTTTCTGCTCCAACTGACGTATGGCTCCATTTCGTGCCAGTTGGGCCAGTAGGCTACCACACCCTCGACGTAACCCCAGCTTTCCCTCGAATCCCGGAGCACCTTTTGTGCCGATGCCCAGGGTTCTTTCGCCTTCCTCATGGCCTCGTCGAGCTGTGCCTGGGTTGCCGGATCGACTTCTCGGATGCGTCCGCGTTCCTGCTGGATAGCCGCCGCGCCGACATCATACCCCAGCCGCTCTATGTACTCTTCGACCGCAGTCATCAGCACTTCCTTATTTCCTCGTAGCGACTGAACAGACGGACCGCAGAGGGTCGTTGCGATCTTGTAAACGTTTTCTTCCTCCCGTTTATTGACACGCCACCGTAGGAAGAAACCACCTAACAGAAGTGCAAGCGCCAGAATGAGTACTTCTTGCATGACGTACTCCTTTCTTTGGTGGTTCACCCACCATGAGTTTCGACACGGTTCATCCGTGACGACCTGCGGAGGTTCATCCGCCGCAGAAGTTGACTTTATTTATTGGAAAACCAACTTCTAGAGCGGAAAAACAATGAAATTTACAACAATTACTATTTTAAGTATAGCATATATAATCTATCTTGTCAAGCTCAATTTGCTTTTTTCTGTCAACTATATTAAATTAACCACATATTCAGTTCTTTAATATGCTACAATGAAAGGGCAACAAAAATGTTTAATATATACGCAATACTAATTATCACAATGATGCTCACCAAGTTTGCCCTTGATTTAACCGCGAATTTGCTTAATTTACGGACTCTTAAAAGAAACCTTCCTGATGAATTTTCCGGTGTTTTCAACGTTGAATCATACAAAAAATCGCAAGATTACACGAGAACCAATACAAAATTTCAGATGATTGAATTGACTTTCGGTTTTGCCCTAATTCTTGTTTTCTGGTTTGGCGGAGGTTTCGGAACGCTTGATTCCTATATAAGAAGCTGGAATTTTCCTGAAATCTGGACTGGACTGCTTTATATCGGCATTCTTACCTTGGGAAACGCGCTTATTTTTCTGCCATTCAGCATTTATCACACCTTTGTAATAGAAGAGCGTTTTGGCTTTAACCGCACGACTCCGAAAACTTTTATTCTTGACCTTTTGAAAATGCTGGCTTTAGGAATTTTGCTTGGAGGCGCGTTGCTTGCGTCTGTTCTTTATTTA
The DNA here is from genome assembly GCA_000998135.1 of Parcubacteria group bacterium GW2011_GWA2_42_14. Lineage (GTDB taxonomy): Bacteria > Patescibacteriota > Minisyncoccia > Sungbacterales > GWA2-42-14 > GWA2-42-14. The sequence goes on from LCCV01000012.1 coordinate 16,577, forward strand.
TTTCAATATGGCGGCGGCCTTGCCTGGATTTATGCGTGGCTGGCGGTAGCGCTTTTTTCTTTAATTGTGAGTTTTTTGGGACCCCGTTTGCTTATGCCGATTTTCCTAAAATTTACTCCTTTGGAAGAAGGCGAATTGAAAAAATCTATTATGGATTTGGCGGAAAAGCTGAATTTCCCTGTTTCGGGAATTTATGTAATTGACGGCTCCAGACGTTCCAGCAAAACCAACGCTTTCTTCACCGGCTTTGGCAAGCACAAGCGCATTGCTTTATTTGATACGCTGATTGCCAAACAAACAATTCCGGAACTAGTTTCGGTGCTTGCGCATGAAATCGGGCACTATAAGAAAAGGCATATGATTACCGGCTTGGTTCTCGGAATTCTGCAAACCGGCCTGATGCTTTTCCTGTTTTCTTATTTTCTTCTGATTACGGAATTTTTCACAGCTTTCGGCCTGAATCAGCCGTCAGTTTATGCCGGATTGATTATTTTCTTTCTTGCTTATTCGTTTTTAGGAAGGATTGAATCGGTTTTAATGAATATCTTGTCGCGAAAACATGAGTATGAAGCAGACGTCTATGCGGCAAAAAACACAAAAAATCCGGAAATTATGATTTCCGCCCTGAAAAAACTTTCGTTGGACAACCTCTCCAATCTTGAACCACATCCTTTCTATGTTTTCCTGAATTACAGCCACCCTCCGGTTTTGGAACGCATCAGAACATTGCGTAAAATGATTTAAAACGCGAATATAAAATATAAATAGTCCGCACATAAAAGCCGGCTAACCCGCCAAGAGTGTGCGGTATTTTTTTATAAAAAAAGGACGCGGCGAGATTCTATCGCGCGCGCCCCTACTACGAACGATCACGGCTACAGGACGAAGGACAACACCCACGTCGCGATAGCGGCTGGAACAGCGATCTCGCCGAAAAACAATCCAGCGACCATGCACGGCAGGAACGGCACATGCACGGGGACGCCCTTGAAGTACGTTCCCCAGAACTGCACCGTATATTGCACCGCCCAGCCGCCGATAAAGATGTTGAAGGTAATGAACACGAAGAAAAAAAGAACTACACCAATCACTCCAAAATCCATGAGCCACTTCATGTTACCCCTCCTTCTGTGGGTTTTTATCGGTTTTCGCTAGGAAAAATAGCACAATTGCCATCTTCCCGAGAATATATTAATAATAGCATAATTGAAAAATAAAGTCAAATGAAAATGCAAAAAAGGCCATAAACAATGGCCTTTTTCAATTTTTAAGCAACACTGAGCGTTGCTTAAATTTTTAAATGATGAGTATTGTCTTAAGGTTTTGGTTTAGTTCTCGACAAGCTCGAACAGTAACGAGTTTTCGGATAGTTTGACTGGTTTTCAACTGCATTCGATATCAAACTCCGCGGCCGGATTGGCATAAAGACGCTCTTTGGAAATTTCCTTTCCGCATTTTTGGCACAAGCCAAAACCGTCTTTATTTATTCTTTCCAGCGCCCGGTTTACTTCAGCCAAACGCGTTTCCAGCGTAAATTCTTTAGCTGTCAAATTCTCATATTCTTCTACCTCATCGGCGGATTCATCCAAAGAAGAATGCGAACCGGATTGCGCTTCACCCATTTGTGGAAAAACAGTATCCCAATCCCCTTTCATATTAGGGTCTTTTTTGGCAAAAGAAGATAAATCCTTTTCTAAAAGGACTTTCTCTTCAAGAAGTTTTTGTTTTAATTGTTCAAGCAGTGTTTTATCCATAAAATCTGTTTGGAGCAATCTTTTAGGTTTTAGCTTATAGCTCTTAGAACGAACCCGAATACCTCGTACCAAAAGCTAATCCTTAAAACCCAAACCCTATATTTAGAGCAAACTATTATTAGAATAACATAACCGAGAATAACAAACAAGGGTTGTCAAAATATAAATACCTGCTATAATCCAACCAATGATTGTTCCTTGAAAAACCCCTATAAACAGAACAAAAGGAAAAGCTTATGTCACCGGAAAACCATACCGAACAAATGCCGCCGCTTTTGCCATTGATAATTATCAGGGAAACTGTTCTTTTTCCGGATAACCCGGTTACGTTTCCTACAAACCTTGGACCCGTTTTTGCCAGAGTCGTAGAAAACGCTACTGCCGTTATTGTTGCTTCAACAGGCGCGAATATGACCGATGGTTTTACTTTTGGCGTTGTCGGGGAAGTTCGCGCTTTACGCCGCGAAGAAACCGAACAGCAGATTGAAATCATGGGCCTTTTTCCCTGCAAAATGAAAACGGTTGAAAAAATTTCTTCGGTAAACGAAGAACCGTATTTTCTTGCCGGATGGGAAAAAATAGCGGATATTCCTTTGACCGAGGAAATTTGGCGCGACGAAAAATTTCAGCATAATTTTTCCGCTTTCAAAAAGATGATTGCCGAAAATTATGAATTAATAATTAATACGGGATTCAGCAACTTTTTTCCAGCTCTGCGGTATTTTTTTGAAGAAGGAATATTTGCTTTAGAAATGGCCGACCGTGGCAGTTTCACCGCGACCCTTAATAAAATCGCGATGATTTTTAATCATTCCCCGCGGCCTTGCCGAAAAAAATTATTGGAGGTGCTTGGCGAACCAAAGGCCCTTAAACGCCTTGACAAACTTGCGTTTCTTGCCCAAGATGACAATAAATATTTTAAAGATATGCAACGAATAATGGATATGGCTGGCGGCAGGGCTGGTAAAAAAAACGGGTATGGCGACGATAATGACAAACATCCGCTTGAAAAACTCTATGATGAAAAGAAAGATAAAATGTCCGAAGAAGCAAGAAAAATCGTGAAACAGGAAATGGAGCGCCTTTCCAGAACCCCTCCCCAGGCCGCGGAATATCAGGTTACGGAAAAATATATTGAATACCTTCTTAAAATTCCTTGGGGACAATATACCGAGGACTCAATTGATATGACGCGAATAAAGGAAATTCTTGATGAAGACCATTGGGGGCTTGAAGAGCCCAAAGAGCGGGTGGTTGAAAACATAGCGGCAAAATCATTTAACCCTAAAAAGAAAGAGCCGATTATTTGTTTTATCGGCCCTCCGGGTGTGGGCAAAACATCTCTTGGAAAATCAATTGCCAGAGCCCTTAACAGAAAATTCGTCCGTACATCGGTCGGCGGAATTGACGACGAAGCGGAAATCAGGGGACATCGCCGTACTTATATCGGCGCCATTCCCGGAAGATTCATTGAAGGATTGCTCAGGGCCGGTTCAATGAATCCGGTTTTCATGATTGATGAAATTGACAAACTCGGACAGGGAACCCGTGGCGACCCGAAAGCGGCGCTTCTTGAGGTCCTTGACCCGGAGCAAAACAATAGTTTTGTTGACAATTATCTGGCCATAGGCGTTGACCTTTCGCAAGTGCTTTTCATAACCACCGCCAACATGGAAAACGGAATTCCGGAACCTCTATTTGACCGCATGGAAACAATCTATTTTCCAAGCTATACCGAAGATGAAAAAATAAAAATCGCGGAAAAATTCATTATCCCTAAAAAGATGCTGGAATTCGGCCTGGACTCCGAAACGGAAATACTGCGCGCGAAAAATCTCTGGCCTTTTAAAATAAAAATTGATAAAGACGTTCTTTCCGAAATCATAAACGAATATACCGCCGAAGCCGGAGTAAGAGACCTGGAAAGGAAAATAGACGCCATTTTCAGAAAAATAACCAGAAGGGCCCTGGAAACGGGACAAAAAGATTGGGAAATAAAAAACGAAAACCTCCTGCTTTATCTCGTAAAAAAAGATAAAGTTATTAAAAAGCATGATTTAAAGAAAAACTTACCCGTGGGAGTTGCTCCGATGCTGGCCGTATCTTCCGCCGGAGGAATAGTGCTTTACGTTGAAGCGGCATATCGCGATAAAGGAGTGAGTCATCGTAAAATCAAGGTTACCGGGGTTGACCCAAAAAATCAGCATATCGGACGCATGATTGAGGAATCGGCGGACGCGGCCTGGGACTTTCTTTTCAAAAAGGGCGGCATACTTTCGAATTTGTCTTTGCCTGAAAAAATTTATCTTCATCTAAGATTTGCCAATGGCGGAGTGCCGAAAGACGGGACATCGGCCGGAATTGCCATTCTTTGGGCGCTTTACTCGCTTTTTACGGAACAAAAAGTAATTCCGGAACTTGCCGCGACCGGTGAAATCACGCTTGCCATGGGAGAAACTTTCCCGGTGGGAGGCGTAAAAGAAAAACTTATAGCCGCTTGCCGCGCCGGAGCGAAAAAAGTTGTGATTCCAATGGCCAATATAAACGACATAGACGACATCCCGGATGAAATTAAACAAAAAGTTCAGATTATTCCCTGCGAAACAATGGTTGAAACTCTTAAAATCGCTTTTCCGAATTGCGAAAAATTAAGAACTCTTTAAAAAAATTTAATTACACCCGCCCCCAAAAGGCGGGGTTTTTATATAAAATATAAAAAACACGAGGCGGCGTCCTTTTAAAATCCGCGCTAAAATGCTAAAAATATATTAGTATGAATAAAAACATCCTTACACAAGAACTTATTGATTCCGGTTATTTAAAAACGCAGCGGATTATTGACGCATTTAAAAATATTGACCGGGCTGATTTTATTTTGGAAAAATACAAAAACGAAGCATACGAAAATTATCCCCTGCCCATACTGGGGAGCCAGACAATTTCCCAGCCGTTAACGGTGGCTTTTATGCTGGAATTGCTTGACCCCAAACCCGGAGAAAAAATTTTGGATATAGGCGCGGGCTCGGGGTGGCAAAGCTCATTATTAGCATATATAGTTAAAAAATTCCAAATCCAAAATTCTAAATCCCAAATAAATTCAAAAATCGAAGTTCAAAATTCAAAACACGGTCTTGTTGTGGCTGTTGAAAGAATTAAGGAGTTATGCGATTTTGCCAAAACCAACATTGAGAAATATAAGTTTATTTCAAACGGAATTGTAAAATTTTATTGTGAGGATGCAACGGCCGGATTGCCGCCGGAAGGGCCGTTTGATAAAATAATTGCCGCGGCCGCGGCCAGCCGAGAGATTCCCGAAGAATGGAAAAACCAGTTAAAGCCCGGAGGAAAAATCGTAGCGCCAATCAACGGCTCAATTTGGCTTTTTGAAGAAACCTTAACTGAAGAATGGAATGAAAAAGAATTTCCGGGATTTAGTTTTGTGCCGCTTGTAAATAATAGACCCGTTGCTTATTAAGGTTTTAGCCGTTTTTTTAAAAAATTAGCGGCTTAAAATAAAAAGATGAATACTTCATCAAAAAAAATATTCAAAGCAATCGTTGTCGGGTTTTTTATTTTGGGTTACGGCTGGGCTTATCTTTTAACTCCGCATACTTCTTTTCAAGGTTCAAAATCGGTTGAAATCGTAAAAGGCGAGGGTTCGCGCGCTATTGCCGAAAAATTGAAAGATAACGGTTTTATCCGGTCAAAATGGATGCTTATTTTATATTTAACAATTACCGGCAGGGATAGTGACTTAAAACCGGGGAATTTTGTATTTTCTTCAAGCTCTGCTATTCCTGAAATTGTAAAACGGCTTTCGTCAGAAAGCGCTGCAGAACAAGTCATTACCGTTCTTGAGGGATGGAATATTGACGATATAACCGAATATTTTGAAAAAGAAAATATTTTGTCAGCAAACGATTTTTATACAATTGCCAAGGGCAAAAATTCGGAGTCATGGCAAAAACTTATTTCTTTTTTTCCCTTTCTTTCGGAAGTTCCAAAAACATCAGGGCTGGAGGGCTATCTTTTTCCCGATACATACAAAATTTACAAAAACGCGTCTGCCAAAGAAATTATTATAAAAATGCTGGAAAATTTTAAAAAAAAGGTAGTTCCGGAATTGCAATTGGAAATAGCAAGGCGCAACAAATCTCTTTTTGAAATAATAATAACGGCCTCTTTGATTGAAAAGGAGGTTATAAGCGAGGAAGACCGCGCTTTGATTTCTGGAATTTTATGGAAACGGTTGGAATTGGGAATTGGTTTAAACGTGGACGCGACAATAAACTATATTAAACAAGTAACATGTAACATGAAACATGAAACATGTAATATACGACCATCGGCAAAAATTTCTACTGACGATACTAAACTGGAATCTCCTTACAATACTTATAAATACCGAGGACTGCCGCCCGGCCCCATTTCCAATCCCGGGCTTTCGGCAATCAAATCCGCAATTTATCCTAAAAAATCCGAATATCTTTATTATTTATCTAAACCCGGCGGCGAGACCGTTTTTTCCCAAACCATGGAAGAACACAACATCGCCAAAACAAAATATTTAAAATAAACACGGGGTTCCCTGACCGTCCGAAAACCGCAAAAATCAGTTTATCGTCATTCTGAGCGAAGCGAAGAATCTAAAGACCTTTTGCAAAATAAGGATTCCGCTGAAATTTTATTCCCTGAGCCGAGTCGAAGGGTAAAATTTCAGCATAAAATCTTATAAAATTAAAGTATGTCTTCGACAAGCTCAGACAATAAAAACGCAAAATACCGAGGAAAAAATCCTCGGCTTTTTTAAATTTATAAATCCTTTCTTTCTTCTTCGGTAAGCGTCTGAAAAGAATCGGGGTGTTTAAGATTAAAGCGCGTAACATGCTGAAAGTGGACCGGATCAAAAGCATCCTGGCGAATCTGCTGAATAAGCCCGCGAAATTCGGGCAAGTCCTTAACGGCAGTGGCGTTTACCCGGCGCGCCAAAGCCACATCAAACACAATTTTTGAACCGCGGCCAAAATTATTTCCCCTACCGTCGCTATAATACTGCGAAAGAGCCAAAACTCGCGTTCCCAAGAATACCGCTTCTTCAAGGTCGTGAGTCACAAAAAATACGGTCATCTTAAATTCTTCCCATATCTCCAGAGTGAAAATCTGAAGATTTTCCCTGGTGCTGGGGTCAAGCGCCCCGAACGGCTCGTCCATCATCAAAATTTTTGGCTTCATAATTAAGGCCTGAACAATAGCAACCCGCTGCTGCATTCCACCGGAAAGCTCATGCGGATATTTGTCCTTGTGATTCTCAAGGCCAACCCTCTTAAGATATTCCATGGCCTCGTCACGCATTTCTTTGCGGCGGCTATAGCGCTCGAAAATTCCTGTAGAAAACCGCGGACCCAATAAAACATTGTCCAAAACTGAAAGATGGGGATAAAGCGGATATTTCTGATACACTATTCCGCGTTCCGGATTCGGATAGCCAACCGGCTTTCCTCCGACCATGATGGAACCGGATATCGGTCTTTCCTGGCCCAAGATTAACCGGAAAAGAGTTGACTTGCCGCAGCCAGACGGCCCGACCAGGGTGCAAAATTCTCCTTTGCTTACCGCCAAATCAATATCGTCCAGCACCATCTTATCGCCATAGGCCTTATGAACATTTTCAAGGTAAAGAAAATATGGCTTCGGATCTTTGACCATGATTTTCTCCTTAAACCTCTGCCACTTGATACCAGGGATATTTCCGGGAAACAAACTTTTTCAAAATCCAATCCATCGCGTATCCCAAAAAAGTAATCCATAAAACATACGGAATAATTATATCCATGGCCAGAAATCGGCGAACCAAATAAATCCTGTAACCCAAACCATCGGTTGAGGCAATGGCTTCGGCCGCAATCAGAAAAAGCCAGGCGGCACCCATTGACAACCGAACGGCATTAATCAAAACCGGCATCATTTGAGGCAGGGCCACACGATAAACAACGCCCAACTGTGAAGCGCCTAAAGTTAAGGCCTTGGTTATTTGTTCTCTTGGAATTTTTTCGGCTGTGCGCAAAATTGAAATGGCAATAACAAACGATGTTCCGATAAAAACCAGCACAACCTTTACTAATTCATCAACCCCAAATACGATAAAGAGAACAGGAAGAACTGCCAATGGCGGGATAATGGCTAAAAATATATTAAAGGGCAACAACAGCGCTTTCATTCCCGGAAACAATCCCATATTCAATCCGAGCAATAAGCCAAATACGGCCGCCAACGACAATCCCGTACCAAGTCGCTTCAAACTGACAATCGTATCTTCAAGCATAAGATATTTGCCGGTTCGCTGGTCTTCGGTAAATGCCATTCTGTATACCGATTCGACCATTTTGGTCGGAGACGGTAAAAACTTGTCGTCGGGGTTGTCGAGAAGCCGTATATGTGAAGCAATAAGATAAATGGCTATGAGAATAATGAACGGCAATAGTGTTAAAACTACTTTCAGCCACTTTGGCGGTTCGGCATGGAGTCCCCAAAACCACGCTGCACGCTTCATTTCTTTTTCCTGTAAAAGAGCTTAAAATTGACTATTTACTATAATATCATAAAAACCTATCTTGTCAATAGTTACTAAAATTGACAAGATAAGTATTTTATGATACAAATAAAATGTTCTTTTTAAACTAAACAGGCCCAAATACCGGAATGAAAACAGCGGAAAAACAGATTTTCGGAAAAACTTATTGTACTGATAACGCGCGAGACCAAACAAAACCTATTGAAACATGGTTTTCCAGTTCTCCGGAAGGCCTAATGCTTTTTATCATTTTTTATACCAAAGCATGCCGCTGGAATAAATGTTTGGGATGCAATCTGCCCTCGCTTTCGGCCTCAAGAACCATAGACTTCCGCGCGCTTATGTCGCAAATTGATTTTGTCTATCAAAAACCCGAGATTCTCTGTAAGCGCGCCAACATCCGGCAGATTATCGTAAGCAACAACGGCTCTGTTCTTGATGAAGATACTTTTTCTTCAACCGCGCTAATTTATTTCGTCGCGAAAACGAACATGCTCGTTCCCAACCTATCGGTGCTCACTTTGGAAACAAGGATTGAATATGTTGATATTGAAGAGCTTGAATTTCTGGCCAGAGTTCTCAAGGAGGGTGAAACCCCTACCACCCTTGAGATTGCCATCGGGCTTGAAGCATACGATGGCCATATTAGAAACAAGGTATTCAAAAAAGGGCTTTTGCTCAGCCAGATAGAACAATTGGCGGAAAAACTTGCCCGGCATAATTTCCGATTAAAATGTTACCTTATGCAAAAACCGGTTCCGGAAATGACAGACGAAGAAGCAATGGAAGACATTAAAAATGCCATTGATTATCTGGACAAATTGGCCATGCGGTTCGGAATCAAGGTTAACATGCATTTGAATCCAACCTATGTTGCTACAGGAACCGCGCTGGAGGGGGCCTTTAAAAATAATAAATACCGGCCGCCGTATCTTAGCGACGTGACGCGAGCCGTGCGTTTTGCCAAGGGCAAAAATCTTTCAGTGTGCATTGGCTTGAATGATGAAGGTCTTGCGGTTCCCGGCGGCTCATTCTTGCGGGAAGACGACGCTAAAATTGTTGAAATTCTCCATACTTTCAACAACACGCAGAACTTTGAACTGCTCGAGGGAATATAACTAAAATAAAACCCCGGTTCTTCATGAACCGGGTTTATTTATGTTTATTTTTTAAAAAAGAACTACCTCTTTAAAGAACTTACAGTTTGCCTTCGGCGGCAAGCTGCATGTAGGTTGAATCAAACCGGAACTTAACGTTCTTGGCATCTCCCATTACCGACTTGTCCGGGAACTGGATTCCCACGAAATCTTTGGACTTCTTTCCTTCGCCATAAAGCCCGTGGTCAAACGAAAACGTCCGCACGTACTCCATGGTATCTTTTAACTGCTTGCCCTTGGTAAAGGCAACTGCGTCAGCGGCCTTATAAAACATGGCCGTGGTCTTTAACTGCGCCTTAAACTGCGCAAGAGTCGCTCCGGAGTTCTTAGCCATGAATTCGGCAGAGGCGGCAGCAGTTTTGTCGTTAGCGGACATCACAGCCATCGTCTCGTACCAGGCGCCCGCCAGCGCTTTCTTCAGCTTGTCCGGGGCATCGGTTTTCACAACCAGCATATCAATGATTTCACCAGGAATCTGGGACGAATCAAACACCATTTTAGAACCCTTGGCCGTGCGAACTTCCATGAGCATTGGATTCCAGGTTACCACAGCGGCTCTCGAGTCAGAATCACTCAAAAATACATCCTGAATCTGGGCGTCGCTTGTATGCACAAGCGTCATATCTCTTTCGGTCAAACCCCGGCCCTCTTTATCAAGGGCGCGGGCCAAGAGGTAGTGCGACACCGACCCCTCAACAAGCTTGACTTTCCGGCCCTTCAAATCTCTGACATTTGAGCCGTTTTTCAGAACCACGCCATCATTGCCGTTGGAAAAATCTCCAACAACAATCGCGGTAGAATCCACTCCGCCAACTGCCGGCATAGTAAGCGTGTCCATGTTAGTCACGGTGACTCCATGGAACTGACCGCCGGTGTACTGGTTAATGGATTCAACATAATCCGTAAAAAACACCAGTTCAATCTCAATGCCATACTTCTGCGCCCACTTCTTGAGGATTCCTGACTGCTCCATATAACCGTACGGTTCCCAGCCAACGTAACGAGACCAGGCAATACGATACTTCTCCGGCTTAGCCGCTTCAGATAACTTGGGCATCGTGAAAACGCCAAAGAAAAATGTAACGGATAGCGCCAATGCCGCAATCGCTCCAGCAAAAACGAATTCTCTCCGCTCCATTTCCTTTTTCTCCTTTTGGCCGTCCGCCTTTGGCGGATTAGGCCTCCTTTGGTTGTTCCCCCCGAGCTTGTCGAGGGGTTGGGGTTGGGTTTCTTACAAATTACTCAACTTCAATCTGAAGAGAGGGGCGCACCTGATTGCCCTGCTCCATCTTCTTGATGGACTTTTCGGCCTCAACCGTCATCTGGTCAAGTTCGGAAATGGTACGGCCCATGCGGTCAAGCGCTTCAATCCTAAACCGCTCAACATCCTTCATGGCGGCATGAATATCGGCAAAAGCAGACTTGAGTTTATCCATGTCAAGCATGGCTTCCGAGGCCTGCTTATGAATTTCCACGCCCTGGGTTTTCAGAAGTTCGGCATTCTTGGCGATAAGGTCCGAAGTGGTTTTGTTTACTCCAATAATCTTGTCCAGAACAATCCTTTGCTTGGCAAGAGCAAAAGCGGCTGTAACTGCAACATTCAAAGCATTGATGGTTACGGTATTGGCCCTATCCACTCCGCGAACAAGTTCGCGGTTATTCCTGATAATGATTTCATAAACCAGAATTCCCTGCTGATTCACTGCCAGCTGCTGCAACCTGTCCATGACGGTTTGGCGCAGAGTAAAGAGAAGCTCTTCCTGAAAGAATTTTTTCTTCTCTTCATCCGTTTCGGCCTGAATCTTTCCGGCAAGATTCTTATCAACCAGCTGCAAAAGTTTAATCAGCTTTTCAAGCTTCAGAGTCAGTTCCCGCATCTTAATTTGTTCATCCTTAAGGGTTTTGTTGTCCCGAATGAGTTCAAACTTGCCCTTTTCCAGGGATGCCACAATCGCGCCAATAACCGTTTGAGCGCTTTCGTATTTCGTGAAATAGCGCTTAAGGGCTTTTCCAGCGACCGGGGTTCTGCCCATAAGGCGCGAAAGCCATCCGGGCCCGAAATCCCACTTATGAGGGTCAAGCTCTTCCACCTGGATTTTAAGGTCAACCAGGGCGTTGGCAACATCTCCGCCATCAGCGCCCTTTTTGGCCAAAACCCTGACCTGCTCTTTTAGCATGGCGTTATTCATGAAATCAAGCTGTAATTTACGACCGGCGTTCTCAACTGCCATCCTCCGGTCTTCCCGTCCCCTTAAATCTTTAGGATTAATGGTTACGAGTTTTGTCGCGTATTCTTCAGCCTGTTTAACCAGTTCCGGGTCGGATTCGTCAACTTGAATCTTCTCCGGGTCAACCAAGTCAAGGTCTTCTCTTACCTTATTCGGGTCGGCAACCACCAATGGTTTTTCTGCCTGTATCTGAACCATCTCGGGCATTCGTTTTCTCCTTTCCGGCTTTCTGCTTTTTGCAGAATAGCCAGCCCCTTCTTTTTTGGTAGTTCTTGCTACTCGGCATCCCGGGAATATTCCCGGGCCCGCTTGGCAAGCTCTTCAAGTTCCTTACGGGCTGTTTCCAAGTCAACCCTGGCTTCCGAACCTGTTTTCATTTCCATAGCAAGCTTAGCAGTTGTTTCATCAATTTGCGTCAGCGCTTCTTCATTGCGCGCCAAAAGTTTATTGACCAAATTCATCTGTTTATCATACAAATCCCTGCTCTTTTTAATAGCGGCGATTTCATCCAAATCATCCTGTTTGGAACTTTTCTGTCGCTCGAATTCCTTAAGTTTTCGGGCAACATACTCCACATCAATAGCATCAGCGCTTCTCAAAAGATTCACAATATCGCGAAGGTTGTCTAGAGTAGCCAGATACACCTGTTCGGCCGTTCCGAGGTAGCGGGCGTAAGTAAGCTCGCCCTGATTGAGTTTTCGCGAAAGAATTTCCTGAAACGCCTCAAATTTTTCTTTCACCTGAACAAATTGTTCTTCGCCCTGGCGCGCGTATTCTTCCCCGCCTTTGATTTCCCTGCATTCGGCAAGTTCTTCCCGCAAGTTTTCAAGAAGAGAGGCGCGATACTTGGCCATCTCTTCTCTTAACTGCCGGATATACTTGTCGGCCAGAGCATCTTTGCGGACAAAGTAATTAATGGCCCAGCTTCCTGCTCCGATACCAAGCCCGCCCAAAGCCACGAAGGCAAAGACGGGGCTGATAAGGAACGCGGCAAGACCACCCGCAGCGCCCAAGGCAATCGGGTAAAGAGTGGTCCAATGCTGAATGGTTGAACTTTTAACAACCTTCCTGATTGCTTCCTGGGAAAAATCCGCAGGAGTCGGCGGTTTAATAGCCGCCTTTTTTGGGGGGCTAAGACCTGCTTTTTTTGCCGCTACTTCTTTTTGCGAACGAAGCGGTTTATCTTTACCCTTTGAGGGTCCGGAACCGCCAATACTACCGCCTTCCATGCCGCCATCATAAAATTTGTCCATTTTAAAGCATCCTCCTTTCTTGTAGATTTTTTTTATTTGTTTTATGTCTTTTAGAGATTCCTTTCCTCCCCACGAACTACCGCCACCATCTGTTTCGCCAAAACCGAAATTACCACAGCTATCATCCATCACGCCCACCTCCTTTGCTTCCTTCATTTTTTATTTTCATATTTAGTAAACTTCCGATACCAGAGAAATTTCCACGCGCGGAAGGCGGTAACTATAAGTCCGGCTGGATTCGCCTGGCTGTCTTGGCAGGGGCCGTTCTGAACCGAGTCCTACGGCATGAAGCCGATTGGCATCAACCGAATAAGTAACAACAAGGTAGCGGGCAACGCTTTCGGCGCGTTCCTGTGAGAGATTCCGGTTCATAACCGGGTCTCCCTCAATACTGGTATGCCCCTTAATCACAACCCGAAAATTCGGATAATGCTTCAGGGTTTCGGCAACGCGGTCAATTTCTTCTTTACCCTGAATCCCCATGTCGGCCGTTCCTGATTGAAACGTAACCGGCTGGATTTTCAACGTTCCGATTTCACGAAGCGCGTTCCAGCCATCCTCGCCCAAAAGCGCAAACCTTGCTTCCAAAGAATTGGCCGGGGATGATTGTCCCGTATTTTTTGCTCCCGGCGTCGTAAATCCGGCAAAACCTTTGGTGAAAAGTTCCTTTATATATTCTTTTTCGGTCAAACGATACGGGTCTCCTTGAGGAATCGGATTTTTTGCAAAATCTCCGCTTTGCATCAGAATTCGTACGGTTGAATCAATCGTATCAACAAGGCCCTGGTCGGCATATCCGCCGTCAGACGAAATGCCAAACCACTCCTGGGCGTTTTCCGTAAGAGTTGCCCAATGAATGCCTTTTAGGAGCGAATCAACGGCGTTTGCGGAAAGTCCGCTTTGAGCCATGATTTCTTTTTTCAAAAATTCCGGCTCATCGCGATACATCTTCAAAACCTTGAAATAGGTTTCCAAAAGCATTTTAACGACTCCGCTGTTTTTTTCGGAAAACTTTCTATTCACCAACAAAATATCCACAATCAAACGTTCGGTCTGGTCCGTTCCTAAAAGTTTAACTATTCCTTTTTTAGCAAGCGCTTTGGAAACATCCGGCTCCCACAAAATAGCCACATCGGCCTTGCGGTCAAGCAGTTTCTTTAAGGCCTCTTCCGAACCGTTGGTTTCAATTCTTTTATCGCCCTTAGGCAAAAGTTCGGGCACATCAAAGTGTACGACCGCTGCCTTGCCAAGATGATGGCTTGGAGAGTTTGGAGTAAAGGCCACGCGAATATCAGCGCGGCCCTTAAGAGCATCCAGACTTGAAACTTTATCCTGCCAGGCCAAAATCGCGTCTCCGCCTTTTGATTTATCAATTACAACGCCTATAACTCCGGGAAAATCAAAGGGTGCCGCGTTTAAAATATATGAGTCAACCGTAGCCACGGCAAATTCAATCTCACCCTTATAAAGCTTTTCCATGCGTTTGGCATAGTCAGCTTTATCATCAAGGCACTCAAGCACCCAGCCGGAAACGCGCATCCGTTTTTTCATCTCGGATGAGCAAAGTGGAACATAGCCCGCCCAGTTATCCATGGCAATTTTAATTTTACCCTTGGTTTCCCGTGCATCGCTGGTTTTTTGCTGGCGGGTATCATCCCAAATTGGCTTACCAAAGAAAAACCCCACAACTACAAGAGAAAAAATGATAAAAACAGCAATAGCGCTTTTAAGGTTTCCGCTCATACTCAATTCCTCCCTTTGACGCGTATTTAGCGCGTATTTATTATTAAAATGTCAAGTTACACACTGCCTAAATATGTATCACGATAAAAACCGTTTGTCAAGGCACTCCCTTGACTTTTGATTTAAAATATAGTACTTTATTAAACAGGCATAAAATACGCTCTTTGAAAATTGGAGATATGAAACATGACAGATAAAGAATTTGAAGAATTTTTGGACCAATCCGGCTTATCCCATTTAAAGCCGTTCATTTCCAATACGGCCGAGGTTGCTCAAAAACTTTCCCGTATACCAACGGGGGCTGCCAAAAATGTTCCAGAATTGTTGCAAGCGCTTCGCCAAGCCCAGGATAAAATCTCCGAACAAGATGGTGAAATAAAACGGCTTTCAGGTTTTCCTTTAGCGCACGCGGTAGTTATTTTTAGCGATGAAACTTCCGGAGATTCTCCGGTATCGCCACACCCGCTTCTCATTATGCACGAAGGAAGAGTTATTGAAGTTCTGCCTCCGCCAAATAAAAAAATCAAAGCCGGCGACATTGTAAAAATTTCTCCCAAGACAACGCAGATTATTGATGTGGCCTCAGGTCCCCACCCTGGAGGAGTGGCGACAATTCACCGCGTTCTGGACACTTTCTTAAGCGAGGCCAATTATCAGGGCGTTACGCGAATTGTCGTAAACGGAAAATTTGCCAACCAGCTTGAAGCCGGAGACCGCGTTAAAGTTGACTCAAGCGCTTCTGTTATTCTTGAACGTTTGTCGCGGGATGAAGACCGCTACCGTTTTTCCGAGGAAACAAATATTTCGTGGGATGATATCGGGGGACTGGAAGAAGCGAAGGAACAATTGATTGAAGCGATTGAACTGCCCTATAAAGAACCGGAACTATTCGCTTTCTATAATAAAAAACCAATTAAAGGAATTATTCTTTACGGACCGCCGGGTTGCGGCAAAACAATGCTTGGCAAAGCGGCTTTTACCTCGCTTGCCCGCACTCACGACAATAAAGGCATTGCCACGGGATTCTTGAGCATCAAAGGTCCGGAAATTCTTGACCGTTATGTGGGAGCGGCAGAGGCAACCATCAGGCAGATTTTCTGGCAAGCCAAGATGCATGAAAAAAAATACGGATACCCTGCCATCATCTTTATTGACGAAGCCGATGCTATTCTTTATGAGCGTGGAAGCGGACGAAGCTCGGATATTGAGCGAACGATTGTTCCCGCGTTTCTCGCGGAAATGGACGGGCTTTCCAAATCGGGCGCTATCGTGATTCTGGCAACAAACCGGCCGGATGTTCTTGACCGGGCCGTAATACGAAACGGCAGAATGGACAGAAAAATCAAAGTCACGAGGCCAACCAGGGCAAGTGCCGCCACAATTTTTGAGCTCAACTTCAAAAAAATTCCTTTTGCGGAAAATACGAGCAAGCGTGAAATGGCCGAATTTGCTGTTAAAGAACTTTTCTCGGAAAAATACGCTCTTTATGAAATTACGCTTGACGGTTCCCGCGCCGGCGAAATCATCAAGTTCACGCTTTCCAATATGGTTAATGGCGCCATGATTGCTGGAATCGCCGACCAATCTTCCTCCGTAGCATTTCATAGGGATAGAAAAGAAAAAACCAAACAAGGCATTGTGAAAGATGACGTTATCAAAGCAACGGAAAGCATTTTCCGCGAGTCCCTGGATTTGGACCAAAATAAGGAACTGGATGAATACATCCATGATTATCTTGAAAATGTGGAAATCGGCGGAATCAAAAAATTGAAGCAGACGATGAAATAGATTATTATGACCGCGCACCAGAGGTGCGCGGTATTTTATTTTCATCCGCAATTCACCCCCGCAGCAAGTCTAATGACCCATAATGACCAACGGATTACGGCCTACGGCCGCAGGGAATTCCTGCAGACGAAATTAAAATATCCCTGCTATGTGCTTAAGCGCATAGCAGGGATAAAAAAAAGAACTTACGATTAGATATTTAGCCCTGTGAGAGTTTATTATTCAAACTTGTAGAGAATATATCTAAAAAGGAAATAAAAAAGGAGTTCATAATGAACTCCTACTGCTACTGCTTTTCAAAAACCGTCGCGTCAAATACCGGGGACTCCGCCAACACCTCTTTAAGTCCTTGGCGGAGCGAATCCAGGTCGCGCGCTTCCTGGTAAGTCACCCTTCCAGGCTGATTCAGAGAATGCTTTTCACCGATGCAAAATCCGATTGTTGTAAGAGTTACCGGAGAATTCTTTAACATGTAGTTGACGATTGATGTGGGGTCTTCTCCCATATTAGCTTCGCCGTCGGTAACCACCGCCATACGGTAAACACCGTAACCGAGTTGCCGGCGCGCCTGCTCTTCAATTTTCTCGTAAGCAAGCTTGATGGCGCTGTAAAGCGGAGTTCCGCCGTCAGCTTTGAGATTTCCTATCGCTCTCACAAAATCTTCGCGATTCTTCGGGCCCGAACCAAGAGGCACCACTTCACGAATTCCGTCTCTTGAAAAAATGAGAAGGCCGAGATTGGCGCCGGCAGGCACGGTCTTGGCAAACTCCATAAGGGCTTGTTTCCCCACAACCACTTTTTCCTGATTACTTCCGCACGCTTTTTGGCCCATACTTCCCGAATCGTCAACAACAATGTAATAATTTTCAACCAAAACATTTTCTGCCAACTGAACTTCTTTGCCCTTAGGCGCGGGAGTTGGCCAAGCCGTAACATCTTGAAATTGACCCGACAATTTTCCGTTTGAATCAACGGAACCGCTATTGGTTGATTGAGTCGGCGGAGAATCGCATCCCCATACCGCTAAAGATACTGCTAAAGCGAAAATTGGGAGAAGGATAATCTTTTTCATGGCTTTTTCTCCCGTCCTCTTCCTTAAAGCGGCTTAAACGCGGAAGATTCGGCTTCAATCTGGATAATACGGAATTCCACGCGCATATTATTTCGCCATTCCTGCTCGGTCTTAGGGGCGCACGGGTCATTTCCGCACATTCCGTTTCTGGCCTTATCAATACCGTGTCCCACGACCACAAACTGCGACGCGTCTACCGTAATGCCTCTTTTCCTGGCATAAGCAATGACGCTGTCGCGAACGGCATTTGCCCGAGCCATGCTCAAATTCTTGGCCGCCTGTCTGGTTCTGGATAAAACAACATCCGATTCACCGGACTTCTTGCTCTTAAGATAACCCAAGGGATCGCTATGCCCTTCAACAGTAATGACCGCTCCTCCATAAGTAGCGGCAAGATCCACCACCTTAGCAAACGATTCAGCGTAAGATTCAAACGGAAAAGAATTTTGGTTCGGCTGAAAATAAACTTCAAAGGAGAAAAGCTCACCTTCGGTCAAAGTTCCCTGTTTCTGCTTTTTATCAATAACTTTGGCAACTTCGTCTTTTTCAAACTTCGGCGCTTCAACACCGGCCACATCAGAAAGTCCGGCCTTGAGCCGATTATAGTCCCACTTGGCATGGTCCAAAGAAGTGCGCTTAGACAAAAGCCCGATAGCGGCAAAAGCGTTCTGGATTTCGGCAGTGCGTTTGTCAAAGTTACGCAGGTAATTAGGGTCCCCGAAAAACTTCACGTTTCCGCGATATCCCACAAATTCAGCATCGCCATAAAGCCCTTCAGCGTCAGCTACGGCTTTATCGCTATCAAGAAGAATATCGGCAACCGCGGTAAATGCCTTCTTATATTCAACCGCGCGAGAACTCTTATTCTTTACTAAACCCCGAAGCGATTCTTCGGCAATGAGCAATCCGTGAAAAAACTTTTCCACTTCGACCCTATGCGCCTGAAAATAATCGGCCCTAACCGCGTAAACGTCGGCAATAATGCGGTTGGCGGTCTTGGTGGTAAGAAGAATCTTGGCTCCCTTAACCGATTTTTCCGCGCCGGTGCCGACAGCACCGCCCGATGTTAATTCCGTGGCATCGGGGATAATAACCATAGCGGCATCAACGCTTTTATCATTCCGGAGGGCCGCGGCCGGAGTATCATCCGTGCCGGTAAGGTCCTTGGTCCATTTAATGGTTACGTCTTTCATGGAAAGACCGGCATCGGCCAGAATCTTTCCCAAATAATCAACATGCGGGCCATATGCCTGAACGGCGATAGTTTTGCCCTTAAGATCTTTCGCGGTTCTGATATAAGGATTACCCTTGACATCAAATGCCCGAACCGTCAAAGTGTCTCCGCCGTTTGATTCGGTCATTTGATAAACAACCACGGGTCTGGTTCTAGGGTCGCGATGCAAAACTTCAACGGCCATGTTAATCATTCCCATGGTGCCGCGAAGATAGGGTGTTTCTCCGCGCATATACATCTCAACTTGTTTCTTGAAATCATCTTCGCGGAAAAGTTTGAAATTCAGTCCTTCTTTTTCAAAAATGCTTCCTTTGACCGTGGTGCGCGAGTTGCCGTTGGCATAAATAGTGGCAATATCGCCCCCCCAGGTAATTAAGGGCAATTGAACCGGACCACCGGTTTTTACTTCGCCAACCTGGGTATTGATGGCTTGAGACAAAGGCGGAGCATCAACGTACTTTATAGCAGGAGCCGCAAAAACTCCACCAACCAAACTTATGCAAACAACAAGTGCCGTAAGAATTACCAATTTTCTCATTGCTTTTTTCTCCTTGCCCGACCCGGAGGGTTTAGGGCTTTTTGGCCATACCGTCTCAAGCGGAATTAGGCCGTTTTTTAGGTTTTAAAGGTACATTTTCTAATATTTCTAGCCGGTTAGCCGCAATTTTCACAGCATACCGGTTCGCGATTAATTATAATCTAAACACAAAATAATGTCAACCTCTTGACAAGATGGCAATTTATATGCTATAATGAAAATGGCCAGAATGGGGTAAAAGATAACCCCAAACTGACCAACCCAGCTGAGCTGGGTCAACAAAATAGCCCTAAATCGCCAACCGGGGCGAAGGGGCAACTATCATACAACGGAGGCAAAACTAATGTGGAGTAGGGGCTAAATCTCTTTCACTGATTAAAAAATTAAAGACGCGCCCCAATTCTACTACTTCCAACCAAAAAAGCCCCGTTCCTTTTCCATAGGCCGAGCGTTCAACGCTTCGGCCTCTTCTTTTTATAAGATTGTTTATATTCCCGTTTCCAGTCCTTCTTCCTCCTCGTCTTCCTCTTTATCTGCTTCTTTTTTTCTGTTCTCCCAGGCCAGCTTAAATAAACTTTTTATAGTTTCGCTTATCTCATCGGATTCAATTATGACCCCCATCATATCGCCTTTTAAAGATGCCATGCCAACCCGGTTGGCATAAATAAAAATATTGCTCCAAAAAGGAAATTTTTCCTGTTCAACAAACAATTCTTCCGCCATCTCTAAAGGATTTTTAAATCTACCCGCTGTTCTCGTGTAAATTGATTTTGATTTTATGCCCAGTTCTTGCCGCTTTTTGTCAAAACCGGTTTTTTCAAGAATGGAAAAAGTTTTGGGAAGAAGGTCGGCGTTATAAATCTCAAGAATTTCTTTGGTTTCAGAACCCAAAATGTCTTCGGCTATTTTTTCAAACATAGCTTCTCCTTCATAAAATTGAATTTTGGGTTTGCCCGGGGCGACGTTATAGACCGATTTTAGTTCCGGCAGAATTTCCCTGATTTCCCGCTCCCTATTTTCAATCTCTTGCCTTTCTTTTTTTAAAATTTCCAATATTATATCGGGGCTTTGGGCGACAAAATAATTTCTTTTGCCGACTTTCAACGGCCTTACCAGTCCCCTTTTTTCAAGTTCCGTTATCATAACATAAGTGGTTGTCCGGTTTATTCCGGCTTTTTTGGCAATATCCTGAATAGACGCCTTGCCCAATTCCAAAGCAGCCAAATATACTTTGGCTTCTTTATCGGATAGGCCGATTTTTTTTAATTCATTAAGCATAAATCATAAAACCTGAAACATATAACATTGAATATAAGAAACTTAAGATTAAATATCGTCTGCGCGCGGCATGATATAAGTTTCATGTTCCATGTTTCAGAATTTGCCGACAATATCGGAAAGCAAACTTTTCCCTATCATCTCCACCGGCTTTTCCAGACCGAGCAGTTCCAAAACAGTGGGCGCGATATCGGTAAGAACTCCGCCAATCGTCTTTTTTTTAGCTGTAATTTCTTGGGCAGTTCTTTCGCGTTCCAGCTTGAAATCCTTGCCCACCAGAAAAAACGGTACGGCATTTATAGTGTGTTTAGTTGATTTTTCTCCGGAAATAATATCAAGTTTTCTTTCCGCGTTTCCATGGTCTCCGGTAATTATCAAAGCTCCTCCGCTCTTAAGAAGAGTAATAACAATTTCTCCAAGCGCTTTGTCCAGAACTTCAATTGATTTTTTTACCGCGTCAAAATTTCCGCTGTGCCCGACCATGTCGGCATTGGCAAAATTGGCCAGAATAAAATCAAAGGAAGAAAATCCGCCAAATATCGCCTCTTTAACTCCAGCTGCGTTCATTTCCGGAACCTCGTCAAAATGAGCGGTTCTCGGAGAAGGAATTAAAAGCCGTTCTTCGTGAGGATAGGCCTCTTCTTTTCCGCCATTGAAAAAATAAGTAACATGAGCGTATTTTTCCGATTCGGCTATATGAAGCTGATTTAGTCCCGCATTGCTTATAACCTCCGAAAGACACCGTTTTATTTTAAGCGGGGAGAAAGCCGGAAGCGCTTCCAGCCCTTCTTCATATTCGGTCATGGTTACAAGCAAAAAATTAGAAAGGACTGTGCCGCGAACAAATCCGGAAAAATCTTTTTTAACTAATGCCTCGCTTATTTCCCTCATTGAGTCCTCGCGGAAATTAAATGTAATCATCGCGTCATTATGGTTAACGCGCCCTACCGGATTTCCGGAATCATCAACCAGCATACCCGGCTCAATAAATTCATCGGATACGCCGTTTACATAAGAATCGTTAATATATTTGGCCGGATCCCGAAATTGGAACCCTTGTCCGGTCGTTAACATATCGTAAATTTTTTTTATTTTTTCCCATCTTTGGTCGCGGTCCATGGCGAATGTTCTGCCGACAACGCTTGCGATTGTAATAAATGGAAATTCTGCGGATATTTTATCCTGAAGCCGTTTTACAAATTCGCCGCCTTCTTTCATTGGAGCATCTTTACCATCAGTAAGAATATGTAAAAAAACCCTGCCCTGCCGCCAGGGGCGAGCCTCGCTTCCGGCGGGAGCCGAGTCAAAGGGCTTGTCCCGAAAATCCTGCTGTTTTAAAAATTCCATAAGAGCGTAAAGGTGTTCAACATAAGCATGAACCGAGCCGGAAGAAACCATGCCTAATAAATGAAGAGCGGAAGAATTTTTACGAACATGCTCCACCGCGGACAAAAAAGACGGGTTCTGAAAAAAAGAGCCGTCGCGTATGGAATAAATGATTCTCGGCAAATGGTGATAAATCGGGCGTCCCGCCCCGATAGTAAGATGCCCAACCTCGGAATTGCCCGCCTCTCCATAAGGCAAACCAACAGCCAAAGAAGAGGCCTGAACTGTGGTAAAAGGGAAATTTTTTTCAAAAAAACCAAAAGTCGGCTTTTCTGCCGCGGCAATAGGGTTGCCCTTTATTTCTTCCGATATTCCGAAACCGTCAAGAATTATTAGGATGACCGGTTTGTAAGATTGCATAATTGAATTATACCATTTTTAAGTAAATTTTCCTCCAGTACAAGTTTTATTGAAAAAGGGCGGATAATTTCCGCTCGTTTTTAATTTGCAATCAAATATGCAAAACAGATACACTTAAAACATGAATAAGTCCAAAAACATTTCAATAATTATTCTTCATGGCTGGGGCGGTTCGTCAAAAACTGATTGGATTCCTTGGCTAAAAAAAGAACTGGAAAAAGACGGTTTCGAAGTTTTTGCGCCGGACCTGCCGCGAACATTGGCACCTCGCTATAAAGAGTGGATGTCGGCAATTGAGGAAACTTTAAAGCTCGTTTCTTCGGAAAACAAAATATATTTTGTCGGCCATAGCTTAGGAGGGGCGGCCATTCTTCATTTTCTGGGAAATTTATCAAGGTCCGACCTTAGCGCCAAAAAGATCGGACCTTTAATATCGGGGGCGCTTCTTATCGCCTCCCCCATAAAATTGTTAGACGTTGTGAAATTGAATGATTTTTCCAGACGTGAATTTCGCTGGGATGAAATTCAAAAATACTGCCCAAATTTCTCGCTTCTTTATTCCAAAGATGACCCGCTGGTTTCGCCGAAAAAACACGCCGTTCCTATTAAAAAATATCTTTCTCAAAGCAGGGTTCAATTACAAATAGTCAACGGCTATGAACATTTCATTATGAAAAAATGCCCTGTTATTTTGAAAAGCGCAAAAGAACTTTTGAATAATGTTTTGATGTTTGGTAAATAATACATCCTTTAATCGAGAAACAAAAAAAATAGTTAAAATTTACTACAGGGTCTTGACTAAATTTTAACCATTTGCTATACTTAAGCCATAATTCAAATTTGTTAATTTTTGATGAAAGACAAAGGGTTTTACGGCATTATTTCTGAAACCCGGATATAAAGAAAAATTTTGTCATCATTCATTTCCTTGGTATCTAATACTCAAAACAAACAAAAAATACATAAGTTTTGGGCACATCTAAGTGCTCGTGTTTTGAATATTCTCGACCCCAAAACGTTTCTTTCGGGCAGGGGTTTCTAAAACTCATCTCTCATCAATTGAATAATTATGGATAATGCTATTGCGATTACTCTCGTTAAGTTTTTAATTGCCATAATTCTAGGCGGCGTTGGCGGATATTATCTGCGCCAAATCCTGATGCAGAGAAGAAAAAATTCCATTGAATCCCGGCTCAAAAAACTGGTTGAAGATTCAAAGACAGAAGCCAAAGAAACTTTGCTTGAGGCCAAAAACAAAGCGGTAAAAATTCTGGAAGAGGCCAAAATCGAAGAAAGAGAAAGAATGGCCGAGTTAAGAAAAAGCGAAGAAAGAACGGCCAGGCGCGAAGAATCCCTGGATAAAAAAATAATGAGTTTGGATGAAAAAGAAAAAGAACTTCAAGAAAAAATAGAAAAAGTCAAAGCCATAAAACTGGAAATAGAAGAATTTAAGCAAAGGGCGATAAAAGAACTGGAAAGAGTTTCGGGCTTGTCCGGAGAAGCGGCTAAAGAAGAGCTTTATAAAAAAATTGAAAAAGAACACGGTAATGATTTGGCCAAAAGGCTACGGAAATTGGAAGAAGCCGGAATGGAAGAACTTGAACAAAAAGCCAAAAATATCTTAACAACGGTTATTCAGCGCTTAGCCACCTCAACCGCGTCCGAAGTTACCACAACCACAGTTACCATTCCTTCCGATGACCTCAAGGGCAAAATCATCGGAAGGGAAGGAAGAAACATCAGGGCGCTGGAGAGGGCGGCCGGGGTTGAAATTATAGTTGATGATACGCCGGGAGCAATTGTTATTTCCGGTTTTGACCCGGTCAGACGCCATATTGCCAAAAATGCGCTGGAAGCGCTGATTCTTGACGGAAGAATTCAGCCCGCCCGCATTGAAGAAGCGGTTGATAAAGCGCGCGAATCAATTGAAAAACAGGTTAAAGAAGCCGGAGAAACAGCCGCTTTTGAAATCGGCGCCTTTGATTTTGACCCGCGGCTTCTTAATCTTTTGGGACGCCTGAAATTCAGAACCAGTTATGGCCAGAATGTTTTAATGCATTCCATTGAAATGGCCCATATCGCAGGAATGCTGGCAACAGAACTGGGGGCCGATATTCAAATTGCCAAAAAAGGAGCGTTACTCCACGATATCGGCAAAGCGGTTGACCACGAAATACAGGGAACGCATGTAGAAATCGGCAGAAGGATTCTTGAAAAATTCAATGTTGACAAACGGCTTATACAAGCCATGCAGTCGCATCATGAAGAATATCCTTATGAAACAGTTGAGTCCATAATTGTCCAGACGGCTGACGCGATTTCTGCTTCCCGACCTGGGGCAAGACGTGACTCCGTAGAAAATTATCTTAAACGCCTGCAGGATTTGGAAAATATAGCCAACTCTTTTGAAGGAGTTGAAAAGTCTTACGCCATTCAAGCCGGGCGCGAAATCAGAATTTTCGTAACTCCGGAAAAAGTAAGCGATCTTGAAGCCAAAAATTTGGCCAAACAAATAGCGGAACGGATTGAAAACGAACTAAAGTATCCCGGTGAGATAAAAGTGCATTTGATTAGAGAGCTAAGAACAGTGGAATATGCAAGATAATTTTACTTTAAATCCTAATTTCAAAAATTTGCCCCCTCGGCAAATTCCCGGGCTTCGCCCGTCGAAAAAGCCAAATAGTTGGCTTTCGACCCAAATTCCCAATAATATCAAAATTCAAAAAAGATGGAGTTTTGATATTTGAATTTTATTCCATCTATACAATACTAAGTTAAACCCCCCATAAATTATGCGAATTTTGTTTTTCGGCGATATTTTCGGAAAGCCCGGGCGCGAAGCGCTTAAATTTATAATTCCTCAATGGAAAAAAGAATATGAGCCGGATGTAATTATCGCTAACGGCGAAAACATGTCGCATGGGGCCGGAATTTCCGAATCCGCCATAAAAGAACTCATGTCCGCGGGAGTCCAAATAATTACCGGAGGGAATCATACCCTTGAAGGCAAAAATGCTTCTAATTTATTAAATGATGCGAGTTTGCCATTATTGCGTCCGGCTAATATGTCTTCTGAACTTCCAGGCCGCGGATTTGGCTTCTATAGGATTGGGAATAATCCCCTCGACCCTGCTCGGGGCAGGGAATTAGGAATTATGGACGGACCAGAAAATGCCAATTTATTAGTTATAAATCTAATTGGCCAAGTGCATATGCGCTATCAATACGATTCTCCATTCAAGGCAATCGACGAAATTCTTCAAGACCCGACCTTGAAATCCGAAAGGTCGGGCCTTGTTAAAATAGTTGACTGGCACGCCGATGCTTCATCGGAAAAAATTGCTTTAGGATGGTATTTGGACGGACGGGTTTCCGCGGTTTTGGGAACCCACTCCCATACTCCAACGGCCGATGAAAGAATTCTGCCCAAAGGAACCAGTTTTGTGTCTGATATCGGCATGATTGGTCCGCATAACTCCATAATCGGACAGGAAATTTCAGCCAATCTTGAACGCTTCATCAAACAAATTCCAAAAAAGGTTGAGGTAGCTCCCGCGCCCCCTTATGAAATAAACGCGGTATTTTTAGAAACTGACGAAAAAACAGGAAAAACAATAAAAATACAACGGATAAGAAAAATTATTCACGAAAATCTTGCCAGAAACGAATAAAAAAGCCCGCCGGACTTGCCCTGAGGTTTTCCTCGAAGGGTGTTTTGGCGGGTAAATATTCTTACGCAAGTCCTCAAATAGAGGAGGGGTGTTTTCCGAAATAGAATAGATACAGCCGGTAAAAAATTGTTGCAATGAAATTATGAAAAAAATGAACAAGAAAACAGGCAATAAGTCCAAACTTCAAAAAAACATAAGCAAAGACAAAAGATGTAAGAAATAAAGGAATAAATTTTACAGCGCGACCAGTGCCCTTGTAGTTAAATATGTGTAAATAGGCAAATACGGCATTACTAATTAAAAGCAGGATATAAAATTGTATTCCGGTCCAACGGGGAAGAACCCCCAAGAAAAATCCTCTGAATATCAATTCCTCTGAGGCCGCCGTAAAGACGAAAATCAGCAGAGTTTTGAAAAAAGAGTATTTGTGAATGTCATCCAGCACCTTTTTTCGTTTTGGCGAACCGATTGCCAGACCAATTATATCATCAGAAACTCCCGAGAACAGTATCCCAAATATTCCGATAAGTAGCAGTATCGAGGCATCCGCCAAGACCAAAGTTACAGATGTTATTGCATTTGGTTGTGCGAGGACAAAACGAATAAATTCTGTAAGAAGCTTTGATAAATCCGAAGAATTGAAGTAAAGGCCTATAAGTAAAAAAGGTAACACCAAAACACTAAACAAAAACCACTCTTTCATAAAAATGGACAGGGACTTTCTTTCCAAGCGCCTTCTCCGGCAGTAAAATGTTAAGTTACTTGTTTTTTACTATAACAATTCTATAAAATTAAGTCAAGTTAATTTTGTTGCATAAATACTTGTTTTTTACTAACATTAACCCTAATAGCGCATAATCCCCGTTAGAAGTTCGGCAATGCCATAAATCCGGTATAACAACATAAAGCGAAGCGGCTTGCGCCTTACATCATAACGCAACAAAATTACATTTTATTTAGACTTCTAACGGAGTAAATTGTGGATAAAATCTTGTTTAAATCAACTTTACCGCATAAACACTCACTTTTTAAAATCAATGAAAAACAGCTATAAATCAAAAAACCGCTTAAAAATTGGGTTATAATGGTGTATTATGTGTTTATCATTAAAAATCAATAAATGGTCGATATATAACAACCAACAACTAATAACCAATAACCAACAACACGTGTTGTAAGTTGTGGGTTGTGAGTTGTGAGTTACGAAGTATGGTAATGAAATACGACAAGAAATGGCTTGCCGAATGGGTTATGAATAAAACCCAGGGCACCAAAAAGGCCTCCCAAGAATTGGTTGACGGACTCTTTGATGAAATCACTAACGCCATGGTCAAGGGAGAGCAGGTAAAAGTCGCCGGATTCGGAGTGTTTAAGGTTTCCCGAAGGGCGGCCAGAGAAGGAATCAATCCGCGAACACAGGAAAAAATCCAGATTGCGGCCAAAGTCGCGCCGAAATTCCGAGCCGCCAAGCAACTAAAAGAAGCAGTCCAATAATATTTTTTCTCTAGAAAAAAATAAATGCCCCCGAATCTTGGGGGTATTTGTTTTACTTTAGGGTTTTAATATACGCAACAAGGTCGCTTATTTCCTTATCATTAAAATGTTTCCATGGAGGCATGCCATTTGAGGGCGCGCCGTTCCTTATTTTTTGTGAAAGAACACTATTGGGCAAATTCTGGATTTCCGACAAAGTAAGGTCTTGTGGCTTTTTAGGAAGCGCTTTAGCGGCTCCCCCATCTCCTTTGCCGCGAACGCCGTGACAAGCAACACAGTTAGTTTGAAAAATTTTCTGGCCATTTTTAACGCCGGGGTCCATATTGGGATTAAGAGCCAGCTCTGCAGATTTTGTATTGTTTACACTACCTGCATCTCCTGAACTTTGACCGTCACTGCACCCGCCAAAAACAAGAATATAAAGAATTAACAATACGATAACGGCAATAAACACTAAAATTTTAAGAGGATTCCTTTTATCCTCGCCGCCAGGCCCAGTTCCATGCATTTTTTCATCTCCTTATTTATCAAAGATAACAATTAATAAGTAACAAGTAAAAACAGCCACGTCAAAGGCCATATCTCTCTAATCATTCTCTAATTTCTTCGCTAATAATCTCTAATCTCGAATTAGCGATAATTCGTGATTAAATTCGCGATTGATTAGCGATTATTTAAAAGGGATTCTTAGCCCCTCTTACTTCAAAATGCACATGGCAGCCGGTGGAGTTTCCGGTGGAGCCGACTTGCGCGATGGTTTCTCCCTGGGGAACAATCTTGCCGACCGTAACAAAAATTTGCTTCAAATGCGCGTAAAGAGTCTGCACCCCGTTATTGTGAGAAATAACAATATATTTTCCGTACCCGCCGTTCCAGCCGGAATTTTTAGCTATCAAGATGGTTCCTTCGGCTGAAGCAAAAACCGGCCGACCGCAGGAAGGCACGGACGCATCGGAATTTACTAAATCAACTCCGTTTTTACCGTGAATTCCCCGGGAACGCCTGGCATTAAGAATCGGTTTCATAAAAAAACCTATAAGATTCGGCAGTTTAGATAATGTTGCGGCAGGCGCTTTGGGAGAAAAAATAGCGGGAGAGCCAACCAATTCGCCGTCAGGAATTATTATAATTTCTCCAACAACAAGATCTTCTCCTGAAGAAAGGCCGTTAAAAACCATAATATCGGCAATGTTCCCGTCATACCTCTTAGCAATACCGGAAACCGTATCTCCTTTTTTAATTTCATGCCTTACGCCTGAAACCGGCAAAATAATCAATTTATCACCGATTTTTATGCGGCCGGAATTCGATATGTCATTCGCCCAAAGAATAGTGTTTACAGTTACTTCAAAAGAAGAAGCAATACTTGAAAGGGTATCTCCGAGTTGAACTTCATAAACAAATATGGCATCCTCTCCCCCGCCAACTCCGTCCCGCATAATTCCCGTGGGGTTTGTATAAGCCAATAAGGCGCTTTCTTTAATTATTGCCAGAGACATATCTCTAAAACCATTGCCGGGCTGAAACAGCGGCAAAAAAGAACCCAATACAGAATCATTTTGTTCAAGAACAGAAGAAGCGTTAATTTCATTAATAAAAACTGGTGATTTATCATTATTGCACCAAAAACAAATATAATCAAAAAAACCGGCATTGGCTTCGCGCGGGT
Source organism: Parcubacteria group bacterium GW2011_GWA2_42_14 (assembly GCA_000998135.1). Classification (GTDB taxonomy): domain Bacteria; phylum Patescibacteriota; class Minisyncoccia; order Sungbacterales; family GWA2-42-14; genus GWA2-42-14. The sequence goes on from LCCV01000012.1 coordinate 45,773, forward strand.
GAAAAAATAAAAAAAGGCTTAAAATAGCCAGGAAACTTGAAAATGTTCTTAAAAAAGCTAAAAACTTCTTTTGGGAAAGAAGTATTTTTGCCGGGTTTTCTTCAATTTTACCGAATTTTGAATAATTATTTTGCTCTTTTTCCCAACTCGGGGGCTTTACAATCATACAAAAAAGCTAGTATTTATGCTAAAATCTAAGATCGGAGTTTATTATTCCCTACACCTACCAATTATATGATTTTATAGTATTTTGGCAAGTTGGATATTCACATCGTTATCATGGTATAGAGTTTAGGAACTAAACGCTATACGCTAAACGATAAGTTTAGAATTTTGAATTTTTGTTTACGATATGCTTTTATTGATATGAACCTCATTAAATCCCGGCATTTTATATAAAAAGGGCATAAGAGCTAAAAAATATGAATTATAAAGAAATTAATAATAATATTGATGTATCTAACGGGGTGAGTACAATTCTTAACCAACTGAACGATAAGCAAAAAGAAGCTGTTCTGGCCATTGAAGGGCCGATTTTAATAATTGCCGGGGCCGGCTCCGGCAAAACCAGGGCCTTAACCCATAGAGTGGCATACCTTATATCTAAAGGGGTAAGGACGGAAAATATCTTGGCGGTAACATTTACCAATAAGGCCGCTCAAGAGATGGCGGAACGAATTAACACGCTAATAACCAATAACCAACAACCAATAACCAACAACACGCTATTTATAGGAACTTTTCATTCTTTTTGCGCCAAAATTTTAAGAAACGAGGCGCTAAACCTGAAATATACTAAATATTTTACCATCTTTGACGATAGTGATTCTATGTCGCTTTTAAAGGAGGTTATGAAAGAACTAAACATAAATTCCAAACAATTTCCCGCGCCAATGATAATGAACATTATTTCCGGTCTGAAAAGCGAACTTATAGGACCAGAGCAATATGAAGGAAGAGATTCAATTGAGCCGTTTCCCAAAACTATTTATAAAATATATTCGCTTTACGAAAACCGCCTTAAAGAATCAAACGCCTTTGATTTCGACGACCTCATCATGAAAACCGTGGAGCTTTTCAGGCGCTACCCTAAAATTCTCGAAAAATATCAGGAGCGTTTCCGCTATATACATATTGACGAATACCAGGACACCAACACCGCTCAATATGAATTAACGCGGATCCTTGCTCTGAAACACAAAAACCTTTTCGTGATAGGAGACGACGCGCAGTGCCTTCCCCAGGGAACGCTGATAGAAACAAAAAACGGCAGGGTGCCGATAGAAAAAATTAGTCCGGCCGACAAAATCAGATCGGCTACCGGCTTCGGTAAAACAACGCTTTCCAAAATAGTTAAAATCCATAGACGCAACGGCAACGAGTTTCTAATGCGCGTAAAAACGTCTTCTGGTAAAAGTTTGGCTATAAGCGCCGGTCATATTGTTTTTGCAAAATTAAAGCCGGATCCCAATATTTTTTATGTTTATCTTATGGAAAGAAAGGACAAGGGTTTCAGGATCGGCCACACCCGAGGAGTAAGAATGGGAAGCAAAAATGGTCTCCGGGTTATTAAAAACGGAATTCGGCAGTGTCTTAATCAGGAAGGAGCCGACAAAATCTGGATATTAAAAACAGCGTCAACAAAAGAAGAAGCGGTATTTTATGAACAGCTTTTGGCATTCACTTACGGAATTCCGACAACGGTTTTTTACGATAAAGGAAGGAATATGCCGTTAAATCAGGCCTCCATAGATTTACTATTTTCTAAAATTAATACGCGGCAAAGGGTCGAACGCCTATTTTCTGATCTATCCCTTTCAACCAATCATCCCCACCACCGGCCAAGAGGTATTACCCGCAACACCGCAGGGCTGTCTTTACGTTATCGTGCAACAATAGATGTTTGCTTTTTCGGCGGAAGCCAAAAAAGCAAACGGGCTGAATGGCATGGCCACAGAATTGCCCTTATCAGCGGATCTAATAAACTAAAGAGACGGCTTAAACGCTTTTCGCTCTGGACAATACGGCAAGCTAAGACGGATAAAAAATCCTGGAGGATAGAAACGGCCCGACAAAAATACGAAGATTGCATAGAATTTGCTAAAAAACTCGCCTCTGCCGGTGAATTGGAAATTCATGAAAAAGCCCGGCTCTCGAACAAAAAAGATTCGTTCGATCTCATGCCCGCGTCTCATCTGCACCCGGGAATGGCCATTGCTGTTTCTCGCAACGGACAAATAAAAGAAGAAACAATTATATCGATATCAAAAAAACATTATCGGGGAACACTCTATGACCTGTCTGTTGAAAACACCCATAACTATTCAGCCAACGGGATCGTCGTGCATAATTCGATTTATTCCTGGAGAAACGCCGACTTCAGAAATATTTTGAATTTTGAAAGAGATTGGCCGGACGCAAAAGTTATTGTGCTTGATGAAAATTACCGCTCAACAAAAACCATACTGGAAACGGCTAACTCGGTTATTGCCCAAAACCTTCTGCAAAAACCCAAAAATCTTTGGACCAAAAACTCCGAAGGAGCAAAAATAGAATATGTTATCCTGCCTGATGAACGGCAAGAAGCCGGATTCGTTGCCGAAAAAATACAGGAATTGCTTAAGGGCGGGTGTTCGTTAAAAGATATCGCCGTGCTTTACCGCACCAATGCCCAGTCGCGCGCCATTGAAGAATCCTTGCTTGAAGAAAATATCCCTTATAAAATAATCGGCGGAATAAAATTTTATCAAAGAAAAGAAATAAAGGATATAATCGCTTATCTGCGTCTTTTTTTAAATCCCAATGACCTCGTGTCTTTGAAAAGAATAATCAATGTGCCGGCCAGGGGCATCGGGAAAATTACTTTTCTTAAATTTCTTCAATCAGGAAATAAAATATCGGGGGCCGGCAATTTAACAAGCCGCACGAATGGATTTGGGCAAAATGCTGATATTACGCGGATGAGTCCGCTGAACAACGCTGATTATAACAGTAAAGAACAATCGGCTATTCAAAAATTTGAAAAAACAATCGAGGAGCTTCGGGAATCTTTAAAATCGTTAACCCTGCCGCTTTTTATCAAAGAACTGATTAAAAAAATAAAATATGAAGAATATCTTGAAGAATCTTTTCTTGATTTTGAAATGCGGGTTGAAAATATAAAAGAACTCCAAGGCCTAGCCAGACGCTTTACGGAGAGCGAGCCAATTGAGGGACTTGCCAAAATGCTTGAAGAAATTTCGCTGGCGCAAGACCAGGATGAAATCAAAGAAAAAAATAATTTGCTTCATCTTATGACCCTGCACGCGGCCAAGGGGCTGGAATTCAAATTCGTATTTATCACCGGAATGGAAGAAGGAATTTTTCCTCACACAAAATCAATGTTTGACCCCTCTTCCCTGGAAGAAGAGCGCCGGCTTTGTTACGTTGGCATTACCAGAAGCAAAGAAGGTCTTTGGCTTCTTCGAGCAAACCAGAGACAGCTTTGGGGAGACATTCAAAAAAACATTGAATCGCGATTTTTAAAAGAAATTCCGAAAACCCTTCTTAATATTGCCGATTTTAGCGGCGATGAATATGACGATGACGAAGGCGAGGAAATAATTTTTTGAACAGAAAATTATGAGGATAGTGCTAATTATTTTTCGAGCTTGTCGAGAAAATACATTAAAGTAACTTCTTGATTCGCTTTCAGACCGTCTGAGAATGTCATTGCGAGGGAGCGAGTTCCCTCGCTATGCTCGGGACAGGCTCCGCAATCTCAAAAAATGGCTTATTCAAAAGATTGCTTCGCTCACGCTCGTCGCTCGCAATGACGAAAAGAGGGTTTTCGTACGGGTCTGTTCGCTCGCTCGAAAAATAAACAACTCGCAGTGATTTTTGAGATGTATTCCAAACAGTCAAACAACAGATGACATACGATAATGAAAAATATTATCTAAAAGCCGGGAAAGCATCGGATTTCAACAGGAATAAAGATAAAACTCTTTACAAGTTTTTGGAAATGCTTCCCGGGACCCTTGCCTGGGGCACGATTTTTGGAATTGTCCTTATATCCGTTTTTTTTCCGCTCTTTGCCAGTTTTTTTATAATTACCTTTGATTCATACTGGTTGATAAAAACCGGATTTTTATCTTTTCATCTCAGGGCCTCTCACAAGCAGATGAACAAAAATCTTTCCATAAATTGGCCGCAAACACTCGATAAATTAACTTCCTCCGAATATAAAATTGAAGTTCCGCACTGGTCAAACATTTATCACTTGATTATTCTGCCGTTTTTTAAAGAACCTTACGAAGTTATTCGCGATTCCATTACCGCGATTTTAAAAAGCGATATATCCATAAAAAATAATTTTATATTGGTTTTAGGCATTGAAGAAAGAGCCGGAAAAGATGCCCAAGAAACGGCGCAAAAACTTAAAGAAGAATTCGGAGAAAAATTTTTCAAAATTCTCATTACAATTCATCCTGACAATATTACCGGTGAAATCCCTGGCAAGGGCGCTAACGAAACCTATGCAACCAAAGTGGCCAAAGAAGAAATTATTGACCGAATGAACATACCTTACGAGCATGTACTGGTGTCTTCGTTAGACGCGGACAGCAATGTTTTCCCTTCTTATTTTTCCTGCCTTACGTATCACTATCTAACCGCGGAAAAACCGACGAAATCTTCATACCAGCCCATACCGATTTATAACAATAATATTTGGGAGGCCCCGGCTTTTTCTCGGGTGGTTGCGACTTCCGGCACTTTTTGGCAAATGATGCAGCAGGCCAGGCCCGAACGGCTCGCGACTTTTTCATCCCATTCCATGAGTTTCAAGGCGCTGGTGGAAATGAATTATTGGCATACCAATATTGTTTCCGAGGACTCAAGAATTTTTTGGCAATCGCTATTATTTTATGACGGCGATTACAAAGTTGTCCCGCTTCATTATCCCATATCAATGGACGCCAATGTTGCCCCGACTTTTTGGAAAACCGCAAAAAACGTTTATAAACAACAGCGCCGCTGGGGATGGGGAGTTGAAAATGTTCCTTATACTCTCTTTGGTTTTTTAAAAAATAAAAAAATACCTTTCGCTAAAAAATTGTTTTTTTCTTTCAACCAACTTGAAGGGTTTTGGGCTTGGGCAACCAATTCTTTTATTTTGTTCTTGCTGGGCTGGCTTCCGCCGATTCTCGGCGGCAAAGAATTCGGCTCCTCGGTTCTTGCCCATAATCTTCCTTATGTTACGCGCATTATCATGACTTTGGCCATGTTCGGACTTATTGCATCGGCAATTATTTCAACGTCCCTTCTTCCTCCGCGTCCTACAGGACACCACGCGCGAAAATATTTTTGGATGATTCTTCAATGGGCGCTTGTCCCTATCACCATCATATTTTTCGGCTCAATTCCCGGGCTTGAAGCCCAAACCCGGCTCATGTTCGGAAAATATATGAGCTTTTGGGTTACCCCCAAATATAGGGGTAATCCAAAAGCCGGCGAGTAAATGTGAATAATTTCATATTTATAAGCCATTGAATTTGCCGAAAAAATAAATTTTTGGGTTACACCAAAAATAAAAAGACGCGCCAATCAAAACGCGCCTTTTTTCTAAATAAAAACTAACACCTAATACCTGAATAACGTTCCAATCCTTATAATGACCGAGGCAAGAGAATTGGTAATAATCAAACGATAAACATCATCAACGTGGTAGGACTCCGAAACAAATGTGAGAAGCGAAGAAACCAAGAGGAGTATTACCCAAATCGCGACAAATACTTCTCCAAAAACCCTATGAGGAACCAGTTTGCCGGTTCGTATCCGCACTTCTTTTAAAACAAGATAGATACCGATAATTCCGAGATATGGTTCGGAAAGCGAATCTGCCAGATGGATCATGGTTTCCGGTATATAATCCTGCAAAAAGAAACTGACAAGAATTACCGCAAGATAAGCATGGGTTACAAAGCCGAAGAATACGTAAAGGATATCAAGGGAATGATTTTTTACAAACCCAATAAAGTTTTTATGACCGCATTTAAGAATGGCAAGAATATCCCCGCCCTTACATTCCAGGTTCTCCATACCCCTGCATTCCGAGAACCATTTTTTTTCTTCAAAGATTCCCTTGAAGATTGTAGAAATTTTTCTCCAAGTCATGGTCCCTTGCTCCTCTTAAGGATTCAAGTAAAATTTAACATTTTGTCTTAAATCCTTAAAAAAGCGTAGAGATCTTGACGAATCAAGAAAAATTCTCTCAAATGCTATTCTTTTTTGAATGTACCGAATATTTTATTAACAACCTTTCCCACTTGTTCTCCACATCATCTTAACAAAAAACCCCTCATTTTTTGGTTGAGAGGCCCTTAACATGGCTAAAGTGTCGTTATAAGACCTAATAAACAAGTCGTTTATCAGGGGGATAAGATAAATCAGCGTTATTTAAAGCCATTTATCCCTCCTCTCTTCTATTATAACACTGCCTATATCTTGACGCAAATGCCGCCTATTAAGTTATGTCGTTTTACCAATTACAAAACCTATTATTTTTTCCTACTAAATTTTACACGCGCTTCGCGCGGCAGAAACTGAACGCTCGGGCGGGCAAAAAGGAAGGGGGTTGGGGGGGAAGGAATCCATTCGCTTCGCTCAGGACAAGCTTTTGCCCGCCCTCGCTTTTCCGCCGCCGAATTTCGTGCCAGTGAAACTGGCGCATCGCCATCAAAAAATGTAATTTTTCGATCTAGTATTTCCGGCTCAAAGCGTAAAAAATTACACCAGTCCAAATAGAAAAGATACCGAATAAAAGCACGACGGCAGAAAATGCGTACGCGAATAGACCGAGATTCAATGCTGTTATAAGAGTGGTTGCCGTAATCCAAAT
>LCCV01000013.1 GCA_000998135.1 Parcubacteria group bacterium GW2011_GWA2_42_14
GTTGAAGTATTTCGTAACACCGGCAAAATCGTAAATCCTAAATGACTTTTTGTTTATTTTCTGGTCAAGCCGACTGCCGCGGCCACGCATTTGCTGATATAGAATCGGCGAGCGAGTAGGGCGAACCATGATAAGATTTTCAACCATTGGCGCGTCTATGCCCGTATCCATCATACCGACAGAGACAGCAATCATCGGGAGCTCTTCCAATTTGAAGCGTCTGATTGCGCCGCGAGGATCTTCGGTATCCGAAGTAATCACTTCGGCAAAGCGGCCTTTGTGCTCCGGCTTGGCTTGATTGAAATAATACGCAAGCTGGGCGGCGTGGCGTTTGGTAACCGCGTAGACGATGGCTTTTCTTGGCTTCTTCGGTTCGCCTGTGGTGAGCGTAGTCGAACCACGTTTTTCTTCCTCAGCAAAATACGCTTGAGCGACCTGCTCGTTTCGGGCGGGGATATTTATTTTTCTTTCCAAATCCTCCGGGCTGTAATCTTCGCCTTCAAAATTCACTCCCTCAAGCAATACTTTGGTGTCTATTTGCACAATGTCATAACCGGCAAGATATCCTTCTTTAACGCCGCTTCGGATGCTGTAAACGAAAGTCGGCTTGCCTTTTTGTTCCGTTTCGTCCCAACAACCAAAAAGTTTGTAGGTGTTGCGGTCCACATAGCCACTGGGGGTTGCGGTGAGGCCGATACGAATAGCGTCAAAATGCGAGAGAACGGCATTGTAAACGCCGAAGATGGTGCGGTGCGCCTCGTCAGAGATAATGACATCAAAATAACCGCTGGTGAGAGACGGAAGCTGGGAATAAAGAGTTTGAAGCGTGGAAATTACTATTTCGGACTCATCTTTTGGCCTACCGCCGTACAGAAGGGCAGATGAGTGATCTTTAAGGATTTCATCAAAGACCTCTTTGGTTTGCACGCCAAGCGGAATTCTGTCCACAAGAAACAAGGCGCGATTTACGATTCCCGCGTCAAAAAGCCGTTTGAGATAGAGAGCGATGGTATCGGTTTTGCCTGTGCCCGTTGCCATAACCAGAAGCATTTTGCGTTTGCCGCCTTCAAGCGCCTTATCCATGATGTGTATTGCCTCTTTTTGGTATGGGCGGGGCAAGCGCCATTCTCCACCTTTAAAGTATCTTTCGGGGATCGGTATAACTGACACCGGCTTTTGTTCGAGCCGCAGATTTTGTATTTTTTCAAGATCGCGCTGGGAGTAAAAAGTCGCCACTTTCTGCTCTGGCCGATGTTTGTAATCCCAAAAATAAATTTCTTCCCCGTTGGATAAAAAGATAAATTCGGCTTTGATTGATTCTGCGTATTGAAGGGCCTGCTGTGTCAACGGAAAATCGCTTTGCTTCAATCACGGCTATTCCACGGCCACGGCTGTCCTTCAAGATATAATCAGCGCGTCCGGCTTGCGAGGTCTCTTCGGTAATGACTTGGTTTTTATCTTCCGGGTCCCAACCTGCTTCGCGGAGTTTTCTATCAATCAAAATACGCGCGTCGGCCTCACGCATGAACTTTTTTCCTGTTGTATCTTGATTAACCATAATTACAATAGTTTGTGCTCTTTAAAACTGAAATAGTTCGACCTACTTACAACCACATGATCTTTTACCTCAATACCAAGAAGTTTGCCGGCATCAACCAGTTGTTTCGTTATCTCTGAATCTTCTTGCGACGGCGACGGGTCTCCGGCTGGGTGATTATGAGCAATAATAACCTGCGCGGCCAAATGCCGCACTGCCGGTTCAAATACTTCTCGCGGGTGAACAAGATTGGCGTTAAGCGAGCCGACAGAAATTATCTCTCGTTTGATTTCTTGATTCCGTGCATCCAAAAAGAAGATGACGAAGTGTTCCTTTTTGTTGTCTCGAATATCTTTCAACTGATCCCAAACATCCTGCGGCGACAGCAGTAAAACTGATTGCTTGTTTTGAAGAAGCCGACGGCCTAATTCAAAGCTGGCCACGATCTCGCATGCCTTTGCGGCCCCAAGGCCAAAAGTATTTTTAAGCTCTCTAACCGACGCCTCAGCCAATCCGACGCCGCTAAATTTCTTCAGTATTTTGCTTGAAAGCTCAACAACATTTACGCCTTCACTACCTGTTCGTAAAAGAATTGCCAAAAGTTCTGAATCCGAAATCGCCGATAAGTCGTAAATAAAATTCACACCCATCAACGCCGAGGGCCCCACATTTGCAGTAAGTCATGCTTTTGTGCGTATTCCAATAAATCTCATCGCCACACTTTTTACATCTCCAGTAAACTTCCTTTTTAGTTTTGGTTTTTGTTGGCATAAGTTAATCTTGAGCTTTTTCAAGCAACCACTCCCATAACGGCTTAAGCTGTATAACGCTTCCGTCTTTTTTTATCTCTCGTTTTTCGTCCCATGTGAGCACGGTCATTTTTTTCACTTTCAACTCATCACTTGCTTCAAGTAAGGCTTTTACTTCCCTCTGTTCAACGTCAGAGCCCGTCAAGTCATAACAGACTTGCATCAGCTCGGTCACTTCTGTACCTTTTTTCACGACAAAATCCACCTCGCGGTCATTTCGAGTTTTGTAATAGAACAAATCTCTATTGGGCTTGGCTCCGCGCTTCACAAGCTCGGTAAAAACCAGATTCTCCATAAGCTTTCCCTTGTCGGGAGAATGCTGAATCGCCTTTGCGCTGACGAAGCCGTTGTCTACTACATAAATTTTTTTAGGAGATTTGAGCCGCTCTCCGGCTTTTACGGAATAGCTGGAAAGAGAAAATAGTATATAGGCCTCGATAAGATAGCTAAGATATCGCTCCAACGTGACATCACTTTTGAATTTCAATATATTGGCTAGTCTGCGTGTGCTATATCGGCCGGAGACATTGTTTATTAAATATGACCCCAGCTGATCTATCTGTTCGGAAAAACGTACCTTATGGCGTTTAACGACATCCTTAAAAAGGACGGCATCGAATAACACATCAAGATAGCCGAGCGGACGCTGATTTTTCAACACAACTTCAGGAAAGCCGCCGCTTGCCAAATACTCCTCCATCAACTTAAACAACTCGCCACGCTTTTGCGGCAAAGAAGCAGATTCCGAATCAACGACAAAATTTTTCGCTCTTAGAAATTCATTAAAATCAAATGGCAATATTTCTATCGGGAAATGCCTTCCGGTAAGATGGGTAGCCAATTCCATTGACAGTAGGTTTGCGTTTGAACCGGTTAAAACAACATTATAGCCCTGGCGATGCAGACGGTTGGCGAACAGCTCCCAGTGCGGCAAATTTTGTATCTCATCAAACAAAACGTATTTCGTATTCCCATAAAGCGAGCGTAATTCATCCATGAGCTCGTACAAATCAAGTTTCTCGCCTACCAAAGCCGGATCGTCAAAATTGAAATAAGCGAAATCCTGATCCTTCAGGAGCATCAGTGAAAATACCGATTTGCCGGCCCGGCGCGGACCCAAAACGACTTTTATCAAATCCGAAGACACCCACTTTTTTCCTTGCTCCGCCTTTGCCCGTTCCACGTATGGCAGATTTAACAAGGTCTCCTTTTCGCTCTGTTGCTTGGATACTATTGTTTTTAATAGGCCTTTTTGCATCTTGTTCTAGTTATATTAAGCAAAAAACCTTGTTTTTGCATAGTACAAGTAGTATAATATGCATAATAGGAAAAGGCAAATATAATATATGGATAATCGAGAAACACCAGCTGAATATAAGGACAAGTTTATGCTCTCCTTCGTGGAAATGGGATGGGCTGATCCAAACATGATCGATCCACGATATAAGGGCTGGACTACTGGGAGGATGGAAGTTCATACATACGAGAGCGAGTTTGATATTGATGAAAATCCTTTCTGCACTCCGGATACAGAGGAATGGCGAAAATTTGAAGAGGCCTACGATTTGAAATGGGTTGATAAGAAAGAGTTGGAGAATGTAATCAAAACGCTTAAAGAAAAATTCCATCGGGTGGATGAGAACTACAACCCGATCTTATAGGAACTGACCTCTCACTTATGGACAAAAAGCTTAGTGTTTCCTTAGAAAATTCGCTTGTGCCATTGAAAACCGTCTCACTCGTGTCCAAGCGAGAGATTGCCAAGGTTCGAACCGCAAAAAACCCAATGAATCCTTCGATAAAACTCAGGACAAGTAAAACAGAAATCGAGCAATCTCTTGCTCGATCTCAATCAATGCTCCGCGCGCTTCACGCGTTTCGAACCTTTAACTGGCGAGCCGCTCTTCCGGTGTAACTTTTATCTTAAAAATTTTTCTCCCCGGGTAGGATTCGAACCTACGACCATCTCGTTAACAGCGAGCCGCTCTACCGCTGAGCTACCGGGGAAAAAAATTTTCAAAAATGTAGTTACCCGCGAAAAGTAATAACATTACTTTTCGCCCCCTTCGCTACCGGGGAATAAAATATATTATTAAATTGTTTGCTCAGCGTTAGAGCGGTTCCCGCTCTTCCCGCGGTATTATCCGCTGCGTTCCGGTCTTCATAAAATAAGGTTCCCGCTCTTCCCGCGGTATTATCCGCTGCGTTCCGGTCTTCATAAAATAAAATCATGAATACCGGAACTCCGGATACCCGTCTGAAGCAGGGTTGCCTGCTTCAAACCCGCTGAGCTACCGGGGAGAAAAATTTTCAAAAATGTAGTTACCCGCGAAAAGTAATAACATTACTTTTCGCCCCCTTCGCTACCGGGGAATATATTACTACTAAACAAGCTATGTATACTATAAGCGAACCAAGAGAAAAAATAAAGAGGTTGACCCCGTTACAGTCTCATCTTATCCGTATTTTCTGCAAAAGCCCTAAGGCGAAGCTGCCTTACGGCTTATTGTTTATCAGGATAAAGCGGACCTTTAAACTGTAACGGGGGGTTGACGTCTAAAGGGCCATATGCTATGCTTCAATTATGGCAAGAATTAATCTAGGGATAATATTAGAAAGCTTAGAGTCGGAACTAAGACGGTCTTTTAGGTCGGTTTTTACTGAAGATAACAAAAATTCGCTGTTCCGCGAGTTTCGAAAAAAAGTCCAGAACAATAAGACATGGTATGATGTTCCCGACCATTTGATAGAAAAAGATTGAACACTTTTTTATTTACCCCGTTAAAGGTTTAAAGCAGTTTCTCTTTATCCAATAGCGCAAGGCGTAAGCCGCTTTCGCTTTACGGTCCTATTTTAAATCACTGCCCAATTTCGAACCTCTAACGGGGTAAACCACGTTAAAAATCAGACACCTTCCGCGTCTGCCGATGCGCCGTAGGCGCATCGGACCTCTAACGTGATTTACAAAAACCATAATGCTATTAAATTCTTTCTATTGCTGGAAAACAGCATTTTTTATTTTAGAAAGCATGACTATAAAATATGACGATTAAAGAACCACAAAAAATACCGGATATAATCAAAACATTCACGGAATTGCCTATTAATACTCTGATGAAAAAAAATTTATCAGACGCAAATTTCATTACTCCTACCCCGATTCAGGCCGAAGCTCTAAAACCGGCTCTTGCCGGACGCGATATCCTGGGAACAGCGCAAACGGGCACCGGAAAAACATTGGCATTTATCATTCCCATACTTGAACGGCTTATGAATTCCCGCGAGAAAGGAATTGGGGCCCTGATTTTGGCTCCCACGCGGGAACTTGCCATGCAGATTATTGAAGAACTTAGAACGACCGGAAAAGGCACCGGAATTACGGCAACACTCGCGGTAGGAGGTCTTTCGGAAGGAAAACAAATTGATTCCATCAGGCGGGGCGCAAAAATTATCATCGCCACGCCGGGACGTCTTGATGACTTCGTTAAACGGGGGCTGGCGGATTTAAGTTCCGTTAAAATTCTGGTGCTGGATGAAGCTGACCGCATGGTAGACATGGGATTTCTTCCGCAAATGCGAAACATCATGAATCGTGTTCCCCAAGAACGCCAAACCATGTGTTTCTCGGCAACTCTGGATAGAGCGGTAGCGCACTTAGTTCATGAATATTTGAAAAATCCGGTACGCGTTGAAATCGGCTCAATCATCAAACCCGCTGAATCAGTAACCCTGCGGATTTATGAAATGGCAAGAGAGCAAAAATTTTCTCTCCTAATGCATCTTCTTGGAAAAGAGGCAGGCACATTCCTTGTATTTACCCGCACCAAATACGGAGCGGATAAACTTTTCAAAAAATTAGAACAGCGCGGAATTGATGTTGGAGTGCTCCATGGCGGAAAATCCCAGCCCCAAAGAATCAGGGCGCTGGAAGGATTCAAGGCGGGAAAACACCGGGTACTTGTGGCAACCGACATAGCGGCACGGGGAATTCATGTCCAAGGAATAGCGCATGTGCTCAATTATGATATGCCTAATGCCGCTGAGGATTTTATTCACCGCGCGGGTAGAACAGGAAGAGTTGAAGAAGAAGGAGTAGCAACAACTTTTGTCATGCCCGAAGAAACTATGGAAATTCAGGGCATAGAACGGGTACTAGGCAAAAGAATTGAAAGATTAGCCCTTCCCGCCGGTCTTGTAGCCGAACCCAGGTCTCTTCATGATGAAGCATTTGATATGAGGAGCCGCCGCCGAACTTCTTTCAGTGCCCCCCGAAGATTCGGCCACAAAAGACGAAGGTAACTTTGAATTACGAAACGTCATTGCGAGGAGCCTAGCGCAGCGACGAAGCAATCTATTACTTATAAAAATAGATAGATTGCTTCGTCGCTCACTTCGCTGTTGCTCCGTTCGCTCCTCGCAATGACGGTTTGGAGACGTTTCGTAATTCAAAGTTGAGTATCATTGAATATTTATGTTGCATTATTCAATTGCCCAAGAATCCCCTACAAATTTTAGAACCAGTTGATAATCCCTCAAGATTTGCTATTATAAAGACGCGGCACTGAAAAATGCCGCCAACAAACCATAACCACTAAGGAGCCCCTGATAAAAACAACCGCCATTTTTCTTGTAATCATGCTCTTTTTATTCTCTTCTGCCGCTTCCGTCACATACGCTGATAATTCGCTTTATCAAGCCAAGTGCGCTTCATGCCACTCCGGCGACGGAACCGGAAATAAAAAACTGGGAATGCTTACCGGAGGGGACCTTTCCAGGTTGGATTTAACCAAGACAGATACATCAAAAAAGACGGATGATGAACTGAAAAATATCGTATTAAACGGAAAAAACAAGATGCCGTCTTTCAAAGGAAAGCTTTCGGAAGAAGAAATTACCCGGCTCGTAAAATTCCTAAGAGCTTTGCAGAAAAAGTAATAACAAATATGCCGCCGGGTTCAACCGACGGTTTTTTTAATTCTTTTATTGGGACTTAAGCATATATCTAAAACAGCTTATTCAGAAGAAATTTTGCTATTTTCTTTGCGGTAATAGTAAAACGACTCTAATACTCTAATTCACTCGTTTGACTTTTATAAATTAATTGACGATCGTCAATTAATTTTTTTTGTGTCAAGACACTAATGACTCAAATAAATAATTCCGTATTAGAGTCATTCGAATGTCATTCGTATATTGGAGTCGCTATAAAAAACATCGTAAAAAATTGAATACTTCGGTTTAAATAAAGAGCCCTTGGTAGAAACGGCCGCTATCTGCCAGTTTAATATTCTTCAAGTTTATGAACCAAATGATGCTCGCGCATTTTTTCTATGGCTTTGGCTTCAATTTGACGGATGCGCTCGCGGGTAACACCGAATTCTTTACCCACTTCTTCAAGAGTATGAGTGATGCCGTCTTTCAGGCCGAAGCGCATTTCAAGAATTTTTTGCTCCCGCGGAGAAAAATCGGAAATAATCTGGATAATCTGCTCTTTTAACAATCTGCGGGCCGCGTGCTGGGAGGGACTCAGGGTTTTTTCATCAACTATGAATTCGCCGAGAGTTGAATCCTCGTCTTCATCCCCTACCGGGGACTCAAGAGAAACAGTATCCTGGGAAATTTTCTGTATGTGATGCACTTTTTCAATATCAATTCCCATCTCTGCCGAAATTTCTCCGGCCAAAGGATCTCTTCCCAAATCCTGCAAAAGCCGCCTGCGAATTTGTTTATATTTGGAAATAGTTTCCACCATGTGAACGGGAATCCTTATGGTGCGGGCCTGATCGGCGAGAGCCCGGGTAATGGCCTGCCTTATCCACCAAGTCGCGTAAGTGGAAAATTTAAAACCTCTCCGATAATCAAACTTTTCAACGGCCTTAAAAAGGCCGAGATTGCCCTCCTGTATCAAATCAAGAAAAGAAAGATGGGCTGATCTCCCCACATATCTTTTGGCAATTGACACGACCAGCCGCAAATTGGCCTGGGCCAATTTTTCCCTGGCTTCCTGATCCCCTTTTTCTATGCGCCGCGACAACTCTCTTTCATCAACGGCGGTAATCAGGGAAATCCTGCCGATTTCACGCAAATAAATCTGAACGGAATCATGCGATTCATCCAACGTGGAAACGCTTTTCCCTTTTCGTTTTTTCCTGCCGGCAACTTTATCGCTCTCCTCCGGAACCTCAATAAGCTCTTTTGCTTCCAAAACATCAATAGAGGCATCTTCAAATTTGCGATAAAGTTCTTCAAGAAAATTTATGTCATCCTCAATATTGGGAAATGCTCCCAGAACTTCGGCGTAAGTAACAAACCCTCTTTCCCGGCCGCGCTTAAGCAGGGTTTCTACTTTACCCTCAATAGTAGTTTTTTCCTCGCCCAGAATCTTTCTCGGCCGCCCTCGCCCCTTTTTAAGCATTGGCAAAATAGGCCTTACCGGTTTTTTAGGTTGTGGTTTTGGTCTTCTGCCCATGAACTATGAATTATGAATAATGAATTAGGAATTATGGAACGAAAAGTAAGGCCATAATTCTTAATTCTTAATTCAAGGAGTGAAATTTGTTAGATAACGCCTGAAATTCCAGCATCAGTCCCGCCAATATTTCCTGACTCTTCTCCTTTTCTGCCGCAATTATTTTTTGCGATAAAGTTCCAAGCTTTTCTTTGATTAATTCGCGTAAAAATTCATTAAAACAAATTTTGAGCTCTTTGTCAACATCATCAATGCCTTCAAGAAAAACTTCCGTTTTAAACTTAAGATGGTCATGATACGCCCCATCCAAAGGCCGACTGCCTTGTTCCTTTCCTATTATATGTGAATAAGCCGCCACCGCCTTTTCATGGGAAAAATTAAACGATTCCAGATGCCCAATTTCAATCAAGGAAAGCTTTTGCGGATGCAAAAGAAGCATGCCCAAAAGTTTTTCTTCAAGGTCTTGTTTGCGGGTTCTTGCTCCCGCTCCGGACTCACGCGGACTTGACGCGGACAGTCGCGAACTTTTTTCTGCGTGAGTCTGCGTTAAGTCTGCGTCGTTCTGCGCTTTGACAAACTCCTGCCAAATTGACTGCTCTGATACTTCAAGCGCCTGCGACAATTTTCTCATCCAATGTGACCTCTCAATTTCATTATCAATATGGGTAAGTTGCGGCAATACGGCGCGGGCAATTTCTTTCTTGCCTAAAGGGATTTTTTGGTCAAATTTCCGCAAAGCTCTTTCAAAATAAAATTCAACGACGTTCTTAGCGCTAACCACGATTTTTTTCCATAATTCCGGGTCTTTTAAAACAATATCTGCCGGGTCTTTGCCGAGTTCCTTGGGAATCACCGCGACTTTTCTTTCAAATTCATAAGCCCCAGCTAAATCCAAACTTCTGGAAGTTGCCATTTCTCCTGCCTGGTCGGCATCAAAAGAACTGACTAAAACATTGGTAAGGCGTTTTAACATCCGTAATTGATGGTCAGTAAGAGCCGTACCAGAAACAGCGATAGTATTAGAAAAACCCGCCTGATGAGACATAATCGCGTCCATGTATCCTTCCACCAAAATGCACTCATTCTTTTTCCTTATTTCCTGTTTGGCTTTGTCAAAAGCATAAAGCACCCGCGACTTATCATAAATTAGAGTTTGAGGTGTATTTATGTACTTAGCAACATGTTCATTAGAGACATGGGACATGGAATTATCGATACTTGTCTCTTGTCCCTTGTCTCTTGTTTCTTCAAAAATACGGCCGCCGAAACCGATTACGCGGCCATTGCCATCGGTAATCGGAAACATAATGCGGTTACGAAAACGGTCATAATACCGGCTCGCATCTTGCATCTTGAATCTTGAATCTTGCTCGCGCTTAATAGCGAGACCGGACTTTTCTATATCCTCCGCTTTAAATCCCCTGCCAATCAAATGCTCTAATAAATTTCTCCAGCCATCGGGAGCGAAACCGACCCGGAAATTTTCAATGGTTTCATCGGTCACGCCGCGCTCTTTCATATATTTTTTTACGGCCGAGTTTTCTTGGAATTTTTCCTGAAAATATTTGGCGCTGGCTTCGGAAACTTCATAAAGTTTCTTTCGCTCATACGCGAATCTCGGGTCTTCGCGTTTTAATTCAATCCCGGCTCTGCGGGCCAAAATTTCAAGCGCTTCGGGAAATTCCACTCCGTCAATTTTCATGACAAACGAAAAAATATCTCCTCCGATGGAACATCCCCCGAAACAATGCCAGATTTGGCGCGCCGGATTAACAAAAAAAGACGGAGTTTTTTCCGAATGAAACGGGCAAACAGCCCTGAAGTTGGCTCCGGCTTTCTCAAGGCGTATATATCCTTGCACCAAATCCACAATATCCACCCTTGATTTAATTTCTTCAGTTGGAGAGTTCATAGAGTAATCGCGAATATACGAATTTACAAATAAACAATTTTACCGCAAACAATACGGTTTTTTATTTTAACCTCTCAATCTCTGTTTTTATTTCCTCAATAATTTCGGTATTATAAATTTTCTTTTTATCTCCTTCTTTGATTGAAATAATATAAAAAACTTTACCGCCATATTTTTCCGTAAATTTTTTGTGTGTTTTTTCTTGTAATTGCCTTTCTTTAAAAATTTGTGGAATATGAGAAACGCCGCCCGCAGGTTTAATCTGGAGACCGATGTATTTCCCGTTTAATTCTATAAAGAAATCGACATTAAATAATCTATCCCATTCATCAGGCGCTGGTTCAATTTTTACGCCCAAAATTTCCTGCAATTGTCCATAAATAGTCGCCCTTTCCGTCATATATCCGTCAAACGTTCTCTTGATAACCAAATCAAAAAGATAAGCGATACAATCTTCTTCCGTGATAGCTCCAACTTCAGAAGCAATAACCTCCGTTATTTTTACATAGAGCTTTTTACCTAAATCAACAATATGTTCTTTGGGCTTAACATTTTTGAAATAATAACTCTCCCAGTCCTTAATTGTTTTGGGCGCGCATTTTCTAATTTCTTCAGAAACGGCCCCCACATTCCTTTTGAAATTTAATTGGAACCTATTGGTCGCCGAATTTAAAATCCATTCTTTTGCCATATTATTATTGCATTAAATTTAAAAATTTTAGTTTATATTTATAATCAAAATTATTATCAACGTCCACAAAGCCGGTTTTAATTAAATGCGCATTGATAAAAGTTTTATTTTGTAAATATAAATAGCAGAATAGATTATTATCGCTATCATATTTTAAATTATCAAACTGAATAAAGACTCTTTGATTTTTTAACTTAGCCTGCAGAAATTCCATTGCCTTGTTAAGCATTCCCTCTTTTGTCTTAATGCCGATTAATCTGACCGTCAAACCGTTATTTAACAAAATCTTTTCCGGGTTTACGACTTGTTTTACAGCATATAAATCAACTCTTTTGTTATTTATAGAATCAATTTTTGAGCCGAATTGCAATTTTTTAGGATCAATTTTTTTATCTAATTTATGGGGGTCTTTAAAAATATATGGCAATTTGCTTACCATCTCACTAAAATTAACACCTTCTAAATTCTGGCTAATAAAATCAAGAGAATTATTTTCAAAATTTAATGAATTTTTAATCCCTAATTTATTTTTAATAATTGACAAAAATTCCTCGTTAATCTCATAACCGATAGAATTGCGATTAAGATTTTTCGCGGCCAGAGACGTGGTTCCGCTTCCCAAAAATGGATCCAACACCGTATCGCCCACGAAAGAAAACATTTTTATCAACCTTCTAGGCAACTCTTCAGGAAACATCGCTATGTGCCCATCCTGCCTTACGCCGCCAAAATTCCAATGTCCTTGAAAATATTGATTCCACTCTTCTTTAGACAATTTTGACGCATCTCTTATTTCTCTGTTAATTTTCGGGGCTTCGCCCTGTTTTTTAAATATTAAAATAAATTCATAATCTAATTTTATAATCCCATTTCTTGGGTACGGGAAACTTCCCATTATAGTCGCCCCGCCAGTGGTATTCATGGTAGTAGCTTTTTGCCAAATTATCGCTCCCATATAATCAAAACCGATTGTTTCACAAAATTTAATTATTTCTGTCCTTATCGGAATAACCTTATAACGACCATAATAAACTGACCGGGCGAATTGGTCACCAATATTTATACAAAGCCGGCATCCGTCCTCTAAAATCCGATGACACTCGTTCCAAACTAAATTCAAATGATTTATATACTTTTCATAACTATCATTAAAACCAATCTGATTATCAGAGCCGTAATCCTTTAACTGCCAGTATGGAGGTGAGGTAATAATTAAATGCGCGCTCTTTTCGGTCAACTCCTTCATCATCCTGGAATCGCCTATTATAATTTTATGGTTTGTTTGCATAATTTATCTAATTATTCATCCCTTATTAACACTTATAACAAATGAATCATATCAAAAATCATTAAGAATTAAAAGATGTTGACTATCCATATACAAAATGCTACTAATTAAACGCTGTTTCTTGACAATTAAACATTCCAACAAAGGCAAAAAAATGGCTTACGAGCGCGTTACCATTGAACTGGGTGAACATCTAAAACAGGATTTAAGAAATGTTTTAAATGATTTCAAGAAAGCGAAAAACTGCGTTTCACACGCTGACGCAAGAATAAATATCAGCGAGGGTCAATACGCCGCGTCTCAAAACGGAATTCTTAAAGGAAGCGGGCGCGACTACTCGCTTGAACTTCACACCCGCGTAATTGCCGGCAGAAAAGTGAATGCTTCGGGATATTACGGAATTTCACTCGGCCCGACCGATATTCCTGATTTCGCAAAAATCGTGAAAATGGCTCTGGAAAAAAGTTACGGCAGAGCAATGGCCAATGCCGAACATAAGTTTGAACGAATGGTTTCCTGGAAAGAACTGGGAAATACCCTATGGGATACGCGTCTTGCTCGGGTTCCCATTCATGAAAAAACCATTCCGGCTAAATTTCTGATTTGGCCGCTGGATGTATCCCTTGATACCATCGGCAAAACCGTGAAAAAAATCTCCAAAGAACTGAAAAAAAATGACGCCAAATTGCAAATTAACGATATTTATCTTGCAACATGGGTGGAACGGGAAATTTTTGCTTCAGCCGAAGGCGCCTTGATTGACCAGACCTTTTGCTATACCCAGGGAATTACATATGTTTTGGCTGTATCAAAAAATGTCCAGCAAGAACATTATGATTGTTTCGGACACCAAAGAGGATGGGAAATCGTTGAAAACGGAGTTAACGAAGAATTTACCCGTTTTCCGAATTTCCGGCAATTTTCTTTTAACCTGGCGCACGAAGCTTCTACTCTCAGCGCGTGCCCGCCCTGTCCGTGGACGGACAAGCCGGTAGTGGTAATAACCGACCCGCATTACAATACTTTGAAAGTTCACGAAATTGTCGGTCACCCCACTGAACTTGACCGGATTCTAAAAATGGAAACCGCTTATGCCGGAAGATCATGGCTTTTTAAAAACTTTGAAGAAAACATGCTCGGCAAAAGAGTCGGTTCCGCTCTCTTAAACGCGTATTCCGACCCCACCCTCCCCGGTTACGGCCACTATCAATATGACCACGAAGGCACTCCCGCCAAAAGGGTCTGGCATATCAAAAACGGAATCCTTTTAGGATTCATGAATTCACGCCAAACCTCGGCTATTTTTGGAGACACTGCTTGTGACCCAAACGGCCACTGGAAAGCCAACGGGGGGCAGGTTGTTCCATTAATCCGCATGTCCAACACCGTATTCGCCGAGGGCGATAAAAATCCTAACGACATTATTTCTGAAGTTGAACACGGCTATTATTTAGTCGGGCACAGAATCCCTTCCATCGCGGAATCCCGCGAAAATTTCAGAATTTCCGCCCGCAAGGTTTACGAAATCAAAAACGGCAAACCCGTACGGCTTTACCGCGACGGAGGAATGATGGCCGATACGCATGATTATTTCATGAACGTGGATGCCGTCGGAAATGATTTCCGTCTCTATCCTATTTTCAACTGCGGAAAAGGACAGCCCATGCAGGCCAAGCGGCTTGGCAACGGCGGACCCACCATGCGCTCCCGAGCCAAGCTGACGGGAGGGGCCAAATAATGCGAACCAAAGCAAAACTTTCTCAAGCTGTTGAAGAAGCATTTCTATATCTTTCCCAACTGCCGGATATCGTTGAGGTAGAAGTATTTGCGTCATCCAACGCGCAAAATGTGTTCAGAATTGATTACAAATCCCATATTCTTTGCAACGGCGGCGAAGAAGCAAAATCCAAAGAAGATTACGGAATCGGAGTGCAGGCGATTTTTAAGACCGCGGATGGAATTAAAATAGGTTTCGGTTCGGAATCCAACAATCTGTCGCTTGAAGGCGCGAAAATCGCTTTGGAAAAAGCGCGCGAGGGCGCGGTACCCGACAATGAATTCGTTTCACTTCCCAAAACCATTGAATTGAAAAGAACGCTTTATGATTACCATGACCCCGAAATGCTGGAACTGTCCGAAAAAGATTTTATCGCGGCCGGCTGGAAAATTTTAGACGGCGCAATCAAAGAATTCTTAAATTCGGAAACATTAAAGAAACTTGCCTTATTGAAAAATAAGCCGGTATCTTCTCTGGGACTGATCGTCGGCGGAGACATGACCGTTGTCGCCGAATCAATTGCCGTCGCGTCAACCTCCATGCCCGAAATTCAAACGGATGAATCAACGTTTGTTACGGTTCAGATTACCGCCATGGTTGAAAAATTTGACGCCAAGGGTTCCGGTTATGGCTCTTACGCCAAACTGTCAAAAATTGACGATAAGGCCGGTAAAGAAGCCGCCCAAAACGCGATTGACGCTTGCGGCGTAATAATAAATGGTGAAATTCAAAAACCATTAAGTATTGCATCCGGAACTTATCCGGTCATTTTCGGTCCTCAACCGGTATCGGAACTAATGAGCAATCTCATAATTCCAAGTTTAGGAGCCGATGCTTTCTGGGGGCTTCAATCCCCTTTCACGGGACAATTTGGAAAACAAGTTGTATCTTCCGAAATCAATATTTTTGATGATGCCGCCAACCCCGAATATGTCGGCGCCAAAGGCATAACCTGCGAAGGCCTCCCGACAAAACGGACCGAACTTATCAAAGCCGGAGTGCTTAACGACATATTGTCCAACTGGTATGAAACCCAGCGCTTGCTGCATAAGGACCCAGAAGCTGAAAAAAAACTCGGGAAAGACCCTAAAGAACTTTACCGCCAGGGAAAACTTTTTCCCACTTCCGGTTTCAGATTCAATCGCGGCGGAGGCAGAGGTTATGACGCAACCGCCGGTATCTCCGGCACCAATACCGTATTTGAAGGAACAAATCCGAAAAATATCAAAGAACTTGTGGCAGATGTTCCTTTCGGCATTTATATCGGAAGAATCTGGTATTGCTACCCAATGAACGGATTAAAGGCGGGAGATTTCACCGCAACCGTTATTGCCGATTCATTCGTAATCAAAGACGGAAAAATCATGGCGCCTCTCAAGGCCAACGCGGTACGCATCAATGATAATATTATGCGCGTCCTGAACTCCGTAAAAGCCGTATCCAACGGCAAAAAGGCAAGCATAATCTGGGCGGCCGATGAAGTCCCGGTTGCCTGCGATATTCTTGTTTCAAATGTTACGCTTGAAGAAATCGGCGCCGAAGAAGCGCCGCCTACGGGGGTGTAATATTAACCATATATTATGGGCTGTGTAAAACGGCCCTTTTTATTTACTCTAAAAGTAAAGTATTATGTTGTATCCGCGTAAAATCAGCGCAAATATCAGCGTCCTATCCGCTTCTACGAGCATCAAATGTTTATAAAAATACTTAGGACTGACAGTTGCCAGAATAGATTTGGTTTGTTACAATGATATAAAATGCGCTTTTTACTTAAATTTTTAATAAAAATTGCATTGAATGCGGCCGCTTTGTTTGCGGCCGGGTATCTTTTGGCCGGATTTGTCATACCGCCCGATATTGAATATCTATTCCTCGGCGGGTTGGTTTTAGCGCTAATCAACACGTTTGTGCGCCCGGTATTAAAAATTATCAGCTTTCCTTTTCTTATTATAACCTTCGGCCTTTTCTATATAGTAATAAACATAGTACTACTTCTCACCGCCGACTACTTTCTTGCCGAATTAGTCATTCAGGATTTCTGGAGCTTATTCTGGGCATCCATTATCATCGGTATTGCGAATTCTATTATTTAATCACTAATCACCCGCTAATTAGTTCGCGAATATTTATGGTGAGTTTATCGAACCATTCGCGAATAAAATTCGAAATTGATTAACGACTTATGAAAAACATTCTTCCAATCATCCAAATAATAATCTCTATTTTATTGATAACGGCAATTTTGTTGCAGCAACGCGGCACCGGCCTTTCCGCCTCCTTCGGCGGCGAGGGAAACGTTTACCGCACCAAAAGGGGCTTTGAAAAAATCCTCTTTTACGGAACCATCATTTTGGCAGCCGCTTTTTTCCTTTCGGCAATAGTTAATGTGCTCATTTAAAAGACGCATGATACATGAAACATAAGACCTTTTGCAAAATAAGACTATTATCCGTTATTGTCTGAGCTTGTCGAAGACATACCTTGATTTTAAGCCAAAATTTTTATAGTGAGTTTATTGAACTATTACCCTTCGACAGGCTCAGGGAATAATGGTTCGACGGGCTCACCATAAAAATTTTGGGAATAAACCTTATTTTGCAAAAGGTCTATACAACATGAAACATGGCTTAATCTGTGATTTAAAATTTTATATCCCATGTTACAAGTTTCGGGTTTCAAGATTACTGAAGTATGGATAAAGAAAAAATAATTTTATGGAAAAGGCGACTCCTTTATTTTCCGCGGCTATTCGCCAAAAACGAGAAAATCCTGATTTCTTTGCTCCTTATCGCCTTTTTATCTTCCTCCTTATTGCTTATTACTTCGTTCGTAATTAAAAATACGATAGTAACGGGAGCAAACGGAGGAACCTACCGGGAAGGGCTTTTAAAACAGCCGCAACTTATAAACCCCCTCTATATTTCAAACAACGATACCGACCGTGACCTGATAAATCTAATCTATTCAAGCCTGATACGCTTTAACTCTAAGGGAGAAATTATCAAAGACCTTGCGGATAACTGGGAGGTTTCAGCGGACAACAAGGTTTTCACTTTTGAACTTAATAAAAACGCGAAATGGCATGATGGCCGCGAACTGACCGCGGATGATGTTATTTTTACCGTTAAAGCAATACAAAACCCCGAATACAAAAGTCCCCAAAGACCAAATTGGCAGGGGGTAAACACCGAAAAAATCAATGATTATACGGTACGTTTCATGCTTAAACAGCCATATACCGCCTTTTTTGAAAACGCGGCTCTGCCCATAATGCCCAAGCATATTTGGGAAAATATTTCTCCGCAAAACGCGGTTATCTCGGATTTAAATTTAAAACCGATTGGCTCAGGAAAGTATAAATTTTATAACTTCGAAACATCCCGCCAAGATTCAATTAAAACTTATACCCTTAAATCAAATAAAAATTATTACAAAAATCCGCCGCGCATTTCAACCGTTCAATTTTTCTTTTATAACTCGGAGGAAGAATTAATAGAGGCACTGAAGAAAAAAGATATTGACGGCATAAATTCAATTTCCGCCAAAAACAAAGAACTCCTGGCCAAAGAGGAAATAATCATATATCCTTTGCGGCTTTCAAGAATATTCGCGATATTCTTGAATTCAAGCAAGATTGACAGTTTCCGCGACCAAAATATCAGACAAGCATTATCGTTAGCCATACCAAGAAATGAACTGATAAAAAACGCGCTTTACGAAGGAGCGGAAGAAGCCGACTCTCCTCTTCCCTCCGGCGCGTTAAATAATGACGCAACAACAAAAAGCAGAAAAGAAACTAACCAGCCAAATCCTCTTGAACTCCTTTTAAAATCCGGACTTAAAAAAGCGGATGACGGAACGCTTATAAAAAAAACCATTAAAAACGACAGGCAGGAAAATACGCCATTTTCCATAAAATTGTCAACCTCGGATATTCCGGAACTTCGGGATGCGGCGGAATTCATCAAGAAAAAATGGGAGGATTTGGGAATAAAAGTAGAAATTATTTTAATGAATGTGGTTGACCTGGAAAAAGACGCCATCCGGCCCAGAAACTATGAAGCCCTGCTTTTCGGAGAAGTTTATGGACACGAACCGGAACCTTTTTCTTTCTGGCACTCAAGCCAAATACGCGACCCGGGCCTGAACATCGCCATGTTTTCCAACAGCAAAACGGATAAACTTCTGGAAGATGCCATGCGCGACCCCAATCCGGAAACGAGAAAGGAAAAATATCTGGAATTTGAAAATATTGTCCAAACCGGCATCGGCGCCATCTTTCTTTATACGCCGCATTATTTCTATGGGGTCCGTTCTTTCATCAAAGGTATTGAAGTGCAAAATATCGTGGTGCCATCAGACAGATTTAATGAGGTAGAAAATTGGTATATAAAAACCAAACGAATATGGAAAGATTAGGTGTTTAGCTTATAGCTTTTAGGAACAGCGCCCTAAACCTTACAAAACCGAGCCCTTATACCGGTTAATTCATGATACATAAGCCAAAAAGTCACCCTTTCCTTCGTCCATGCTCAGGATAAACCTTGTGGTGAACTAATCGAACCATAGCTCAGGGAATAACTTTTTACCTTTTGCAGACGGTCTGTTGGGCCAAGAAATTCGCATAAAACGTGAATAAAAATGTAGCGCTATTGCAAAAAACTACGGATATGCTATAATTAAAATAATAGTAAAAGTCAGGGTTTTTACCTTGATACTCATCCTTTCGTAACTAACAACCTACAACTTACAACTAACAACACAAACGTAATTTATTGTATGTTATTAGTTGTAGGTTTAGTTAATTATGCCCATGTGGGCGAAAAGCAATGTTATTGCTTTTCGCGGGCATTACGAGCACGTTCGCTGGAAGCGAACGAGCGGAGTACTATGCCCGGGAGGAATTGGCATACGCGTAACGTTCACCCCGTTACAAATGCCGCGGTGGCGAAATTGGCAGATTTATCCCGTTAGAAATGCCGCGGTGGCGGAACTGGAATACGCGTACGGTTCAGAACCGTATGTCGAAAGACTTGTGGGTTCAAATCCCACCCGCGGCATTTCTAACGGGACAAGCGGTTCAGGGTCGTGTATCCACAAGGATGTGCGAGTTCAACTCTCGCCCGCGGCATTTGTAACGGGGTCAAGAACGCTATTCCCGCAAGGGATTGAAGGAATTTTGCGAGGGGCAAAATCAAATCCTCTCGGGGGCACTCTATAAATATTACTAACTAACAACTAATTACTAACCACCAACAACATACTTGTTGTAAGTTGTCTGTTGTAGGTTGTGAGTTAATTTATGATAAAACCATTTCGTCCGGCGCACTCGCGCCGCAATACCCAGCGCCGCCCCGCAAGAAGGCCGTGGCGCAATATAGTTAACGGGCCGAAAACTTTTGATATCTCCCGGCTTCCTCACGAAAATTTAAAAGTCGTTCCCTTAGGCGGGCTTGAAGAAGTCGGCAGAAACATGATGTTTTTTGAATATGGCGATGACATCCTGATTATTGACATGGGACTCCAATTCCCGGAAGAAGGCATGCCGGGAATCGATTATATTATTCCGAACATTTCCTATCTTAAAGAGCATAAAGACAGAATAAGAGGAGTAATTATAACCCATGCCCACCTTGACCATATCGGCGCTATCCCCTATCTCATACAAGAATTGGGGAACCCGACAATTTTTACTATGCCTCTGACCCGCGGAATTATTTTAAAACGCCAGGAGGACTTCAAACATCTTCCGCCTTTGGATATTGAAATAATAAACATTGATGAAAAAATCAGGTTCGGCGATGCGTTTGAAGCGGAATTTTTCCATGTAAACCACAATGTCTTTGATACAGTGGGCGTCGCGGTCCACACTCCGGTCGGAACTATTGTCCATACCGCGGATTTCAAATTTGACAATAATCCGGTTGGCGATAAGCCCGCTGACTACGCCAAGATGGCGCGCTTTTCTTCGGAAGGGGTTTTGCTTCTTATGTCCGATTCAACCGGAGCGGAAAAACCCGGACACTCCATTTCCGAAAAAACAATCCAGGAAAATCTTGAAGATATTTTCCAACATTCCCCCTCAAGAATCATTGCCGCCACTTTCGGCTCTCTTATTGCCAGAATCCAGCAGCTGATAACTTTGGCCGAAAAATTCGACAGAAAAGTGTCCATTGACGGCTATAGCATGAAAGCCAATGTGGCTATTGCCCAAGAACTCGGGTATATAAAAGCAAGAAAAGGAACCTTTGTGGATATTGACAAAATCAGCGATTATCCGATAGAGCGGCAATTAATCTGCTGCACCGGCGCCCAAGGAGAATCTAACGCGGTATTGATGAGAATCGCCCAAAAAGAGCATCGCCATATTCAGCTGGCCAAAGGCGATACGGTTGTTTTTTCTTCTTCAGTTGTTCCTGGAAACGAAAGAACCGTACAATCCCTAAAAGACATAATTTACCGACAAGGGGCCAAAGTGTTTCATTACCAAATGATGGATATTCACTCCGGCGGGCATGCCCAGGCCGAAGATTTGAAAATGATGATTAATCTCATGCGCCCGAAATTTTTCCTGCCCATTCACGGCAATTACTTTTTACTGAAACTCCATTCCGACTTGGCGGAATCAGTCGGCATTCCTCCGGAAAATATAGTTATTCCTGGAAATGGAAATACGGTTGAATTATTACCCGACAAAATTTCCATTCTTAAAAATACGGTACCGGCAAGCTATGTCATGGTTGACGGACTTGGCGTAGGAGACGTCGGAGAAGTGGTGCTTCGCGACCGCCAAATGCTCAGTCAGGACGGAATTTTTGTGATTATCACCATTCTTGATTCCAAAACCGGAAAAATTGTCGGCTCCCCTGATATCATCTCTCGCGGTTTCATTTACCTTCGGGAAAATCAGGAAATGCTAAAACAAGTGCGCCACAAAATAAGGGAAACCATAGAAAATACGGCCACGGCCGAACAAACGCTTGATATTGACTACATAAAAAATAACATCCGCGACAAAATCGGCCAATTTCTATTCTCTAAAACTGAACGCCGCCCAATGGTTCTTCCCGTTGTAATTAAAGTATAAATTTGATATAATTTATTTGTATGAAAAACTATCATTTTTCTATTGTAATAGAGCAGGATAAAGACGGCTTTTTTGCCTTTTGTCCTGATTTACAAGGGTGCTACAGCCAGGGAAATACTTATGAGGAAGCTCTGGCCAATATTAAAGACGCAATCAAACTCCACCTTGAAGACAGGTTGGCCAATAAAGAAGAAGTGCCCGCCAAAGAATTCATAAGTTTCTCAACAGTTGAAGTAGCAGTATGATGGATTCTCTGCCAAAATTAACCGCAAGAGAAATTATAGCCGTACTTGAAAAAGCCGGCTTTAATTTTGTTCGTCAAAGCGGAAGCCACAAAATCTACAAAAATTCTCTTGGAAAACGAGCCACAGTTCCATTCCATGGCTCAAAAATTCTTCATCCCAAAGTCTTAAAAAGCATCTTAAAAGACGCGAATTTGGGCATTAAAGACATAACTATATGACGCAAACAAAAACGGCTGAATAAATCAACCGTATAAAAAATTATAACGATGCCTTAAGACGGCATTCGCCTTTTAGGAATTTAACCTCTCCCGATTCCTTTGATACGAGATAATCTTCAAGGAATCCGCCATGGCTATTATCAAAAACCATAATTTCATATCAGTGGCCGGAACTTAAAGAAGAACCGTTTCCCTCGGCAAGTATTCTAGCCTTTTCAAAAACCATGTCTTTCTTTTCAGAGACCATCCAAATTAAAAAATCGACTGGCCTTCCGCGCTTAGCCGTATCTTCTTTCAAAATATACACCCTATCCATCTTTATACCTCATTTTAATTGTTAAACATCTTGTAAAATGCTATCATAACATCTATATGGCTGTCAACAAACAAACAATCTTCTCCGGGGTTGCTCCTTCGGGAACAATCCATATCGGCAACTACCTCGGAGCAATAAAAAATTGGGTTCGCCTGCAGGACGAATACCGTTCTATTTTTTGTATTGTTGATTTGCACGCAATTACAACGCCGCAAGACCCGGAAAAACTTCGCAAAAAAATTATGGAAGTGGCCATGATTTATCTTGCCTCCGGAATTGACCCTGAAAAATCAATTATTTTTATTCAGTCGCATGTTCCGGCGCACACGGAACTTGGTTGGATATTAAATACGTTCACGCCGCTTGGAGAATTGGAACGCATGACCCAATATAAAGACAAGAGACAAGAGACAAGCGACAAGCGACATGGGGTTATGGCGGGACTTCTGAATTATCCAACACTTATGGCGGCGGATATTCTGCTTTATCAAACCAATAAGATCCCCGTCGGAGAAGACCAGCTCCAACATATTGAACTTACCCGTTCTTTGGCCGAGAGATTTAACAACCGTTTCGGCCCGACTTTCACTATTCCTGAGGCATTGGTTGACCCCGTTAGAAGTCAGTCGCCTAAGGCGACTGCCGACGCGCCGCTGGCGCATCGGACTTCTAACGGGGTTGAAAAATCGGGTGCCAGGATTATGGGTTTGGATGACCCTATCAAAAAAATGTCAAAATCGGCCCGGAATCCGGAAAACTATATTGCCCTGCTTGATTCACCGGATGAAATTCATAAAAAAATAAAGATTGCCGTTACCGATTCCGGAAAAGAAATAATTTTTGACCCCAAAAACAAGCCGGCAATCTCCAACCTCCTTCAAATTTTTGGCTTATTTACCGATACCGCGACCCAAGAACTTGAGAAAAAATATGTTGGCAAAAATTACGCCGAATTCAAAAAAGATTTGGCCGAAGCTGTAATAAACGGCCTCAAACCGATTCAGGAAAAATACCGCGAGCTTGAAAAAAAACCCGACGCGGTAATAAAAATACTTAGAGAAGGAGCTGAAAGCGCCCAAACCATCTCCTCAAAAACCATCAAGGCGGTTAAAGAAAAGATAGGCCTAATTTCATAACTCAATTAACCTATTTGTCTAATTTCTAATAAAACATTGATAAATTCACCTAATTTCTAATTACCTAATTCACCTAATAAAATATCAAATGTCCAATTCGAAAATTACAAAGTTTTTATTATTCGGCATTATGAATTTTAGAATTTTATTAGAAATTAGACAATTAGGTGAATTAGGTGAATTTACAAACGGTGAATTAGAAATTAGGTGAATTTGGCATTCAACTAAAAAACCCCCCGCTTTCACAGGAGGGTTTTTTAAGTAAATTTATCTATTCATATCTCCCCTTATCTTATCAATCATATCCGCCGCCGCTTCCCTTCCTCCCAAACCGAATGCCAGACCAAATGCCAAAGCCAGCATCGCCACTACTCCGGTTATAACCGTCTGCAGTAAAACCGTCGCGACTCCCAACTGCAAAAGCGCGGCAATAACGGCAAATACCCAAATAGACCATCGAATAACCACTCCGACAAGCGGAGCCCTAAGACCAAAGGACTTAATCGAAGTGCGCACCACCGCTTCTGCCGCGTCCGCCACCAATGCCGCAATCACAAGAATGATTGCCGCGACAACCACATTGGGAAGATAAACAAGCACCTGCTTCAAGAAATCGGAAATCGGCTGAAATCTTTCGCCTAAAATGTTAACGGCGGCCAAAAGAAAAACAATCACCAGGAACCACTTAACCAGTCCCCCGATAAATGCTCCGGAATTTAATTTCATTCCGGCTCTTTCCATTGCCTGCTCAAAATCCAATTTGGCCAAAAACTGGTCCACTCGCAATGCTCTAACCACCTGTTCAATCAATTTGCCGACGGCGGAAGCCACAATCCAACCGATAAGAAAAACAACGGCCGCGCCAACCAATAACGGCACAAAACCGACTACTGCCGCCCATGACTCTTGAAGAGATGTTACTATTACAACTCCCCAATCTGCTGGATAAATCATATATTAGTTTCTTGGCTTTTAGCTTCTTGGTCTCGATAGTAAAACTATCGTGGATTCCGGACTTCTTTAATTAAATTAATAATGTAAAGTCGGGACTTTTTAGAATTGCCTAAAAAGATAACCAAGCGCCAAAAACCAAAAATTTATATTAAATTTGCCTTAAAAATTACAATAAAAAATTAATGTGCACATTAATTTTTGCCCGAAAAACCCTATAATTTTCGACCTTTACTGAGGTTTTCAGCATATTATCTATCTTATATTTTAACGCAATTCGGCAATTTAACCAAAATTATTATCCACACCCCGTTAGAAAGCTAAGAAACGGGGCACATCCCCTAAAATCTAAAGAGAGCTAAATATCCGCTCAATCGGCACCCTTCACTTCTTTAAGTTTTTTCAATTTCCTGCTCTATTTCATAAAGCTCTTTTATAATTACTCGCGTTTTTCTCAGGACGATCCTTGTCCCCTCACGAGGCGGGCAGATGCGTCGGCCCGTTTCTTCTCAAAAGCCATGAAAAAAGAGAGTGAAACAAAATGTCCGGATATTCCATCTTTTTGGGGGGAGACGATAAAGATGGTTTTAGCGGTTCGGGCCGCCCATCAAGGCGAGCCTCGCTCAAGGCGGGCGGCAAAACCGGCGCTTTCAATTCTTCGGCAACTTCTAAAATCTCCCGGATGGACGGCTCCGCGGAAACGTCATTCTGAGGGAGCTCGGCGACCGAAAAATCCGCTTGAGATTCCTCGCTCTCGCTCTCGCTCGGAATGACGCCCGTACTCGAAGGTTTAACCTCCGCCGACTTCTGCGCGAACATAAATCGGACTTTTTCTTTGAGTTTGGAAAAGCCCGGAACGCCGTTAGAAACCGGGGGCGCGCTTTTTTCCGTGAATAATACGGATTTAAATCTATTTCTTACCGCTGAAAATTTCTCTGGCAAAGGCAAAAAAGCTTCTTCTTCGGACTTTTGTTCAATGGCGTGAATTGATGAAATTATGGCTGGTTCTGCCTCTCTAATTTCAATAATGTCATTCTGGGGGAGTTCCTCCGGAAGCGGAACAACCGAAGAATCCTGACCCTGAACGCCGTCTAAAGAATGAGATTCTTCGCTCTCGCTCAGAATGACGCTGATAGGCAGAGGTTTAACCTCCGGTTTAATTTCTCCCCTCTCACGTCCCCTGCCAAACCCCGTTACATCACCCCCTAAAAAACTAGGCTTTTTCAATAGTTGATTTTCAACAGACTCTTCACCTTGTGGTCTTGGACTTTTAGGATGTAACGGGGCAAGCATCTTTTTCAATTTTTCGTAGTCCTCCTTGGCATGACCCTTGGTATGAGGGTGATGCAGCCACCATAAAAACACACGGATAAAAAAATATAATCTCATCCCTGGTTTATTCATTTTATTTTCAACTATTTCTCCGGACATATTTTTAAAAATTAGTCAAATTTCCACGTTGCCATAATTTTTGAAAGTTCGGCGTCAAATGAGGCATAAGCGGAAATCTGGTAAAGATAATTTCCGTCGGGCTGGGGCGATTGCGGCCAAACAAACCACGCTTCGCGCGTTCTGCCCAATGACTCGTTCCGGCTGAAAAAAACCAGCGCTTCAAAATCTTTAGAAGCCGAACTTCCCAATATTACGGTCTGCGGACTCTCCACAATCAAATCGGGTATTTCTTTTTTAACACGCTCAAGGGTCAGCGGCCCCTCTTCATCAAAAGCGGAAATATAAATTTGAAACCCTTCCCGGGCCTTTTCGGGGGCTGAACCTCCGGCAGTCGTAGGTTCGTCCTCCGGTGATTTCTCAACCACAATCGTTTCCCCCTCCCCGGCGGGAAAAATTCCCGTCTTGAAACCTTTGGGATACTGAAAAGAAAATCCGAATGCGGGATGACGGTAGGTTTCCAAAACTTCGGCAGTATTTCCGTCCGCATTACTTCCCCCCTTCCCCGTTTCATCCGTACCCATTACGCCCATTTCATAATCATCTGTTACTCCGCTTGTTCCCGTTGTCCACGGATAAATCCTCTTCCAATAAAGAATTCCGGAAACCGCAACGGCCAAAACCAAAACAGCCGCTCCTATAATTTTTGATTTTTTGAATTGATTGTTCATAAATTTCGGAAACGGGGTTTCCAAGTTAGTTTTCAATTAACAAATGCTCCATTTCTTTTCTCTCCAGCATTATTTTTAAAGCATCCCGACTAAAGTCTCTATATTCCGAGGTATTTTTAAACTGCTCCAGAATAATATTTTTATCGCAAACTCCATCTCGCCCACTAATGTACTCATCCCAACTCGACTTGGAAACCCCGTTTCCAAGTTTATGAACACGATTGTTCAGATTAACATACGCACTAACGTATAATAAATAGTTATTAGAATCTATATGCACTCCCTTAAATGGGCCTTGAAACAGTACTCCGCTTCTACGGTTCTTACGATTGAAGTGGTTTGTATAACCTAAACCGAGCTTATGCATAAATTTTTCTATTCCCCGATCCACCAGCTGACACAAAACAAAATGATAATGATTTGGATTTAGGCAGTAAGCCACAAAAGAAACAAGCGGCTTACCTTCTTTCACTTTCAACTTGGAAACGGGGTTTCCAAGTTGAGTTCGCTTGCGAAAGGAATTCTCAAAAATACTGCCTATCGGTTCTGTGGTGTTAAACTCCTCCATACTTTGAAGAAACCTCATATAATCGTATTTATCACCAAAAATGCTTCGCTTATCTGTTCCGCGATTAAAAATGTGATAATATTCTCCGGTTGCAAATTGGACTTTACGCATAGTTTTATCTTACCACTTGGAAACCCCGTTTCCAAGTCCTTTCCAAGTCTTTTGTTGCTTCGCCTAACTTGGAAACGGGGTTTCCAAGTGGGACGAGGGCGAAATAGCAATAAGAGATTATCGGCCCATATTATTAGGTAATTAGGTGAATTAGATAATTAGAAATTTATTTCTACCGTCCCATGTTGTAGAGCCGATAAATTTCCGAAGCCGACAGCGCGCGGTTGTAGACGCGGACTTCGTCGATGAGGCCTTGAAAACCACGCTGTCCATTCGGGCGATTGCCTATATAGGTCGTAAGTGCGGCATCTGAAACGTAAGACCCTGTGGCACCCCCTGAAGCACCATAAGAGACCTCAACACCATTTTTATAGAGTTTCGGAGCAGTAGCCATTACACCGTTCCAAGTTCCTACCAAGAAAACCCATTGATTGAGAGATACTGTACCATCTGCGCCTTGTGCCCATGTCCATGAACCATCAGACGAACCTATAGCATAATATGGTCCTGCTCCTCCTGTACCATTAGAAAGGATAAAAAACGTACCCGTTGTAGTAAAATTATCGGGAGCGTTATTGTAGATTCGTCCTAAAGTCCCCCCACCCCATCCCGTTGCGTAGACCCACGCCGTGATAGTACGCGGACCAGGTGAACCTCCAATGTTGTCAAGCGCACTCGGGCTTCCAAGATTGACAACATCATCCCCCCCGTCAAAATTCAGCGCTTGGCCGATTTTGCCGATTACCTTTTTCGGGCCGTTGGTGAGGGTGCCGTGATTTCCGTTCCCCGACACATCAAACGCGTTATTGCTTGTCATCTCCGAATCTTCAAAAGACCAATAGCCGACTAATCCGGAAATCAAACCTAAAGTTACCGGGGGTTTATTGATAACGGCGCCGGCATGAGCAATATTAAAGAAACCGATG
>LCCV01000014.1:0-25815 GCA_000998135.1 Parcubacteria group bacterium GW2011_GWA2_42_14
ATTAAGATTTTAGCCGTTTTTTTAAAAAATTAGTGGCTTAAAATAAGGGTTTTTTGCATCAAATTTTCCCAAAAAATTATTAAGCAACAGGTCTAATTATTTATTAGGAAAACAATTTTTGCATAAATCATACGCCTGCGTGCCCGGAGAACCAAGATAGGAACAGCTTGGCGCGATTTCAAAAAGCTTGCAGTCAACCTGGAAACCTTCCGGAATTTGGTTCGGAATTTGATATTGCTGCTGTTCGGACGACGGAAGCTGATACTCCTGCTGAAATTGCTGTTGATATTGTTGTTCATATGGCCGGCGATACTGTTCTTCATATTGATTCTTAATATCCTGCGATTGTTCCGACGGCGCCATAAGCGGAGCCGAAATTCCAAAATTCCGGCATTGCTCCGGTTCAACCCTGCAAAATTTTTCACACTCTTCTTGGCTCTGACATCCTCCCGGTCCGCCCGGAAAAACTCCGCCGGTGTCTCCACTGCCTGGAAATTGTCCTCCGGTTGTACCGCCGCCAGGAAATCCTCCGCCCGTAGCACCGCCTGCGCTTGGTGTCGCAAAATTTTTACATTCTTCAAAGTGTTCACGGCAATAAGTTTCGCATTCTTCTCTTGACTTGCATCCTCCGGGACCGGAAAAACCTCCCGTCCCCATCCCGCCGCCTGTTCCGCCGCCTATCATACCCATCATGGTCTGGCATTTTTCTTTATTTTCCGGCAAACCGCATATCGCCTCGCATTCTTCTTGCGAAGTACAACCTAATTGTTGCATCAAATCCTCCTGCGCGGGAGTTATAAATCCGGCTTTTACGGCAAAATCCGTACACTCTTCATTATGACTTGCGTCTTTGCAATATTCCTCGCAATCAACTTTTGATTTGCAGTCGCCCGGCCCCCTGCCGCCGGTCTTTCTCATAATTTGCGCGTCTTCCTCGGTTACAAAACCGGCCTTAACTCCAAAATCAATACATTCTTCAATATGCGCCGGGTCCTCACAAAATGTTTCGCATTGTTCTTTGGAACGGCATCCTCCCGGACCCTTGCCGCCGGCTTTTTTAATGGCCTCGGCTTCTTGCTTAGAAATAAAACCTACTTTTTCTCCAAAAGCCACGCATTCCTCAAAATTTCCTTCGGCATCGCAATAGGTCTCGCATTGAACCTTGGATTTGCAGCCGCCCGGTGTCTCGCCTTTTTCAATATACGGCAAAACTTTTTTAGCTTCTTCCAATTCTTCCGGAGGCATAACTCCGGTTTTTTCGGCAAAAGCGATGCACTCGCGCATATGCTCTGAGGTTTCACAATATGATTCGCACTGCCCTTTGGATTTACATCCTCCGGGGGTTTCCCCGCTTTTCATCAAAGGCAGCATTTTTTTAGCCAAAGCCAATTCTTCCGGAGGCATTACATTATTTTTTTCGGCAAAATCAATGCAAATTTCAATATTATCCGTACTCGAACAATATATTTCACATTGAACCTTGGATTTACAGCCGCCCGGAGTTTCCCCGCTTTTTACCAACGCGAGCATTTTTTTATTCGTGGCCAATTCTTTCTCGCTCATAAACCCGTGTTTTTCGGCAAATGCCAGACATTCATCTGCTTTAGCAGAATCTTCGCAATAAGTCCGGCATTCAATTTCGCTCTTGCATCCGCCGGGCCCTCCGCCAGAATCCAAAACCGCTATAAACTTTTTACCTTTTTCCACCTCTTCTTTGGAAATCAGCTTATTTTTTTCGGCAAAAGCAACGCAGGCCTTGATATGGGCCGTATCCTCACAATAGATTTTGCAGGATGATTCGTTCTTGCAATTACCGAGTTCTCGCACCGGATATTTAATTTCCGCTTTTCTGGCTTCGGCAATGTTTTTTTTCTCCGTGGCAACTTTCGCCCTGTCTCCCGCTCCTCCACCGGCAATTCCTTTTTCATCCGGTTTGGAAGACGGCGCCCGAACTTCCTCTTTAGCTTTTTTTACCGAACTTTTGGTAACACCTTCTTTGGGCGGAGGAATACTCAATTCTTCTTCATTGCCTGAACAATCCGTTATAATAGCAATCATCTCCGGAATAAAATCTGCCGGGTCTTCAAAAAAACCGACATTATCAAGTACGCGAAGATTGGGACATCCGCCAATCTCTCCTCCGTATGCTGGTTTTCCGGTAGCCGGTTTTAAAGAAAAAGCGGCAATGCCTTCAGGGTCTTTAAACGTAATCACAAAAAGCTTATTGGAGTCCTTTTTGAAAGAAATGGAAGAATTGGACGCCGCAAACGAATTAAATCCAAAAATCAACAAGCCGGCAATAAAAGCGGATGAGACAATAATAAAAGACGAATTTTTAAATGCAAAACGATTCATATAAATAATCATAAATATCCTAGATTTATTCAATACGGACGTATCAGATTAGGATACAAATTTCTTATAAGTAAACTAAAATAACTCACAAAAACTTAACCATAAATATCTTATTCATTACCACAATTTAGTTTTTAACGTTTCTTTCAAATCAGCATCGGAAAAAAATCGTGTTTTAATCCACCGAAAAAGACGCCAAACAACAGCTGTGACGAAAACAATCGTAACAACCCACAATACAATGACAGGCAGACTAAAAATGAACCAAATCATCCAATCAATATATCCTGTGATTTCTTCGAGCATTCCCCGGAATGACTGCTTAACCACGAAAATCGGCCGCCATTGAATTCCAAAAATCTTGATGTCCGCATCAGCGTTGATAGTAACTGAAATTGTCGACATATCAATCTGCTGAGAAAGATATTGAAGCTGACCCTGAATTCTCTCAATCCGCCCGCGGACATCGCTCAGACGCTGAGCAACATTAAGCGTATCCTGAACAGTATAGGCGCGCTTCATAATCTCCAGATACTGTACTTCTTCTGCTCTAAGATTTCTTAGCTGTGATTCGAGATCAATATACTGCTCTGTTACGTCTTGAGCATTGACACTCTCTTTATCCACTCTGACCGCTATTTTTTTTATCTCTGTAAGAACACTGTCGAAGTTGCTAGCCGGAACACGGACGGTAATACTTCCCGACTTAACGCCGCCAGAAGAATCATAAATTTGCGAAGAAGCAACAAACCCGCTGAGACGAGTTGCAATTTCATGAATATTTGAAACCGCCTCATCAACTTTTTTAACAAAGATAGAAAGAGAACCATTTTTAATAATTTTTCTTTGAGTTAATACTCCTTCCTGATTCTGCTGAACCTGTACGTTATCTACAGTTTCAACATCTCTTTCACTACGGAAACTAGGCAAACCAAAGCTGCCAAAAGAAGAAACGCCTGTGGGGTTAGCAAGCACGGGGCTAGAACTCTTTCTTCTCGCAGTATTTAAACTGCTAAGAAAAATAGAGGTAACTATTCCTAACAATACTAATATCACCAATGTATAAAGGACAATTTTGAGTAATCTTTTCATGATGAGGTATCATAATAAATTCTACAGAATTCGCGAAGGCCTGTAACAACTTATTAGGATTAATTACACTTATTTATTTTTCGTGAATTGATTTGCGATTCTTTCTCAAAAGACGACTAGTGGCTGCCATTTTCAAAAGTGTCTCTGGACTAATAATATCGCAAGTATTTCTATGCGGTACGAATTAAAATAATTGCCGCCCTTACTTTTTCACTCAAAGGGGTTCTTATATGTTTCCTGAAACGGATTGGTTTCGTTCCCGAACGGATTGGTTTGCGGCTTAAAAGGGTTAATTTCCGGCAATTCTTCTTTAATAGGGTTTTGAACACTTTCCAAAATCTTGCCGCCCAATTCTTCCACTTTTTGTTCCGGAGTTTTTTCAACGCTCACGGGAGCTTGAACTTCCCCGCTTTTCTGCCAATACCAAAAACCGCCCCCAATAATAACTACGGCGGCAATTAAAACAATAATCAGCAATTTCTTATTAAAACCTTGGTTTCCCTGCATTAACTTTAATTATATCTAACTGCTATATTTATACTATTGAATTTATACACAAGGCATTGTACTTATTATTAAGCACATTAAAAACTCAGAAAAGCAAAAAATGGCTGGCGCACGGAGGCGAACATGATTAAAGCGTTTTTCGGAAGCAAAAAGTGGGCTTGGTGGGCTTACGGCGGCGGCGCTTTCCTGCTTTCTTTACTCTACGCCCAGGTTTATATGTCAGTTAGACTCAATGCTTGGTACGGCAAGTTCTACAACCTTTTGCAAAAAGCCAATGAGCATACCCTGGAAGAATTTTACGCAGGCATTACGGAGTTCATGTGGATTGCCGTTCCCTGGATAATTCTGGCAACTATCACGAGTTATTCCACCCGTTTGTATTCACTTCGGTGGAGAGAATCCATTACTTTTAATTATATTCCCCGTTGGAGAAATGTAAGAGAAGAAATTGAAGGAGCGAGCCAGCGGATACAGGAAGATACTTACCGGTTCGCGCGCATCGTAGAATCTCTCGGGCTACAGGTGGCTAGAGCCATAATGACGCTTGTTGCTTTTCTGCCCGTTCTTTGGACTTTAAGCAATGGAATTGATATGCCTTTCTTGGGCAAAACCCAAGGATCGCTGGTTTGGGTGGCGCTGGTTGTCAGTATAGGAGGAACGGCTGTTTCTTGGTTTGTCGGTATTAAATTGCCCGGACTGGAGTATAATAACCAAAAAGTAGAAGCCGCATTCAGAAAAGAACTTGTCTTGGGGGAAGACGATAAAATAAACCACGCTTCTCCTGCAATTCTTGCAGAAATGTTTACCGGTATTAAATTCAACTATCATCGCCTATTTCTGCATTATGGATATTTTGATCTTTGGCTCAATCTTTACAACCAGTTTTTAACTATTGTACCCTATCTTATCGCCGGTCCGGCTCTTTTTAGCGGAGCGATTATGCTCGGAACACTGGTACAAATTTCTAACGCCTTTGATAAGGTTCAAAATAGTTTTTCGCTGTTTATGGATAACTGGACGACTATTACCGAACTTCGCAGTATCAAGAAACGACTCAAAGAATTCGAAACCAACCTCGACAAACACCAATTGCCGCGGGAAGGAAAATAAAAATGACCGGAGAACACCTGCTTCAGGGACGTGTTTGGGATGTGAAAAATTACGATTTTATTGCCCCGGAAACACTCGTGGCCAAACTAAAACCCGCGCGATTTATTTTGCTCGGAGAAATTCATACTAATTTTGAACATCATCTGAAGCAGGCCGAAATAATCAATAACATTTCTGATTTTGAACGCCATCCGGCAATTTGTTTTGAAATGCTGGAAGTAACTTGCCAGGAAAAAATTGATGAATACTTAAACCGCTCTCCCCATGATGCCGAAGGGTTTGGAAACGCGATTGACTGGGATTCACAGTGGAATCCGGCATACGAAATGTATAAACCTATTTTTGAAACCGCTTTTTCAAAAAATCTGCCTGTTGTAGCGGCCAATATTCCGCGAACTCTCGCCAAACAAGCTGTAATTGAAGGACTCAAGGCGCTTTCACCGGAATTTATAAAGCAAACCGGAATTAGCCAACCGTTTCCACCCGAACTTCAAAAAGAACTTATTGATGAAATATGGGAATCACATTTTGGCCAAACAAAACATAGCCGCGGCCAACTCCTGGGCCTTCTTGAAGGTATGGCCTTAGCTCAAAAACTGCGCGACGCGATAATGGCGTACACGCTTTTACATAACCAAAGAAGCGAAAAACAGGTTTTGATTGCCGGCAACGGACACGCAAGATTTGACCGCGGAGTCCCCTATCACCTTGTTAAATTCGGCGCGAAAGCAGGCCTTATTTGCTCTTTAGGAATGATAGAAACAGAATGGATGCCCGAATACCCCGCTCTTCCCGAATACCAAGAATGGCTGAAAGTTCAAAAATTGCCTTATACCTTTGCAATATTTATTCCTGGCCATACCCAAAGTTTATAAACAAAAAAACCGCGCGGACAAACCGCGCGGTTATTTTTTAATGAAAAACCCGCGTTAAGGCGCGGGTTAAATCTTAAGCCGGATAAACCGAAATGTATTCTCTCCAGAACTCAATTGCCTTTTCAAAATGATTCCGGGAAATTCCGTCCGAGAACATAAACCGTTTATAGCCGAGGGTCTGCATCAGTTTAATATCGGAAATATCGGCGGCCGTAACTTGCCCGGCTTGTTCCAAGCCAAGAAGCAGGCGCGAAGCGCAAATGGCGCCAGGATCATTCTCAATAATCAATTCCATCGCCTTAAGCATTTTTATTCCGCCTATCTGAATCATCAGGTCGTCACGGGCCGCCATAAGGATATATGGCCTCAAGACCTTCGCGCTTTTGACAAAATCAAGGCCTTTTTGAGATTCTATTTTCAAAACCAGTTCAAAATTCTTACGCCTCGCCGCAGCACTGCTTCCGTCAAAGAGCGCTTTTTCCAATTCTCTGACATAACCCAAACTATCCGCAAAAGAAAGCATGAATCTTTCCACGCCCTCATCAAGCCCGGCTTTTATATAAGCGTAGTCATTTTCCGTAAAGAAACCTTCAATTTCTAAATTTTTACCGATTATGTTTACAGCTTGCCCTCTGCCGACCGGGTACTTGGGAAGCGGGTCAACGTAAATTTTTCTCCCATCAACCACTTCTTTCAATTCGCACCAGTCATCTCCTCGAAAAAAAACTTTTGCCGGAAGTTCAACTTTAATTTTATGATTTAGAATAATGGGGCCAAAAGGAAGGGTTGCCCATTCCTCAATCCGCAGCTGTTTTCCCTTAAGGTCTATGTACAAAGGTTTTTTGAATTTACGCGAATATTTCAAAATTCCGGCTATTGTTTCTTTCGGAGAATAGGCCGAATCCATTCCGGTGTTATACCGCACCATAGCGACCAGCGGATGGGAAATCATTTCGCGCATCAAGTCCTCCTGATGTGCCTGCGGAATGCTTGCGATAAGCATCATATTCCTCCTGTTTTTGACTGAATTATCAAAGTGCGTTACGCGTTCCTGCTAACTCTCTATCATAAAATTTATTGTTTGTCCAGACCATTAAATTATTCCCTGAGCGGAATCGAAGGGCTACATTATTTTATAAATTCTTATTGTATGCCTTCGACAAGCTCAGGCAATAACTGAATTATTCAATAATCTCGTATCAACTGCTTTACAAGTTTGCTAAATTACAGTATAATACAACCACGCTTTTAGATTCTTTGAAAACTGCGGAAAGTAGGAAAACAAATAATGGACAATATGGAAGAAAAAATTCCCGGAATCACAATTGATTCAAAAATACGGCTTGCCCCGGACATGGTTATCACTCCGCCTCCGGTTGAATCCCTGCTTGCCCAAGGCATAGAGAGTTCGTATTGGCCGAGGAAAGTCAGAGAGAACCGGGAATTGGACAAACAGGTTAGATTGCGAAGAAACCTTTCTTTAAAATTAGACGCGCTTTTTCACCGTCTGCCCCGCCCGACCGCGGATGTAACTCTGGCCGTAGATTCCATGGAGGTAAACGGGAACGCGCTAACCGTTCTTTACGAATCGCTGGCAGAATTTTTTGAGAGTGACAAGAGAAACGCCCGCCTTGTTTTGTATCTTCCGTTTGAACTTTTACCGGCGCTGACATGGAGGCCACAACTCCCGGGCCTGGCCGCGTCTATAGAAAGATTCATCAACGCCTATATGCGGTGTTGGAAAGAATTGCTCGGGGAAACAGATGTAAGGGCGAATTTCGCCGACGGAAACATCCTTGAGCCGGAATTGAGCCCGAACGGACAAAAAATGGTGCGAAAGGCCGCGCATCTTATTCCGATACTTCTTGAAAAAAGATATATTTCAATGGCAGACGTTATGGCGCTTGTAAAAAACAGCTCCGAAGAGATTCTTAAAAACAGCATAGCCGATACCCTGCCGGCCATTGCCAAGCTCGGGCTGATTACGGATGAGGAACGCGGCCAGCTCCCCGATTGGGCCGTTACGGATAAGAGCGCGAATCAAAAAAATACTTTCGCGAATTCGGAAGAAAAAGGAAGGACATGGTTTTTCAATCTTCATGAAGAAGCGGAGTTTGAGCTGAAAAAAATGGACATGCGCCTGGCGCGGGATCTTGAACGCGGTTATCCGAAAGCGCGAGCCCTGTGGGAGCGGATTGACAGGGAAGAAAAACTGATTTCCGAATACGCGAATAATATTTCCAAGATGCTCGCGGTAAACTCGCTTACGGCCGAAGATGCCATGCGATATCTTTCCCCTGCGCGGGAAATGGTTTTACGCCTCGCTGCCATCCGCGGCATCGGAAAAGCAATTGAACTGATTGCTGAAAATGACTTTAAAAAAGCCGCGCTCAATATCGGCGCGTATGAAAACACTGTTCGGAATCTTTGCCTGCCGAACTCCCTGGAGGACAAAGAAGAAATAACCAGCATGCTGTCGCGCCTTTTTCAACTTGGCCTTATTGATGAAGCATATATCAATAGTTTCGGCCTGGTTTTGCCGAAGCTAAACGCTTCATTCTCGGATGACCAAGAACGAATCAAGGCGGAAATCCGGGAATTCGCTCCTGCGATACTGTTACTCGCAACCGATCCGGTTGCTCATGAGTTTTTGCATCCTTTCGCGATTTTTTACGGGTCATTTCTGAAAGGATACGCGCGAAACAATGCGGATTTGGATGTCGCGGTGTTTGTTAAGCCCGGAATCCCCGTAATCAAACGGAAAAATATTCAAGATCGTCTTCGTAAAATTTTTTCGCACGAAAGAATCAAGGGAAAAATTGTTGAATACTGGCTTGAAAAAAAGAACGGCATGCTTGAGGTCAGGGATTTCACTAAACCGGATGTATATCTTGCCGACCGCACCTGGATACATTTGTTATTCGCGGGTATTTGGATGGGCAAGGATAACGCCATCAAAGACGTTTATGAAAAGTTATTGCCGGGGTTCTTATATTCGGGCGGCAAAATACTTGAAGGCAGAGACGCGCGAATGCTTTGGCTCGGCGAAATGGAGCGGGAAGTATTGCAATACCGCCTTATGCATAAAGGATACTTCCGGCTTAATCCGAGAGAGGGCGGAATTGATTCCGACGGCACTGACGGACTTGACCCCCAAAGCGCTTTTTGGGATTCAGGATACCGGCGCCTCGCAACAATACTTTTTATCAAACGGGTTTTTTTGCCGCAATTGGAAGAAAATTTTAGGTAACCTCGCAGTAAACTGCGGGGTGTTTTATTCGTATATTACCCCATCCTCAATTTTGCACACCTTCAAGGGCGAAGCGCTGCGCCCATACGCGGGATGGCCTATTCGGCCACGCGCTTCGCATTGTTTTACTATTTTTTTCTTATACTTCCCGCTTTACCTTGCTACAACGGCAAAATTGAAGAGGGGTTATTTTCGTGCTCCGCAATTCATTCCCTCATCAAGCTCGGGATGAATTGCGGACGAAAATAAAAAAATGGCAGTTCGATTAATCGATACTGCCTTTTATTATTTTTATATCACGTAAATTCAATCTTATCTTTCTCGGTTGGACCGACTGATGCCATTACCACCGGAACATTCAATTCTTCCTTCAGAACCCTCGAACAAAGATTAATGACGTCTTCCAATTTTCCGCCGGACGGGATTTCATACGGCGAAACTCTTGCCGAACAATTATAAAGGAGGACAGTAAGTTTTTCTTGCCGTTCCCGCTGAAAATTGCCGG
This sequence comes from Parcubacteria group bacterium GW2011_GWA2_42_14, assembly GCA_000998135.1. GTDB lineage: Bacteria > Patescibacteriota > Minisyncoccia > Sungbacterales > GWA2-42-14 > GWA2-42-14. The sequence goes on from LCCV01000014.1 coordinate 9,695, forward strand.
TGCCTCGCGTAACCACAATGCCCGTGATGCCCTTTTTGGTTCGTGAAAAGAAAGTAAGGTCATCATTTTTCGGACTTGCGTCATACGATTTCGCGATATTCCACGCGGGAAGTTCCGCGATTCTGTCAATGCAGGTTATCACCAGCCCGTGTATCGCTTCTTTTCCTCCTGCCGACTCTATGGCGTAGCGCGCTTGAACGGCGTCAAAGATGCCGACCCGAAAAGGACCCTGCCATGAATGGTTGCCGTTCGTCGCGTCGGGAAACTGCTTCGTAAGAACCGGACATTCAGTTACAAACGGGCCGGCGCCGTGCCGAGTAAAGTACGCCCGGAGAACGCCGAAACTTTTGACTTCGCCGTCATACCCAGATTCGCGAAGAATAGATAAAGCCATTTCGGGAATAGTGCGCACCTTGGTGGTGTACGGATGAAACCCGTGCCACCGGTCCAAAAGTATGCCCTGGGATTGTTCAAAAACTACCGTGCCGCGGCTTCCAAGAATGCGCTGTGTTACATAATCCGCATCCACGATTGCCGAGCGGGACGCAAGAACGCCGAAGCGCTCCACCGCCCACTGAATCGTATCCGGATTATTGAGATAAAAAATTTCACGCCTTCCTTTTTCACGAGCATCTTCCGGCCAGTTTTCAATATGCCCCGATATTTCTTCCAGCTCGCGAATTTTTCGCGCTCTCACTACTTCAAGTTTTTCCCGCAATCCATGGTGACCGAGGTCGCGCGCGCGAATTGCCTCCTTGGGATATGCTTCAGCATCCAACACCGTTTCCCCAACGCCGATTCCAACGCTTCCATAACGTTCAGAGCCACGCGAAAGTTCCCGCAAACGGTTTGCCATGGCATGAAACGGAGTGATAACAAGCGCGTCCTCATGGATAGTAAGCATTAAAAATACTTCTTTAATGCCATGCTGATATTTGAGCGCTTCTCCTTCGGTAAGAATTCCGTGCGGGTCTATTACCATGTTTTTCGATAAATGCGTAGCAGTGCCGGAAAGCGTCCCGCTGCCGAATTGCGAATGTATGTGTTCGCGTCCGTTTTGCGTCATAACCCGGTGATATGCTTGCGGGCCGCCTGTCCGAATTACGGTATGCGCTCTATGTTTCGCAGCTAACCAATGAACGGTCGTACCCTTGCCTTCGTCCCCGTAGCCAAGCCCAGTTACGATAAAAGCCCGTTTAACCATTTCTTCCTCCTCTCATTTTCTAAAATAGGCGGCCATGTCTGACCGCCTTTCTTTTTGATAAAACGCTTTATAATTTCCAGTCAGCGTCGTCTTTTTTCTTATCGCCTGTCTTCGGAGCTTTCGGCTCTTTCTTGGATGACTTGAGTTTTCCGGTCTTTGCATCCGCGTCCATAGGCCAGATGTCGTTCCGGCTTCTGAATCGGGCGCCGATAGAAGGAATGTTGGTAAAATTCGGATACGTTGCCTGCAGGCCAACCGGAATGCCGGCAACTGCCCGGGCAATCCTCTCGGCCTCACTCGCGCGATTAGCACTTAACGCGTCAGACAAGGTTTCAATGCTGATAACGCCTTCAGTCAAACCGATAACGCATGCTTGAACTTCGGCAAGGTCTTCGGTTTTCGGAAGACGAATGACGCGTTCGCGCCCCAGGAGTTTAGTCCACCATTTTACCGTATCCTCGTTCGCTCCCACCTGAAGAAAAAAAACATGCCAGTCCTCAAGCGCTTTCTTCGCGACTTCAGCGATTGACGGAAGTGATTGCGAAGGGTTGGGCCCGAAAGCTTTCTCAAAGACCGATGCTCCGAAAACCTGTTGAAGAAGTCTTCGGTCAAGACGATCTCTTCCAAGTTCGTCCCCTACGATAAAGTAATATCCCTTAAGCCCGTATTTCCTGATATCGGTCTGGCTAAGGTATGCCGCCGCAAAAAGACTAAGCTGATATTCTTCCGGCGCGTCCCCTCCGCCTCGCTCGGGAACAAGAATGCCCATTTGCCGCTCAACTTCATTATCGGGTTCAAACTGGGACCGCTGATACGGAAACGTATCGCCCTGGTCCTGAATAACACCCGTGGCAATCTGGGTGTGGTACCTACGAAGAACCGCGCGAGTTCCCTGCACCAGAAGATTTTGAACCTTAGGTAAAACACGAAACGCGATATCAACGTTTCCGCTCATAGAACCGGTCGTGTCAAGGTCGGACTCAACCGGCATGGCAACTCCGAATTTCAAAACAAATTCCTCGCCGTCGGGAACCAGAAGATTCCGCGCCTCCCTAACCGCGCCATACTTAGCCGGGTCAACAAGCGGGTCTAAACCCTCGCCGCGCTGAGCTCGCTCTTCGCCCCTAAACGTTGAAGAACCGCGCTTATCTGCTTCTGACTTACTGCTTCGATACGTAGCTTCGGACCACTCGCGTTTTTCTCTCATTTTCAACCTCCGTTGTGGTTTTTAAGGTACTGGATGGAGCAGGCGTTATTAAAAACCCGACTCCGCGATAATAATATTATAGCATCAAGCATAATTTGTCAAGAGAGACCGGGGAAAATGAAAATTTGATGTAACCCGGACCGTCCGAAAACTGTAAAAAAGCACTTTCGTCATTCTGAGTCCTTCGGTCGTCATTCTGACCCTGAGCCATGCGAAGGGGAAGAATCTCAGGATAAACTCCGCGAAGAATTTCTTAATTAAACCGTACATTTGAGATTCTTCAGTCGCGGAACCTGTACTGAACGAAGTGAATATGCTCCTTCAGAATGACTCCTGAATCTGTATTATTCAACGGTCTCGAAGCAAATAAAAAACCGTGAGAATTTTCTCACGGCAATTTCATTTTTTATCAAGCTTTATGATATTTCGCGCCTCAATTTGCGCGATAATTTCCTGACAGTTAAAAGCGATATTTCTTTTTTTGATATCCGCCACGATTTCTTTCGTATTCGCAGGCAAGAGACGCCGCGAAGACGACTCCGAAATCGCCAGAAGCGTCATCAGGTCAATTTCCGCCTGGCTGGCGGAAGGAATAAAATCAGCAATGGCATCCTGAAGCGACTCATCATCAACTTCGGTTTTACCCTGACGTGACGCGAATTTAAAGGCATCAAGCACGATTTTTCTGATATCCGCGCCCGAAAGCCCTTCAGTCGCGTCCGCGTATGGACGAAAGTCAGTCAGAGAAGTCGCAATCTTATACTTTTTAAACATCACTTGAAATATAGACGCACGGCCATCGCAAGAAGGCATGAGCAGAGCTATCCGGTCATCCGACCTGCCCGATCGCTTCATGGCGGCATCCATCCTGTCCGGGCGGTTAGTGCAGTTAACCATGATGATTTTACCCTGAATTTTGGAGTCCGAAAGGAATTTCATCCATGACTGAAGGATTCGCTCGGATACTCCCGAGTCCCCCTTGGGCGCATCGCGATTCGCCTCGCCCAAATCCGCCTCGTCGTTCATGATGACGACGGGTGCCAGTGCCCATAAACCCTGTTGCTGTTTTTCCGTACGCTCTTCGGACTGCCCAACCCACATGGAGCGGGCATTTTTCAGCTTCACGAAATTATACCGCGATTCTTTAGCAAGCGCCTCAACAATCGCGGTCTTCCCGGTGCCGGGCGGACCCATAAGAGTTATCCCCTGAGGAATGGACCGTATTTCACCCCGGGTAATCGCGTCAATAATCTCCCGGAAATATTCCTTGACGTTTTCAAGTCCCCCGATGTCGTCAATCCCCCAATCGGGGTCAATAACTTCCATCACATCGCCATATTCGTTACTAAGAATTTCACGCTTTTTTTCCCGTACAAACAAAAGGTCAATCGAAAGCCCGGCCTGGCGGCTTGATCGAAAAATTTCTAAAATCTGCCGCAAACTCATGCCCTGGGTCGCATTGACGAAAGTGTTAATGTCAAAATCTTCGGGAACCGGAAAAGTCCGGGGAAATTTCTCAAGAGTTTCTTGCAGTTCCGCGAGTTCATCTTCCAGAACGCCGGCTTCAGCGCTTTTCGGGGACTTGAGTTTTTTCTCAAGAAGCGCTAAGCGTTTCTCAATTTCCTGCTGTTTCTCGCCTCCTTTGGTCAGGCGCAAAATATAACGCCGCCTTTCTTCGGCCGAGGACTTTGGAATGAAAACGGTTGAAATCCGGCTGGCGGCCTGACGCAATTCGCCCGAAATTTTTGAAGAAAGGTCGGTCAAAAGAAGCACAATATTTTTCCGCCGCTTTACCCGGCCGTCCTGCGCCCAGCTTCGGAAACGTTCAATATGCGTTCGCTCACTAGGTGACAATATTGCGCCGGCGGATTCCGGAGCAATGAAATGAGCCGACTCAATGACTACGGCAACGCTTTCCATTTTATTAAGAACTTTTTCAATCAGCGGAAGGCAGAGTTCCGGCTCGCGCGGAATTTGACGTTTAGCCGCAAGTCCGGCTTTGGCAGCCGCGACCGGGTCTTTGGCAGAAACGTCGTCATCCTTTTCCAATTCAGCAACTTTACGAAACATTTGCTCCATTTCGGGAGTAAGAAACCTCGCTCCGGTTGCGATATTATAAAAAACCATCATATCCCTTTCGTCAAAAACTCGCGCCAGAAGCTCCTGCAACGGTATATACTGCCACTCTGTTTCCGTATCCGCGTACGGATTCGGCACCAGACACGTTATATCCCCGTGAAGAATGAATACGGAAGAAATACCAGCTTTAAACCGGCTAATAACCCCGTCGGAAAACCATTCCGGCACTCTTTTGCTTTTATCAGATACAGGGCTCGGCATACGGTCCTCCATTAGCATGAATGATTGTGGTCATGACCTTTAAGGCCATGACGATGTCGGTCTGCTTCATTTAAACGCTCCTCTCCGGGAAAAGGGCTGCCTTCGGTAATAGTTGATTCCCGGAATGCTATTTTTACTCCGAGCTTATGCGCCAGAATGACAAATTTTGCTTTTTCAACTTCTAATGCCCGCCGCGTCTTGAAATGCTCAAAAACGAGCGTGGCGTCATTTCCCTTTTTAGTAATCGTGAAATAATCGCACGGATGAGTTTTCCCCTCCTCTTCGGCTTCAAGGAAAAACTCCCCCTTGCGCTCGGTTATGGTAATACGGTAATCAAGAAGCTCGGCGACAATTCCGAAAATTTCAAATTGCCAGCGCGAGGACACGCGGGAGACCGTATCGGCCATACGCCGCTTATCCTTTTCGGTAAAAAACCGTCCAGACGCTTCCAGTAGCAGTTCTAAATTGATTTTGAAATTAATTCCTTCTGCCGGAACTTTTGCCAGCGCCCGTTTTAGCGCCTCCTCCAGAAGCGGCCTCACATCCAAATCACGCGCCCACGCCAGAAATTCGGGGTCGTCTTCCCCGATTTTATCCAGAAGCTCCCGGTCAATTTCGGGCGGCTTAATCTTTTCTTTGAATTCCTGGGGAACCGGACTTGAAACAACAACCCGCACCACATTCTTATAGCCGATATCGCAAGGCATTACTGGCTCCACTTTCGCTTTTAAATTTTCAAGTATCTGTCTATATAAGTATAATTATTTCTTAGTAATGTCAACCCCATTGGAAGCCCGTTGGGAGTCCGGCCATATACCGAATACAGCATAGCAATGTGAAGCGGTTTACGCCTTATGTCTTATGTTTTCCGAAATAAATTATGTTTGATTTAGGGACTGTTGCCGAATGTCATCCTGAACACATTCGCTTCGCTCAGTGTAAACTCCGTGAAGGATCTCGGCTATTAGAAAACATCAAAAACATTAAGATTCTTCCCCTTCGCATTGCTCAGGGTCAGAATGACGAAATTCAGTTTTTGGACGGTCTGTTAAGCAACACTCAGTATTGCTTAAAGAGCAGTTCATTGCCGAAACCGTTTTTAAAGCCGAATATACGGGGCCGTAATATACGAACTACTAACAACTTGCAACTTATTGTTTATAATATTGGAGTAAAATTTGCGCTTGTCTGGATAAGGAGAAGTCATTTTTTAAGCGCTCAAAAGCGGCTTGTCCAAAACTATCCGCCTTATTTTTATCCGAAAGCAAATCAATGATTTTTGAAGCGAGCGCGTTTTTGTCATAAGGATTCACGACAAAACCAGTTTTTCCGTCAATGATAAACTCTTTGGAGCCGCCGAAACAGGTCGCGATGACCGGTTTTTTATATAATGCCGCTTCAAGATTGGTTGTGGGAAACGAATCAAAAATAAGAGAGGGCGCTAAAACCATATCTGAAGAAAGATATGCCATGCTCATTCCCCCTTCATCAAGCCAGCCGCTTAAACGAAGACAGCTCTCCACTCCGAATTTTTTCGCGTAATCAGCAAACTTTACGGCTTCTTCTTCTTTAACTCCGGCAAAAAAAAGAACCGCTTCGGGAACAATCTTTTTTATTTCCGGAAGTATTTCAATCATAAGGTAAGCGCCTTTTTCGTGGCTGACGCGTCCAGCCAAAAGCATCACTTTTTTTCCATTTAAATTATGCCGCGTTTTGAATCCGGAAAGTTCTTCCGGATTGGGGAGAAAAATATTTACAGCGTCAAAACCGTTATAAATCGTAACGGCGTTTTTAATTCCGTTTTGCCTTAAGGCCTCTGCCAGCGCGCCGCTAACGGCAAAAATTTTGTCGCAATAACCCAAATACTTCTTTATCAGGATATTTCTAAAAGGATTAAAACGTTTTTTGGCAATTTTTAAATTTTGCCAAAAGGTCATTTTGTAATTTATAAGATTGCAATCATTTTCCCGCGGCCAAAATTTCGTATAAGCAAAACTCATGACATCATGAGCCGTAAAAAAAACTTTTTGCGCAAAGTTTCTCGCTTGCTTCAGGGCATGATACGAAAGATGATAATGAATATTATGCGCGTGAACCACATCCGGCCCGATATCGCGAAGTATCGCCGCAATCCGCCCAACAACTTTAAAATTATAAATACTCAGCCAGGCGCGCCACCGTTCATGGTATTTTGATACCAGCCGATAAATGAATATGCCGTTCTCACTGCTTATGCCTTCTTCGCTGCGATTCCGCACCGTGGTGATAACACAAACTTCGTGTCCCAGTTCTTTCATTTTTTTGGCCAAAGAATAAACAACCCGGGCCGCTCCGCCGGTTGTATGAGGGGGATAATCGTCTGTAAGATAAACTATTTTCATAATTGCCGATATTTTATTCTTCGAGTGAACCCAGCTAAGCTGGGTGGAATCGAGAAGTTACACTAATGTAAAATTCTCGACAGGCTCGAATAATACCTGTGGTGAGCCAGTCGAATCATTGATGACTTGCCCAATCTACCGCAATACCCGATATATTCTTCTTAAAACAATATAAAAATACGGCAGGCGAAATTTTAAAAAAGAAATTACTTTTTGCCTTAAGGTCCGGTTAATTCCCCAAACCAGCCAATGGGAATAATCGTCAGCAACCTCATCCGGTATGATTATTTCCGGATGGCAAAGCGGAAATTCCATGGGTGTTAACGGGATATTAGAAAGTCTTTTTTCTTTCCCGCTTTTGGTTTGGGTGCCCTGCGCGCCAGTCCCTATGTTTGTCACCAAATTAACAGCCGGATTTATAGCCAAATCGCCGTTAACCAAACACGCAAATACCCATTGCGAATCCCATGTTTCAGTAGGATTTTTAGAATCGCGATTTGAATAAACTTCAGAAAATCTATAATCCCAATAGTCAGCAATCGCTGGGTCCCGGAATATTTTATAAAGCAACCCGTTTTTTTTTATTTCCGGCCAGCGCTCCATGAAAACATCGTAATTTTTCCACGCCCTTCGCCAGGTCGCCCATCCCCAAATCTGCGAAACTCTTGAAAAATAATAACTCGCGTCAGAACGAAATTTGGAATTTTTTTGCTGAAAATTGACTCCGGAAATGTGCGTTACTTTCGGCTCATTCCTGAATCTTTTCAAAAGTTCTTCGGCAAATCGGAAAAAGGTCGGATGAGGCAAAGTATCGTCCTCAAGAATAATTGCCTCTTCGGCGTTTTTAAATACCCAATCAAGGCCGGAAGAAACTCTGAATTTACACCCCAAATTTTTATCGGCGTAATTTTTTTTAACCTCGCATGGCCAATCAATTCTTTCAGCAACAGCACGGGCCTTTTTACATATCTCGTGTTCTTCGGGAGTTCGTCCGCCGTCGGCAACTATAAAAAGTTTTGGAGGACGGGCTTTTCTGATTTGTTCAAACACCCGGGCGGTTTCCTCGGGTCTGCGAAAAATAAAAAATGCAATTGGTACTTCCATGAAATTGCTACGAAATACGAAATTTTACGAAAGTACGAAAAAAATTGTCTATAAACAGTTTTTGTAATTTCGTATTTTTTCGTATTTCGTAGCCCTATTTGATAAGGTCGCAAAAAATCTGCTCCTCCTCCGTTCTGTCGTCCCCGGGCCGATATTCTTTGGGAATAAGATTGGAACTGCTTTTATTCCGTCCGTTAAAAACAACTTCCCGATAACCGACGGACTTCGCGAGCTCTTCCAAAAATCGCTTAGTTAAAACATGGTGATGGCCGTATCTATCCCATTCTTCCGTATCAACTCCTAAAATCCCTTTTTTAAAATCGCAATGTTTCTTTAACGAAGACAGCAATTCCGGGGTATTGACCCGATGAATTCCCCCCGGCATCAACACTCTATACGTTTCGGCTAAAAATAAAACCGTTTCTTTTTGGGTCAGATGCTCAATAAAATCCTCATGAAAAATCAATTCAACGGAATTGTCCGGAAACGGAAGAGAACATTCGCGAAAATCAATCTGAAAAAAATCTTCCCTTCCCCCCCTAAGCTCGGGCGGGTCGGAAAATGGGTAATCCGCCCGATAGCGATAAGGAGCAATATCAATGTTAATCCAGTCCTTAAGAACCCGGACATCCGAGCCGAAATGCAGTTTTAACCGCTTGCCGATTTTTACCAATTCGGCCAGACGCAATACGTCCGCCTTAAGAGTGTTTCTCTGTCGGAAACCTTTAATTACCCGCAGTATTAAAAACTTTATCTTTTTTGCGCGCGTTTCTCCTATCATAAAACCGAGCAAATGATAAAAATAAGAAATCAAGAAACGGAAAAATTTTTTTAAGCCGTAAATCAGGACCATAATTTTTTTTATCAGATAACTCATAACTCTTTGGGCATTCTAATATAAATAAAAACATTGATAAAAGTTACAAAAAAACGCGTAATTACTCTGGCCAAAATAAGGCCCAGTAATCCCATCCAGACAGTAAGGACGGCAACGGCGGCTATTTGAAAAATTGAAACGGAGAGCCTGATAACGTATTGCTCTTTTATTTTTTTCTTGGCCAAAAGAAATATTTCTATGGGAGTAATGGAGCCGGCCAGCATGGATAGGGAGAAAATTTGCGAATATAAAACCGATTCCCCGTAGGCGGGAAAAAATGCGCGGTAAAAAAACGGCGCCAAAGCAATATATGCCATAACTATAACAAGATTGAATATAAAAAGCTTAAGAATTTTATTGGCAAGATTGGCCCTAATATCCGACTCTGTTCTCTCGGAAAACCTCGGAAGAATTATGTTAGTAAGCCCTTTCAAAAATGGCTTTGTTTGTTCGGGAACTCCGATAGCAAAAGAATAAACTGCCAAAGGTATAGCGCCTAAATAATTAAATACCAGCACTTTGTCCAAATTGGATGCAATAATATCAAGAATATTCAAAACGCTCAAATGACCGGCGTATCTGATGAGCCCCGGATCAATTTCCCGGTTCGGGCGGTATTTTTTAAGAGCGCGCCAATAAAAGAAAATGGCGGTAATAAATTGCGCGGAAAAATAAGCAATAATTAAGACCGCTATCCGGCCGCTGAACAAAATCGCCGAAACAATAAAAATGCCGAAAAATATTTTGGAAAATGCCTCGTAAACGACTTTTGTCCTAAACTCTTTCTTGCCGTTTAAAAACGGTAAATATAAATTAGCGCTGGAAATAAACGGAACAAAAATCGCTATAATCAAAAAGGAAATAGCTAAAAGTTGGTCGCCGTGAAAAAAATAATAATAAAAAGACATGCTGAAAGCTACCGCGATAAACACAGCGCTCCATTTTAAATTTTCCCAAAAAGCGGTTTTGAGAGCGCCTTCAAAACCGCGGGCAACCGCCTGAACCACGGATGTTTCAAGACCGGTCAGAGTTAAGGCCCCCAAAAGCCCGGCTAATCCAAGCACATATTTATATTGCCCATAAATTTCTTGCGGTAATAGATTGGCAAACGCCAAAGCAAGAGCAAACGAAGTCCCCGAAGCCACGACTTGTCCAACCGTTACCCAAAATCCGCTCTCAACAAAATACACCATATCCATCCTGGTGTATTTTTCCGACCAACTTAGAAATTGTAAAAATTTTTCACGCAATAATTTAAGAAGTCCGAGAGACTGTCCAAAAACTTTCTTTACGTCATTACGAGCGACGAGCACAAGCGAAGCAATCTTGATTTCACGCCGTTTTTAAGAGATTGCTTCGTCGCTTCGCCCGGCCCTTTTCGCGAAAAGGGCCGGGCTTCGCTCCTCGCAATGACAGTTTTAGGAAAGCCCGGACTTCTTCGGGTTAATATTTTTTCAAAAACTGCTGAAATACATCTTTAATATGGTCAATATGTTTTTTCTCCATACCATGATGCGCTCCTACCACAAACGAATTTTTCATGACAAAATCGGCAACCGGATAACCGCCCGCCATAACGCGCCTCCGAATATTTTTAAATCCGGGCTGTTTCAGAATATTGCCGGTAAATACCGGACGTGTCTGAATGTTGGCGCGTTCAAGATATTTTACTATTGTCTCGCGGTTGAAGGGGGCACTGTTTTTGATTGTAAGGGGAAAGGCCAGCCAACTGGCGCGAACTCCGCTTAATTGTTCCGGAAGAACGAAAAACTTTTCATATTGCCTGAAAAAGTTTTTTAATTCTCGGAAATTTTTCTGCCGCAAGGCGGAAAATTTATCAAGCTTTTTTAATTGAGCAAGACCGAAAGCCGCGGCCATATCGGTGGTTCTGAAATTATAGCCGACTTCTTCAAAAATGAATTTTGAATCATATTTGATGCCGTCAAGTTTCACGGTATATCTTTTATCAATATCTTCCGTTTCGTTCAGAGACGACCTTCTTCCCCAACCCGCGAGTATTCTTGCGCGTCTGGCCCAATCGGGCCTGTTTACGGAAACCATTCCGCCCTCTCCTCCGGCAGTAATAATATGCGAAGCGTAAAAACTTGTGGTGGAAATGTCGGAATAAACGCCGGTCGGCTTGCCGTTTATCGTGGCCCCCAGAGTATCGCACGAATCTTCAACCAAAATAAGATTATATTTTTGGGCAATTCTCTTAAGGCGCGGCAAATCGGGAATATTTCCAAACAAACTCGGAATCATAAGGGCCTTTGTTTTTTTGGTAATCGCTTTCTCAATCTGGTCTATATTTGCCGTATAATACCCGGACATTACATCAACAAAAACAGGAACCAGCCCTTTTTGAATCAACGGAGCAAGAGTCGTGGCAAAAGTAAGAATAGGAGTTATAACTTCCGCGCCTCTCGGCAAATTTAACAGTTCTATGGCAATAAGATTGGCGGAAGAGCCGGAATTAACCATCAAGCCGTATTTTTTGCCAAAAAGGCGCGCGATTTTTCCTTCAAATTCCTGAACATTTCTGCCCGCGCCAATATGGGCGGTTTTCAATACGCCGGCTACCGCCCTTTTTTCTTCATTGCCAAAAACAGCCGAAGCGTAAAAAACCCTTAATTTGTCTGATTTCTTGTTCATATGATTTTTTAATGCTAAAAATTAGGCCGGGGACACAAAAATAATAAATTAAATTCAATACGATAAGTTCAAGACCTAAAATCATTTTTTAGCTATCACAAACACACTGACACCGAAAGGAAAATTTATCCCCTTAAGCAGCAGAAAATTCTCAAGCCGCAAAATACCTTCTAAAATAGCGTTAAGATAACGGCCAAAATCAATCAACTGGTCTTGGGGTTTATTTTTGGTACCTGTAAAGATTGACATAAATTTACCGATAAGCCGTATTATAAAAATAGGTAAAAATAAAAAGAAATTCCAGTAGGAAGAGCGTACGACGCGAAACCCGTTCCGCCGCAGCACCGCCGCAAGCATCATACGGGTGTATCGGCGATAATGCTGATTGGCCACATCATGCTCGCTCCATAAAAATCTAAAAGCGGGCACCGTTAATAACAGTTCTCCCCCCTCGCGCAAAATACGATGCCATTCGCGGAGGGCCTTATCCTCAAACTGAATATGTTCCAAAACATCGGAGCTGACCACAAAATCAAATTCCCCGTCTAAAAAAGGTAAATGATTGCCGTCCGCTGTCTGAATTTTATCAATTCCCCGTTCTTTTCCATACCTGACAGCGTCATTATTTATATCTACCCCGAAAGCGCCGACAAATCCCAAATCATGAAGCTCTTTAATAAATAAACCGCCGGAACATCCGACCTCTAATATTTTACTTTTAAAATCTTGCCCCCGAAAAAAACCTATTAGGAATGCCCGCCGCGCCCGAAGAAACCAATGGGTTCCTTCCGCCATATAATGCTTTTTGTGAAAATCTTTTTCCATGTAACATATTATGGGAATAAGGTTCTGAACCGGTAAATAAGCAGATTTTTTATAAATTGCGCCACCGTAGAAAATTTAATAAAGGATTTCCTAAATTTATTTTCGTAAAATTTGGTCGGAATTTCGCCAATTTTAAAATTCAAATAGGTCGCCTGAATAATGATTTCCGCGTCAATAAACCAATCGTCTTGCCGTATACGCAGTTTTTTAAGCGCTTCTCTGGTAAAAATTTTCGGTTTTGAATTGGCGTCGCGCACTTTCACGCGAGGAAAAAGTATTTTCAAAAAAATATTATACACCCGTGAAATCACTAAACGCAACGAGCCGTCAAACCTTTCTTCCCGATATGTCTTTACCATGTCAAAACCGCCTGAAACCAAAAATTCATATACGCGCAAAACATCCTCGGGCGGCATCTGGCCATCCCCGTCAATCACCGCGATAGTATTGCCCGAAGCGACCTTAAGGCCGCTCTTCATATCCCACCCCATCATTCCCTCCTTCGGATTGGCAACTATTTTCAATGTTGAATCGCGCCGGGCAAGTTCTGAAACAACATCAGGAGTTTTATCCCGGCCTATTTCATAATCATTATAATTCGCGACCAATACAATCTCATACGACAAATCTTTATCTTCAAAAACTTTCTTCATACGCGCGACAAAATTCGGCACTAAATCGCCCGCCTTGTAGCATAATATGACTATTGAAATGTCCGGCGCTGAATCTTTCCGCACGCATTATAGTATAATATTATTCGTATTTCTTTACAAATGAACCCCATACCGCGCCCAAGCAACTCGTTAAAAAATAGAATAATTACGCCAAAATTCCTCTATAATGTTCCTATACGTATATTCAAACATAACCGCGTGTTCCCCTTCCGGAACGGCTATACCCATATAAACGCTTCCGGCTATGTATATGGGTACATTTTTGCCGTCAATATACGCTTTCCACCCCGGAAGATTGTTTTCGGAGAAAACTAAGAATTGAGGAGTTCCTGATTTGGTTTTTAAAATAGATACGGTGTTTTTCTTGGTTTTGATTTCAATTTGCCCTTGACCGTCAACCAGCAAAGAACCATCGCAGGAATTCAATTCTGAATTTTGAATTTTGAATTTTGAATTTGTTTGGGATTTGGGATTTTGAAATTGGGATTTAGCAACCGCAGGACACTCAATAAACACCCTTGCCGGTATTTTAAACGATGTTAATGGCGCTTCAAACCTTTTCATAAATAATTTTTCATCCAGCGGAACAAACGATATAAGATACCGTATGCCTAAAAAATTTACTATGCCTGCCTGTTTTTCAAAAAAATCAACCTCTCGCCTTAAGTGTTCTTCGGCGCCGCCGAAAGCATACTGGTTTCCAACTAAAAAAATATTAGCCGCGTTTCTAATATCCGCGCCGTCAATAAAATTGACAACACGCGCCATGCGCCATGAAACAAGATTATCATAATATCGTATGCTCTCCAGACCCCAGAGCAATGCTCTATCCGCCGGAAATGCCAATGCCGATTCCAAAATACCGCCTTCGTCCAAGGAAATATTGTCAAGAATCAAGCTCTCGCGAATATAATAGTCGGAAAAGGACATAGAAAAAAATCGCCCGGGGGCTTGAGATTTTATAAAAGCAATAGTCGGCGGATAATCGAGCATGCTCTTTCGGGAAACATACGCAAAATCAGAAGAAAACGTATAAACGAACAAAAAACTGGCTACGGCAATAAAAAGGCCCGATATTCGTGCCAACGAAAGTGAAAACTTATCCGACGCGATGTATCTCAAAAAAACATAACTACCCAGAATAAAAAGAAAGGATATAAACATACGGTAATCAAAAAAAGAGAACGCGGAAAGCAGAAAAGAAAATTGTTTGGCAATATACGCGTGGTAATATTCCGGTGGAAATGCGTTCGTTCCAGAAAAAAAATACGCGTCAAAAATGTAAAATAAAATTTTAAGAAATTTTTCTTTAAAAAACAGGCCGATAATGTTCAGACCCGCAAAAATCAAACCCAGCAACGAAATCCCTCGCGAAAAAATCCAAAAAGCTCTTTTAACCTTAGTATCATGGCGCGCCGTTTTAACAATTCTTAAAACATAGTCAAACCCAAGCCCGGCAAGCATGCTCAAGGCAAAACCGCCGATAAACATCCAGCGACTGGGAAAATGTGAAAATAAAAAAGGCGGAAAATGGTGCAGAAACCAAAAGACGGGAGAATAAGATATGGCCATAACAAAGCTAAAAACAAAAAGCCATGAAAAAAAACCGCTTGCGTCAGAACGGCGTAAGGAAAAAACAACAAGAGCAAAAAAGAGAGCTATTATCCCTATATAAAGTTCATGGGTTGGGGGTAAAAAAGAAACATCAAAAAAGGGAAAGAAAAAAGCAAACACGTCAAACGGGTTAAGACCGGAGGCCGACGCTTCCCAATGACTGAAACCGGCCCCTCTTTCGGAAAGACCCATGTAAAGCAGGGTGGGCGCAAGCTGAATTGTTCCAATAAGACTGCCGATAACCGCCACCAGAATAAATAAAACCAATATCCGAAAATGACCTAAACGGAATTGAGAAAAATTAAATTTAGTTTTCTCCTTTATTTCGCGCCAATTCAAATAAAGCGCGAATAGGCCAACGGCAATTAAACTTTCAATTACCCAATGCCAATGCCCCATCAGCCATTCAAGCGCGATTATGGCGATGCCAAGCGATATCGCCCATCGCTTCCTATCGTATATTTTCCATACAGCCAAAAAAAGAAGGGGCAGAAACATAAACGTATAAACAATGGAAAGGCGCTGGACGTGAAACTGAAAACTAATCATCCAGCTAACGGCTCCCAGAAAAGCGGCTGACCAGGTAACAGCGCCGAAAGTTCGAAGAAAAAAGGCGGCAAAAAAACCGCCCATAGCTATGCCTAAAAAGGTCAGCACGCCATAGGCGGTTATTGCTGAAAAAATATTCAAAAATATCCAATGAACCGGCGATAAAAGACCAAACGAACTGATAAAAGTGGGGAAACCGGAAAAAACCGAAGGGTTCCACAAAAAACTGTCTTGTCTGTTTAACGCGTCTTTATAGCTTGCCAGCGCCTGCAGACCCCATAAAACATCAGAACCGCCGAGCATCATGGAACCGATAAGAATCGGGGCAAAAGGAATAAAAACCAATATGAAAAACACGCACAGTATAAACCACCATTTTTCTCCTAATTGTCCGATTTTTTTAAACAAGTGTTTAGTAGTTAGGTTTTAGCTTTTAGGATTTAGACAGTTATTCCTAAAAGTTATAAGCTAATCGCTATACCCTAAACGATTTTTCATCATCTCAATAAATTCTTCAACAATCGTCCTATATGTAAACTCAAACTTAATTTCATGTTCTCCTTCCGAAACCACCACCCCCATATAAACACTGCCGACGGTATAAATCGGTGTTTCAACGCCATCAACATAAGCTTTCCACCCCGGAAGATTGTTTTCTGAAAATACAAGGAATTGCGGAGTTTCAGAGCTGGTT
>LCCV01000014.1:25919-31175 GCA_000998135.1 Parcubacteria group bacterium GW2011_GWA2_42_14
GGCAAAATAAAAACGGGGGCGGGCTTCCTTATTTTCATAAATGGCAATCGGGATATTATAAGGCGGAAGAATTACTGTTTCAAATATTTTAGGAAATTTAATATTGTCAAACGGATATGAACTCACAAGATAGCGGACTCCGATAAAATTCAGAACGTTTCTTCTTCCTTCAAGTATTTTTATTTTTTCCATCGGAGGAAGAACAAAATTCGCCAGATTATCGCCCGACCAAACAAGATTGCTGCCCAGATGCCCCATCACCGGATTCATGCGACGGGTCGTCAGTCCGTCATACATTTCCGAACTATCTATGCCAAAAAGCACATTGGTATTCGCGAATGCCATTTCCGAATTAAACATGAAATTAGCATAAGGAGGAATTTTTCTATCACCCGAAGCCGCCGTAATCTTCTGAAACTCGGTAAAGCTTTTCAAAACCGATAGGGTTCTACCCTCCATTCCGTACTCTTTCAGGAATCGGGCCGTGTCAGGCACGCGCTCAAAAATTTTCATGGCAAATGTTTGTTCATACCACACCCAAACAAAAAGCATATTCAAAATCGTAACTATAGAAACCAGAGTGACAAAAATATTTTTTTCAATTCTTCCCTTACAAAATCGCCGCAAAAGAAATGCCGCAACGCCGATAAATAAAAGAGAGAAAATAAACTGCGGATTAAACAAATCAATAATCCTTTCTAACTGGAAAAAAGTTCTGTCAATATAGCCATAGTAATGCTCAATCGGAAGACCGGTTGTCTTAGGATAAATACGCGTTCTGAAATACTCCTTAAGATAAAATAGAATCGAACCGCGATAAAAAAAGAGAAAAATCTTGGTTGCTAAAGAAGCAAGAAAAAAAGATAAAAAAGCGTATTTTAAAAATACGGCAACGGCGCGGGCATATCGCAATGCCTCTCCGCGGCGCGCCATTTCAAGACCAAGACCAAAAAGCGCTGATGCCGCAAACCACCCGATAAACATTCCGCGAAACGGAAAATGAAAAAGATTAAACGGAAAAATATGATGAAGCGCCCAAAATAACCATGACCCGTTTAAAGAAAACAGGACGCTTCCGACAAACAAAACCAAAAAAAACCGCGCGTACGCGTTTTTCTTTGTCCAAAAATAACTGAAAAATAAAAAAATAAGAGGAAAAACACCGACATAAAAGGTGTCGTAAGATGATGGAATCAGCCAAATATTAAAATATGGAAAAAAAGATTTTATCGTATCCCCCCATAAAATTCCGCCTTCGGCAGCTTGCCAATGGGGCATGGCGGCCCTTTCTGACGATAACGATATATATATCATTGTCGGAATAATTTGGTATAAAGACGCGGCCGCCGCCAAAACACAGGCCAAAATATAAAAAATAATAAAACTGCGATTTTGTTTCCAGTTTCTAAAAAAAAGCGTATTGTTTTGCTCGTCCAAAAATAAAAGGAAAACAGCAAACAAAAGCGACGTGAGAGCGGAATATAAAACGTATTGAACATGAACAGCTAAAATCCCGTACCAGAACGCAAACGCGTATAAAAAACAGTAACGCATTTGGCAACGCCTCATCCCCCATACCGCGTAAAACAAAACCGGAGTGATAAAAAGGGCGTTGGATATGCCGACTTCCCAATTCATCTGCCACTGACTGAAACCATACACAATGCCACTGGCCAAAGCGGGCCAAAAACTTACACGGATATTTTTTAAAAATAGAAAAGTAAAAAACGAGGAAAAAACGAGGTTGAAAAAATTCAGCCAATTAACCGCCAAAGCCGAAGAAACCAACCGAAGAAAAATATGCGTAACGGGCGATAAATATCCGCCGCTAAAACTCGCGAATGAAGGAAACCCCGAATAAATATGCGGATTCCATAAAATTGAATCTCCGGAAAAAATCGCTTCACGGATAAAATGAAAATGCGCGTAGGCCCAGGTGTCCTGTCCCGCAAAAACCGTCCGCCCCGCCAAAAGCGGAAAAGATAAAATCAAAAAAGGCAGAACGCACAATAAAAAAGCGTCCCACCGCCGATTGCCCAATGTTTCTATTTTTTTAAAAATATCCTTAACCATTAAAGACATAATTACCCGGCCGCAAATTACTTTCCAAAAAAACTTGAAATTCGGCTATAGGATTATATTTTTCTAATGTCAGCACTTTCTTATCTTCTGCAATGTTCGCATAGCGCAAAAACGCGGAAACAACCACACCAACCATAACCCGCAAATTATCCTCTTTTATTTTAGTTGTCTTTCCCCTATAAACTACTGACGGATATTTAACCGCCGCTCCATCCTTAAAAGAAGCAAGAAAGTCAACCTTCATGCTCCCCGCCTCCATGCTTCGCGCTTTTTCTTTAGCTCTCAGGTCGCTCAATATCTCTATGGTCATAACGCTCCCTAAAGCAATAACGCAGTTAAGATAACTGTTGCTTATCTTCTTTACTTGCACTTTTACCTTTTTAAAATCGGATAATTCCGTTGAGTAAATAATCTCAAGGATATGCGGAAATAGAGCAGTACGCGATGAATAATGTTTCAACTGTTCATGGCTAAAAAACTGACTGAAATTAAACTTCACCCTCATGCACTCTCCCCCTTTTTTCATATCCTGAATGCATTTGCCTACAAGCCGCGTAACTTCTGAATAATGCCACTGGGAAGAAATGGCGTAATTAAGTTTAAACTTTTTCTGCAATTTTTTGATATAAGCAAGAGTTTTATCGTCCAACGCCACGGGTTTAGGCAAAACAAAATTTTTTGCGCCCGCCCGAGATAACTCTTCCAACAAGCCGGGAAGCGCGTCATAATGAACCGCAAGTTCAAATAAATCGCCGGCATCGGGTCTTCCATGCGTATCCAGCCATTCTGCCGCGCTCCCGCAAAGAGGAATGGAGCCCAAAACACCTTTAGCAAGCAACTTTCCACTGACTAGAGGGTCAATAACCGCTTTTATAAAACACGAACTATTATTGGCGTATTTAGGGGCAATAAGCTCTCTCCCATAGCGCCCCGCTCCGACAATAGTCACTTGTAATTGCTTGGCCATAAAATATACAATATTAACTTTTATAGTTTTTGCTTCCGTTTAAATAATCCTGTATCTCCTCGACAACTTTATCGGCCGCGGGTATGGCCGCGCTTATCTTTCCGGCAAAAATTGTCCAGAATCCGCCGCCGTGATAAAGCACTTCCGTCGGCCTAGCGTCATCATTATCCGTTTCCGGCAAAACTATTCTGGTGACATAAATTGAATACAAGTGCCTGCAATCCGCCATTTCCATGATAAATTCCTTCGCTTTATCAAGATATTTTTTAAACCGTTCTTTTCGCACTGCCTCAGAATCATAATACGAAACATCACGCTTAAAGGAAGGAAATCTTCCAAAGCTCCGCTCCAGCACCGATAACTCAACATCATACAGCAAATATTCGTCGGAAAATCCAAAAGGCAAAATGCCAAAAAACGGACCGTCAAAAATACCGCACCCCGTTCTTTTGCTCCACGGCACTTTCACCACCGGAACTTCGCATAACTCATATTGATATTCGCGTATTTCAAATCCGGCCATTTCTATAATCCTGTTTATATTACCGTAAGTCGCGTTAACAACCGCGTCATATTTCCTGCTTTTTATTTCCTTATCTTTTCGGACGCTAACCTCAAACCCCGATTCCGATGGTTTGATGCCTACTACCTCCGAGACAAGCAGTAATTCAATGCTTTCATCTTTCTCAATTATTGATTTAAGCGTTTTTCGGAGAATATTGGCATCATAAACTTTTTCCGGAACGCGGACCGCAAATTCTATTTTTTCTTTATTAAGAGTTATGGTTTCGGGAAATTCTATTGAATAAGACAGACCTATACGGTTACAAAATTCCAGATACGTTTCCGGATTTGTCAAACTTCCTTCCCTGGCAATGCAATAATAATGATCAAAATCATCCACAACCGTTTCCTTGAATAACCTTGTAAATGCTTTCTGATACACGTTTGATGATTTTGCCGTTGAATCACTTCGCGGATAATGATACCCCATATGAAGCCGGTTCTGATTAATGTAAGATGCTCCGGTCAGCACATCCGGATTTTTCTCAAAAATTGTCACCTTAAATCCGCGTTCGGCAAGCTGAAGGGCCGACATGCAACCAAAAAAACCGGCACCGATTACCGCGATGTCTTTTTTTTCCGGAACTTCAACATGAAATTCTTTTGTTGTCATATAAATTCAGGGAAAAAATTATTTCCTGTGAAAAACCAGAGAGAACCAAAGCGATAAAAGATACGGAATAAGCTTGCTTTCCCTTCCTAAAGAAAAAGTACTTTCCGCGTCCCTGGTCCATTTCACAGGAATCTCAATAACTCTGTAATTTCCTTTCTGTGCCCTGATAAGCATTTCCGCGTCCCAAAACCACCCGCGCCGTCCCGAATAATCATACCCCAATTCTTGTATTAAATTACTGATTGCGTCTTTTTTAAAACCCTTAAAGCCGCATGTATGGTCTCCTATCCTTGATCCGAATAAAATCCATAAAGCAAAATTATACGCCTTGCTCAAAACCAAACGATATGTTTCCCGTTCCGGTGTTATGCCCTTATACCGGGAACCAATTACAACATCATATCCCTGATTGATATTATCGGTAATATCAAGTAAATGTTTCAATTCGGTTGAAAGATCAATATCCATAAACGCAATTATTCCGTATTTCGCTTTCAAAAAAGAAGCCGCTAGATTCTCTCTGCGGGACGGTCCGTTATCATACCGGATAGTTCTTACGTTTTCCAACGACGCCGCTTTTTCTATCGCTTCTTTCGTTTCACGTCCGGATGTATCATCAACAAGAACAATCTCAAATTCACGATATTCCGATGAAACAAACGCGTGCACTATTTTAACATTCGCGACCAGCTGACCGGGATTGAAGTTATAGATCGGCAGAAAAATTGAAACAGGATAATTTCTCATATGAAATAGAATATATCATAAAAACCGCCACGAATCCAACAGTAAAACCGGACATGCTCAAAAAAGAAATCCGACCTTCTTTTTCATCATGTTTCCAAACTCCTCTACAATCGTTTTATAAGTAAACTCAAACTCAATCTCGTGTTCCCCTTCCGGCACGATTATTCCCATATATACGCTTCCAACGGTATAAATCGGTGTTTCAACGCCATCAACATAAGCTTTCCACCCCGGAAGATTGTTTTCTGAAAATACAAGGAATTGCGGAGTTTCAGAGCTGGTT
>LCCV01000015.1 GCA_000998135.1 Parcubacteria group bacterium GW2011_GWA2_42_14
TATTGTGAGATTTCAGTATGTGCTCTACCATTCTTTCATACTACCACCCTTCCTATTCGGTTCCTACCGATGCAAGCATCGGGGTAAAGTTAGAATTTACTCCATAGATACATCCAAAATCGCTTCTTTGCGCTTTCCCACATTTTGGTTTGAGCCAACTCCGCAAGGTTTGTTTATGCTTCAAGTCGCCTTTGGCCAATCAAAATACTATTCCGACAATTTGTCGGAAAACGTAAAGCGCGGGATTCGCCAAAAACTCAGGCGTGGAGAGTGACCCAGCCTTGCGCCGTTCGGATATGTAAACAATCCGAAAACCCGAACCATTGAGCCAGACCAGACCAAAGCGAGGGTTATTAAAAAAGCGTTTGAGGAATACGCGCAAGGCCGCCATACGCTTTTATCACTGGGCGATCGCCTGAGTTTTTGGGGCGTGGTGAGCGGGACCGGAAAACCGCTCTGTAAAGCAACGCTCCAAAGAATGCTGACGAACAAAGTGCATCTCGGCTTAATCGTTCACAACGGCGAAACATACGAGGGCGGTTTTCCGTCAATTGTTTCCCGAGCGACTTTTGAGAAAGTGCAGGAAGTTTTGAAAAACAGAGCCAAGCCGCGCCACTCAAAGAAACGCCACAACTTTCCATTTACCGGGCTGCTCACTTGCGGCGAATGTGGCGCGGCCATTACCGCCCAATACGCGCACGGACACGGCGGAACATATAAATACTATCGTTGCACCAAACGGCTTGGCTCGTGTTCGCAAAGTTATCTGCGTGAAGATTTACTTACCGAACAATTAAAAACAGAAATCTCAAAAGTCGCTCTGTGCGAAGACTGGAAAGAAAAGATGTTGGTAAAAGTGGAAATGTGGGAAAAGGAAAATATCCAGTCTTCGCAATCTTTCGCCCAAAATCTGGAAAAAGAAATCAAGGAAACCGAAACAAAGCTCGATAGGTTGGTGAACGCCTTTTTGGACGGGAGTATTGAGAAGGAAACCTATCTCGCCAAAAAGGACGAGCTTATCACTACCAAAACAGACCTCCAACGAAGGAAATCTGATTTTGGGCGAAAGGGAAACAATTGGATCGAACCTTTGCGTGAATGGATTTTAGCCGCTCACCACGCTGAAAAACTGGCTTCGTCAAACGAATTTGATGAAATCAAATCGTTTGTGGAAAAAATTGGAACGAACCGCCGCTTGCTTTCCAAAAAAGTCCTCGTCGGGCTTCGCCCGCCGTTTGATTTAATCACGAAACAACGGGCTTTTTGCGAAGCGAGACCCGCCGAAGGCGTGGCGAGCGAGCAATCATCTCGTCCTGAAAAATCGTTAAGTTTTGATTGGTCGACGATTCTTAACTTTGCTCTAACTTATTTTACAGAAAACTCTTGAAAAGCAAAAGAGCGTAGCCCCCGCGCCGTTTTCGGCGCGGGGGCTACCATAAATTTGCTCGGGAGCGATGGAATGGGAGGCGTGGAGGGTCCCCCTTACTTTTACTAATGGAACGGATGTTTATAAGGAGCTTGGCGAGACGTATATTAAGCACAAGGTTGGTTTTTTTATTTTAGCTCCCTCTGGCGCAGGTAAAACCCATTTTATAAAAAATCAAAAAGAATCACATTGGATTGATGGGGACGAGATTTGGATGGCGGCAAAAGCTCATCCAGATGGCCAGTGGTGGCTAGAAGATATATCAGTAATTGATGAAATTGACCAACGAAGTGATGTTATTACAGTGGAAGCAAAGAAATTGGGTTTTTGGATTATGGGCGCATCTAACTACTGGCTAAAACCCGATGCCGTCGTTATACCAGATTGGGAAAGCCACAAAAATTTTATTTCTAAACGAGAAAATAATGCTTATGATGGCGGTGCAACCAGTGAAGATTTAGAAAGAGTAGAAAAAAGCAGAAACTGGATGTCTAGGTGGAAAAAGGAGGGTGTTCAAATTTTTCAGTCCATTGAAGACGCGGTAAATTATTTAGTTGAAAAGCACAATAAATTATAAAAATATGGGGAAAGAAAATTTTGAACCAACTCTTCCTAGAAAGATTGAAAAAAGTGGTATTGAGCCGAATCTACCAGATATTGGGGGAACTGAAATAATTTTACAAAGACACGGGAAATATGAACGCTCTGCCGACAGTCCTAATGTGGGCAGCTTGACCGAAGAAGGTGCTGAAGAAGTTTATACTTCGGGTAAAGAATTTTTTCAAAAATTATTCGAGTCAGTAGCTGAATCTGAAAGAAAAAATATAGATATTTTAGTATTGGCAAGCGATACACAATATAAAGATGGAGGCCGTAGGTCTATGGAAACTGCTGAACAAGTAATTAGGGGGTTAAAAGAAGAACTAAAGAGGTTAAATTTGGATGATTCTCAATTATTAAATACTTCTAGTAATGTTTCCGGTGATGGAGGCTCCAGGCCAACTCCTAAACTTAGAGAACCTCAAATGTTTGATAATTCTCCAGAATTCGTTGAATTTCTTAAAGAAAAATATGGCGACTTAAATTTAGATTTTTGGATTGCTTTTGAGGAAGACAAGGAAAAAGAAACAAGAGAAAAAATGGGAGCAGAAGGTCCAGATGAAATTACGGATAGAATGAAGCTGATGGTGGACGTTCTTACTCGATACAGCAGATTTTATCACAAAAAACATCCTGACCGACGCTTAATTATCTGGGCAGCCACGCATTATGACACCATTAGCCCGTATATTAAAAGGGGAATTTTTGAGGTTGGAAAAGATATTCCTTTGGGAGTTGACTATGGTGCAGGTATATTAATCAATTTAGACCAGGATGGTAAAGGTACGGTTAAAATAGCGGGCAAAGAATATAAAGTCCCAAAAGAAAAATCATAATTATTTAATTGATCAGACCTCAACTGCGAGGGAGCGATGGAATTTTCCTCCACGCCTCCCATTCCATCGCTCCCGAGCAAATTTATGGTAGCCCCCGCGCCGAAAACGGCGCGGGGGCTACGCTCTTTTGCTTTTCAAGAGTTTTGGGCGCGTCCCGCGAGGCGGGACCCAAGAAAATCAGATGGTGGAATGAAGGAAAAAGAAAGAGAGCGGTCTGATTAAAAGAAAAACAATTATGAAATATTTTCTCTACGCCAGAAAATCAACAGAAGACGAGGAGCGACAAGTGATGAGTATTGAAGCTCAACTTGCCGAACTCCAAGAATACGCCAAGCGCGAAAATATTTTGATTACCGAAACTTTTATTGAATCGAAAAGCGCAAAGAAACCAGGCAGAGAAATATTTAACGAAATGATGGCGAAAGTCGCCTTATCAAAAGAACCTATCGGCCTTCTTGCGTGGCATCCTGATCGCTTGGCTCGCAATTCTATTGATGGCGGTCAAATTATTTACAGTATAGACATTAGCAAAATTGTTTCTTTGCGCTTCCCTACTTTTTGGTTTGAACCAACACCCCAAGGATTATTTATGTTGCAAGTGGCGTTCGGGCAATCTAAATATTATTCAGATAATCTTTCCGAAAACGTCAAAAGAGGTATTCGCCAAAAACTTCGCCGGGGAGAATGGCTAACTAAAGCTCCTTTCGGTTATTTGAATAATCCCAAGACAAGAACCATAGAACCGCATCCCACGCTCTCAAAAATCCTCGTCAAAGCATTTGAAGCATACGCGACTGGAAAATATACTTTAGAAAGTTTGGGAAAGTTTTTGGCGGAATATGGCATTGAATCAAAGAACCGAACGCCAGTTTCAAAAGCAAATATCAAAAGAATTCTTACTAACCAAGCATATCTAGGTCTCATTGCCCATAAAGGAGAATATTTTGAGGGCAAATTCCAACCAATTCTAGATCATGCGACATTTGAAGCCGTGCAGGAAGTTCTGAAAAGAAAAGCCAAACCTCGAAAAACAAAACAAGGCCATGATTTCCCATTCACTGGTCTGATGACTTGTGGACAATGTAATTCTCCCATCACTGCCCAATGGGCAAAGGGAAAATCGGGAGGAATATATCGCTATTATCGTTGCACTAAAAAGCGTGGAATTTGTTCTCAAAAATATATTCAAGAAAAGGATCTTGCCAATCAAATTAAGGCACGGCTTCAATCTGTTGCGCTTCCCGACACTCATACGGATTGGATGCTAAAGAAAGTTGAAGAATGGGAGAAAGAAGAAACAAATAAATCCATGTCGTCCGTCCAAAATATCAAATACAAAATCAATGAAACGCAAGAGAAACTTGATAAACTTGTTTCCGCCTACATAGACGGCGATATTCCAAAAGAAAACTATCTAACCAAAAAAGAAGAATTGCTCAAAACCAAAGTTTCTCTTGCTGAAAAGAAAGAGAATGGACGGACGACCAAAAACCCGCTCGAACCCCTCCGTCAATGGATTTTAGACACGAAAAAAGCCAGTTTCCTAGCTTTTTCCGATGACTACCCAGAAATGAAGCAGATTATCCAAAAGATTGGAACGAACCCCAAACTTTCAGACCGCTCTCTTTCTTTTTCCTTCATTCCACCATCTGATTTTCTTGGGTCCCGCCTCGCGGGACGCGCCCCCACCATTCCATTCGCGCCTTTGGCGATAAAATTCTCAACCCCGAAGCGCACGCCTGCTCCGCGTCACTTCTATTAAACTATCTTTTCTAAAAGCGTACTCCCGTCAAAATCCTTTCGGATATTGAATCAATCCTGCGCTTCCAGCTTTTCGCACAATAGCGTTGAGGATTATTTCTTGCCAAGGTAACGTTATTTCAGTTTGTGATCCTTTTTCTTTTATTTTTGGAAAATTTTTGTAAAGGCGCTCTGCAAGAATTCTTGCAAGACCAGTTGGCTTCCCGCCGATATTTGTATATGCGCGTTCCGTTTCCCATGCACTTATAAAAAGCTCGCGACAACGCTCTGAAAGTTCGGGCACTTCCTGTGCTTCTCTATAAATTTTGGAAACCTCCTTGTATTGCTCCCTCGCGATAGTTTCTGCCTCAAAATCTTTTTCATGTCGCAACACAAGGTCGATCTTCGCCTTCTCTTTTCCCTGGAAAATTCCGAGTTTTGAACGCCGTCTCCGCAATCCTTCAAAAAATTCTTGCGGCGATTCCAAAGAACTGTACAAATCTTGCATCCTGAATATGGAAGGATTATTTTTTGATATAACGTCAGCGTCAACAATCGTACGTCTGACAATCTTATTAGCTTCTTCAATAGCTTGAACGGCTTTTTGCTCTTCTTCTTTCAGTTTTTCAACTCGTAACGCCTCTTGTTTAATTGATTCTGCTAATTCATCGATTTTTCGTTCAAGCTCTTGTACTGACTTCGTAAATTCTTTTTCCGCTTCCAGCGTCCGTTCATTTTTTTCAGCTGATTCAACGATGCGCTTACCAATCTCCGGTTGTTCATAGATTGATTTGATACGGGTATTTATTGTTTCAAAATCATTTTCAATAGTACGTACCTGTTTTTCAAGCTCTTCAAGATTCTTTTTATCTTCTGCGTCAAGCAACCCTGCTTCATCAACACCCCGATAATATTCTAACGTATCATTCGCTTCATTATAAAGAATTTGCTTTTGGCGCGCTTCTTCAATCAACGCGTCATACTCGGTAATTTTTTCTTCAACATGTTTTTCTTTCATCCTTTTCACGTTTTCAATTTTTGTTTTCAAGTTCTGAGTTGCCCGCTGTAATCCTTTAACGGTCAGTTCTTCTCCGGCTCCCTCTAGCGGGTGCTCTGCTGGCATTTCAATATTGTTTGTCATAATTTTATTTTATCGGCGTATATATCCTTGTGCAGCTTCATAATGAAGACCCAAAAGAATTTCTGCCGATATTAATTACTAACTTGTTTTTATTTACCCTTTCCCGTGGAAAGCAAAATACAAATCAAAAATCAAAAGAATGGTCCAGCCGAATAATAATACAAATCACCTATTAATTCAATCACCTCGCCCTTAGGCGCTCTTTTAGTGGCTCCCATTACGAATAGTATAAGTTATCTTTTGATTTGAGGCATGATTTAGAAGCAATAATAAACGCAAACGATTACGCTATTTTAAACTTCATTTTGCAAAAACTTATCTGTGACACTTTTATATTTCTTTCCTATCCTATGTAATTTGTTTTAGAAGATTCTTGTTCTGGCCAACTTTCAATAATAAGCATTTTTTTATCCTCTATTGGCAATTTTGACCAGATTTCTTCAGTGATAAATGGCATAAAGGGATGGAGAAGTTTTAGAGTCGTTAAAAGTGTATTGGCCAAGATTTGTTTCGTTTCCCTATCTTCGTTTGTTTTTGAATATTCAATGAATTTATCCGCGAATTCGTGCCAAACAAATTCATGAATTGAATGAAGCGCTTGGCCGAAATCAAATTTTTCGATATCTTCATTAACGCCCTGAACCAGCGCAATAAGTTGATAGTGGAGTTGCGCGTTGGCTCCGTGTTCATTTTTGAAAGGAAAGATAAAATTTGTATCAAGATTGCCTTCGGTTTTTAGGAGAATAAATCTTGTTATATTCCATATCTTATTACAAAATTTCCTTCCCGCGACCACATGTTCCTCCGCCCAGTGTATATCCTGCCCCCCCATTGATTGCCAAATCAATCCGAAACGCGTGGCATCTGCCCCATATTTTTCAATTAAAGTCATGGGGTCAATTCCTGTGCCAAGGGACTTAGACATTCTTTTTCCGTCTTTGGTAAGGATGGTTGCGTGCACTAAAACATCAGAAAAGGGCGGACTCGCCATAAATTCAAGGCCGGAAAATATCATCCTTGACACCCATAAGTTAATTATATCACGGGCAGTAGAAAGTACTTGTGTCTGGTAAAATTCTTTTAAATCGGTCCCGTTTTTCGGGTCGCATGTTTCATGTTTCATGTCGCATGACTGCGGCCACCCAAGAGTCGCAAGGGGCCATAAGGCAGACGAAAACCATGTGTCAAGAACGTCGGTCTCTCCCTCAATAGGAACTCTGTGTCCCCACCATATCTGGCGGGAAATATTCCAATCGCGGATGTTTTCTATCCAATCAAGAAAAATATTTTTCCATCGTTCCGGATGAAATTTTACCTTGCCGGATTCAACGGCTTTTTTCGCAAGTTCAGCAAGCTCCTTCATTTTTAAGAACCATTGTTTAGAAAGGAGCGGTTCCACAACTGTTTCACAGCGATAACACAAAGAAATGTTGTGCGCGTAGTCCTCAATTCGTTCTATTAAACCGAGTTCTGTCAGGTCTTTTACGATTTGTTCTCGCGCCTCCAAAATTTTCATGCCCTCATAGCGAATTCCTGCTTTATCAGTCATGCGGCCTTTTTCTCCGATAACTTTTAGAATAGGAACTTCTTGGTGTCTTTGCCAAATTTCAAAATCCGCATGGTCGTGCGCGGGCGTTACTTTTATTATTCCGGTTCCGAAATTCGGGTCGGCTGCGTCGTCCGCGATAACACGGATATGTATTTCTTTAGGATTGGCGGGTTTGTCGCGCGGAATTGAATTATCTACGGATTGGATTAAGATATCTTTTCCGACATACTTTTTATATCGCTGATCTTTAGGATTAACAGCCAAAGCCGTATCGCCGAGTTTGGTTTCCGGCCGCACGGTGCCGATAGTGAGTGGCCCGTATTTTATATAATAAAATTTTCCTTTTTCTTCCTTATACTCAAGCTCAAGGTCGGATAAACTTGTTTGGCATCGTGAGCACCAGTTAACAGTGCGCTCCCCCTGATAAATCCATCCCTTTTTATAATAATGGATAAATGCTTCCTCAACCGCTTTTTGGTACTCGGCATCCATGGTGAATCTGGTACGCGACCAATCCATTGATGCTCCGAGTTTTTTAAATTGGTCCAAAATTATATTTCCGTATTTTTCTTTCCACTCCATGATTTTTTCAATGAATTTTTCGCGCCCAAGGTCGTGGCGAGAGATACCCTGTTTTTTCAAGTCCTTTTCCACTACGTTTTGCGTGGCAATTCCCGCGTGGTCGGTTCCCGGAAGCCATAAGGTTTTATAGCCCTCCATTCTTTTTTTGCGTATTAAAATATCCTGAATTGTCGCGTTCAGGGCATGGCCCATATGAAGAGAGCCGGTGATGTTGGGAGGAGGAACAACTATTGTGAATGTCGAGTGTGGAGTGTTGAGTGTAGTTTTTTTCTTTTTACCACCCTCCACCTTCAACTTTCCACTATCAAGATTATCCGGATTGAAAAAACCGGAATTTTCCCAGAGCTTATAAATTCTATCTTCCACTTTTTTGGGGTCGTATTGGGGCTCAAGGTCAATTTTTTCAGCATTATTTGACATATAAAATGGTTTTTGTTACTTATGAAATTACGATTATGCGATAACATTATCGCATAAAATTTGAACTTTGAAAACCGGCCTAATCCCGCCTGAGGCGGAACGGCTAAAGAAGCCCTAATTCCGTTAAAAGCGGAACAGGCAAGGAGAAAACAAAAATGGCATTTATGGCTAACGCAATTCCCAATTTTCCCAAACCGGAAAATTCTCCGTTTGTGAGTTTTGCCAAAGGAACGAAAGAACGCGAACTGCTTGAAAAAGAAATTGCCTATCTTCGCCATCCCGCGTTAACTCCTCCAACCCTTCCTCTCTGGATAAACGGTCCGATTAAAAAAAATGAAACCCGGCCATGCATTGTTCCACACGACCACCAGCGCCTTTTAGGGCATTACAGCGTTGCTTCCGAGGAAGACGTTCATAACGCAATTAAAACCGTTCTTGGGGCGCGCGACAAATGGATGCAGTTGCCTTGGTTCTGGCGATTGAATATTTTCCGCAAAGCAGCCGAGCTTCTGGAAAAGAAACATCTTTACGAGATGGTTGCCGCGGTTATGGAAGATTATTCCAAAAATCCTTTTGAAGCGTTTATTGATGTTCAGGAGTTGATTGATTTCTGGCGCTTTAATGCGTGGTACGCGTATGAACTCTATAAAAACCAGCCGGATTCCGACAACGGAAGTTTCAATATGCTTGATTATCGGCCGCTGGAAGGATTTGTTTTTGCCATTCCGCCGAATAACTTCGTGGCCATTGAAGGCAATTTGCCCACTGCCCCGCTTATCATGGGCAACGTGGTTATTGTTAAACCCTCTTCGGATGTAGTCTATTCATTCCATATGGTTTTGAGAATTCTTCTTGAGGCAGGACTTCCTAAAGATGTAATGGCCGTGCTTCAAGGCGATTCGGGATTAATCGGCAATATTGTTTTAAATCACAAGATGCTGGCAGGAATTCATTTTACCGGCGGTACCGATACTTTCAAAGCCATTCGCTGGCAAGTCGCGCAAAATGAGCACAATGGATTATATAAAAATTTTGTGCGGATTGCGGGCGAGACCGGCGGAAAAGACCCGATTATTGTTTATGACGACCATGACCCGGTACAAACCGCGGCAGGAATCGTAGTTGGCGGATTCGGAGCACAAGGCAGAAAGTGTTCTGCTACTTCGCGGGTTTATATGACTCCCAAAATGTGGCAAATAGATGTAAAACCTCATCTTTATAAATTTATGGACCAGATTCGCGTGGGTGATGTTGCTGATTTTAAGAATTATATGGGCGCGATTATAAATGAAAGAGAGTTTAAAAAAATTGTTGGTTATATTGAAAGGGCGCGACATGCGGAGAAATATGATAAAACGAATTTTGAATTTCCTGTCCAGAAACACGGAGTTGAGGAAATTTACGGCGGCGAGCATAAGGGAGAACAAATCGCCAACAATAACGGCTATTTTATCCGTCCGATGGTAATCGTCACACGCCATTATCCCGATGGGATATACGAAACAATGGTTGAAGAAATTTTCGGTCCGGTGGTAACAATTTGTCTTCTTCCCAAAGAAAGTTTTGAAAACGGAAAAGTGTTGAAGATTTGCGATAAGACATCCGACTATGCCCTCACGGGCGCTATTCAAACTAACGATATTTATCAATTCTGCGAAGCGCTTGAAGATCTTAAAGACAATTGTGGAAATATCTATGATTGGAAGACCACCGGCGCTATGGTTAACCGCCAGCCCTTTTCCGGCGCCAGAATGTCCGGCACCAACAGCAAAGTCGGCTGGTGGCTGAATCTTTTAAACTGGACAAGTCCGCGTACCATCGGAATGACTTTTGTAAAGCCGAATCATTTTGCTCCTTCATATCTTGACAGAGAATAGCCATGTGCGAAATTTGCCGAAGGGAAATCGGAACAAACCAGGCCCAGGGACCTAACGGAGAACTTTATTTTATCTGTGACGGCTGTCTTGCGGATTTGGAGAAAAAAGAAAAGGAGAAAGATTAAAATGGAAGAAATTGCCGGAAAAAAGTATGAACATTGCGGAGTTTATGTCAAGCAGGATAAAGAACACCGATGTCCAAAACAGGTTGAATCAAAAAAATCCCTTCTTGTTAATATTTTAGGATGAGAACAAAAAAAAGAAGATATATGGAATATCGAGCTGTTGGAAGTCGTTGCGCAATAGACCTTAATTGCCTGAATTTGTCCGTATCGCGCAAAACGGTTCTGGACATACTTAACCAAAATGGTTTTATGGAGGTAGACGTTGATATGATTTCTTTGGCGCGGCAATGTATAGGTGTTTCAAAGTATCGGCGTGCCGCGCGGCCATCCGAAGCGCCCAATATCGTAGATTGTTCAAGTTTCGTAAAATGGCTTTATGCCCAGCGCGGAATTTGGCTGCCACGCCGGACTATTCAACAACGGCAATATGGTAAAACGGTTGATATTAATGAGCTGACTGCGGGCGACCTTATATTCCTTTCGGGCAGACTAAATTATTATGATGATGATACAACTGACGGCGTAGGCCATGTCGGTATAGCCACCAGCAAAAACACGGTAATTCATGCTGTAAATAGTAGGGTCAACATCATAGAAGTTCCGCTTGACGTATTCGTTGACAAATCGAAATATCGCGGCACAAAACGCTATATTCCGAAAGATGCAGACCTTCTCACGCTGGAAACTCCGCCTCAGCGGGAAATAGAAGTTGCGGATGATATTAAATGGGTAATCTTTCAGTATTTAAAAAACAAACAATCAGGAAAAGATAACATTGTGTAACGACGTAAATTCGCATCCGCTTGGGTATTTTTCCAGGCGGTTTTTTATTTCCATCAAATCATTTTCGCTTTTCTGCTGTTCCCCTATTCGCGCGAATTAGAGATGGTAGAAACAAGCATATTAACCGGATGCGGGAGGGTATGTGAAAACCGATAGTATGCCGTCAGCCCGACCTGATTTCTGTCGACAATATCTAACTGACGCAAAACGGATAAATGTTTTGAGGTTGCCTTGAATGACAATTTAATTTGCTTCGCAATGTCGGTTACGGACAATTGTTTATTTTTGGCCAAAAGCTTAATTATAGCAAGACGTCTTCTATTGGCGAGCCCTTTAAAAATTTTTTCCAGATTTTTCATAATTTTTTATTTTTACTTCTATTTCTATATATCCCTTATTCGAGCGAATAAGGGATATATAAACAGGAAGCAAATTGATTGAATTTATTTTTACTTACTTATTACTTAATCGTCTATGCGTAAATTAGCACAAGCAAAAATTTTTTGCCAGTTTTTTGTTTTTTTATTTTTTCCGAAATGGGCCGCGAGGGCAATCATTAAGGCGTTATCGCCGGTAAAACGGGTATCCGATATTAAGTATTGTGTATTTGATGTGTATTTTTGCAATTCTTCTCCGAGACGCTGCCGTAATAATTTATTGGCGGCAACTCCGCCGCCCAACAGAACGGTTTTAACTTTAAATTCTTTGGCGGCGCGGATGGTTTTGGAAATCAAAACATCAACCACGGCATTTTGAAACTCATTAGCAATTGCCGCCTTTCTCCAGCGGCTTCTCAGAAGTTCGGGGTGGTCCTCTAATAAATACAGCACGGCGGTTTTCAGGCCGGAAAATGAGAAATTGTAGTCTCCGCTTCCCATCATGGGCCTCGGGAGCCGGAGCTCCCGCGCAGAATTACGCGGAACAGACGCAGAAGGTCGCGGAAAGATTTCTGCATTAGTCCGCGTTAAGTCAGCGCGTTTCTGCGCAATTTCCGCAAGTGCGGAAATTTGAGGACCTCCCGGATATTTTAATCCCAAAAGCCGCGCCACTTTATCAAATGCCTCTCCCGCGGCATCATCCAATGTTTCTCCGATAATTTTATATTTCCCGTATCCTTTCATTAAAACCAGCTCCGTATGCCCTCCGCTTACCAGCAATGCTAATGCCGGAAACTTAATTGAATGTAGAGTATAGAATGTAGAAGGTTGTTTATTATTTCTACTCTTCACATTCCACATTCCACTTTTGAGTAAAGCAGAATATAAATGCCCTTCCATATGGTTTACCGGAATTAACGGTTTATTCCAAATATAAGCCAGCGCTTTAGCAAAATTAACCCCTACCCAAAGCGCCGGTGCCAACCCCGGTCCGTAAGTTACGGCAATAGCGTCAATTTTTGGAGGCCTTAAGGGCGGTATTTGTTTTTTAAATTTTTCGAGAAGTTCCGGTTCTCGTTCCAAAATAGTATCCAGTATTTTATATTTAGTATTTTGTATATGTTTAATTTTTGGAATTTTGAATTTTAGGTTTTGTTTGGAAATTGAAAATTGGAAATTGGAAATTTTAAGCAATTTGCTTTCTATCAATGCTGTTATTAATATCGACGGCAAATTGCGTTGGTGTTCCCTCTTGGCCAAATTCGGCACTACTCCTCCGAATTTGGCATGGAGTTTAATTTGCGAGGAAGTGATATTAGAGAGGATTTTTACACGGATGTTTTTATCCGCGTCTATCCGTGCTTTTATAGTCCGCAACTGTTCGCGGTGATAGCCAAATTCCGCAATAGCAATCGCGGTTTCATCACAACTGGTTTCTATGGCAAGAATTTTCATATGCTCTATATTACATAATATTTGGCATGTTTGTCCATTTGTGTTTTTAAAATTGTTTAGTTACTTTTAAATCAGCGTTCTTTTACAAAACCGGAATAAAAACAATGTTTGAATGCGAACGGCTCATTTTACCCAACGGATTAAGAATTATAATTACTCCCATGTCCAATTCTTCCACTATCACCTCAATGGTTATGGTTTTAGGCGGATCGCGTTTTGAATCAAAGGAAAAGAGGGGCATTTCTCATTTTATGGAACATATGTTTTTTAAGGGCGGCGTAAAATACCCTACGGCTTTTGATCTCGCAAAATTGGTTGATGCCGTGGGCGGCAGGCGCAATGCCTCGACCGGAAAAGAAGATGTGATGTATTTTGTCAAACACGGGGCATCTTGCGGAAATCTTGGCTTAGACATTCTTGCCGATATGATTATTGGCGGCAGTTTTCCGGAAGAAGAGTTAAGAAAAGAACAAAAAGTCGTGCTGGAAGAATTCAACATGAGAAAAGACGACCCCGAAGTAAATCTTTTTGATTCTTTTCCCGAATACCTTATTTACGGAGACCATCCTTTGGGCAATTCTCCTATCGGAACCAGAGAAACTATCCAAAAAATTACAAGAAACGATCTATTTGAATACCGGAATACTTTTTATAAGCCGAATAATATGGTTATTTCCGTGGCCGGAAACATCAACGCGCAAAACTTTTTGCAAGAAATTCAAGACCGCTTCGGCAGAATGACCCCCGGCCCGGTTCCGGAATGGCGTTTATTTGACGGGATACGAATTAAAAATAACCGCGTTTTTACCCTGCCACGCAAAGAAATGGAACAAGCCGTTATGATACTTGCCGTCCACGGCATGGGATACCAACACCGTGATTATCTGCCATTACATGTTTTGATTTCTCTGCTTGGTTCCGGAGAAAGCTCCAGACTGTTTCAGGAAATAAGAGAAAAAAAGGGGCTTGTTTATGGAATTTATTCCGGCGGAGAAATGTATAAAGAAAGCGGATTAGTTTTAAGCCAATGGGAAACCTCCAACGAAAATATAGAAAAATCGCTAAGGGTGGTTATTGATGAATATGAAAAAATAAAACAATACGGCATTGAGGAAGAAGAACTGAAAAGAGTTAAGGGTATGATTATCGGTTCCAAAGAAATGAGTTGTGAGAACAACGGATATCTTGCCCGCGAATACGGTCAGGATGAACTTATGTTAGGAAGAGTAATTACTTTTGATGAATTTTGTAAAATAATCAATGAAGTTACCCAGGATGACGTTCTTCGGCTTGCCCGAACTTATTTAAAAACGGAAAAATTAAAGGTAGCCATGGCCGCGGAAGAAAAATACTGCGATAAAGAAAAACTGGAAAAAATTTTGGAAAACGCCCAATAATTAGGGCGTTTTTAATAATTATGCCGAGTATTCTTGTAGATACCCATGGGCAAGCCCGTGGAACTCTGCGATAATATTTAGAAACATTGGAAATGAAGTCATAATTTCCAATTTTTCCGGCTCCGTCTTCGCCGAGAGATTAGCGCACAGCACCAGTGTGAGAAATCGGAACAAAAACAACAAATTTTACATTTTTAGTTTCCATAATTATTTCAAAGGTTCGTTTGCTGAAACCCCAAGCACATCAGCCAATTTTTGAATTGTCGCAAAAGTTACCGGAACAGATTCCTGTTCTGTTAAATCTTTGTCATAAGTAAATTCTAAGGGCATACCGGTCCACACCAAATATGGTCTTTTAAAATAATCTTTAGCCTGTGGTCTATATTTTTCCACTCTTGCTCTCAGAATATCCTGATTAACTTCTACCTTTTCAGGTTGTAGTTCGATTTCTTCTTTGGTAGGCTGAGCAACTTTTTGTGATTCGTCTTCAATGGTCATAATTTCTCCTAAAATAAAATTATAAAAAATTTCCTTTCCCAAAATTAAAACGCGGTTCGAGCCGATATTTTTACAGGTTCTTTGGCAGTTTTTATCGGCGCGGCGAAGCCGCGATTTCGTAATTTCGCGGGGAGATTTCCTCGCCGCTTGCGGCGGCGAAAACCGTCCGAACTATTTCAAGAATAGACCACATTTTAAAAAACCGCAAGGAATTGGAAGCCGCCTCGCTTCGCTCCGGCGGAACGCTCGGGCGCGGCGGAATTCCCCCCACACCCCCCTTCCGCCGCGCTCAATAAGGTCGTCGTTTCCAACAACGTTTTTCATTGGGATGAATTTCAGCTTATTGTCCTCGCAAAACTTCTTAATCGCATTATCAAGTCGCTCAATGTTTTCATTGTAATAAGATTTATCGGGCTTCCACGGACAAGGGGTAGTTTTTGATTCATCTACAGCGGCCAAACCAACGAAAACAACTTTGTCGGTAAATTTCTTGGCGATAGAAAGAAGTTTTGCGAGATTTTGCTGAAATTCATCAAGCGAAACGCGTAAGCCGTTTGTAGAGTGGATAAATTGAGCGTCATTGATTCCAATAGCAAAAATTATCAAGTTCGGCTCGCGCGATTTCGCTTCAATTTCAATCCTGTTGAGCAAGGCGGCTGTGGTGTCGCCGGAAATACCAAGATTGTAAACATCTGTGTCATTATCTTTTTCCTCAAAATAATTTCGCAAGCGAGTAGCCCAGCCGCCTTGCTCCGGATCGTATGCACCCCAAGTTATACTATCGCCAAAAATTAGAATGTTCATTTTGTTGCTAGTTCTTTCCTTAATCCGCTCCGCCCCAAATTGAGCCAATACTCCGTTTCTTCGGTGGCGTTGCCTTTGATAAATTTTTCTTGATGACCGCCCATAAATTCCATAGCAACGCCAGCCAGCGCATAAGCATACAAATGTTGCTTTTCTTGCGGCGTAAGAGGATTTAACTTGTCGTATTCACTCACAATTAACTCGGTTCTACCGCGAAGTGATTTTGAGCCACTTTCTTCGTGTAATAAATTTGCGGCAATGACGGCAAGTTCTTGAGTTCGTGGATACCAATTAGCAACCGAGAAATCTAAGACGTAGATTTTGCCGTCTTTGCCTTTCATTACATTGGCTTTCGTAAAATCTCCGTGGACAAAACTGGGATAGCCCAAGAATCTAAAAGATAAGGCGGATGATAATCAATGCCATTTACTTTTACCGCCTGCTCAACTACTGCTTTTTGTTCTCCCTCGTCGGGAGCCCGATCAAGTTCAAGAAAAGTTTGGCCGTCCACAAATTTCATCAATACCATCGAAATTCCGTTTGCTTCGCTGTCAGGATAAACCACTCCGCCATCAGCAGTTTTTATTAGTAGCGGATGGTTTACGCCTGCTTCAACAGCTTTTTCCATTATTGTGCTGTAGCGAGTAATGGCTTCTGGGTTTCTGTCTTTAGAAAATATTTTTGCCACATACTTTCCGCTAGGGGTTTCTATGACGACATTGCAATCCTCATACCCAATACCGATTACAGAAAAATTTGTCGGGCTACCGATTTCGTACGCACTAGCAAGACGATTCACAACCACTCCGAGTTCACCGGAATAATCTAACCTATCAAGCGGTGTTTGTTTTTCAGTAGCCATAGTTTTTGATTTATCCATATTTTCCATAACTATTTCAAAAGCTCATCGGCAGAAACACCAAGCGCATTAGCCAGCTTTTGGATTGTCGCAATGGTAGGATTTTTCTTGCCGTTCTCAATATTGCTAATATAACCCCTATCAACCTCTAAAGCCCTCGCGATATCGCCTTGCGACATTCCCTTTTTGGCTCTAATGCGCTTCATATTTTTTCCAAGTTGTTCAGAGATTTTATCCATATTTGAGTTATTCACATTTTAGCACTTTGGTATACTACTGGACAATGTTATACTAAAGTACATTATGGTATTTTTCCAATTCCTTGCGGTTTTTTAAAATGGTGGACCCAGGGAGAATCGGACTCCCGCCTCGGCAATGCGAATGCCGCGTAATGCCACTTTACTATGGGCCCCATTGGATGTATTTTGAAATTATAACATTAAATATAAAAACGCAAGAATTATTCCTGCGTTTTAATGGTTTAACTACGCTCACTATTAATACTGAGCGTAGTCGAGGTATTAAATATTTCATATTTAATTCTTTCCACTGCTTCTAACGGATTATCGGATTTAGTGATTGGGCGGCCTATTACTAAAAAATCTGCCCCGGCTTTAAAAGCTTCTCGCGGCGTAGCAATTCTTTTTTGATCGTCTTTTTCGTTTATATCAGTTTTAACAGAATTCCACCAAACCGGCCGTACTCCTGGGACGATTTTAATAAGCTGTTTGTATTCCGGCTTTTGATTAAGCGTTTTTATGTCTCCTGTTCCTATCACAATGCCATCGGCCCGAGACACGAGCACGTTGAATGCGGCTATCATTAATTTTTGTTTGGACACTTGTTTTTGAGAAGTTAGGGCGCTAACCCCAATTATTTTGCTAGAGCCGCTGTTTTTCACGGCGGCAACCAATAATTTAATATCTTCTGCCGCATGAACGCTTATCATATCGGCTCCGGCCCTGGAGAGTTTTTTGACGGAATTCGCAACGGTTGAGGGAATATCATAAAGTTTAGGGTCGCAAAACACGCAGCCGTACCGGTGTAGCCGAGAAATTATCAAAATACCAGAATGCAACAGTAAATCATTAATTTTAAATCCCCAAACCCGGCCGGAAAGAACACTTGCCGTATACAATGCTTCATTGGCTTCCACCCCGTCAAGCGCCACAATAATTTTCATTTTCTCTTCGTCGTTATTTTAAAGATCGGCATTTCTACCATATTAATAGATTTATAAAATATATCAATAAAAAACCGCTTTTTATAGATCAAAAGGCGGTTTTTTAAAGCAATAATTAACTTTTAAATAATCTCCTTTATTTTTTTAATCAATTCGCTGACCAGGGTATTTGATTTTATCAGATAATCCCTGACACCCAACCTTTTTGCCAGTTTTTTGTATTCAGGATTGCTATAATTGGTTAATATAAAAACCGGAATTTTTTTGCCCTCTTTCAATTCACGGATATCTTTTAAGGCCTCAAGGCCGGTCATGCCGGGCAGAAGTATGTCCAGAACAATTAAATCCGGTTTGTATTTTTTGAATTCTTTTAAAATATCGCTACCGTCATTTACTATTTGATAATTTGTCAAACCAGCTTGATTAAATTCCCGCGTCAAAATCCGCACCATGAACTGGTCGTCTTCAATAATTAAAATTTTTGGAGTTGGTTTTTTAACCATAAAACATTAGTAAATTTTGTTTATGGGCTGAATCCGACCCTAAAACAAATTATGTTAATAATTTGTTTGGGTTTAGAATCGCCAGATCATTCCGCTGGAAGCGGAATGATTTAGGGAGACATAGGGGAATCGAACCCCTGCTAGCAGTTCCACAAACTGCTGTGCTAACCGTTACACCAATGTCTCCATTATAACAAATAATTATGCTAACAACTAAAAATACTAATGAATTAATCGCTCCCGGGAGGAATCGATTCGTCTTCTCGACGAAATCCCGGCCGATTTTTAACGGCTCGCGGGACGCTCGCCTAAATCGTCCGTCGGAGCAAAGCAGTTTGCTCCGACCCCCATATCCGCTAGAAGTCCGGAGTTCTATCTTCACCCCGTTAGACACCCCCCCGGCAGGAATCGAACCCGCATCAGCGCCTTAGAAGAGCGCTGCTTTATCCATTAAGCTACAGGGGGTTGTCTAACGGGGTAAGTTGAACTACGGGGGCAGAAGTTAAGAACCTTGAATGGTTATTCGCGTGCATCCGCTTTATCATCTGCGTTTATCCGCTTCTATGAGCAACTAAACTGTGTTGGAAAATAAAAAGATTATTGCAATGCGCTATTTCCGGCATTAAGCTTTATCTAAACATCGGCGGAGCATCCTTAATGCCGAATTGCAAAATAAAATCAAATTTATTTTTTCTCTCATCCAGCATATTGATAATTTCAGTCAGGTCTTTCCTTTTTAAGGTTATGGTATAATCACTTATCACGGCGGTATTTACAACTTTATAACCATACACATAAAAAATCCAAATATCAAGCAAGGGCCCTGTAGACACGAGGCCGACAACCGCCCAAAGCGAAATATAAACAACAGATTTGTAGGAGAAAATCTTTTTTAAATCCTCAATTTTTTTTATGTTCGGCAGAACCATTAACGTTTGCGGATTTGACCACTAATTTCATGAACGATGTTCGCGCGATTAGTGGAAAAATTTGCGCATATTCGCGATTATCGGCTAAGGGCATTAACTTTCATGCCGGCTTTATACGGAGAATCTTTCGTTCCTCCTCCAGTAATAATAATATCCTGAATTTCCATTTCATAAGGAGCCATCTCCAAAAGATTTAAAAAGATAAATATTCCCTTGCCGGAACCGTCAACGTTAATATTGACCCCGGCCCCATATTCAAGAATTCTTGGCGAAGAAGGGCCCTTGGATTCCGTTAGCCTTACGTCAATGAAGGCCTTGCTTGAAGAAGCGGCAGAATAAAGGAATTCAAAAAAATCCAGAGGGTTGGAATGGTCAACTGCCAAATTTTTAACCCGTCCAAGGTCGGTCGAAGATTCCTCTATCAGCTCTTCAACTCTTTTTATCTGATGGCGTTTGGTTTCAAGCAGGGCCAATTCATTTTTCATTTCAAGTATTTGATCAGCTCCTTTCTGCAAAAGAGGTAAAACGTAGAATAAAATAAACAACGCCATCAAACAGGTTGCTAAAATTAAGACCATAATAATTATAATAAACTTTTTTTGGGGACTGAGATTCTCTGGAATCACTAATGTTCACGAACATGACCACGAATTTCACGAATAGTATTCATGCGATTAGTGGAAAAATTTGCGCATATTCGCGATTACTTAAGCTTGCCTCTTAAGGTAAATGACACATTTTTTAATTTAACCAGGTTGTCCGGCGGAGAAATAATTTTTTCCGTAAAATACGGCAGTTCATCAAGGGCATCCTTAAACGCAAGAAATTTTTTAATATCGTCGGCTTGTCCCCTAATCATCACTTCTTTGGGGGTAAGAGTGTATTTTAATTCTGAAATCGTCGCAAGGTTTACGCTTGCGCCAAAAACACTTGAAACAACCGGAGAAATTCTGCTGATTTTTGCTTCAGCCAGCTTTAAAGATTGTATAATGCCGTTATTGACTTCTACCGCGTTTTCTGCTTCAGACACTTTGACATTTTCCTGGCTTTTTTGCTCAATTTCTAAGTCGTGTTTAAGGTCACTCTTTTGGAATAAAAGAAATATAAATGTTGGTATAAGAAGCACGGAAAAAATAATCATTATGGCCACAAGAGTAATGCCTATTTGTATTAAAAAACGGTTATAAATTTCAAACCGGACTTCGGTTTTTTGTTTTTCGGATAGTAAATTAAGGGTGAACATGAATCATAAATCATGAAGCATGAACCATAGAACACGACTTTTTGTGTTACAAGTTTCATGTTTCACGTTTCAAACTACTCGCGCAAAGCGAGACCGATTGCCGTTGTATATTTCAACGAAGCGTTTTTGGGTATCGGCGGCACGATTTTATATGGATTGCCGTAGACGTTTACGAATGGGTCGGCGGTAATAACCGGTTTTTTTAATGATATGGAAAGAAACTTTTCGAGACCTATTAAGTTGGCGTCTCCACCAACTAAAATTATTTTTGAAATATCTTTCAGGCCTCCATGGCGGTGTTCGGCACGGTCTTTATAAAACCAAATTTGTTTCCTGATTTCTTCAACCAATGCCGGAAGAAGCGGTATTAAGGCCTCAATCATAATGCCATTTTTATAATTTTTATTAAGGCCGTATTCCTTTTTTATTTTTTCCGCTTCTTCCAGGGGAATCCCGAGTTTTTCTGCGATTGCCTTGTTAAAATCCTGCCCGCCGAGCCTTATGGAAATTGTTAATATAATGGAGCCGCCGCCGAAAACCATAAAGCTGGTTCTGGTCATGCCGATATCAACAATAATAACCGCGTCGTTGATAAGGTCATTGGTTATAACAGTGCGCGATATGGCCTGGGATTCAAGCTCAATTGCCAAAGGATAATAGCCGGCACTGCGTATAACTGAAATATAAGAATCCACAGTAAGGCGCGGAAAAGCGGTAATTAAAACATCGGTATGATCCAGGGGAATTTCCGGAGAATTTATGATTTCGTAATCAAAATAAACCTGTTCTACCAGAAGAGGAATATTGGCTTCAAGTTCCCAGCGAACGGCTGAAGCGATTTCCGCTGGCTTTAATTTGGGAAGCTGAATTATCCGCACGAAACTTTTTTCTTCGGGTAAAGACGCGACTACGAATTTTTCCGAAATTTTTTTGTTACGCAAATCCTTTAGATTATTTTTTAAAATATCAATAAGCTCTTTTTCTTTTTTTATTTCTCCTTCGCTAACCAGCCCTTTTTCAATATTAATTTCACCGAAGTAATCAATTTTTTTATTGATTCCTTCCCGGTCTTTGCTGATTTTTGCGAACTTGATTGTAAGGTCGGAAATATCAATGCCCAAAAAAGGAGGATATAGAATGCCGCTTATTCTTTTGGAAATTACTGATAACATGAATTCATTATACCAGTAAACAAAAAACCCCGCCAATAATTGGCCAATAAGGGTATGTTCGTAATACTACTAAGTTTTTCAGATAAGGTGAGTCCACCATAATTTTCTGAACTCAAGGGGGAATCAATGTGCCGAGAACGGCTTATAAATTGGGGGGTTGTAAGGTCACCCCCTTGGTGAAGAAAATTATGGCAGACGAACCTTATTCCACCTCTCTCCATTCTTCAACCACATATCCGCCCTGCGGCCCGGACGAAAACGTAATATCCGACAACCCGCTTTCGTAAGTAAGCACAGCGTTATTTTTCATATGGACCAGATAAGCGGTCACTTCTTTAAGAGCGGTATTGTTTTCTATTAAAACCTTGCCGTGGCTTGTGTAAAAAACCGAAGCGGCCTGATTATTTTGTGATTGTATCGCCACTTCGTTTCCGCCTGTTTCAGCAGAATTATTCTGGGAAATAAGAATAATATGGCTGCCACTTGAACCGGAACCAAGAACCTTTGCGTTGTTCTGAATTAATATTTTACTGGAAGTCAGCCGATTAGAAGGATTATCAGCTATTAATACCTCGCTGTTGGCGCCATAACTTGGGTCTATCTTAATCTGTCCGTCATTTTTTATATCAATGCTTCCGACAACCCAAACGGGACCTTGTAAAATAACCACGCCGTCGTTTTGTACTGTAAGGTCGCAATTTATTTTTAGAGGCCCCAAATAAGTAGAAGGAAGGTCGTCTTCTATAATATAAGGACAGGGACTGGTATGTGTTCCGCCTGCTTCTGCCGCCGTCTCCCAATCGGAAATTTGCTGGTCGGATATAGGAAAATCTAAAATAGGCAGATCTGCCGGGGCAGGCGTTCCCGGATAGGAAGACATGCCAACCGAGCTCGTGGCAATCGATGTCTGATAATATGCGTTTATGCCTATAGTATCTCCGGAAATAATATCGGCGTGAGTTGAACTGGCAATTTTGCTTTTAGCAATCACTGTAGTGGATGTAGCGTTTTTGAAAATATTCGCATTAAAAATATAATGAGCCCTGGCATTTCCTTGAATTTTCGGGTCATTGGGGTTGCCGTTATATCCTCCGCTAATATATGAAGTAGAAGCGACCAAGGTGTCACCGGTAATTTTAGCGCTATCTTTCAAAATTATGTTTCCGGTAGTATAAACGCTTCCATTTAAAGTTGCGCCGTTTTCCATAAAAAAACCGCCTCTTCCAAGCTGAACCCCATACACAAAACTCACCCCGCCGCCAGTTTCCAAAACAGATTTTATTTTTCTGAAATTCTGCTGGACGCTGGCCAAAGTTTCAATTTCTCTTTTGGCGCCTACGGTAGTAGTTGTGGTTGTGGCCGTGTAGCCGTCTAAAACAATTATTTCTTGCGCCGAATATGATTTGCCGTTATTCATCCGATAAATTACGTCTTCGGTTCCCGACTCGGCCAAATAATAGCTTTTTTCCGAAATAAGTATGTCTCTTGATGCTTTGGAGCGGTTCAAGGCCAGATAGGAAAACGCCAAAACCCCGATTCCTCCCAAAAAAAGCATGAAAAAAACTATGGTCATAACAGCTTGCCCATTTTGTCGATTAGGTTGTAGGTTATAGGTTGTAGGTTGTAGGTTAATCATAACTTCCTCTTAATATTGCTGTTCCGTAAAAGGTGCTGGAGGCGGTTGATTTTGGAGTTGACGCGGAAAGCCCCATTTCAAACTTTATGGCTTTGGAACTGGAAGCGATGATTTGTGAAAAAAGCAGACGGGTTAAGACAACATCTGAATCCGTAAGAAAAATCGGGGAAGCGGGATTTTTTTTAAAAACCAACCTGCCCGA
Source organism: Parcubacteria group bacterium GW2011_GWA2_42_14 (assembly GCA_000998135.1). Lineage (GTDB taxonomy): Bacteria > Patescibacteriota > Minisyncoccia > Sungbacterales > GWA2-42-14 > GWA2-42-14. The sequence goes on from LCCV01000015.1 coordinate 23,338, forward strand.
ATCCAGATAAAAGTCAGCGTCGGTAAGAAAGGTGCTGGTGGCGCTAACATAAGTTCTTAACGACAAATCACCCGGGGTTACGTCAAGGGTACTCGAAGCATTAATATCGCTTGCCTGGCGGATTTCTCTTATTAATTTTTGCATGGTCTGGTCCGCGCTAAGTATTAATTTTCGTTCCAACCGGACTCTGGTTAAGGCCTTATTTATGATAACAATGCTGTTTACGACGAATGCGGAAATAACCGTTAAAATAGCGGCATAAACAATGATTTCGATTAGACCAGTTCCCTTCAACTAACTTACAACTTACAACTTACAACTTACAACACGTGTTGTCAGTTGTTGGTGGTTGGTCGTTGGTTAATTATTGAATATATTCATAATATAGGTTTTGACGGTTTCTGTTTTGATTACGCTCTTTGAGGTCCATTCCACTACCGCTTTGACCAATTTGGTATCCGGATCATTTGTGCCTGACGCGGAAATATCATTCGTCGCAGGATCGCGGTTCACGTTTTCCAAAATAAAATAACGATTGAATTTGCCGTCAATTAGGGCGGGCTGAACCGTTGTTGTTTCATAGTGATCGCCAACGAATAAAAGATAATAGCTGGTTCCGGCGGCAAGCGGAGCTATGCGAGTAGTCCAATTTGAATCCCTCATGGTTTTTAACGCCTCTATTGTTTCTGATGCCAAAAAAACCGCCTGAAGACGTTCGGTGGAAACCTTGGACACTCCTATGGAAAATTGGGCAATTGAACCCAGTGCCAAAAGGATGATTGAAATAATCGTAGCGCCTATAATAACTTCAATTAGAGATACTCCTCTCATTAACAAGTTAAAACAACAAATCAGTTTTTATTAATTTCTATAAATTTCTATGAGTTTCAGAAATTCATAGAAACTTGTTCCTCGCTTCGCTCGGAACGAAATTAATAGAAATTTATTGTTTATTTAATTTCTACCAACCCCGAATTATAAACCTCAATACTTTTTGTTTTATCAGAATTCCTTTTGATTATCATTTTTATAGTTCCCGGATTATCGGTCTCTCCGGATAGTCTTTTAAAGACAATATTCAAAGATGTGGACGAGTTGGCAAAATTGTTTATTTCCACCATGGGGGGCATATTTATAGTTTCATTTGAAGAGTCAGAAGGATTATATCCATTGCCCTTAAAAAAGATTACGCTAGTGGAAGCAAGCCGGATCCCATAGCCGGATTGTTCCTTAGAGGCAAGTGTCTGTACCCGCGCCTTATTTAAGGTATCCGCCACTAAATCAACTCCGCGAAGAAGGTTGTTTGATTCCCGAAAAGAAGTTAAACCGGCAAAAATAATTACTGCCAAAATTATCACTACGGCAGAGGCAATAAGCATTTCTATTAAAGTGTAACCATGCATATGACATGTGACATGTGACATGTGACAAGGGTTTTGTGACATGTTTTATCTTCCATGTCGCTTGTTGCATGTCTCTTGTCGCTATTATAACCCGCCCAGCCCTCCATAAATCGGCTGTATTATGGAAACGGCAAAAAGCCCGACTACTCCGCCGATGAATATCATCAGCATCGGCTCAACAATGGTGGAGAGATTTTTGGTGGTGGTAGTGACATCTTCTTCGTAAAATATGGCCAAGCGAAAAAGCATTCGTGATATGGTGCCGGTTTCTTCTCCGACCGATATGGTCTGGGTGAACATCGGCGGAAAAAGCTTAGGGAATTTTTTAAGGGTTTCGTTAAGAGGTTTGCCTTTTTGTATGTCTTCCGAGGCCTGAGCTATGGCTTGTCTGAATAAAACATTACCCAATACCGAAGAAGTTATTTCTAGGGCCTTGGTTATGGAAACGCCCGAGATTATCAGGGAGCCGAAGGTTCTCGCCATCCTGGCAATATTGAATTTTTGAATAAGCGGGCCAAATACCGGAATTTTGATTATAATTTTGTCAAAAATTTCCTTACCGCTCTTTGTTTTTATAATTCTAACAAACAGCGCAATAAAACCGGCAAAACCAATGACTACATAAAGATAATAGGTTAAAAGAAAACTGGATGAAGCAATAAGAATTCTCGTGGTGATAGGCAGTTGTATTTCCAATTCCGCGAAAGTTGAGGTCAGGGTGGGGACCACATAAACAAGCATTAAAATGCCTATGGCCAGGAGCACCGTAACAATTATGGCAGGATAGATCATCGCGCTCCTTACGCGGGATCTTAAGTCATAATCGCGTTTCATTTGGCGCGAAAGAAGAATCAGGGTTTTTTCAAGTTTTCCCGAAACTTCGCCGGAAGCAATCATGTTTATGAAAATATCGCCAAAAATTTTATTATGAGGCATCATGCTTTCGGAAAAATTTTTGCCCTTGTTGACGTTTTCAATAATATCAACTATGATTTTTTTGAATTTTAAATTATTGGTTTGTTCGGCCATGGCATCTAAGCTTCTTATTAATGAAAGTCCGGCTCCTATCATAACCGCCAAGTTTCTCGCAAAATTTATTTTTTCCACCAAACTTACACGGCCTAACCTCCATAAAATGCTTTGAATTTCAAAACTCTTTTTTTGTTTTGAATCTTTGGCCCACGATTCAATAAGGAGTAAGTTTTTTGCTCTTAATTTGGCTGCCAGGTTCCGCTCGTTTTCGCCATCTTCCTCTCCTTCAATTTTAGCGCCGGTTTTATCTACGGCAACATACTCAAATAACATGAATCATTAATCATGAATCGTGGAACATTAAACACAAATATTTTTTAATTCATGTTACCTGTTTCAGGTTTCATGTTTTAAATCACTCGCTGGTAACTCTCAATACTTCCTCAATCGTCGTTATCCCTTGAGATGCTTTTAATAGGCCGTCTTCAAGCATGGTAATCATTCCTTCGGCTCGCCCCCTTTTTTCAATTTCATCGGAACTTGCGTTTTTTATTATCAGCTCCCTTATGGAATCTGTTACCTCCATAACTTCATGAATTCCGACTCTTCCCTTATATCCGTCCTTGCATTCCTGGTTCGGTTTGGTTCTGGTCCAGGAAATCTTGTCTATTCCCTCATATGGCCCAATTGTCCGTTCATTCCTCAAAATTTTTATAATTTGTTCAATATTGACAACTTTTCCCAGGGCCGTTTTTTCAGCGTCATTCATTACATAAGTTTCTTTTTCCGGGCAAAGAGTTCTGATAAGGCGTTGGGCAATAATGGCGTTAACCGTGGAGGCGATAAGAAACGGCTCCACTTTCATGTCTAAAAGCCGCGGCAGAGCGCCGGCAGCGGAATTGGTATGAAGGGTTGAAAGTACAAGATGCCCTGTAAGAGCCGCGTTTATGGCTAACCCAGCGGTTTCGTTGTCGCGAATTTCTCCGACCATTACAATATCAGGGTCTTGCCGTAATATGCTTCGCAATCCATTGGCAAAGGTTAAACCGATTTCCGGCTTTACCTGTGTTTGGTTGATACCCGGCATTCTGTATTCAATCGGGTCTTCTACTGTAACAATGTTCACTCCGGGTTTGTTTAAAATATCCAAAATAGTGTAAAGAGTTGTTGTTTTTCCCGAACCGGTCGGACCGGTAGCAAGAATCATTCCGGTCGGGCGCCTGATGGCTTTGTGCAAAAGCTCGAGGTCGTGAGTATTAAAACCAAGAGTTTCAAGCGTAAACCCTTTGGAAGTTTCCGGAAGAAGACGCATAACGATTTTTTCTCCGTCAAAAACCGGCATAATGGAAACTCTGAAAGAAATTTTATATTCTGTGGTCTCAATTTTAAAACGTCCGTCTTGCGGAAGCCGATGTTCATCCAGTTTAAGATTGGACATTACTTTGATTCTGGCCACTGCACCAGCCGCCACCTGCTTGGGCAGGGTCATGGCCGGGCGCAGAATCCCATCAATTCGGTATCTTACAATAACTTCGCGCTCGGCCGGTTCAATGTGAATGTCGGAGGCATCTTGCAGTATGGCATGGCGAAGCAGGGTGTCGACTATCTTTATAACCGGCAGGTCTTCCGCCATTTTTTTCAATTCTTCCGTCTCTTTTTCCTCGTATCCTTTTTCCTGAATGAATTGGAGCGTGCTTTCCGTTTCCTTTTTTATGATTTCTCCGAATTCCGCCTGCAAACTCTTTTGGTATAATTTCAAAATCTGCTTAATGCTTTTTGGGGTGGTTAAACGCGGCAGTATTCTTAAATTCGCCTTCTTTTTTATAAATTCAATGGTTTGAATATCATCCGGGTCAAGCATGGCAACCTGAAGTTCGTTTCCATTTTTTTTGAAAGCAACAATGTTGTTTTTTTTGGCAACGAGCTCGGGTATGATATTTAAAACATTGGGGTCTATATTTTCTTTTTCCAAATTAACAAAAGGAATGCCCAGAATATAGGCCTCCAGTTTTTTCAAATCTTCCTCCTGCATCAATTTTTTTTCAATCAAAATTTCACTCAGACTCGTTTCTTTCTTTTCCGCTTCTTCCAAAGCGGCGTTCAAATCCTTTTCTTTCACGAATTCGCTGTCCAGAATAAACGCTTTTAATTGTTCATTAGATACCCTCATATATCTAAAAATCCTAAATTCAAAATCCTAAATCCTAAATAATTTCTAAATTCAAAATTCTGAACGTTTTTCCGCCAAAGGCGGATCCGTCTCCGGCGGAGAATTTTGGATTTGTGATTTTGGATTTGTTTAGGATTTAGATATTAGAATTTAGGATTTTGTGGTTTATAGGTTGAGAGATGTTTTTACTTTTGCCACCAATTCATCAAGTTTATAATTGGTTTTTACAAGATAATCCCTGGCTCCCAATTCTATGACTTTTTGAACCTCACCCATACCCTCAAGGTTCGTAAGCACTACTACCGGTATGGATTTTGTTTCCGGGTCCGCCTGTAGTTGGCGCAATACCTCAAAACCATCCATTTTTGGAAGAATGAGATCAAGAAGTAACAGATCGGGCTTTTTCTGCCTAGCTAAACGGACTCCTGTTTCGCCGTCAAGGGCCTGTATTACCTCAAATCCTTCGCTGGTAAAAGCGCTGGAAAGAGTTTTTTGTAAAGCCGGTTCGTCCTCGATGAATAAAATCTTTTTCATGAAACTTGAAACATGTAGCACGAAACTCGAATCAAAAATATGATTCATGATTCATGATTCATGGTTTAATAGGTAAAGTAAACCAAAAAGTAGACCCCGTATCAATTTCGGACTTAAACCCGATTTCTCCTCCAAGTTCTTCAACAACCGCCTTGGCAATAAATAAACCAAGCCCCGATCCTTGGGTTTGGTGTTTTACCGCGTTATCAGAACGGAAAAATTTCTGAAAAATAAATTTTTGTTGTTCTCTCGGGATGCCCACGCCGTCATCGTGAATTTCCCATTTTAAAAATCTGCCTTCGCTCTTTATATAAACATCAATCTTGCCCTTGCCGCGTGAATAACGGATAGCATTATCAATTAAATTTTGAACAACCATTTTCACTCTGTCCATATCCCCTATGATATCCGGCGGAGACAATAAGGGATGCAGTTCAATTTCAACGTTATAGGCCTTGGCGTACCAAATCACCGAGTTAACCATATCTTCGGTAATTTTGTAAAGAGGTATGGGATTTCTTGCTAAAACCAATCTGTTAGATTCAATGCGGTTTGCTTCCAAAAGTAAACTTACCAGCTGAATCATGCGTTCGGTATTTTCTTTCAGAATATTTAAATACATGCCGTCGTCCCGATTAAATTTTTGGCCCTCGGATTCTTTTATAAGAATATCCATGGTCCATTTGAATATGGAAAGAGGAGAACGAAGCTGGTGCGACACAATGCTTATAAATTCGCTTTTTAAAAGATTGGCTTCGGCTATTTTGTTGAAACCGGATATAATGAAGTTTCCGATAACAAGAATAAGAACAGAGACAGAAACAACCACCAATGCCGCAACCATCGGCTCATCGGTATAGCGCGATGCCAGAAAATAACTTCCCAGCATGGCGCAAATATTTATAAAGCCCATCACAATGAAAAGAAAGGGCGGGCACTCCCAAAGCCCCAAACCGCTTCTTTTACATTCACCGAAAACATGACCATCTTTTATAAAACCAAACATGTTTTCAGTATAGCACATTTCGGAAAGGGTTAATCAATATTCCAAGTATTAATTATTAACACTTTAAATGATATTGACTTTTCAACGGTTTCTGTGCTACGGATAAAGCATTAATATTTCTTTGAAAACAAGGAAAACCGCGATGAACACTGAATCTTACGCTGATTTGCACAGAAAATGGATTATTCCGACAACTATCGGCTCCGAAGAAAAAGATGCCTTGGTTCGGGGAAACGGTGTTTGGGTATGGGATGAAAACGGCAAAAAATATTTTGACGCCTGCTCGCAGGTAAGTTGCGCCAACATCGGGCATAATCATCCGAAATTTACAGCCCTTATGAAACATTTTTGGCATGAAGCAGGACTAAAAAATGCCATAAGCGTTACTATGGGAACAGATTTTTTTTATGAAAACTATCTATATAAAAGACAGGCATATGATTTTGATCTTACACCGATAGCCCTGGCAGACCGTTTAGCCCCCCATCTTTTTGGTAAAGATAATACAATATTCGGTTTTCAATCCACCGGCGCTGAAGGGGTAAATTTAGCCATTCGTTATTTCCGAACCATCACTGAAAAAAAATACTGGATCTCTTTTGAAAAAGCGTTTCATGGCAGGCACGGAGAATCACGCGACAGTTCGGATTCAAACCCGGTGCATTGGAATGAGGCCGAAAGAAACGGAAATGTCTTTTTCCTTCCTTTTCCCGAAACCTTCGAAGACCTGAAACGAGCCAAAGAACGGCTTAATGGCATTCCCTTAAAAGAATGCGCCTGTTTGATTTATGAGCCGGTGCAGGGCGAAGGCGGAGGCATGAGGGTCGGCTGGTACCTTCGTCAGCTGGAAACAATTCTTAAAGAAGAAGGAATTTTTTCCATATCGGACGAAATCCAGTCGGGACTCGGCCGTTGTGGCGCATGGTTCGGTTATCAGCAGCTCGGCCTTAATCCGGATGCGGTGGTTATGGGAAAAACATTGGGTTCCGGAGTTCCGGTCAGCGCTATCGGCATCAAACGGGATGCTGTCGGGAAAAAACCATTTATGCCGGGCAAGGTATCCGGCACATTTTCCATGAGTCCTATTGGAATGGCCGCGGCCAATATTACCATGCATATTTACGAAGAAGAAAAAATCGTGGAAAACGCGGCAAAGCTTTCGCCGTTATTCCATAAAATTTTGTATGAAGCAATTGAATCGTTTAATGAAAATGACGGCTTTAATCCTTACTTTAAGGTTGACGGCATAGGACTTTATAAAAGCATTAAGCCTTATACTTTTACAGGAAATCATGACGCTGGTAAACGTAACCAACTCGTAGAAAAACTACGGGAACTCGGCGTTTGGACCCTTGGCGCTTCCAAGAATTATCCGGCAGTGCGCTTAACCCCTCCGTTGATTTCCACCGAATCCGACCTCAAATTCCTGGCTGATGCGCTTGCCAAGGCAATTCGTTCAGCATAACCACCACAGGCCTCAATCGAGGCCTTTTTGCTGTCTTTTTTAGCCAAAGTATCTATTTATTTATCTATCGTCCAATAAATAGATATCAAGCAAAAATATGTTTTCATGCGCTTTCTTTTATGTTAGTTTTAACTTATGAAATTGGAAGATAAAATAGAAAATATTTTTCGTTTGACTCCGGCCAAAAAGTCGGCGTTAAAAAAACTGGGCATTACAACAGCGCGAGATATGCTTTATTATTTTCCCTTTCGTTATATTGAATTTTCCGGACTGAAAAAAATCAGTGAATTGGTTATTGGAGAACATGCGTCCGTCATTGGCGAGGTCGTAAAAATAGAAGCGGAAAAAACCTGGAAGAAAAAAATGATAATTGCTCAGGGAGCGCTCAAAGACGATACCGGCTTAGTCAGTATTGTCTGGTTTAATCAGCCGTATTTAGCCAATATCTTAAAACCCGGAGCCAAAATAATGATTTCCGGAAAGGCAGCATATAAAAAAGGGAAATTATTTTTTGCCAATCCGGAGTGGCAAATTCTAACTAACAACCTACAACTTACAACTGACAACAAACAACCGACTACTCTATTGCCAGTATATTCCGAAACTTACGGGGTTTCTTCAGAATGGCTAAGGTGGCAGATAAAAAGATTATTTGATGAAATAGGGGCTCTTCCAGAAATAATTCCGGAAGAAATTTTGAAAAAATATCACTTGCCTGGCGTAAAAAGAGCTTTAATGGCCGCGCATTTTCCTAAAACCATGGCTGAAGCCGGGGCCGCAAAAAAACGATTTGCTTTTGAAGAAATATTTTTCATACAGCTGGAAAGGCAAAAACAAAGAAAAAAGAATGAAGAAATAAAAGGAGTATCAATTAAACCAAACGAAGAACTCATAAAAGAATTTAAGGGCTTTTTGCCGTATAAACTTACTTCTGCCCAGGAAAAGGTTATTTCCCAAATTTTGGATGATTTTAAAAAACCGCATCCTATGTCGCGTTTACTTGAAGGAGATGTGGGTTCCGGAAAAACAATTGTGGCGGCCGCTGTGTCGCTTAGTGTCGTTAATAACAATTATCAGGTTGCTTTTATGGCCCCAACTGAAATTCTGGCGCGACAGCACTTTGAAGAATTTATCCGCCGTCTTGAGCCCTTTCGCGTTTCCATCGGACTTCTTACTTCTTCCGAATCAAAAAAATTTCCGTCAAAACTATCTTTTAAAAAATCTGCCGTTCTTTCCAAAAGCCAGCTTTTAAAATTCGTTGAAGCGGGAGACATAAAAATTTTAATAGGCACCCACGCCTTAATTCAGGATAAAGTTAAATTTAAAAAATTGGGGCTGGTTATAATTGACGAACAACATCGTTTCGGAACGGAACAACGGGCTCACCTCGTCAAAAACAAAGAAGAAATAAAACAATATGGCGATTCCCCCAAACTCCTTAAAAAATCCCAAATTGGTTTTGTAAAATCAGCTCCGCATCTTTTATCAATGACCGCAACCCCGATTCCGAGAACCCTTGCCCTGACTATTTATGGAGACCTTGATTTGTCGGTTTTAGATGAAATGCCGCCCGGCCGTATAAAAATTATCACCAGGGTAGTCTCGCCAAAAGAACGCGTAAACACTTACGAATTCATTCGGGAAGAAATTAAAAAGGGCAGGCAGGCATTTGTTATTTGCCCTCGCATTGATGCTGCGCCGCGGAATAACGCGGACAAAACGCGGACTAACGCAGGAACGTTTCCGCGACTATCTGCGTCAAGTCCGCGTAATCCCGCGCTCCCCTTACAGGAGATGAAGGCGGTAAAGGAAGAATATAAAAAGTTAAAAGAGCATATTTTTCCGGAATTTGAAATTGCCATGCTTCACGGAAAATTAAAGCCCAAAGAAAAAGAAGAAGTAATGAAAAAATTTTCCGCCCCCGCCGGAGACCACAAAATTGATATTCTCGTTTCAACTTCCGTTGTTGAAGTCGGCGTGGATGTTCCCAATGCCACCATTATGATGATTGAGGGCGGAGAAAGATTTGGTTTAGCCCAGCTTCATCAATTCCGTGGCAGAGTTGGAAGAGGCGAACATCAATCGTATTGTTTTGTATTTACCGAGCATTCATCGGGACGCGTCAGAGAAAGATTACGTGCGCTTCAGGATTCAAAAAACGGCTTTGAACTTGCTGAATATGACCTAATGTTTCGTGGGCCCGGAGAACTTTCCGGCAGAAATCAATGGGGAATGAGTGATATGGGAATGGAAGCCCTAAAAAACATAAAAATGGTTGAAGCGGCGCGTCTTGAAGCTCAAAATCTCATCAATCAAGACCCGGAATTAAAAAAATACCCGTTTTTACAAAAACGGGTTCAGGAAATCGGTGAAAAGCTTCATTTTGAATGAATTTACGGGGTTCAATCTTATAAAAACAATAGAAAAATCCGGGTTTTAGTTCGAATCTTGACTATATTATTTAGGCATTAATTTCTGCCAACTGTTGGTTGATAAATTCTTCACAACGCGTCTTCAAATTATCCTCTTTATGTTTTTCCGCCCTTGCAACCTCAAGTTCAATTGTCTGGTTTCGCAATAATTCAAGTATTACTTCAAGCTGTTCTTCGGTAAGATTAACCTCTGTATTTGTTCTGCCTGCTATTTCAGTGAAAATGGGAATGGGTTCATCCTGTCCGTGTACCCACGAGGTAAACACTTCCCGATACCTTTGAATGTCCAATGTTGAAGGCGCTGATGCGTGCCGTAAGAAATTCATTTTGCTTACAACAGTTCCAAATCCACCTCCACGACTAAACAAGTCCTTCCAAGAAGTGTAATGAACCAAGTTCGCCTGCTCTTGGCGATATGGAATCAAGGAAGAAAAACGCGGATCGCTCCATACGTTTACGAAACTAATTCCCATGCTTTGGCCAGTAGACCATTATTTAGTTTATTGGCATGTGGTCGGAAGAGAGCCGCCCAGAAAACTTGAAATAATTCCTGGTATGTTGAAAGCAATTATGGCTATGGCCAAACCAACGATAACCCAAATAATATTGCTTCTGGCGGTTTTAACTTTTTCAGCATCTCCTCCGGCCGTAAGAAATTGAAAAGCGGCAATAAGCATCATAATAACCGTAATTGCTCCGATAAAAGCCGAGAGGGTCTTGCCAACATCATTGGCAATAAAAGCAAGAAGTTCTGAGCAGGTTGTTGGCAGGGTGGCAGCTAATGTCTTTAATGGAAAAATTAGTGTTATAACAGATGTAGTGTAGAAATAGTTATAAATTAGACTTTTTTTCATATATTTTAATTATATCATATTACGTTATTTAAGTCAATAGCATATAAAAATTGCGTAAAATGTTGATGAATAATGCATATTTAAGCCATTTTTTAGCATTCGGGGAAATGTTTTTAACAAATATATAAGGGGTATTTTCGGAATTTTAAAAACCGCACCAGCAATGATGCGGTAATATTTTTAGATTTACCCAAATATTTTAACGGCCTTAACAAGATAAGTTTTCATTGCTTCCACATCAAGGTCATTTTCTGAATTGCGGAGTTTTCCCTGGGCATCAATGTTTAAATTCGGAAAATCAGCAATCAATGGCTCAACAAGATTTAATGTGTCCGGACCAAGCCCTCCGGCAACTCCTAGGCCGATACCGTATTTTCTTTTTCTAATTTCGGTAAGAAATTCACGGGTGCGTTCTGTATCAAACGATTTTCCTTGTCCGCCGCTTGGGTCAAGAAGCACATCATCAATAAATTCCGCGTATTGTTCAAATTTGTCAGCAACACTTTCTGGAGTTCCTCCGGCCATTTCAACCGCTTTTTGCCCGATTTGAAGTACAACTCTATATTTATAACCCACAGCATTTCTATATTCGTCCAGTATCCTAACTTCCGGCCAAGCAATATTTAACTGAAACCCGTGGAAATGCCATCCGGCTAAATTATGAATTTTAACCATGTCATTAAGAATAGATCTTTCCTGGCCTTCTTCGGTGCTATAATGAACAAGATTTAACACGCGGCTATCTTCTAAAAACAGCTCATTAATTGCCAATGGCGAAGGGGTTTGCTTTTGCCATTTTGGCTTAATTGGCAAATATCTTAATGATTTCCATGTTGCGCAAACCCCGACCATTAATTCCCTGTCATAATTTTTCGGAAAAACGCTTAAGGCCGACGAAACTTCTTCTTTTTTGGTAAAACCGGTAACGCCGATATATGGTTTCATTGTTCACTTTTTTTGTTAAAGTTCGCTTTGCGTACTTTACCTTATCAGATTTAAATTAAATGTTCAAGGAAGAATTTGGGAAGAATTTGGGCAGCAATTTTTCAAGTTAATACGCGGAGATTATATTAATCAATTTTTATTTATCTTCTTCGCGTTAATTCTTGAAAAGTGAAATCGCTTTTAACCATGCGGGCTAAAGTTTCGTTTGGATTAAGTAAGGCCGTTTCTCTTAAAACAGCATCTATCCCTTTTTGCCGCAAATCGCGCACCAATTCTTTGGCTTGTTCGTCTTCTATGTAGTCATAAGCAAGCGCTCCGGCAATGCCGGTTGCAAGATAAGCCGGTGTAATTCCGGCTTCTAATGCTCCTTGGGCAGGAGCGATCAGTCGGTCGGTGGGATGAAGTTTGCGTTTTGGCTGGCGGGCAACACGGACGATTTCATCAGACAGTTTAGGATTTTTTAATCTTTTAAGAGTTTTTTGAACGTAATTTTGCTGTTCTGCTTCGCTAATGCCGTGCTTTAATTCAAGTAATTGACTTATCTCCGCCATTGCTCCGTTAAGAAGGGTTTGTACGCGCGTATCTTCAAGGGCCTCATGAACATATTGAAAACCGGCAAGGTAGCCGTAATACCCGACAATGGCGTGGGCCATATTCAGAGTAAAAAGTTTTTGTTCCAAAGCTCCTTTTATGTTTTCGGTAAATTCCGCGCCCTGCAAATTAAGAATTTTATTTCCTAACACTTTTTTATCTATTACAAATAGTGCGTATTCTTCTACTGCCACCGCCAAAGGATGAATAAGTTCATCCGGCGATATGTTGGGAATAATTCTATCTACTACGCAATTTGGAAAACTAACCAGATTTTCAATTTCATTCCATTCTTCCGGGGCAATATAGGGCAAGATTAATGATTTAAGATAAGAGGTATTGTCGTTTACATTCTCGCAAGCAATTACGATAATGTGTATTGGTTCTGAAGAAATTTTGGATAACTGAAGTTTTTTCAAAAGCCCCTCGGCAATAAGCGGGGCTACTTTTTGAAGGGATTCTTTGCCAACCGCCGTAGTAATAATATTGGCTTCAGCAATTGCTTTTATCACTTCTTCTTGGTTATTCGCCCAAAGGCCCTTGTAACCTTCAACTTCTTTGGTTGTTTCATCTTCGCCAACGATAATGACGGGGTAGCGCGGATTGCTGTTTAGTAAATCAATCTTTCTTTCATCTACATCAATAAAAGTTACCTCGTAACCATTTTCAACCAGCAATAAACCAATAAAACCGCGTCCTATGTTTCCTGCGCCAAAGTGAACTGCTTTCATAGTGCCTCCTTTTGTCAAGGTGCATTTATATAAACGATGAATGAATAAAAATAGTTAAAAGAGGAAGTCGGAGAAAACTATATCACCTATATATCATAAATCGCGCCTTTTCGGGCGCGATTTTATTCTTTAAATGTCCGTGTTTATTGGCCGTCTTCAGTTAGAGCCGTTAACGGCCAAACCCCATAAGACGGTTTAGCTCAATTTTATACTACGCAATTGGTACATCTCGGGCAAGATTATCTAAGAATTGGCCGGTAATCTTGTTTACCTCCTCAACAATTTTTTGGTGATAACGATAATCATGTTCGGAATCTAAGGCGTGAATCATTTTTGGGTCTGCCGCTTCCTGATATGCTTCTTTAACATATTTCGGATCATTCATATTATCTTGTGTTCCATAGAAAAAGAGTTTTGGTTTGATGCAGTTTCTTAAACCAGGTAAGGCGTTATATTGCGCTCCATCTTTAAAGTAATTAAGTGGTAATTCAAATTTTTTTTGCTCCTTAGTTTTTATTGCCCCGGGCGGCAGATCTCTATAACTAATTACTTTTCCGCCGACTATCCGCCCTTTTTCCGGGTCACTGGGCGCTCCATAATACGAAAAAATCGTAATGAAATGAGTCACATAAATATTATTTGGTCCAGCCAACATAGCAATGGTCCCTCCTCTGCTGTGACCCATAAGTAGGGTCGGCCTATTACCAAAACACCCCATCAGTTCGTCTACTGCTTTCAGGCAATTCGTGGTTGTGTAGAGGCCAATGTCTCCGGGACTTTCCCAAGTACCCGGCGGATCAAAAGATAACGCAAAATAACCTTTGTTGGCTAGATAATCAACAATGCTTGTATTGTGAATATAATCTTTAGTATCCAATCTGCCGGGTATAATAATTGCAAGTTTAGGTGACGAGAGATTGCCTTTCGAATAAACGGCTAGTTCAAAGTTTTTTGTTTTTATTATACCCATATGACCATATTCTTTATACATATAAAACTGAATCGGCCGCAACTATTGAACGGCGTCCTCGTTTTCTGTTGCCACCGAATTTCCCGCCAGAGGCGGGCAGACGTGCCAACGAAGTTGACGCATCGTTCATTGTATTTCTAACACAATTTTGCCAAAATGCTTACCTTCAACCATTCGCTTCTGCGCTTCGGCCGCGTCTTTGAGCGAGAATGTTTTATCAATAATCGGCTTCAGTTTTCCTGCCGCGACAATCTCCAAAACTTTCTCAAACTCCTCCTTTGTTCCCATTCTCGCTCCAAAGATCGAAAGTTGGCGAACATAAATATCGCTCAAATCTTGCGTTCCCATATCGCCGCTTGTTGTTCCGGCGATGACGACACGACCGAAAGGGCGAAGCATAGCAAGTGTCGTACCCCACGTTTTTTCGCCAACACTTTCAAAAACCACATCAACTCCAAGACCATTCGTCAGATTTTTTACTGCATTTTCAACATTTCCTTTGGTATAAATTATAATTTCATCTGCGCCAATCTCGCAGATTTGCTTTGCGTCTTCCTCGGATTTCGCGGCGGCGACAACTTTCGCGCCAAGATATTTTGCCACTTGGATAGCAGATGAACCTAAACCGCCGGACGCGCCCCAAACAAAAACTGTTTCGCCTTTTTGCAGATTTGCTCTTCCAACGAGCATATGCCAAGCAGTGAGAAATGTAAGTGGAAACGCCGCCGCCTCAGCAAAAGAAATGTTTTGTGACTTTGGATAGAATTGCGAGATTGGCGCGGTAATGTATTCAGCATAACTGCCCTGATTTTTAACGCCGAAAATTTTAACAAGCTCGCACGACTTTCCATTTTTGCAACGCGGGCAAGTGCCGCAAGGAATAGCCGGATTCAAAACCACTTCTTGCCCCGCCTTGAGCGGGCCTTCGCCGTTTATTTCCTCAACTATTCCGGCGGCGTCCGAGCCGGAAATGTGCGGCATGGGGATATTTCGGGCATTCTCTTTGTCCTCTCGTAGCCAAATATCAAGGCGATTTAGACCAGCCGCTCGCACTCGCATAAGGGCTTCGCCCTTTTGCGGTTTTGGAGTAGGCAATTCTCCATATTGGAGAACCTCTAACCCGCCTGGTTTTTCGAAAAATACTGCTTTCATAATTTATCTTTTTCAAATTTTATCATCAGGCGCAAAAGCAACCTGATAATCCGGTATGCCAAGCGAAATGCCATAACGTTTCGCTTCGTCATACTGCTCTTTATTTATCCGGTCAATATAGAAAATTTTGTTACGGAAAATGATATAGTGATAAGTGTTGTTTTTGAAATCGGCATACCATGAATGTTCATTATCGAGAGATTGGCTTATTTCTTTGGCAATCGTTTTCGCTTCTGATTCCGGCAATTCGATTGTATGCAGGGTCCACTGCGAAAACCACGGCGTTTGATGTTCGCCGGTAACTTTCTCAACCTTTGTCGAGACGATTTTTATTTTTTTGAGGATATTTTTATTCGTAAGAGATTCCTCAATAATGACGCCTTTATAGTTATTCATATTCAGGAATTTGATCTGTCTTAATTGGTCGGACCGCTGGGAATCAATTTGCTTCTCGCAAATTCCCGGGAATGCCCCCAGCATTCCCTTCGATTCCCAGCAACCCTCTTTGCATATCTTTAGTTGTATCGGGCAAATTCCCGGGAATGCCCCCAGCATTCCCTTCGATTCCCAGCAACCCTCTTTGCATATCTTTAGTTGTATCGGGCTACTGGGAATCGAACCCAGTCTACCTAAATTCCTTTTCGGAATTTCCAGAAAATGCCCCCGGCATTTTCGTTGAGAACTTATTCGGGGAGCCGGGAATCGAACCCGGTCTACCTGCTCCCAAAGCAGGCGTACTACCGGTATACTACTCCCCGAATAAGTTCTCAACCCCAAAGCAGGCGTACTGCCGGTATACTACGGCCCGTTTCATATGAACTGCTTTCACAAAAGCACAATGTTTCACGCTTTTAATAGTATTCTTCCCAAAGGATATTTTCAAGATGTTCTATATTTTGTTTACCAGTTTCACGATTTATATTAATAAAGATGGCATCTACCTGCCACTCCTGATTTTGTTGGCAATTCTTATCAATCAAGTATAATTGACAAATTCTCTTGAGATTTTTCCGTTTTTTGTTATTTATACTGAATCCTATTGGAAAACTTGTTTCATGTAGAACATCTCTTGTTTTAACCTCAAAAAAGGTTAGTTTTCCATTTTTCTCGCAAACAATATCAATTTCTCCAAGGTTTCTTATTCTATAATTCTTATCCAGTATCTTATATCCTTTTTTAACCAAAAAACCTTCTGCGATTTTTTCACCAACATCGCCGAATTCTCTCTTTTGTGTTTTTGGCATATGTTTCCCGTGTTACATGGTTTTACAAAACTTAAAAACTATAAATATTATAAATCAACTCGTTTCATGTGTTACTTAAGATTTTTTGCAAAATAAGGATTACTGCCAAAATTTTATTCCCTGAGCATGTCGAATTGTAAAACTTTGGCTTAAAATCAAGGTATGTCTTCGACAAGCTCAGACAATATTAGTAGTATGTCGTTAATGTCTTTTAGATGTCGCTGAGATTTTGATACTTTCAATGCTTATTATTGATTTTGGCTTATTTATTTATAATGCTATAATAGTTTAAATATTTAACTTCCACAAATCAAACACGAATTTTTCATGAACTACACGAATTTTTATTA
Source organism: Parcubacteria group bacterium GW2011_GWA2_42_14 (assembly GCA_000998135.1). Classification (GTDB taxonomy): domain Bacteria; phylum Patescibacteriota; class Minisyncoccia; order Sungbacterales; family GWA2-42-14; genus GWA2-42-14. The sequence goes on from LCCV01000015.1 coordinate 40,157, forward strand.
GTGTTATTCGTGTATAATTGGTGCGCGATTAATGGTTTTTCACAACAATGAAAACAAATAAAGGAATTGCTTTTCCGGTTATTCTCGTGATATTGGCGCTTCTTGGGGTTGGAGGAGGGGTCGGATATACGCAAATAAAAAAGATTGCCGAGAAAAGACGGGTAAAATTTGAAGAAGAACAAAAAATTGTAAAAGAAAAAGAAATGAAAGAAGCCGGGGAAAGAGCGGAAAAAGAAAAAATGGAAATGGAAAAGAAAAGGGCCTTTGAAGAAAAGGAGTTGCGCGAAAGAATATTTGCCAAAGCGCAAGTAGTTGACCTTAAAGACATGGTTCGCGGAAAATCAACCGGAAAAGCGTGGCTGGCCTTATACGAAGGAAAAACTTATCACCGCATAAAATCTGCCGGTTTGTCTAAACTAGAAGGCACAAGTTTTTATGAAGGATGGCTAATAAAAGACGCTAAAAAAGACGACTTTTTTTCAACAGGCAAAATGGAATTACAGGAAAACGGCGATGGAATCCTGGAATTCGTAACAGAAGGCGATAAAACATTCTATAGGACCGCTGTTTTGACTTCAGAACCGAATGACGGAAACCCTAAACCGGATAAACATATTCAAGAAGGCGTTTTCAGTTCAAAATTGAAAAACAGTGATTTTGTGGTAGTGCTTAAAGAAATAACTGAAGGAAAAGACATTGGGCCCTCATCTGCTTCAACGAAAAATATTGAAATTACTTCTTCAGGATTTTCTCCTGCCACTCTTGATATCAAAGTTGGAGATACTGTTATATTTACAAATCGCGATAGCGTTCAGCACTGGCCAGCTTCCGAAGTTCATCCATCACATCTTCTTTGCGCCGGTTTTGATTCTTTAAAAGGGCTCAACAAAGGAGAAACTTACAATTTCACATTCAAAGAAGCAAAAGAATGCCCTATGCATGACCATTTGAATCCATCACTTAAGGGAAAAATAAAGGTTATGCAATAAATTTAAACTGTTTTTGCGTATTACCAAAAAACTCGTATAAAAACGGGTCTTTTGGTGTCTGATTCCATGCCTTTAAAATCCTTCGCTTTCAGATGAAAGTAGTTTAAATTTGACCAATTATCTATACGTGTTAAGGATTCTATTTTTTCGGAAAAAACAAAAATGGTAAATTATCCTTGTTTTTGCTATGTTTAGATAGGGTATGGAATATCTATATAAAAATTGGGAATATTTGGGTTTATTTGCTGTTTTCGCGGCAAACATTTTGCTTTTTTGGCTGGTTTGGGATTTGCGACAAAAATGGAATTTAATTTTCGGTAAAAAAATAAGCTCGCAGGAAGATCTTATCAAAAACGTGGTTTCCGGAATTACCAAGGCCGGAGAGAAAATTGAAACCCTTGAATCAAAAACAAAATTTTTAGATGGAATTGCTAAGATTTCTATACAAAAAATCGGATTTAAACGTTATAACCCTTTTACCGAAACCGGGGGCGATCAAAGTTTTACTTTGGCCTTGCTCAACCAAAATAACGATGGCGTAATCATTTCAAGCCTTTACTTAAGAGAAGGAGTAAGAGTATACGGCAAACGTATAGAAGCCGGAAAACCTAAACAACCCTTGTCGGAAGAAGAAAAAGAAGTACTACAAGAAACCCTAAATCCAAAATTTTAAATCCTAAACAGACCAATGGGTCGTCCTGAACGCGGCGAAGAAACCCACGAGTTCCTTCAGTCGCTTCACTCCTTCAGGGTGACTTATTTATTACAAATCAATTTAGAATTTTCCGCCAGAGGCGGATTCGCCTTCTGCGGAAGATATTAGGATTTAGAATTTAAAAAGGACTTTTATGGTTAAAAAAATTAAGAAAACTGAAGAAACAGAAAAATATGTTAGGTCTCCAATTGTAGTTGTGATGGGCCATATTGACCATGGAAAAACGAAAATTCTTGATTGGTACAGAAAAACAAAAGTTGTTGAGTCGGAATCCGGCGGCATTACCCAACATATTGGCGCTTATGAAGTTCTGCACAAAGGTAAAAAAATCACTTTTATTGATACTCCCGGACACGAAGCATTTTCTAAAATGCGTTCCCGGGGCGCCAAAGTAGCCGATATAGCAATTTTGGTCGTGGCCGCGGATGAGGGAGTAAAACCGCAAACCAGAGAAGCAATTGAAATAATACGTCAAAATAACCTTGCTTTTATTGTGGCCATAAACAAAATAGATAAACCCGAAGCAAATCCGGAAAAAGTAAAACAGGAACTTGCTAAAGAAAACGTGCTTGTGGAGTCCTATGGCGGAAAGGTGCCGTCAGTCGAAATCAGCGCTAAAATTGGGAAAAACATGGATGATTTGCTTGAGTTAATATTGCTTATGGCCGAATTGGAAAACCTTGAAGACGACCATAAAAAACCGGCTGAGGGCGTTGTGGTTGAATCGCATCTTGACCCCAGGCGCGGCGCTACCGCTACTCTGCTTTTACAAACCGGCTCGTTTATCAAAAATGATTTTCTGGCTATAGGCGGATTTGCGGAATCAATAAAAATATTGGAAGATTTTTTGGGCCGGCCAATTGAATCTGCTTCATCATCCATGCCGGTTATTGTTGCTTCACTTCAGCACGTACCGGTTATCGGAGATACCTTCGCGAGTTTTGAAGAAAAAACCGATGCGGAAAAATTTGCTTCTTCAGAACAAATTCAACAATCAAAAAAAATAGAACCCCTGACAGAAGAAACGACAATAGAGGAAATTGCCGTCAAAGAAAAACCGCTCCTTGAAATTGTTCTGAAATCAGATGTGGCCGGATCCAGGGAAGCGCTTGAAGCCACGATTATAGCGCTTGATTACCCGGAAGCGGGCGTAAAAATTTTAAAAAATGAACTCGGAGATATCGTGGAATCAGACATAAAAACGGCACAGGCCGGAAAAAATATTATTGTATGCGGATTCAAGGTGGAAATTGGGCCGGTAATAAAACAGCTTGCCGAATCCAACGGCATAAAAATTATCATTAAAGAAATAATCTATGAATTGATCGACGCTTTAAAATCGGAAATGTCGGACCTGATTCTGCCGGAAATAAAACGGAATGTTGTCGGAAAAGCAAAGATTCTCGCGACATTCAAATTAACCGGAACAAAACAGGTTATCGGAGGAAAGACAACATACGGAAAACTAAAAAGAGGTTTGAAATGCAATATTATTCGCAATAAAGAATCCGCGGGCGAAGGGAAAATACTCCAATTGCAGCAACAAAAAAAGGATGTTAATGAGGTGGCCGAAGGCATGGAGTTCGGGGTATTGGTTGATTCAACGGTAAAAATCCAAAAAGACGACGAAGTAGAGGTTTTTGAGGAAGAAATTTTTAAAAAGCGACTCTAAATATACCAATAACACTCAAATGACACGAATACGTATTCGAGTCATTCGAGTGAATTCGAATAGTATTAGAGTCGCCCCTATCCTGAAGAGGCTGGAAAAATTAAATGAACTCCTTAAAGAGGAGCTTTCAAAAATTATTGCCCGTGAAATTGATGTGCCGTCGGGCGCTTTAATTACTATAACCAGAATTGAAACTACAGAAAATAAAATCGCAAGCCGCGTATTTTTTTCCGTATTTGAATCAAAAACCGGAGACGAAGAATTCCTTCTTAAAGAATTAACAAAACAAACCAGGTTTATTCAGAGGATGCTTAACAGACGCCTGCGAATCCGGCCCGTTCCCAAAATCAGGTTCATGATCGATAAGGAGGAGAAGAAAAGGGAAGGGGTGGAGAAATTATTAAGCGACATGAAACATGGGACATGAAACATGTCACTTATCGCGTGCCACTTGTTACAAAGTGCAAAATAAATTCATTGAGGCCTATAACTTAATCAAAAGCTCCGAACGTATATTGCTGGCTACTCACGAATCTCCCGATGGCGACGGCATTGCTTCTATGCTCGCCGTATACAATTGGCTGGAATCAATAAATCCCGGCGCGGTCTTTCTTTACTCTAAAGATGAAATTCCGGCATATTTAAAATTTTTGCCGTGTCTTGAAAAAATTCAGCCCTCGGTTCCTGAAGGCGAATTCAATCTTTTAATCGGATTTGATTACGGCGATTTTAAACGGCTCGGCCTTGATGAATGGCTTAAAATCCAGCCGGAGATAAAAATAATTACCTTTGACCATCATTCAACCGGCAAACAACTCGGAACAATAAATCTTATTGATACCTCGTCTTCTTCAACAGCGGAACTTGTTTATGATTTTTTTGAAGCAAATGATGTGGAATTCGGCAGAGATTCCGCTAAATGCATTTTATGCGGAATTATGGTTGATACGGGGATTTTTAAACATTCCAATACGACTCCGAAAACATTGCGCGTTGTTAAAAACCTTCTTTTAAAAGGAGTTACCATAAAAGAAGTGGCAAAAAATATTGAAAAGGACTTACGCCCCATTAGAGCGATACGTCTTTGGGGAGAAGCGTTATTGCGAATTAAGATTGACCCTAAAAGCGGCCTTGCGGTTTCTTTCGCGAAAAAAGAAGATTTTTTGAAACATAATGCCGGAAAAGAGTATTTGTCGGAATTTTCTTCTCTCATGGCAACAGTTCCGGAAGCAAAAATTTCCGTTTTCCTGACGCAAAATAACGAGGAACCGCGATTTATAAGGGGTAGTTTACGAACCGAGCATTATAAAAACGCTGATGTGTCCGCTATTGCCAAACATTTTGGGGGCGGAGGGCACAAACTGGCTTCGGGGTTCAGAATTGAATCAACCATGGAAGAAACACTTGAAAAATTGATAAATATCGTAAAAACTGTATAATAAAGGCGAAATTTTGAAATGGTGGAGTTATGTCCAACACATAAATTTGGCACGGTGGAAAAGAGGATAAAAGTAATGTTATTACTTTTATCCGGAAGTCTGTCCCGACTTTCATAGAAAGTCGAGGATCCTCAATAACTGAAAATTGCAAAACATGGCATGGTAGCCAAGAGGTAAGGCGGGAGTCTGCAAAACTCCTATGCGAGGGTTCGAATCCCTCCCATGCCTCTGCGATTTTCAGTTATCGGGACAAAACTTTTATTCGCGGGGTCAAAAATGAACTATTTCATTTTTGACGGGAAATTTAGCCGAGGCTCCGACCAAGGCGGAAAAAATTTCCCCGGGTTTTTCCGAGGAGGAAAAACAATTCCCGCCTGCGCCCTTGCCGGGGTGGCGAAACTGGCATACGCGTCAGACTTAAGATCTGATGTCCGCAAGGACGTGCGGGTTCGACCCCCGCCCCCGGCATTATTAATTGTTTGGAACAAACAAATATATACGGCAGGGCGAGACAAGAAGGAAATGCCGGGGGCATTTCCGGGGATTTCGCGAGGAGTGAAATCGACCCCCGCCCCCGACACTTAAGAAATTATGTTAAGATAACTGCGGAACCGCACCGCTCAAAACCGCAATGGTTCGACTTCGCTCACCACAAGAAGAACCCGGAGAAAAACACTCGCCTCGCTGAAGCTCCGGCGAAGCGAGTCGGCTCGCCGCACCCATCCGAAGCTTTTTTGACCTCTGAAGTTTTAACGATGGGGGTAGCGTAGGAGGGAACCATATTTTAATTTTGGAGAAAGTTTTTTTGCTAAAGACCGTTTTAAAATTGGCCGTGATTAAAAATAATTTAATAACATTATGAAAGGTTATATAATCAATATTGAAAAAGAGACTAAAGAGAATATAGATTTCCGCCGCGTGCTTTATACGGCGCGCAATAGTCAACTTGTGTTGATGAACATAATGCCCGGAGAAGAAATTGGCGAAGAGACGCATGGTCTCGACCAGTTCATCAGATTTGAAACAGGCAAAGGAAGGGTTGTTTGGGATGATATAGAGCATGATGTTGAAGGCGAATACGCTGTTGTTATTCCCGCAAGAACAAAACATAATGTTGTAAATACAGGAAACGCGGAGCTGAAACTTTATACGATTTATTCTCCTCCCGAACATCGAGATGGCGTGGTTCATAAAACTAAAAAAGAAGCGTTGACAGATGATGAACATTTTAATGGTAAGACCACTGAATAATCCGCATAAAATTATGTCTATTGAAAATCCAAAGGAAAATTTAGCTGATAATCGCGGTAAAGAAAAGGTTGAGAATTTTGAAACGCGGGCTTCGTTTGAGGGTTTCAGCGATGAAGAAAAAAAACGGATATTTGAAAATGCGAAAAAAGTCGGCGCTTGGCGACCGATTCAGGAAGGATTGCGAATTGGAATATCAAAATCTAAATTGATTTTGTACGCGGAAGAAGTTCTTGCCGAAAAAGCCAACACCGGAGATGCCGAAGGCGTTGCGAATTTTAAGGGCGCCTTAGAGCGTCATGGGTTTGTAACTTCTAAAGATGAACGGGGGAAATTTTTGGTGAACATATCAAGCGCGAACGAAAAACAACCGGAAAGCCCGGAAGAACAATTTGAAAAAACTAAATTAACAGGAGCGCTTGCCGCCATAGAACTGGGCTTTCAATTAAGAATTTCTGGTGGAAAAATAGAAGAATTTGCCAAAACCACCATTGCTGAAAACATAAACATGGGCCGCTATCTTGAAGCGATAAATATTCTGGCAAGGGCCGATATGGGCGGGTTGAACATGGGTTCTTCTGAAGAAATTGAAGCAACCACAACAGGGCTTTATGGAAAATGCCTGCAAGAAAAAAAATATCACGCGGCCATAGAGATTGCCAGAATGAAGTGGGGAAAACAAAGCGAACAATATAAAGGCGCCTTGAAGGCGTACGAAGAAGACCCTGAAAACAAAGCATTGCGAGAGGCAGAGGAAAAGAGAGAAAAAGAACTTGAAAAATGGAGCGCTAAAATATCAAAGGATGCAACGATTGCCGATTTGCTTGAAGCCGTTGAAGAGAGTGACGAAAATCTCGGGCAATCGGATATTTTTTACGGAGAACTTCATGATAATTTTAATCCTGAAGTCGCAGACGAATTATTAGAACTTGACTTAGCGGGGCGGCAAAATATCAAAGTCGTTGATTTTTTCAAAAAACACGGTTACTCCAAAAAAGATATAGAAATATTTCTACCGGTTAAATTTAAAAGAGAACGCAGGAAAAATTAAAATAAATAGGGCGCTTAGCGAAGCGGGTTGAAAGCAAATAATTTTGCTTTCAACGGGCATTACGAGCATCAGACCGTCCGAAAACTATATTTTTACTGCCTGAGCTTGTCGAATGCTTACATAAATAAGCCAAAAAGTTG
>LCCV01000016.1 GCA_000998135.1 Parcubacteria group bacterium GW2011_GWA2_42_14
AGTTCTGGGGTATCGGACGGCTTAAAAGCCGATACTCGGGAACTGTTCCGAAATCATTCGGTCTGTTTTACCAGTTGTCTGGAGTTTTCGGACGGTCTGACAGAATTCCATTCGAGCTATTTCAAAAAACACCGCCATGACAACTTTTTATCGGCATGACCCGATTGGTCGCGGATGAGCTACGACCCGAGTGCATCGATAAAAATTGAACAAAAACAACCGAGTGTAATCGGTTGTTTTTGTTTACGCCCCCTCTGGAATTTTGTTCCAATAAATGCTAAATTAGCCGTATGGATCGTTCGGATCAACAGCTTATAGCGGATTATCTCGCCGGCGACGAAAAGTCGCTTGGGGTTCTTATTCAGCGGTATCTCAAACCAATCTACAGCTTTACATATAGGTATGTCGAGAACGCACAGGATGCCGAAGACACCACACAGGAGACATTTGTAAAAATTTGGCGCAATCTAAAAAAGTTCGACCAGAATAAAAGTTTCAAGACATGGATTTTCCAGATAGCCAAAAATACAGCGTTTGACCATCTCAAGAAGAAAAGAGCGATTCCGTTTTCCGAATTTGAGAATGAGAAAGGAGAAAATATGATAACCGAGACGCTTGCCGACCCATCTCCTCTCCCCCAAGAACTTTTAGAGAAAGCCGGAATGGCGCAGATACTCAATTCAGCGATAGAGAAACTATCGCCAAAATACCGCATGGTTTTATTCTTGCGCTATAACGACCACTTTAATTTTCGAGAAATTGCAGAATCTCTCGGCGAGCCGCTTCATACTATAACATCGCGGCACAGACGAACCCTTGTCATGCTTAAAAATCTGCTTTCTGAATTTTAATGCACCAAATTATTCAGCTCTCTAGTATTATTATTATGTAAAGGCGACAAACCTCGCCCCATGTTTGTAGTATCGGGGTTCCCGAAGTTCATTCGACCTTTCTTCGGACCCAACGACAAAAGTATGCACAAAAATGCATCCCTTTGTCGTATTAGTATATAAGGCAAATTATGCGCAAAGATTACGAAAAACTTTTTACCCATCTTGAACCGCCTGAGCCGCCGGCAGGCCTTTTTGAACGAATAATCCTTGCGATTAAACGCGAGCAGGAATTACGCAACACCAAACGATTGGCGTTTGGTTTTTTGGCTCTTTTGGCTGTTTCATTTATAGCCATGCCGTTCTCTTGGACATTGTTTTCTGGGCAAATGGCCGAATCGGGGATTCTCCAGTTTATATCAGTCGCAGTGAGTGATCTCGAAACCTTCCTTTCGGTATGGCCTGATTCTGTCATGGCTGTTGCCGAATCATTGCCGGTTATAGGAATTGCCTTTTTTACCATAAATATGATTTTAGCGGTCTTTACCCTGCGCCTGTTTCTTTACAAAAAGAGATTGCTGGTCGGCTATCTCCTACACACAGAACAATTAGCTTAAAAATATGAACGAAGAAAAAATAAAAAAAATCTTTCAGAATCGCGATGTTCTTAAATGGGTCATTATAGGACTCACCGGTTTCGTGGTTCTTGTATTGGTTTTTGGCGCTGGCGTTAAGGTCGGCACGCTCAAGGCCAGATACTCTTATCGTTGGGCGGATAATTATCACAAAAATTTTGCCGGCCCCCGCGGCGGATTCTTGGGTGATTGGCAAAGATTCCCGGCCGGAGATTTTATCAGCGGCCACGGCGCGTTTGGAGAAATCATTGAAATCAAAGACAACGGCTTTGTCATCAAGGGCCGCGAGAATGTAGAAAAAGTGATCATTACCGCTGAAGACACCACGATCACAAAGGGTCGAGAAACTATTAAAGACGGATTGAAGGTCGGCGACCGAATAGTCATTATCGGTACTCCTAACGAAGAGGGGCAGATCGATGCTAAGTTGATACGAGTCTTTGACGAAGAGACAAAAGGATTGCCGTATAAACGCTCCCGCTCGATTCCTTTCTTTTAATCACTATGATTTCAAAACTTTTAGCACAATTGATCAAGCACAAATTTACCGCCGGCATACTCCTGCTTCTTGTTGCCGGCGGCGGGTATTGGGGCTACGCCAAAATTTTTAGCAACGATGGCGCGGTTCGCTATGCCACTGCGCAAGTTCAAAATGGAACTCTTATCGTCTCCATTTCTGGAAACGGCCAAGTGTCTGCCTCCAATCAATTGGATGTTAAGCCAAAAGCAAACGGAGAAATAACCGCTCTATATGTAAAGCTTGGACAGGAAGTGGGCTCGGGAGCGACCCTGGCGGTAATTGACGCGAGTGACGCGGAAAGAGCGGTGCGGGACGCCGAAACGGCTTTTGAAACAGCAAAACTTGAACTGGATAAATTGCTTGAGCCATTGGATGAGCTTACCTTGCTTCAGGCGGAAAATTCGTTGATACAGGCGAAGTCATCAAAAAAAAATTCAGAATATAATCTCAAAAAAGCTTACGAGGATGGATTCAATACAGTTGCCAATGCCTTTCTTGACCTTCCTTCTTTAATGGTCGGCCTGCAGGATATACTTTACGGCACAACTCTCGCTTTGGGAGGACAGCCCAACCTTTCATATTACGCCGACTCGGTTAAAAATTATGATGAGAAAATTTTAGAGTATAAGGATGATGCCTCGATGGCTTATCAAAAAGCGCGCCTATCTTACGACAAAAATTTTCAAACTTATAAATCAGCAGGCAGGTTTTCAGACACAAAAACAGTTGAATCGTTGATTGATGAAACTTATGAAAACACAAAAAATATTGCCGAAGCGATAAAAATCACAAACGACCTGATTCAGTTTTATCAGGATAAGCTGGCGGAGCGTTTGCTTAAACCAAATACGATTTCCAACACGCATCTTTCTACTCTTTCATCCTATACCGGCAAAACCAACAGCACTCTTTCAGGCCTTCTCTCTATCAAACAAACTATACAAGATTCAAAAGACGCAATAGTAAGCGCTGAACGTTCCATTGAAGAAAAAGAATTGTCTCTCACAAAAACGAAAGAGGGGCCGGACGATCTTGATATTCGCGCAAAGAAAATAACCATTCAGCAAAAAGAAGACGCGTTTATAACCGCAAAACAAACCTTGTCCGACCATTATGTTAAGTCGCCTTTCGCGGGAGTGATTGCCAAGGTTAACGCCAAAAAAGGTGACTCCGCTTCAGCCAGCACGATTATTGCGACGCTTATTACCAAACAGCGCATTGCTGAAATATCATTGAATGAAGTGGATGTATCCAAAGTCAAAGCGGGGCAAAAAGTCACTATCACATTTGACGCAATCGAGGGCTTAAGCATTACCGGAGAAGTTGCGGAGATTGACTCTGTCGGAGTCATTGCCCAAGGAGTGGTCACATACGGCGTCAAAATCGAGTTGGACACAGAGGATGAAAGAGTTAAGCCCAGTATGAGTGTTTCTGCCGCAATTATTACCGAAGTCAGACAAAATGCGCTTATTGTTCCCAATTCCGCGGTAAAACAGCAGGGTGATACGGCCTATGTGGAAATTTATGTTAGTGATACCCAAACCCCGCTTAAGCAAAATGTACAAGTCGGGCTATCTAATGACACTTCAACGGAAATTTTAAGCGGACTTAACGAAGGCGAAAGGGTTGTAACACAAACTATTAATACTTCCGGCGCCGCGCAAACTCAAACCCAGCAGAATTCCTCCATTCGTATTCCTGGAATTACCAGAGGCGGGGGAGGAGGCGGGCCTAGGGGCGGCGGAGGAGGAATCAGACGCTAATTTTTAATATGATTCAGTGTCAAAACATAACAAAAATTTATAAAACCGGAGAAGTGAAAACAGCCGCGCTGAAAAGCGTAACCTTTACTATTAAAGACGGCGAGTTCGTGGCAATCATGGGACCCTCGGGTTCCGGCAAATCAACGCTCATGCATATCATTGGTTGTTTGGATACGCCAACAAGCGGAGAGTATCTTTTGGATGATAAAGATGTTTCTAAATTATCCGATGATGAGCTTGCCGACATTCGAATGCAAAAAATAGGATTCGTGTTTCAATCGTTTAATCTCTTGCCGCGAGCCACCGTGCTTCGCAATGTGTCGCTTCCTCTTGTCTATGCGGGTGTATCCAGTGAAGAACGGGAAAGACAGGCAAAAGAAGCGCTTAAGGGCGCGGCGTTTCCGGAAGAATTTTGGAACCATTATTCAAACCAGCTTTCCGGAGGCATGATGCAAAGAGTCGCCATTGCCCGGGCTCTTGTGAATAATCCTACGCTCGTGCTTGCCGACGAGCCGACAGGAAATTTGGATACAAAAACAGGCGAAATGGTACTTGATACTTTCCAGCGGCTTCATCAGGAACAGGGGCGGACTATTGTCTTAATCACCCACGAGCAATACGTGGCGGAGCATGCCGAGCGCATTATCAATATCCGAGATGGAAATATTGTGGAAGACGGCAAAGTCAAAAATCGGCGAGTTATCAATAATCACAACCACCATGAGTAAACTAATAAAAACTGTTCCTCTCGTTGCATTACTGGTCATCGCTCTCGCGGGCGTATATTTGTGGCAACGCGATGACGCGCTTTTGGTTCAGCCACTGTCAGATATAAACAATAACAACGAAACAAAAAGTGTTAGATTGTATTATTACAACTCCGCCCTCGATCGCGATGAGGCGGGCAATCTAATGTGTAGTCGCAAGGGATTGGCGGCGGTGGAACGGAAAATCCCATCAACAATTAATCCAATCAAAGATACCATCAACCTTTTAGTAAAAGGAGAATTGCTTAATGAAGAAAAAAATCGGGGCGTTACCACCGAATATCCTTTGGACGGGTTAATTCTGAAAAACATTGTTTTGAATAACGGCGTGCTCACTCTTTCTTTTGATGATACGAAAAATAAAACCGTTGGCGGCGCGTGCCGAGTCGGCATTCTGTGGTTTCAAATCGAAGCAACAGCAAGACAATTCCCCGAAGTAGAAAAAGTGCGCTTTTTACCAGAGGAACTTTTCCAGCCGTAAAAAAATGAACAGATTGACTAAACAAGAAAAATTATTGTTTTTGGGCTTGTTTTTACTCATCATCGCGGTTGCGATATTTTTGGTATGGTTTTTGAATCCCGACCGAAAAGTGAAAGAAGAAATCCGAAATACGCTTACCGAGCAAGAAGTTGTGAAAGCGAAAGCAACAGAAGCCCTAAAATCTGTAGTGGATATCGCCAACCAATTATCAGGCATCACATCCGGCGCGGTTTTCAATTTTGAAGTAACCGATGTGGACGGACGGTCTGGGAACTTTGGCATCGTGCGGTATATTGACGAAGTAAAAGGAGAACGGATCGTGGAAGAACACTTCGTAACATTTAAAAATCAAAATTACGCTTCCGAGGTGCATAGAGATACAAATGCTGTTGTAAGTATGCATCGTTCGGTGTCAGAATTTGCGGTCAGCGGTAGTCCATACCCGGTTGATAAACTTGAAGAGACCGTGCGACAGTTCGTGGAAAGAGTGTATCCCGAGTTCACGCGAAGAGAATCAACATTGGAGTATGATCCGGGAAGCAAGGATGCGCCGGGAGTAGCTACCAATTATTTCTTCCGTTGGAACGACAAGCAATTCGCGGTACCCAATGGACTGGAAATGGACTTGCCGCCGTTTATTCAGGTCGGTATTAACGCGAACGGATTTATATTCAGCTACGAGAATACCGTTCAGCTTTATCACAACCTTCCTAAAGAGGCACTGCGGGCAATGTGTGGCTTTGTCGAGATGCCGCGAACAGACGACTCTTTAACTGACCGAGAAAAAGGCATTGTGAAAGTTTGGTTCACCGAATACGAGCCATTTCAGAATCGTTATCTTATATTGCCTTATGAACCAGAAACCGATTTTGAGGGTTGCTCGGAGTCGGCAAAAGAATTTTTGGGGCAGGTACCAAGCGAACCGAGATAAAATATGAATTATGAATTAAAGGAATGGGTAATACCATAATTCTTGATTCATAATTCTTAATTCAATGAAACCACAAGATTTATTCCAAGAAACTATCATTGCGTTAAACGCCAATAAAGTGCGTTCCGGCTTGACCATTTTGGGCATTGTCATTGGCATCGGGTCGGTAGTGGCCATGATTTCCATAGGACAAGGGGCATCAGGTTCAATTCAGGCAAGCATCCAATCAATCGGTTCAAACTTGGTGCTGGTAATGCCCGGATTTCAGAGAGGAGCTGGAGCAGGCTCGGTAAGCGCCGGCCGCGGTTCTGCAACGACGCTCACGCAAGAAGACGCTGACGCCATCCAAAAAGAAATTATGCTTGCCAAAGCCGTGGCCCCTGAAATATCGCGAAGATACCAAATTACGGCAAAAGGCAAAAATACCAACACTAATGTTGTGGGAACCGTTGCCGTCTATCCGCAAGTGCGGAACGTGGAAATTGATGTCGGGTCTTTTGTTTCCGAACAGAATGTGCGAAGTTTATCAAAAGTCGCGGTACTCGGGCCTACGACGCGAAACGACCTTTTTGGCGAGAGTTCAACTCCTATTGGCCAAATCATTCGCATCAATCGCGTTGATTTTAAAATTATCGGCATTACCAAATCAAAAGGTAGCGCGGGATTCACTAATCAAGACGATATGATTTTTGTTCCTCTCTCCACTGCCCAGCGGTTTCTTGCCGGAGATAACTATGTGACAACCATAAGTGTGCAGGCAGAAAGTCCGGATACCATGACAACCATTCAACAGCAAATTACCGACCTTTTACTTCAAAGGCATAACATACCGAATCCCCAACTCGCCGACTTTCAAGTGTTAAATCAGCAAGACATCGTGCAGACCGCTTCCGCAGTCACCAATACCATGACTATTCTTCTTGCTTCCATTGCGGGCATTTCTCTTATTGTCGGAGGAATCGGAATTATGAATATGATGCTTACCACGGTTACCGAAAGAACGCGCGAAATCGGTCTTCGCAAGGCAATTGGCGCCAAAAGCAGGGATATTTCCCGCCAGTTTTTGGCGGAATCGGTTATGCTTACTTTTTTCGGCGGATTTGTCGGAATTATATTGGGATGGCTTCTTACTTTTGGCGTTACTTATTTTACTTCTATAGCCACGAGTGTTTCTTTTTATTCCATCGCCCTTGCCTTCGGCGTATCGACCGCCATCGGAATTATTTTCGGGTATTACCCGGCCCGTCGCGCCGCGTCGTTAAACCCAATTGAAGCACTTCGTTATGAGTGAAATTATTGAATTATTTATTCTTCGAGCTTGTCCTAAAGCCGTCCGGCCGGACTAGGGTCGAGAAGTTCACTCATTAAATAAATTCAGGGCAGGCATTTAATATAAATTAAAAAAAGTAAAAATTACAAATCCAAATTTAAAATTTTTAACATAAGGCCGAAAGAATATTCTAATATTCTTAAGAATACTAGAATATTATTTTGTTTTTAGCAGTTGATGACAGGCAAATTAATTTCTATTGCTATAGCAATAGTAGTGGTCGTGGGAGGAGGCGCATTCTACGGCGGTATAAAATACGCCGAATATAAAAATCCGCGAGGACAATTTTCACGCGCGGATTTGCAGAATATTTCGCCGGAAGAACGCCAACAACGCCTTCAGCAATTTGGCGGCGCAAGCGCGGGTCTTCGCAATGTAACGCAGGGAAATCGAACCCCGGGCGGATTTGCGTCAGGAGAAATTCTTTCCAAAAACGATAAAAGCGTAACCGTCAAACTGCAAGACGGCGGATCAAAAATTGTCTTTCTTTCCGACTCAACCAAAATAACAAAGTCAGCCGAAGGGACATTGAACGATCTTGAAGTCGGTAAGAATATCACCGTAAACGGTACCGCCAATTCAGACGGAAGCGTCACCGCGCAAATGATTCAACTAAGACCAATAAATAGTAACCAATAAAGCTGGATGGTATTCGGAAGGGCGGGTCAAACTTCGCCTTTTTCGTTTCCAGCAAAATCCTTGCGCGATTATCTGCGTGATTCTTGCGGGATTATTCCTCAATCATCATTATCTTTTTATCTTTATAGTTCAACCTGCTTCGCGGGTTCGCGAGTAGTTCTCTCTTGTCTGACGTACTGCCGTCTTTCAATAAGTACTTCGCGTACCGGCGGATGTTAACATCATCTTCTTCGACAAGCCCTTTTCCACTTCATCCATTCACGATC
This sequence comes from Parcubacteria group bacterium GW2011_GWA2_42_14, assembly GCA_000998135.1. Classification (GTDB taxonomy): domain Bacteria; phylum Patescibacteriota; class Minisyncoccia; order Sungbacterales; family GWA2-42-14; genus GWA2-42-14. Next base: position 8,163 of record LCCV01000016.1, read on the forward strand.
TTCTGCGGCTTATTGAACCGTCTGACTCCGGCGCTTTTGCGCATGAAAAAACCCCTGTTCTTACGAACAGGAGTTTTGGAACAACCCCTAACACGCTTATTTTTATTTTTTGTACCAATTTACTTATAATGACACGCCGACCTCGCGATATTCATGCTGTCTCATGATGTAGATAATACGGTCGTTATCAAACGGCGTTACCACAAGCATGGAACGAAACCGACTCGGATGTTCAAAATTTTTCAAACGGCTAAGATCGAGATATCCGCCTTCGCCCTCACAAGAAAAAATACTATACGCGGGAGAAGTCGACATAAGTACGCCCTCTTTGGTCCACGGCCGATCAATTGAAATTTCAAAAACCTTAAGCATGGCGCCACCATAAGCATTCCGCGCGAATTTTGCAAAAGCAAGCCAGTGCATCCATTCACTGACTTTCTCGCCATTGGCAAGAATGAAACCAATGGGACCGTATCCTTTTTGCAGCTCCGAAAGGTATAAAATACGGGATGGGCCGCCGGGTTCGGTGTGATGCAAAAACGCATCCGGATTTTCAACAAAAATCATACTATCATTAAAGTTTTCTCGATAGCCCTTTTTTCCAAGAAACGTCACAAACCGCTTTGCGTCTTCCGGTGTGCGGCATGAGTCTTTTGCCGGCAAGAAATTGAGCGGCTGGCCGGCCGAAACAATATATGAAAGATTGACCATTTCAATCCTTTCATCAGAAAAAGACGGAAGGCAAAAATAAAAAATCCCGATCGGAGTTGCGACAAAAATAGTGCGCGTAATGTAATTTAACACAATCGAAAAAATAATAGCGCCCTTACGGATACACGTAATGGAAGTTGAGGCGCCGGTAATTGTCGCTGGAGCTTCAAATAAATCTTCCCAGACAGATTCGGCATTTATATTTTCCATCAGTTCACCAATCTTAACGAATGGCCTTTCAGCAGAAATCTTCTCAATGAATTTTCCAAGCTGTTTTGAGCGGTCCGTGGGATCAGAGAAAAACATAAGGGGCTGTTTGACCGGATCGGCATCACTCGGCCAGCGTTTCTTGGCAATGTCGTCAAGTTCCTCGGTTACAAGAATCGCATGATTATCAAAATCGCGCAACTTTTCGGAAATATTAATCTCCGGAATCGCATCAAGCCCAAGCGTATCACCCTTGCCATACCGCACCTTGTTTAAGGCCTCGGTGGCACTGGTTTCCATAAGCGCTTTCCATGCTCCAACGGTTGCCCGGACACATTCATCACAATAAGTCCGTTCTATCCCCTGCATAAGAACCTCCTATTTCTATAGCTTTGCAAGGAGCTTTATTGGTCTGATAATACATTTATTTTGTAAAAAGTCAAAGATTTGTTATGTTGCGACACTGTCATTCTATAAAAAATCTGAAGGCCGAGACATCTTAAGCCGGGCTCTGGACAATAATTCAAAAATGCCCTACAATACATAATATAGTTCAGTTATAAACAGAAACGCGCAGAATTTTTTTAAAAATATGCGGGCAACAAAACATTATGAAAATTTCATAGGAGGAGGCGAGGGAACCGAATTTGAATGGGATATTTTTGGAGCAGCGGATACGAAAAATCCGGAATACCAAAAAGAACTTGAAAGGGTTACCAAACCCAACGATTTTGTGTTTTATCGCGACGCCCTAAAGCTTGCTAAAAAATTCCAGCCGGGCGATCCGGGAAACCCGAAACGCGCTTTTGCCCGCGACTTAAGGATTGAAATTATTGACCTTCTCGGATTGACTGAAGAAAAAGATATGGACAGAATAAAATTCTATACCGCAATCGGAACACCATTGGACAAATGGCACTCCATTGACGGATTTTTTGAAATTGAACAGGAACACAGGCCTCCGATTATGATAACCTTTGACACCACAACGCTTACCGCCGAACAAAAACAAGAAAGAGGGCAGAAAATTAAAGCCGACATTTTAATAAGCGATAAAGAATTGGACATAAGCAATGAAAAAACGCTTCCGGAAAAAACCACCAAGCTTGCCAAAGAAATTGTGAATATTTTCAAAGAAAAACAAGAACAAACCAACAAAAAGAACGTTCCTGAAGGAAAATACTCCCCGCCTCGCCGAACCGTATAAAATCAATCAAAACTCCGGTATACAGCCGGAGTTTTGATTTATTGGCGCAGTATTCTTGAATTAGTCCGAACCCCAGTAGTAAAGCAGAGCTTACTACGGGGCGCGACGCATTTCGTCCCGACGCAAGGTCGGGGCGAGGAACCCCCTGCGAATTCGGAGCGGCTTCGCCACGAGATTTAACAATCTCAAGTTTTTCTTTGGCGGCAAAATTCCTAAAATCATAATTTTTCTGCAACAATCACAATTCTATGTCGTTTCAATTCTATCCCATTCGATACGCTAAATTTTTCGGAATAGGAGCGAAGGTTTTCTTTATCTTTTTCTTGATCAAAATCTTTAAATATAGGAACGCTTTGCAAAAAAAGATTTAGGTTTTCAATATCAGGATAAATTTCAGAATAAAAATAATCATGAACAAATACAACTTTAAAACCTTTAGCTACCAAATTATAGATTTTTGTTTTTGCCACAGAAATATCCCATTCACCAAACCCTTGTCCTCTTCCGAAAATTTCTTTAAGTCCCTTTCCATCTTTCTCACCAATACAAATTTCAAGATAATATCCGATCGGCTTTATTACTCTACTAATTTCAGTATAAGGAGATGGGCCTCTACGACTGTAAATCAAATCGAAATATTTATCTTGAAATGGAAGTTTTTCTGCCTCGGCTTTTTGAAAAGTAACATTAGAAATTTTCTGTTCTTCTTGAAACTGCTTGGCCCTAGCGAGCATTTCAGAAGATATATCAATTCCAAAAGTTTTATGAAATTTTTCTGCTACCTTAAGTGTAAATCTTCCGTCGGCACAACCAATATCAAGAGCAGTCTTATCTTTATCACTGTATTTAACAAGTTGCTCAAGAAAAATTTCTTCTGGATTCCCGTTGGGAAAATGGCTTTTGTGAATTGCTTCAGACTTATATCCACCGACTTTTTTAGCAACTTTATCATAAAACTTTTGGTCAGAAATATGCATATGATTAAAAAATTTTCTTCTCCCAAAATTAAAATATGGTTCGCCTAAAGCCCGTTGGGCTCGGCCCAATTATAGAAAATATACCGCATAGCAAGACCGGCTATTTAATTTCGGGTTTTTGATTTACCAAGTATCGCAGAAAAACTCGACGCTCTCTTGAGTTTTCCTTCTTTATGTTCCTTTTTAAATATGCTTATTGCTTCATCGGTGTCCTGCTCTTCATTAAGAAGGCGCTTTTTGATACGAAGCGTTTCTTCATATTCAGAACGAGGAATAATTACAAGGTCGCCCCGTTCTGTTAATTTTCTTGGAATAGTGAGTATGTCTGCCATATTAATATGGTATAAAATTGTAACGATAGCGTCAACTTGTTTATACCGCTACGTTTTTTAAATGGTGCAGTATTCTTGAATTAGTCCGAACGCATTTCGCCGCCTGCGGCGGCGAGGAAGTCCCCTCGTTCACCCGCCAAAGTTTTCTGAAAGAAAATTTGGGCGGGCAAGAATTCGGAAAGGCGGCGGAGCCGCCCCGATAACAATTTCAAGTTTTTCTTTGGCGGCAAATTCTTTGTTCTTTAAAATTCAAAAAAGAAGAAACCCGCCAGAGGTCCAGATGGACATAGCGGGTGATACTAGTTCTGCCTTGCCCTTTACTTTATATGTGAACCATTTCGCCTGGTCCACTCATGGGGCTACCTGGTGTGACGAGTTGCATATCCCCGCATTTATCGCAATAGCGGATTGTGCGATAAACATAGCCATTGCTTTCGCGGAGCCGCACTTTCGTCATTCGCTCACAGTCATGCCACCTGAACCAGAATTTCCCTGCAAGTTCCACTGTTACTTGTACACCTGGGCTGTATCTCTGATAGCGTTGAAGGATTTTTGCTTGCAACATGGCTACTTCCTCCTTTTGGTTGGTTTGTGGGCCTGACTTCCTTGCAACACAACAATTCGGAAAGTTTTCTGAACTATTGTGTCGCAAGGAATAAAGAAGCTGTTTTTACAAAGAACAAACCTCTCAATTTACTAATTAAAGTATAGCATATATGAACCTGCCTGTCAAGCCCAACTCAAAACAAATAAAAAAGCCCTTATTTTAAGCCATTTTATGCAAATCTTATGATTAAAAAATTTTCCGTCCCCCAAACGAAACCGTCAATTCATTTTTGCCCCCAAAATCCAATACAAATTAGCCGCCGAGCAAAGCGAGGCGGCTTCTCCCAAAAATCGCGAAAGTCTTATCGTGTCCCCTCGGCAGGAATCGAACCCGCATCTTTCCCTTAGGACGGGATTGCTCTGATCCATTGAGCTACGAGGGGGCTTTGTTGATTTTGTCATATTATACTATAATAAAATAAGAGAAAAATAAAGTAACCACAGATACAAGCACAGATTACTCACGGATTTCACAGATTCCGTGCTATCCGTGAAAATATCTGTGCGCTCTCAGTGGTATGACCCACGAAGAATCAATAATACAAGTCGTACAAAAAACCCTTCCCTCGGTGGTTTCTATTGTAATTTCCAAAACACTGGAAGAATTGGAACGGGAAAATCCGTTTCAAAAATTTTTCGGCTCTATGCCTTATGGCTACCAGCCAAGCCCGGAAGAACAGGAAGAATTTTATCACTCGCTTCCGCGAACCGAAGAAGGAAAAGTAAAAATCGGAGGCGGTTCCGGTTTTATAGCCCTTAAAAACGGAATAATAATAACCAACAAGCACGTAGTCGTGGAAAAAAACGCGGATTATACAGTGGTAATGCCGGATGACAAACAATATAAAGCGGAGATTTTAGCCAGAGACCCTATTAATGACGTCGCCATATTAAAAATCAATGTTGATAATTTACCGGCGCTTGAGCTCGGAAACTCCAACAAAATACTGCTGGGACAAACCGTAATTGCCATTGGCACGGCCTTGGGTGAATTTCAAAATACGGTATCTTCGGGAATTGTTTCCGGCCTTTCCAGATTCATTATGGCCGTAACCGATTCGGACGGCAGGCAAGAACGGCTCCGGGGGCTGATTCAGACAGACGCGGCAATCAATCCGGGAAACTCCGGCGGGCCGTTGGTAAACTTAAAAGGAGAAGTCATAGGAATTAACGCCGCGGTTGTTTTTGGAGCGCAAAGCATTGGCTTTGCCATTCCCATAAACAAAGCCAAATCGGACTTGGAAGATTTAAAAAAATTCGGAAAAATCAGGAAACCGTTTTTGGGAGTGCGCTACATTCTGCTCAACAAAAATCTGCAGGAAAAATTTAAACTGGCCATGGACAGAGGCGCTTTGATTTTGCGGGAGCACGGTCCGGAAGGGCACGGCATAGTACCGGGGTCTTCAGCGCACCAGGCAGGATTAAAAGAATATGATGTCATTACCGAATGCAATGGCGCTGCCATCAACGATAAAAATACCCTTGAAGATATTCTTGATAAAGTAAACATCGGCGAAGAAATTCCTATAAAAATATTCCGCGAAGGGAAAGAATATATTAAGAAACTTATGGTTGGTGAAAGATAAGTCATGCAGCATGAAACATGTAACATAAAACATGATTTGTGATTCGTGACTCATGATTCATGATATTCGTATCATATTTATATTGGCACTATACTTATGGTTTTCGGGCGCTGCTTAAAGAAGTGTCGGATTTGACCGATGCTTTTTATAATTTCTTTTCGGTTATTTATCTTTTGAATACTCTTTTTTATCCGTGGCACCGATATATTGAGCCGTACAAATCCGGCTTTTATGTTTCGGAGCTTTTGTGGACTCTTTCGCAAAACCTGATTTCAAGAATCCTCGGAGCGACAGTGAGATTGGCCACAGTTTTAATGGGTATTATCATAACTTTTCTCACGATCGTTATTGGCTTTTCTTTTGTATTGATTTGGCTAATATTACCGGTGTTAATACCGATATTTTTTTCTTTGGGAATAATTGTTATGATCTAATTTAGCGACAAGAGACATGAGACAAGCGACAAGGAACTAAAAAACAAACGTATAATAAACGATAGAAAAAACATGTCTCATGTCACATGTATCATGTCACATGAAATATAATTTACTCTTTGAGGCCGCCGCCTTAGAAAACAAAATACCTCTCCATTTTATAAAACTTGCCAAACAAATCTCTTTGGCCTTATTTATTTTTGCCGCGATTTCCTATGTCTTGCTGGACAATAATATGACTTTCGGCACCGCCCTTATTTTGCTGTCTATTTATTTAACTATTTTGGCCTGGTGGAGATTTTTAAATTATTTCAAAACAAAAAAGCCCGAAATTCTGCCGCCGAACCCATCAGTCATATCCGAACCGCTTAAATATATAGATTTTGAAACGGCAAAATTATTCATAAACTCTCCTGATTTTTTTCCGGAAACTCTGCTTATAACCGCTTTTGACGCGGATTTCGGAAACTTTTTTCTTTCACGCCTCGGTTTTTCAAAAAACGACATTATTCCGCGGCTAAAAATACAAACGCGCCAGCCGTCAGACATTATAAATAAAAATTCCACGGAGTCCGTTGTTCGAGCCGCATCCATTTTCGCCCAAAAAACCGGGAAAAACTTTTTGGACATAGGGGATATTTTCATAACTTCTGGGCTCCTGTCTCCTGAATTTAAAAATTTCTTGAACGAAGAAAAAATTGAAATAAGCGACCTTGCCAACTTAACGCATTGGTATTTTGTGAACCGGGAACATTACCAAAAAAAGATGCTGGCCAATTTTTTGAACAACTCTCCTTCCATAGGCACAACATGGGCTTATGCTTTTACCCCGCTTCTTAACAAATTTTCCGAGCCGATAAAAACGGGGTCCTCCGAAGAAGAGTACCTGCATTTTATCGGGCATAAAAAAGAAATTTTATTGCTGGAAGAAGCGCTGCTTAAATCCGCGGAAGCAAACGCACTTCTGGTGGGAGAGCCGGGGGTTGGAAAAATGACTATAATTAAAGGCCTTGCAAGAAGGATTGAAAGAGGACGGGTTCCCGGAGTTCTGGCTTACAAAAAAGTAACAAAACTCAATCTTGAACTTCTTTTCGGCCAAAAAACTTTCGGCGACACCGCGGGACTTTTATCTTCGGTTTTAAGGGAGACCGAATGGGCGGGAAACATAATTTTGATAATTGATGATATCCACAATTATCTTTCACCCAAATCCCAAACGAATATTTCGGAAATTTTAATACCGTTTTTAAAATCAACCTCCTTAAAAATAATAGGATTGACCGACCCCTACGGATTTGAAAAATCCGCCCTGGAAAACAACGCCATCTTAAATCTTTTTGAAAAAATTGAAGTGCCGGAACCGGATGAAAACGGCGTTTTCAAAATTTTGGAAGATGTGGCCTCCCATAAAGAACGAAGACACGGCCTTTTCGTAACTTACGGCGCCGTAAAAAAAATCTACGAACTCTCCGACCAATATTTGGCCGCTTCACCTTTTCCTGAAAAAGCCGTTAACTTTCTGGAAGATTCTTTCGTCTATGTAAAAATGCTGAAAACAGCCAAAACAGTTCTGCCCGAACACATTGAAGCGGTACTGGAACGTAAAATCCGCCTGCCCATCGGAGAAATTGAAAAGGAAGAAAAAAGAAAACTGCTGAACATGGAAGACGAGCTTCATAAGCGCATTGTTGACCAGGAAGAAGGAATAGGGGTTTTGGCCAACGCACTAAGGCGCTCAAGAACCGGTCTTGCCGCGACCAACAAACCCATCGGAACTTTTTTGTTTCTGGGGCCGACCGGCGTGGGAAAAACGGAAACAGCCAAGGCCCTTGCTGAATTTTACTTTGAAAATGAAGAACGCATGCTCCGCTTTGACATGGCCGAATATCAGAAAAAAGACGATATTTACCGGCTTATTGGCAACCCTGACACGAGAGAGCCGGGCGCCATGGCCGCAGAAGTCAGGGCCAACCCGTTTTCATTGGTACTTCTGGATGAAATTGAAAAAGCAAATTCCGATATTTTAAATCTGTTTTTAAGGGTGTTTGACGAAGGAAAGTTCACGGACGCTTTCGGGAAAAGGGTTGATTTCCGGAATACAATAATAATAGGCACCTCCAACGCGGGTGCGGAATTTATCCGCGAATCTTTGATGTCCGGAATGCCTTATAAAGAACTGCAAAAAACACTAACCGACAAACTGCTCCGCGATGAAATTTTCAAACCGGAATTTATAAACAGATTTGACACGGTAATCATTTTCAAGCCGCTTTCCCTGGAAGAGACCAAAAAAATCGCGGTTCTCATGCTGAAAAAACTTGGAGAACGCATTGAAAAACAAGGATTTAAATTTGAAATCACCGAAGAAACAATTTTACGCATGGCAGAATCCGCAAAAAACAACGTATTCGGGGCGCGCGAATTAAGGCGGGCAATACAGGATACGATTGAATCTCCCCTGGCCAAAAACATGCTTGAAGGAAAATATAAAAAGGGAGAAGTAATAAAGATTTGAAATATAAAAATTTTCACTAAAACCTATCTCAAAAATAGTTATTGCCTGAGCCCATCGAAGGCATACACTAAGAAAATCCGGGAAAATTCGCAAAATTTATCCTTTCCTCCAACTACACTCGGGGTAAACTGCTCAGGAAATAAATTTTGCTGATTTTTAAGATGAGTTCTAATCAATAAAAAATTTTTATGAAAGAATCGGAACCAAAAAGAGAAAACGCCGAAACCGAAATTATAAAGAAACCAAAAAACAAGGGGTTAAAAAGCCCCAAATCCGATGTTGAAAATTTTTCCCTGGATAAAGCTCAGCTTGATTCGCTCCGTCTTGAATTTCAAGATCTGTCCCCCGGGGACTTGGAAAAAATGAAAACGCTGATAAACGAATGCGACAATTCTCTGGTTTCGAATTTTAAAAATTATTTTCCTAAAAAAGAAACGCCCGGAAAAATTCCGGCCCGGGAACGGTTTTTATTTACGGATAAAAAAACTTTTGAAAGATTTAATGAAAAATGGCTCGGCAAACTGCAATCCGGCGACGCTTCATACCTTAATAAAGAAAATAAAGGAAACATGAGAACATTCCTTGAAAGAGGAGACTTTGCCGCGGGATTCGTGCCGGATATATGGGAAAAAATTCCTCAAGAAATGCAAAAAAAGCTTATTGATGCGGCCGGAGGGGAAAAACAAGCTAAAAAGGCAATCAAAAACATGGCGGCGCGCTATATTATTACGCACGAACTGGCCCACCTTCACCAAGACCCAAGTTTACCCCTTTGGTTTGCCGAGTCCGGAGCGTATTGCTATACACAGGAAACAATGAAAAAAAACAAATGGGGAGAACTCAACAGCGCGCAAGATGAAGCGGCTGATTTTTACCGCTGGCTTCTGGAAAAATACGGGGATGACGTGCATAAAATATATTTCGGACAGTTGCAAGACAGGAAAAAACGGGAAAAAATATTTTCCGAATTTACCAAGGAAAAAAAGAAAATATTGTTTCCCGATTATCGCGAAGAAAAGGAATAGTTCCATAAAGGGACTGTTGCCGAATGTCATCCTGAACACATTCGCTTCGCTCAGTGTAAACTCCGTGAAGGATCTCGGCTATTCTAAAACATCAAAAACATTAAGATTCTTCCCCTTCGCATTGCTCAGGGTCAGAATGACAAAAATAGAAAAGGGCTATTCGGCAACAATCCCATAAAAAGGCCGATAAAAAACTTTTAAAAAATTAAATGCCTGAAACTTCAGGCATTATTTTTTGTTTACGCGCCGCTCAAAGCTAGTTATAGAGTTCGGCTATTTTACGGCGAATCTCTTCGGAAATTTCCTTGATGTCCTTTACCCCATCAACCAAAAAAAGATTTCCGAAAACCACTTCAACCCTTCTTCGGCCAAAGAAAAAAGCTTTCCATGAAAAATATTCAATTCCTTTAATGGCAACCGGCAAAATCAGAGCGCCCGATTCTTTGGCCAGATACGCGGCCCCGACTTTTACTTCATGAATGCCTGGTTTGATCCTAAGCCCGCCTTCGGGATAAATTCCTACAACTCCGCCGTTTTGCAAAAAGTCCAATGGTTCGCAAAGCATCTTTCGCAATGATAATCCCAGCCCCTTTCTTTTACGCAACCGGTATGCTCCAAAAAGATTCTTTGCCGCCCAGCCAATAATCTGAGTTTCAAACACCCAGTCAACCGCCATAACACGGACAGGCAAAAGCTTAGAACTCATCGGCAAAGCCGCCAGAATAAAAAAATGGTCGACATAACTTTTGTGATTCGGAGCAATAATCATTGGTCCCCGTAAAACACCCGATACTTTCCTATTCTTTACGCTCAGCCGGAAAAATAACAATCCAAAAGTTAAATACGAAATCATGCTTAATATTTTAAAAAGCAAACCGGCTATAATCTGAGAAACCCAATAGATTCGCCATCTAAACATTCAACTTACTCTTTTCAAACTCAAGAAACAACGCGAAAACCGCCTAAAATCAGCCATATTTCCGTACCATTTTTTAAATCAAGGTTCTGTCCGTATTGTAAAATAATACGCTAAAAAAATGCAAGAATTAAAAAATCGCCCCATTGAACAAGACGATTTTTTAAAATCCGCATTTATGTTTACAACCCCAATTCCCTTACCTTAACCTTCTTCATAAAAACCGGCTGAAGCGGCTTGTCTTGCGCCCCTGTTTCAACAATCCCGATTTTATCAACCGCCTCAATTCCCTTAACCACTTTTCCGAAAATGGTGTATTTATACGGAAGCGGAACATCACCAAGAGTTATGAAAAACTGGCTGCCGTTAGTATCGGGTCCGGAATTAGCCATGGCCACAATCCCCTTTTTATAACCAAACTTGCCTGATTCGGAATTTGGGTCAAGTTCATCTTCAAATTTGTAACCCGGTCCGCCGGTGCCGTTGCCGTTTGGGTCCCCTCCCTGGATTACAAAACCCTTAACCACGCGATGAAATGTCAGGCCGTCATAAAATCCTTTTCCGGCAAGCGTAATAAAATTATTTACGGTTTTAGGCGCATCTTTGTCAAAAGTTTCAAATTGGATTTCCCCTAAACTTGTTTCAATTGTTACAATATACATACGATTTTTTACGGCAGTATTCTCCGTATTTTCAAGTTCTTTGTTCGTTGCCGACGGCTGATTAACAGACAACGTATTGGAAACTGAAACCGGAGTTACTGCCGGATTTTCAGACAAAACCTCGGCCGGCCTTCTATTGACGGCAAAAAAACCTCCTATGCCGAGAGTTATCACAAAAATAATTATCACAGTAAACAAAAATTTGTTTTGATTCATATATGTTTATTGAGTAAATTAAAATAAATTATTACAAAACTTAAAAAATCACTTAAAATCATTAAGAATATATTTCCCTTTCAAATTGCTCAATATCAGCTTTTATATTTTTATAAACAGCCAAGGCCTCTTCTGTTTGATAAGAATATACTATTGCATGGTAAAGTTCTTCCGAGATGCGTTCAAGAAACATTCCAACATTACCATATTTAACTGCGCTAAACGGCGTCTCCATTATTCCTTTGAAACGGGACTTGTTTTTTTCATTTAGATTGGATTCTTCTACTATAGAAAGCCAGAGTTTCAACCGCGCTTCAAATTTTTCTTGAAATCTTTCCCTCGCTTTTTCTTCCGGTGTAAAATATTTTTCTTGTGTCATGTATTAAGTATAAATTACCATATATTAACGTGGACCCGATCGGGATCGAACCGACGACCTCCTCGATGCCATCGAGGCGCTCTGCTTCACCCTCCCACCTTTTTTGGACCGTGCGGGGATCGAACCCGCGGCCTTTAGTATGCCATACTAACGCTCTACCACTGAGCTAACGGCCCATCCAAAAAGGCGGGAGGGCAAGCTAAGCTACGGGCCCGAATGTTCTTTATGATATTATTTTTTATTTTTTATGTCAATACTTACGGCGCGGGATTTAGCGCAAAACTTTTATCTTAACTCAAATTGGCCGATCGTTCATTTTGAATTAAGATAAACTTACGCATAAAAAATACCGAGCTTGCGCCCGGCTTTTCTCTTTTTCTCAAACCTTTGTCTATCCCGCTTTTAACGGGACTTTCGCTAGTTCAATACTTAAGAGATAATAAAAATTTACTTAATTTAGACCGATTGGTCAGAATGAAAAACAGTGCCTCCTGGCCGCTCGCTATCTTCAGCCGAACGAGGATTCATTTTCATAATTCTCATGGCTTCTTCCCACTGGCTTACGGGAATGTCGCGAAGATACGGACGTTTGTCCATAAACTCCCTAACCTTTTTCAAGGTAGACGGACTCTTGCCCGACTCATCGTACACAAGCGGTAAATCATTCATGATTTCAAGAACCCTTCCCCGCACAGTTCTTAACGCCTCCAAAATTTCTACTGGCGAACTGTTTTCAAAATTGGTTTTACCGGTTTTTTCCGGCAAAATCTCAATCCCAACATATTCTTTTTCTTTTTCTTTTTCCGAACCGCGGTTAAAAATATGACGAAGAACCAACAAGAAAACAAGCGCCAAGCTCATAACAATAATGGCTCCCATAGCAAATTTATCGTTTTCAAGTTCCTTAATTCTTTTATTGTTCGCGGCCATAGCCGATTCATAACGGACCCGCATGGCTTTCAGGTCCTCCTGGGTCATCATGGCCATTTTTGGCAAAAGAGACGTACCCGCCACAGCCGATTCCGCGCGATAAACCGGAATATTTATGGTTTCGCCCAAATACAAAAGGTCGGGATTGTTTCGCAAAGCAAGTTTAGGATTTACTTTTTCGGAAAGCAAATCATCCAGTTTAACTCCAAAACGGTTGGCAATCCGCATAAGGCTATCGCCGTTTATCTTAATCTGATAAACAAGCAGTGAAGCAATAATAACATTTTCTTTTGCCCCGTCCGTGGCCGTCAAAACCTCCGGAATTTTACCGCTGGCCAGCGGGTTAACACCAAAGGATTCAACAGAACCGGAACCAACGTAAACCTCGCTACCGGCGGCATAAACAGCGTCATTTACAAAATAATGACCGAAGGCAAAAACCACAAAAGCAATCAAAAAAACAAGAATTTTTGGCGGTCGGAAACCCATTTTTCCGATACTCCTTTTTCGTTCTTTTTTAGATTTTCAAGGTGCGATAGTTATGTTAGCAAAACGCAAAAAATAAGTCAACTATCGCTCCGCCCCGCCGCCGTGCCGCTAAGCGGCACTGCCTCACAGAAAAACGCACTTTTCCCTTTAGAATAAAAAATCCGGCGCGCGTAAAAATGGAAAATTGCAAAGTGCGTTTTTCTGCTCGGCGCTGTTCTGACGAACAGAACGGCGGGGCTTCGCTTCCGGCTCGGGCGGCTCGGCATTCCCCCCTTGAACCCCCCTGCCGAGCCGCCCTCGCTTGCTTTGGCATTGTGGCGGAATTAATCAGTCTTTTAATTTTTCTTGGCATTGTGGGTTATTTCTTAGCCCAAGCCAATATTGTTTCCAGCACCTCTCTATTCTTTTGGATAGTCGGCTTGCTTTTCCTGATTTTTTTTATTGGCGGATTAAGGATTGTTGATCAGTTTGAACGCGGAGTTGTGCTGACTTTAGGGAAATATACCAGTACAAGGCAGCCCGGCCTGACATGGATTTTTAATGGTATTCAGCGAATGATAAAAGTTGACTTGCGTATCACGACAGTAGATGTTCCGCAACAGGAAGTTATTACCAAAGACAATGTTCCTGCTGGTATCAATGCCGTTGTATATTTTCAAGTTCAATCCGCCGAACACGCCATTTTGAATATCAAGGACTATACGCTCGCCGTTTCCCAATACGCACAAGCCGCGCTTCGTGATGTCATCGGCGGCATTGAACTTGACTCGCTCCTTTCAGAACGAGAAAAAACTGCGGAAGAAATTCAGAAAATTGTTATCAAAGCAACGGAGCCGTGGGGTATCTTCGTTACGGACATTAAAATCCAAGATATTGAGTTGCCTGCGGACATGAAACGAGTCATGGCAAAGCAAGCAGAGTCAGAACGCGAAAGGCGCGCCGTTATCATCAAGGCGGAAGGAGAATATGCGGCTTCGGAGCGTTTGGCGCAAGCTGCAGGCGTTTTAAGCAATACCCCCGGCGGTATTTCAATGAGAACTCTACAAACGATTGAGAAAATAAATCCAGACCCTTCAAAAACAGTTATTTTTGCTTTGCCAGTAGAATTTTTTGAAGGGATTAAAACCTTATCGCAGTTTTTCAAAGACAAAACTAAGTAGGGGGAACTACTTAATCTCTTTTAGGAATCCTTCAACGAGCGAGATTGTTTCGCTCGTTTCTTGATATACGGATTTCCAAATCACAACAATATCCGCGTCATTGAAAATTGAACGCTGCACTTCGCGGATCGTATCACCTCCGGCAATGGAAATCATAATGTTATAGTTTCCCTTTATGCGCCGTATTTCGTGCAATGGAATTTGTTTTTCTCTGTTAAATTTTTCTTCGTCAACACCGCGATGAATGATTACAACTGGTGGAACTTTTTTAAGAGCGCGCAAGACGGAAAGCGGAAATTCAACATTCATCATGTCAATCATTGCGTCAAGTCCGTGGGTTTCGCATTGTTCGACGAAGGAATTTAGAGTTTCAATCGGCGCCGTTCCTAAAGCGATTGCGGCACTTGCGCCGGCGCGCGCAGCAATTTCCACTTCTGTTTCGCCCCGATCCATTGTTTTAAGGTCGGCAACAACATAGGGGAAAATATCATTTTCCGGTTTTATTGTTGACGCACGCGGCACAGTTTTTGTTTGAGTAAGCGCCGATTGAAATAGCAACGAGAGCACGGATTTTGATGATACATTGGCTGTTGCAACAGATGTCAATAACTGCCCCGACAGACGTTGTTCGTACCATTGACGAATTTGGCGAATTCCGTGCTCACCGTATCGTTTAATGAGCGGAGTACCTGCTTCGACAATAATTCGGTCGCTTATCGGTAAGGCATTGATAATTTTGTGCGCTTCTTCAAGCGTACTGTTTAATGCCACTTGTAGATAACATTTTTTTGGATTTAGTTTTGAGGTTGGACGATGCGCCATAAGTATTTTCATTATAGCCGAAGCTTCGATTTTTGACTAATTCCGCCACAATGCCAAAGCAAGCGAGGGCGGCTCGGCAGGGGGGTTCAAGGGGGGAATGCCGAGCCGCCCGAGCCGGAAGCGAAGCCCCGCCGTTCT
>LCCV01000017.1 GCA_000998135.1 Parcubacteria group bacterium GW2011_GWA2_42_14
TATTGTGAGATTTCAGTATGTGCTCTACCATTCTTTCATACTACCACCCTTCCTATTCGGTTCCTACCGATGCAAGCATCGGGGTAAAGTTAGAATTTAAGGATTTAAGGAAGCTATAAGTTTTATAAACAAGGTTGCGGAACTGGCCGAAAGCGAGGGGCATCACCCCGATATTTTTATCCACGGATGGAACAAGGTGCGTTTTGAGTTATCCACACACGCCATCGGCGGCCTTTCGGAAAACGATTTTATCATGGCCGTCAAAATCGATGATATAAAACATTTTATTTTGCAGAGTGTTAAAATATAGTGGCCACATGAGACACCTCCGTTTATTTCGCATACAAAGGCGCAGCAAGACGCTTCTTGCTCTTAGCGCGGTCATTCTGACGTATACTTTCGCGACGAGCATTATGCAGTATAACCTCGCGCTTTTTACCGATGCGCTTGCTTCTACCTACACCCTGTTTGGGCTTATAATGGGATTGCCCTGGTTTTTCTCTCTTCTCACCGATATGCCGATTGGGGCGTTTGCGGATCGTTTTGGAAGGAAACGAACAATCGTATTTGGGCTCTTGGGGCTGGGGGCGAGCGGGATTCTTTTTTATATGGTTTCCGGTTTATTGCAACTGTTTTGGGCGCTTGTCATTTTTGGAATATTTGAAGGATTTCTTACTGTTGCCGGTATGGCATCAGTTATTGCTACATCGCCGACGGGAAAAGAAAATCAATTTATTGGCGGTTACTCTAGCGCGTCAGCGTTAGGTTATTTTATCGGGCCGCTTGCCGGAGGTCTTGCGGTGGCGTGGTTCGGCGACAGGACACCCTTTCTAATTTTCGGCGCCGTTTGTTTTGCCGCGGCCATCATTGCCCAGATATTTATTCGGGAATATAACCGCCATACCCGCGAAACGTTTTTTCGCGCCATCAGAAATATTTTTATAAAAGATCATCTGTACTTTGCTGAGCTGAAAGAGTTCTTTTCAGCGGGCCGACTTTCTGTATTCGTCAGTTTTTTCATGCTCCTCGTAGGCATGTGGTCAGAATTTATCTGGGCTATGGAGCCGCTTTTGGTTAGTTCTATCCATGCTTCACCGATTATCGGAGGAATTATTCTTTCTGCTTTTGTGGCGCCTTTTGCTTTGCTTGACTACCCGGTCGGTCGTTGGATTGATCGTACGCAAAAAAGATTTTTTTCAATTCTTTTTGGACTGATTCTTGGCGGTAGCGGCATCATTCTGTTTAGCTTTGCGTCACATCCATACGCTCTTATACTTTTTGCGGTTCTCGTTTCAACCGGATTTGTATTTTTCTACGTCGCGGTAAATGGACTTTTTGATTCTTTTTCCGATCATCATCGCCGAGGATATATGACAGGAGTTTGGCAATCGGCAGAGGATATCGGATTTATTCTTGGCCCGATTTTTGGTGGAATTATGGCTGATTTGTTTAGTCTTCGTGGGGCTTTTTTGGTCTTTGGCATCACTTTTCTTTTATCAATTCTTTGGGTATTGCGGGAAAGAAAAAATATTCAGCAGTATGAATACCAATAAATTCAATAATTTTTCCCCAAACTATTATAAAAACGGCGAGTGGGCGAAAAGCTGGGATTTTCGTTAGGGCGGCTAGGTTTTGTTCGTAGTAGGTTCGCATTTTTTCCAAAATTGACCACGTTTCTAAAAATGTGGAGATGCGGCAGTTCGTGATATTTCCATTGACGAAGAAATCGCCTGTAACTATAAAAAGGAAGACGCGGATTGGCAAAGAAAGTTGGGTAATATATAATCAAGTTTATGAATCGGTTCTATATTAAAAATTCAATTCCCGAGGAGGGTATTTTTATTTTGGAAAATGAAAAAATTGTTCATCAGCTTTCGCGTGTTTTGAAAATTAAGAAAGGGGAGAAGATTGTATTTTTTAACGAATCCGGATTTGATTTTATAATACGTGTTGATAAATTGTTGGGCCGTTTTGTTTCGGGGAAGATTGTTGAAAAAATTAAAAACGAGCGCGACTCCGACGTTGAAGTTCATTTATATCAGTCCTTAATTAAAAAAAACAAGTTTGAATGGGTGCTGGAAAAGGGGACTGAATTGGGTGTTAAATTTTTTCATCCCATGATTTCCGAGCGTTCCATAAAAACCGCTTTTAATATGGAACGGGCGCGCCGTATTGTAAAAGAAGCAACAGAGCAAAGCGGTCAGGATAAGTTTCCTGAAATTTATGAAACCATAAAAATTACAACCGCTTTGGAATCGGCAAGAACCGGAACATCTTTATTATTTGACCCGGGTGGCGAAATTCCCGTTCCTTTTCAAAAAAACATTGGCGTGATTCATGTGTTTATTGGACCCGAAGGTGGTTTTACCGAAAGAGAACTGGCCATTGCGCAAAAGTGTGGTGTTAGAATTTTTTCGCTTGGGTCGCGTATCCTTCGTGCGGAAACAGCTGCGATTGTATGCGTAGCAAGGTATTTGACATAGCGGTTTTCATTTGATACAGGTTAGTCAGTTCTATAAAACGCATTAGGTGTGCGTTGTAAAAAATATTAGCCAAACCCACATTCGTGGGTATTTTATTTGTCCTTATCGTTCGGACTTTTTCCTTGACTTGTTTTTGCTAATCGGATAATATTGAGGTGTATTTAATTTTATGGATAAATTTGCGGTAATAAAGACCGGCGGCAAGCAATATTTGGTTAAATCAGGCCAAAGGTTAAAAATTGAGAAATTAGACGCCCAAGAAGGCGAAAATATTGAATTTGGAGAAGTTTTACTAGTTGTTAATGGAGATAAAGTAGAAATTGGCGCCCCAACCGTAAAAAGTGCCAAAGTTTTGACAAAAGTTTTAAGGCAAGCCAGAGATAGAAAAAAGATAATTTTTCGCTACCACCCCAAAACTAGATACCGCAAAATGAAAGGCCATCGTCAGCATTTTACTGAAGTTGAAATTTTGAAAGTTTAAAAAAATAGGCGCGGTTACCGCGCTTATTTTATTTTCTATTTGTAAGGGCTTCTTTAATTGTTAATTCGTCGGCGTATTCCAGTTCCGAGCCGATACCGAGGCCGCGGCCAAGGCGGGAAATTTTTACCCCCGCATCGCCATTGATGTGAGGGTTTACCTCCAATGGTTTTAAAATTCGTTCAATATAAAGCGCGGTTGTATCTCCCTCAGTTGTCGGGTTGGTTGCCAAAATTACTTCCGCTTCCTTTTTTAAGATAAGCAGTTTTTTGATTCTTTCAAACAGGTCTTTTATATGAAGCTTGGCTGGAGCAGAAGAATCAAGCGGGGATATAATTCCGCCGAGAACATGGTATAGTCCATTAAATTTTTTGGTTCTTTCAATATTAAGTAAATCCTGCTCTTTTTCAACAATCATAATTATATTTTCATCCCTATTTTTGTTCCGGCAAAACTCACATAGTATATTTGAGTCATTTGAGTGTATTCGAGTATTAGAGTCGCGTTCAATGCTCTTGAAACATTGCTGGCAAAACCCTACCTTTTTATGTAATTCTTTTATGGATTCGGATAATTCTTCAACGGTTTTTGAATTTTCTTTCAATAAATAAAAAGCGAATCGGGCCGCTTGTTTTGGTCCGATTCCCGGGAATCTGGTAAAAAGCTCGATCAGTTTTTCGATGGGCCGTGGGTAAACCATTATTTTACAGCTGGGCAAACATAGAAGCAGAACTACGCTGATTGAGTACGTTGAACTATGCTGAAAAAATCAGCGTTAAATCCGCGTACTTATCAGCGATAGATCGGCTTCTAATTCCTAAAAAGGAGAATTTTCAAAATTTTTTGCAACTGACCTGAACGTTGTTGTTTCATCGTTGAAATAAAGCTCAACCCTGCCGGTGGGGCCGTTCCGATGTTTTTCAATCAGGATATCGGCGATATTTTTCCGGTCGCTGTTTTTCTTTACCCTGTCCTCGCGATAAATGAACATGACAACATCCGCATCCTGTTCAATTGAGCCGGACTCGCGAAGGTCGGAGAGTTTCGGCATTCCGTCGGTTCGCATTTCAACCGCGCGGGATAACTGGGAAACCGCCAGGACCGGAATATTTAGTTCTTTGGCGAGCGCCTTGAGCGAGCGCGATATTTCGGAGACCTCTTGCACACGCGATTCTGACCTTTCAGAACTCCTAATCAGCTGAAGATAATCAATTACAAGAAGCGCTATGTCATGTTCCGCCTGCAGTCTTCGGGCAATGGTCCTAATCTGCATAACGGTTGGAGAAGCGATATCATCTATGAAGATCGGGGCATCGCTCAATACTTCCATCGCGTTGCGGATTTTGGTAAAGTCATTGTCTTCACCTTCATCGGAAAGCCGGCCGGTTCGAAGTTTCCATCCGTCAATATTCGCTTCCGAGGCAAGGAGGCGGTCGGTGAGCTGTTCACGCGACATTTCAATGCTGAATACTCCCACCCCCTTTTTTTCCTTGATGGCGACATTTCGCGCTATGTTCAGGGCCAGCGACGTTTTTCCCATGCTTGGACGCGAGGCAAGAATGATGAGGTCGGATTTTTGAAGACCCGCAAGGTAATTATCAAGTTCCGGAAATCCGGTTGAAATACCGCGCAGCGCCCCTCCTCCTTTGTGAAGCTTATCAAGGCGTTCCCACGCTTCAGAGAGAGCGGTTTTTACCGGCTGGAACCCTTGTTTTAGCATGTCTTTTGAAATGGAAAAGATTTTTTGCTCCGCTTCATCAAGCAACATATCAACGTCCGCTTCTTCTTTGTATCCCAGTTCACCGATATGGTGCGAGGCGTCAATAAGATCGCGTAAAACCCTTTTTTGCTGGACATTTTTAGCGTAATGCATTACATGGCTTGCCGTAGGAACCGTGTTTACAAGAGTTGCGACATAAGAATGGCCGCCGATTGAATCCATATGGCCTTTTTCTTTGAGACGCGTTGTCAAACTTAGCATATCAATCGGAATATGCTTGGAGAAAAGCTCAAGCATTGTTTCGTAAATAAGCGCGTTTTCATTCTTATAGAAATCTTTTGTCTGCAAAAAGTCGGCCACATTGTAAATTGCGTCTTTATTAAGCATCAAAGACCCCAAAACAGACATTTCAGCTTCAATGTTTTGGGGAGGGATGCGTACGTTTTGAGTTTTGGAGGAGGAACGGACCATAAGTATTTTAACTTTAAATTATTTTAAAAAAGCCCGCAAGGGTTGACAAGTGAATTAATAATGGATAAGATGTGGGCAGGTCTTTAATTGCAGATAATGAGAAAAATAATGAAGGCACTCTTGATTTTTGCTGGAATATTGGGTATGTATCTTATTGTTATTGGCTTCATTGTGGGAATTGCATCATCGGGGTGGGCGCTCTTCGCTTGGTTGCTTGGCGTTGTTGGAATAGGATTGATTTGGTGGAGCGCACCAGCACGTAAATGATGAGAATGAGATTAACGCTCTAGAAAAAAATAAAAAGTTGCTGAAATAAAATAAAAGCGCATGGTTTATGCGCCTGCTTTTTTTATATTAAGCCCCGTTGGCATGTCTTCAACTATAAATCCGGCCCGTGTAATTTTTTCTCTAATTTTATCCGCTTCTGTCCATTTTTTTTCTTTTCGGTATTTTTCCCGTTCTTCGGCGAGTTTTTTTATTGCATCGGGAATTTCCTCCTCTTTTATTTTGGGCATTATTCCCAGAACTATATCTATTTTTTTGAGAGCCGCAATGGCGTTTGCGGCCTCTTTTGTTGAAAACAAATTTTTATCAATCAGGCCGTTTATTTTTTTAATAAAATTAAAAATCCCGGCAATCACTTTTGGAGTATCAAAATCATTTTCCATAGCTATTGTGAATTTTTTTAGCAACTCATTCAGATTCTTCGTCTGGCTCAGAATGACGTGTTGCGTCAATTTTGAATTTTGAATTTTGGATTTGTTTGGGATTTGGGATTTCGGATTTCGGATTTTTTTTAACCTCGTCATAAATTCTTCAATTCTCTTTAGCCCTTCTTCCGTTGCTTGAATTGACTTATCGGTGTAATTAAGAGGGGAGCGATAATGATTCTGCAAAACGAGCAGACGAAACGCTTCTGTCGAATGTTTTTTCAATAAATCGTGAATAGTTATAAAATTTTTAAGTGACTTTGACATTTTCGTTCCGGAAACCAGCAGATGCCCGGTATGCATCCAGTATTTTACAAAAGGAATTTTGCCGGAAGCCGCTTCTTGTTGGGCTATTTCTGATTCATGGTGAGGAAATTTTAAATCAACGCCTCCGCCATGAATATCATACTGCGAACCAAAAAAATGTTCTGAAATAGCGGTGTCTTCAATATGCCAGCCCGGCCTGCCGTCTCCCCATGGCGATTTCCAAAATGGTTCTCCTATTTTTTTGGCTTTCCACAAGACAAAATCAAAGTCATGGCGTTTGTTTGCGTCTGGTTCAATGCGAACCGCCTTTTTAAGTGATTTTAAACTCTGGCGGGATAATTTGCCATATTGCGGAAATTTAGTGATATCAAAATAAACGCCTCCGGGCGTTGCGTAGGCGTATTTCTTTTTAATAAGTGTTTTAATTTGCGTTATTATTTGTGGAATAAATTTGGATGCCGGAGCGTATTTTGACACTGAATTTATGCGAAGTTCTTGCATATCTTTGAAATATTCGTTGGTATAATGCCTGGATAAAAAAAGAGGTTCTTGTCCAAGTTCGTTGGCGCGGTTTATTATTTTGTCATCAATATCCGTGATATTTTGCAGATAAAAAACTTTGTATCCGGCAAAACGGAGATATTTTACGGCAGTGTCAAAAAAAACATATGTTCTGGCGTGCCCAATATGCGAAGAATTATAAACCGTGGGCCCGCAGACAAAAAAATTGAGCCGCTTTTGGTTAAGCAGTTTTAAATCTTCCTTTTTACCGGAAAGAGTGTTATAGATTTTCATATTTTATTTTGATAAATCCTTTCGGAAAGCCGATAACCAAATGAATAAGATTGACCGAAGCATGAATAACAATTACCGTTAATAGTCCGTATCTCGCCATAATCCACCACAAAATGAGCCCCCAAATAAATGTGTAAATAATAAACCAAATTTTAAAATACCAATGAATGGCGGTAAACAAAATTGAACTTATAATTCCGGTTATCCAATATCTTTCAGTATTCGTATAGAACATTCGGTAGGGAACATATCGAAATATTAACTCTTGTATTATTGGCGCCGCGATAAGCGTCCAAAATGGTTCAATTTTATTTTTTATATATCTTAAATCCAATTCTTTTTTTTAAATATCCATATCATAATCATTGTAACCGTGACAACAACAGCCACAATTATCCAAAAGTCATAAGGGCTTCTTCCAAGGATGGGGTTGTTTTCGGTATTTATTTGCAATATGGATACCAGCAGGGTTAAAGGAAAGGTTATAAAGGCAAGGATTGTAAAAATTTTCATTATTTCGTTTTGCTTTACATTGAGGAGTGTGGTGTTGTTGTCATAAAGCGCGTCCAGCGCCTCTTTGTTATTTTCCAGAAGATTCCAAACTTTCTGATATTCTCCCACGAGTCCGGCAAAATATGGCCCAAGAGATGAGCCAAAAAGTTTCAGGCAATGGTCTTTAAGCGACTCCAGTGTTAGGTGCTGTGGTTTTACCGCTCTTCGGAAGTCAATTATGTCGCGCCGTACTATGGAAAGTTCTTCCACCACGTCACGCTCAAAACCGGAAAATATTTTTTCTTCTATTTGGTTAACATTTTCCTGAATATGGTCAAGCTCCCTTAAAGAAAAATTAAACAGCTCTTTTAAGACATAAAATAAGAGATGCGCCGGTGTTTTAGAAGCGTACAGTTCTTGACATGATTTTTCTCCCAAGCACATTTTGAAAAAAGCATCAAGCGGGGGTATGGATTCATAAGAAACGGTAATAAGTTCGTTTTCGGTTATTAAAAAATCTATTTCGCGCTGGTGAGTTTTACGTTCCCTTTCTTCAAAGATAGGAAAGTGAAGAACCATGTAAATGTAACGGTCAAATAACTCGGCCTTGGGTCTGACGGTTGGTTTGGTAAGTTCACCCATGACAATTTGATGGAAATGAAAGTTGTTCTGTATCCAGTCAAGGTCTTTTTTGTCCGGCCTTTGCAGGTGGTGCCAGGACAGCGTTTTTGTTTTGAGAGTGCGCATATATTTGTTGTTTTTTCTGAGTCCTTTAACGCGGATTTAGGCCGCATTAACCCTTTGCTATTCTGGGGTTACCATAGCGGCCTGATGCGGATTAACGCGAATAAGTTTATTATAGCAATATTTATAAGAGAATCAAAAAAGCTTGGCGGAATGCCAAGCGGTTTATCGCCGTACGGCGAAAATTTCAAGGAACCGATGTTCTTTAAATCGGTCAAGTTCTCCGTGCGTCATTTTGATGACTTTAAAATTGGCTTCTGTAAGGGCCAGCTTGATTTCTTCAGTTTCCCAATACGAGAAAAAAGTGGTTCCTTCTTTTGTGGTCTTTAATTCCTCGCCCGCTCCTTCTTTAAGGTCAAAATATAATATGCCGTTTTTCCGGAGAAGTTTGTGAAAATTTTTAAACACTGCGGGTATTGAATTTTGGGGAATGTGGACAAGGGACTTTCTTGCCCAAATGCCGGCAAACTCCCAGACATCAAAAGGAAGATATTCAAGGTCCGCTTGTATGACGGGTACTCCTCGGGAGCGCGCGGCTCTGCACATTTGGTAAGAAAAATCAACCCCGAGAACCTGAAAACCCAGGTTGAGAAATGAAACAGCAGAGTTGCCGCCCGCGCATCCGGCATCAAGAATGTTCTTAATTCCTAAAACGCCGCTCAAAAGGGCTGAAAATTCTGCGATTGTTTTTTCCGGTTTTTCCGCGCTACGAACAATATATGTTTCAACAAAATCATCATAAAACTTTTGCGTGAGTTTTTTCGCTTCGTCGTAATTCATTATGTCCCCTGTAAAATATCAAGAAACTTCGGAAAGAATAGCACACCCTCTTTTTAATTGCAATAAAAAACCACTGATGGGCAGTGGTGCGGTATCTTTTTAAGGGATTCTCATTCGAATACGGATTTTTCCTTCAATAGACTGCAGTTTGTCGAGGAACAGTTTCTTTTCCATGGCTAATCCGTTCAGGGCTTGGGTAATTTCTTCAATAGTGGGTACGGGCAAAATGTTCGGTTTGATATATAAGTGTTGATTACTCGGCAGAAACCATTCTGGTAAAACCGATTGCGAACCAGAGTATTGTCCCACGGTAATGAGTACCCCTGTTTCTTGTAGGAGCCAATTTTTGATAGTCGTGTTTCGGTCATCCATTCCTATCTCCCCGTTTTGTCTTTTTGAAAGAGCCGTTTGGTTAACCATAGCACCGGCTTAGTACATATGCAACCCTATGTCCCTGTATGAGTAAAAATAACTTTCTACGCATTTTTTTATTATGAGTGAAGCCCGCCATAATTTTTTAAATTCAGTTTTAAAGCAAAGATGGTTTTCCCGAAAACGCTCACTCGACGAATTTGCATGATTCCGCGTTACCTTATAATTTATTTGTAAAAAAGCGGCTGAAAAGCCGCATACTTATTTTATTTGCGTAATATATTATCTACGTTATTTACCTTTTCCCATAGCAACTGAAGTTCCTCACCTTTTTCTGTTTCGCAGATGACAAGCATACTGTCGGCATAAAAGTCGTTGCAGGAAATAATGGCAACTTCTCCGTTCTCATCCGGATAGAGATAAACACGTGCTTTATTTTGTGAATGTGCGCAACCGAACATTGAAAGAGTAATAAGACCAAGAACAGCAAATCGAACAAGGTTTTTCATTGTGAAAAATCTCCATTTTTGTCAGTACGTTTATATTAATAAGTAGCGCAATGAATTGACTATGTCAAGCGGACGGGGAAATTGCCATGTTTGTACTTTTCTATCATGAGCAAAGGTGGTAACTTGAAAAACGCTCTGACGACGAGCGGCCATGGTGTCGAGCGACGCGAGGCGAGCGAGGAGGAGGGCGAATAAAATTTTCACGGGGGAAAATTTTATACTTTTTCAAGTCGCCACCGAGCATTAGCACTCTCTTGACAAGACTGCTAATTCAACTATAATTGATATTGGCGTTTAAAATGACGAATTAAATATGGCGTTTATTATGGCTTCTACTGCGTTTGCGTTAAAAGATCGTCAAAAATTAATATTAGACGCGGTAATTCAGGAATATATAGAAACTGCGTTTCCGGTTGCTTCCTCAAGAATTGTGGATAAGTTCAAATTTCCATATAGTTCGGCAACAGTAAGAAACGAACTTTTGGCTTTAGACGAAGCCGGTTTTTTGGAGCAGCCGCATACGTCCGCGGGCAGGGTTCCCACTGAAAAAGGATACCGTTTTTATATTGAAGAATATTTTGACGGAGATGAATTATTGGAAAAAGAAGAAAGAGCAATTCTTTCGGAAATTTTTTCCGCCCATAGCGGATCCGCCTCTGGAGGAAAACAAAAAACCGAAGAAGAATTTCTGAAACTTTTAGCGCGCACTGTTTCGGAAATAAGCAGGAGCTTTACAGTCGCCGGATTATATGAAAATGATATGTTTTTTAAGACCGGCATTTCTGAAGCATTCGATGAACCTGAATTTGAAGACAAAAATATGCTGAAAGAATTCAGCGGCTTGTCCGATTTCATTGATGAAGAAATTAGAAATATATTTGAGCCCGGGGATTTTAAAAAACCAAAGGCGTTTGTCGGAAAGGAAAATCCGATTAGGGAGGCGAGAAATTACGGCATGGTTGTTTCTTCTGTTATTACTCCGAACAAAAAAGAAACATTGGTTGCCGTTCTCGGCCCCAAAAGAATGGATTATAGGAAAAATATTTCGTTGTTTGAGTTTCTTGGCGAATTGTAGGCGACTCGAATGACTCGAATTTTGCACGCGAATGACTCGAATAATTTATTAGAGTCATTCGAGTGTTATTCGTATATTGGAGTCGCATATAAGTGGAAGAAGATAAAGATACTGAAGAAATAGAATTTGTCGCCGATAAAGAATCGGAGGGTATTGATTTTGGAGAAAAGATAAAAAAACTGAAAGAAGATTTGAAAAAATGTCATGATGAGAGGAAAGAATATTTGGACGGCTGGCAAAGGGCCAAGGCCGACTATATCAATTTTAAAAAAGATGAAGGAAAACGATTTGAAGATATGGCGCGGTTTGTAACAACAGGATTGGTTCAGGATTTATTGCCGATTCTTGATAGTTTTGATTTAGCCCTAGGCCATAAAATGCCGCCGGAAGTTGAAAAAGGCGTTTTGCTTATCCGTTCGCAGTTTCTGGATGTTTTAAAAAGACAAGGGATTGAAGTAATGGATGTTTCGGGGCAAAAATTTGACCCGGCATATCACGAGGCGGTCGGAGAGGCGGAATCAGACGCGGGAGAAGGAATGATCGTTGAAGAAATTCAGAAAGGTTATATATTTCGTGGAAACGTTTTGCGTCCGGCGAGGGTGAAGATTTCGAAATAAAAATTCAAAACATTTATGGTAATTAAAGATGGTAACTGGGCAAAGTTTAGCGTTTTCTTTATGGGAATAAGTGCAATAGGTGCTCTAATCGCTCTTCCCAGTTTTTACTATAATTATCGACCCTTAATTCGTACTTCAATTGTCAGGGTTCCATCGCCACAAGATTTTAACACGAGTTCTTTGGAGGGGAATAAAGTTAGTATGCTGTTGAAAATTTCAAATATTGGCAAAACGGTTGCAAAAAATGTTGGTGTTTACAATGATAAAATTGTTATTGATGTTTTTAAGAAGGATGAAAAACCATGGCCAATGGAAGTTGGTTTATTGGAAAAGTGATTAGACATCGCGCCTGACGAAACAATACAGATTGAAATTAACATTGAAGTTGCTGATCCGGCCATATCTTCTGAAGAAACAAAACGAGCACTTGAAACGGGAGATATCAAATTTATAATTTCTGGGGGAGTAAGTTATTCCGGTTCTTTCCCGTTTAATTTATTTAACTTCACAAGTAAAATAAAAACCGAAGTGTTTGGCAATCAGTCAATAATTCAGGCACAGGAAAGATAACAAAGTATATTTTAAGATTTTGAAAATAAAAAACCGAACCTTATCGGTTCGGCAGATGTTAAAAAATTAATCCTTTTTAGAGACAGAAGTAAGTGACAAGAGACATGGTGAATAATTCCATGTCTCATGTCTCATGTTTCATGTCGCTTTTCAAATGTCTAAGATAATAGGAATAGACCTCGGTACAACTAATTCGGCTATGGCGGTTATTGAAGCAGGTGAGCCGAAAATAATTGAAAACAAGGAAGGGAATCGCACAACGCCTTCTATTGTTGCTGTTTCCAAGGCAGGGGATAGATTGGTTGGACTTTTGGCCAAACGCCAGGGCGTTACCAATCCTAAAAACACTTTATTTTCCATAAAACGTCTTATTGGGCGTAAATTTGATGATGCCGAAGTCGGGCGCGACAAACAGTGGCTGCCGTATGAAATTAAACAGGCTGAAAACGGCGGTGTTGAGATTAACATGCAGGGCAAGTGGTATCGTCCCGAAGAAATTTCCGCCATGGTTTTGCAAAAATTAAAACAGGACGCCGAAGAAAAACTCGGACAAAAAATTGAAGAAGCTATAATAACCGTTCCCGCTTATTTTGATGATTCGCAAAGAAAAGCAACGCAAGCCGCCGGAGAAATTGCCGGTTTTAAAGTACGCCGCATAATCAACGAACCCACTGCCGCGGCGCTTGCTTACGGTTTTAACAAAAAGAAAGACGAGAAGATTGTTGTGTATGACTTTGGCGGAGGAACGTTTGATTTATCTGTTCTTGAGGTTTCAGCCGATACCATTGAAGTAAAATCTACCGGGGGAGATACGCATTTGGGCGGGGACGATTTTGACCAGCGTATTATCAAATGGATAGTTGATGAATTTAAAAAACAAGAAGGCATTGATTTATCCAAAGACACTTTGGCGCTTCAGCGCCTTAAGGAAGCGGCGGAACGCGCCAAACACGAACTTTCTACAACCGTTGAATCGGAATTAAATATTCCTTTTGTTACTTCTGACGCATCCGGCCCGAAACATTTGGTTATGCGTTTTTCGCGCGCTAAGCTTGAAGAACTTGTTCGCGATATGATTGATAAGTCAATTGAAATTACCAAGCAGGTTGTTAAGGAATCGGGTTTTAAAATGGAAGACATTGACGAGATAATTTTGGTCGGAGGGCAAACAAGGATGCCGGTCATGGTTGAAGCGGTTAAAAAACTTTTCGGTAAAGAACCGAACCGTACTATCAATCCTGATGAGGTTGTGGCTTTGGGCGCTGCGGTCCAAGGAGGAATTTTGCAAGGAGAAGTGAAAGATATTTTGCTTCTGGATGTAACGCCGCTTTCCTTGGGAATTGAAACTCTGGGCAGTGTTATGACGCGTTTGATTGAAAAAAATACAACCATACCGACTTCCAAGTCGCAAGTTTTTTCAACCGCGGCTGACGGACAGACAACCGTAGAAATCCATGTTTTGCAGGGCGAAAGAGAAATGGCGCCCGATAATAAAACGCTTGCCCGTTTCATTCTTGACGGCATTCCTCCTTCTCCAAGAGGCATTCCGCAAGTTGAAGTTACTTTTGATATTGACGCCAATGGGGTTTTATCGGTAAAAGCCAAAGATAAGGCGACAAGCAAGGAACAATCGGTCAGAATTGAGGCCTCAACCGGCCTTTCCAAAGAGGAGGTTGAAAAAATGAAAAAAGACGCGGAATTGCACGCGGAAGATGACAAGAAAAAACGCGAATTGATTGAAGCAAAAAATATCGCCGACCATATGGTTTATACGGCCGAAAAAGCTTTGCGCGACGCAGGAGAAAAAGTTCCGGCTGAAGCAAGAAAAGAAATTGAAGATAAAATAAATGATCTAAAAAATGTTAAAGACGGCAGTGATTTAAACGCTATTAAAAACGCGTCGCAGGCACTGGCGCAAGCAACGCAAAAAATCGGAGAGATATTATATAAACAACCGACCCCTCGATCCGACTCGGGGCAGGCAACCGACAACCAACAACCAACAACTGATTCGCAAGGAGAGAAAAAAGATGATAATATAAAGGATGCGGAATTTGAAGATAAATAATTTCGCGGAAAATATGAAAGAAAATAAAGAAAAATTTTTGCCGGAAGAAAAGCGCGTTATCGCGAGTGAAATTGGCGGAACGGACGATTTAATTGAACGTTTCAACAAGCTTCTTGCCGGAAAATTCAGCGAAGTTCCGAACGGCAATTTTAAAACAAGGATGGAAGGCGTTGACAGTCTTACCATTACCCGACAGGGGGAAAAGGGACTGTCGGTGGTACTTTTTTATGATAATCATAAAAAGCATACCACTTTTTCCCTTTTTGAAGACGGAATTCTTTCGGGAAGAGTCCCCAAAGAATTAAAAATAAACAATGACCAGATTTTGGACGAAATTCTTCGGATTATTGATTCGGTTGAAATCAGTTCATGGCATCATGTTTCCGATGAAATTTTGCCGCCAGGATTTTGGCCGGAAACGGAGGATGACGGCAAAAAACAAAAAGAAAAACTGGCCGGACAAGTTTATGAACGGATTGATCCGGAACGAATCCAGTTTATGACCGGACAGAAAGATTATCTTTTTGGGTTTGATGGGGAAAACTCGGGTTTTCGTGGATATTTCGGTTATGTTTTTCCGTGGGGCATTGTTCTTGAAAATTCACGTGTCGGCAACGCGGCTTATTTTTTGGATTTTAACACAACTCTCGGAGATATGGCCGAAAAAGTAAAAACGCCGGAACGGGGAATAAGGGTTTCAAAAAACGAAAAAGAAAAAATCAATCATAACCGCGAAATTATTTTGGAACAATATTGGCGTCCTGTTGCCAGCAAATCTAAATATGAAGCGCGAAATATCGGTTTAAAATATTTTATTCACCGGGGAAAAGACTGGCAAGGCGCGATGGCCAAAGAGATAAATGACCGGCGTGTCAGCCAAAAAACCGGAGCTGAGAAATAAAAAACATAGTTATTAATTCTCATTCACCGCCTCAACAGAACTGCATGGTTTCCACAAAAAAAATGGTAATATTAAAGATGCGGATTTTGAGGAAAAGTAAAGTGACTCTAATATGCGAATGGCACTCTAATGATACGAATACGTATTCGAGTCATTCGGGTGAATTTGAGTCGTATTAGAATTGCCTTAAAACGCTGGAATCTACTGATAATAATAACCGCAATTTGAAAGAATACGCCCTCGGCGCTGTTTTAATTATTTCAGGATTTTTACTCGGCTGGGCGTGGAACCACGTTTATTCTTTGGATTTGCCGGCCATAGTGAATTTAACGCCCAATCTCTGGTATCTCGGATTTATTTTGTTATATGTGGTTTCGTTTTCTATTTTAGCCGTTTTAGTCAGAACCTGGTGGGTGGCGCTTTTGGCAATTATTTTTTCCGTTGTCGCCGTTTATCTTTCTTTCCCCTTTGTTAACTTATTGGTTTGGGGAATTATCGGAGGAGGACTTTTAATGTTTTGGAGTTATTATTCAATAAGAACTAATTACGATTCCTCGGCAAGAATTTATCTGGCGCGTATAGTCGGAAAAAATCTTGGAACTTTTTTCACTGCTTTGGCCCTTATATTCAGCGTTTTGTATTTCGGCGGTTTTAAAAAAGAATCGGACGCGGTATCCCTGCTTATTCCGGAAAATGTTTTTATTAAATTCGTTCAAATTTTTAACGGACCGCTACAAAGCATATTACCGGATTTCAGACCATCCGATACCATTGACCAATTTTTAGAAAAATCCATCCGCGCACAACTGGAAAGCCAGGGATTAAAAGTCGAACAGCGTGTTTTAGACGAAGCCGTCCGCGAACAGCGTTCCTTATACGCGAAAGATTTCGGCCTGTCCATAACCGGCAAGGAAAAAATTATTGATATAATGTATGCTCTCGCATCGAGCCAGATTAAAAAACTTACCGACCCGTTTAAGCAGTATGTGCCGGTCATTTTCAGCGTAGGTTTTTTTCTTTCTTTGCGGGCTTTGTCTTTTGTTTTTTACTACGCGTCTTTTCCATTCATATGGTCGGGATTGGCCCTGCTTGAATCCGCAAAATTCGTTAAGCGGGAAACAATTCAGGTGGAAAAGGAGATGCTGGTGTTATAGGTGGGGAAAAGAATAGTTGAAGTTATTTACCAAAGCGATATAATTCTTAAGGCGACTCTAATACGACTCGAATTCACCCGAATGACTCGAATACATATTTGTGTCATTCGAGTGAAATTCGCATATTGGAGTCGCATATATATGTCCAAAGATTATTACAAAATTTTACAAGTTCCCCGAAACGCCACCAAAGAGGAAGTAAAACAGGCCTATCGCAAACTTGCTCATCAATTTCATCCCGATAAACAAGGCGGAAATGAAGCCAAGTTTAAAGAAGTTAACGAAGCATATCAGGTTTTAGGGGACGAACAAAAACGGGCGCAGTACGACCAATTCGGAACAGTGTTTGAAGGAGCAAGAACAGGTGGAGGGTGGCAACAGGGAGGTTTCGGTTTTCCCGGTTTTGGTTTTGGCGAGGGATTCCGCGGTTTTGAAGATTTTGATTTCGGAGACGTTTTTGAAGACATTCTCGGCGGATTCGGAGGAATGGGCGCTAAAACACAATCGCGCTCGCGCAAGGGCCGCGATATTCAAATTGACTTGGAAATTCCATTTGAAGAAATTTTTGCCGGAGGGCATCATGACATTCAGATTCAGAAATTGTCCAAGTGCGCGCGTTGCGATAGCGCGGGAACTGAACCGGGAACAAAATTAAAAACTTGTTCCAGGTGTCACGGCACCGGAAAATTTGAAAAGAAGCAAAAAACTTTTCTTGGGGTATTCGCGCAGATAATGGTTTGCCCGGATTGCCAGGGCAAAGGACAAATCCCCGAAGTTATTTGCCGGGATTGTTTAGGAAAAGGGGTTGTTAGGGCGCTTGAAAGAATTGAAATAATTATTCCCAAAGGAATTGAAGATGGAGAAATAATTAAAATGTCCGGAAAAGGAGAGGCTTCTACCATAAGCGGGGTGCCGGGAGATTTATATATCAGAATTCACGTTACTTCTGACAAAATTTTCAAACGCCAGGGGGACGCTTTGATTATGCTTCTTACGATTAAATTTTCGCAGGCAATTTTGGGCGATTCGGTTGATATAAAAACTCCGGATGGCGCCATTAAACTAAAAATTCCCGAAGGTACGGCCGAAGGAGATATTTTGAAAGTCCGCGGAAAGGGCGTGCCATCGCGTTCCGGTTACGGCAGTGGAGATTTGCTGATTGAGATAAAAGTTGAGATTCCAAAAAGGGTCTCCAGGAAAGCGAGAGAGTTGGTGGAGAAGTTGAAAGAGGAAGGGGTGTAAATGTGATGCTAATCCGATGCGAATTAAATGCCAATCCTTGTGGTGAGTTTATCGAACCATACAAATTGCGAATAGTTTATTATTCGAGCTTGTCGAGAATTTTACAATAATGCCTGCCCTGAGTTTATCGAATGGGTAAGTTTCTCAACCTCACTCGAAGAATAAAAAATTCCCGGCCATCTTTCGATGCCGGGCGTTTTTATCTAAACCATAAGTTTCTTGGTTATTTATCTATTTCTTTTTCCAGCAACGCAATAATAATTTCTGTTTCATCTTCGGTTAACACGGCATCCGTATTTCCATAAATAACTAAATAAGTTAAATCGGATTGCTTAAGTTTTTCCAGAAGAATCAGTAACTTCGTTTTTGCTTCAACGCGCTTCTGCCTTTCAGGCGACATTTTCGCCCGAAGCTCCTTGAAGTTTTTAGCCATTTCTTCCTCTTTGCTTCCTTTTTGGTTGTTAAAGTACGATTGGATGACCCGTCTTATTTTCGTTATTATTATATATCCTTTCAAAAATTTTGTCAAATTGCCGTATTTTTTGATTTGTGGTATGAAATAATTAAGTTCTTTGAAATTAAATGGGGAACAAAAAATGGCCTGGTCGAAACTGCTGGTTTTTGTAAGGCATGGGGAATCGGAAGGGAATATTTTAAACGTTGATGAAAGGGCAGAACTTGAAATACCGACTCATGAATATGCTTTGACACTAAGAGGCAGGCGTCAAGCATTAATGGCCGGATTATATTTAAACAAAGAATTTGGTTCGTTTGACGTTTATTATAATTCTACGTATCGCCGCGCTAAAGAAACAATGACCTTAATCAACTACCCCGATGCAAGCATCGGGGTATGCGAAATGCTAGGGTGATACCCCTTCAAATAGTGTAAGTTGTTCTGCGTGGATCTGTTCATAATTC
>LCCV01000018.1 GCA_000998135.1 Parcubacteria group bacterium GW2011_GWA2_42_14
GAAGCGCGGAAAGGTATGGAAACACTGGCTCGCCGCGCACGGCGCGGCTCGCCAAGCGCAGGTTCGAAATCCCTTGCGATTTTAAGTATTTGCTTTGCCTAATTAAAAACTAACAACATAAATTTATGAACAACAAATTTTTCCTATACGCCCGCAAATCAACTGATGTGGAAGATAAGCAAGTTTTGAGCATTGAGGCACAGATCACAGAATTGCGTGCCTTTGCCAAACAAAATAACCTCAACGTGGTAGAGGAACTTGTGGAGAAGCAATCCGCCAAAATTCCGGGCCGTCCGATATTTGGCGAAATGATAAAGCGTATTGAACATGGCGAGGCGGACGGAATTTTGGCTTGGCATCCCGATAGGTTGGCGCGCAATTCTGTGGACGGTGGACAAATAATCTACTTGATTGATTGCGGGCATATTGCGGCGTTGAAATTCCCTCAATTCTGGTTTGAGCCAACTCCGCAAGGAAAATTTATGTTGAATATCGCTTTTGGGCAAAGCAAATACTATGTGGATTCTCTTTCCGAAAACACGAAGCGTGGTTTGCGCCAAAAAGTGAGACGAGGCGAATATCCGAGCGTTGCGCCGATTGGCTACATAAATGATGTGAGAAATAAAAGTATTGTGGTGGATAGAAAGAAATCTCGGATTATTCGCCAAGCGTTTGAACTATACGCAAAAGGTAATTCGCGGTTAGAGGATATTTCAAACTTTTTGGCGCAACGCGGGATTATGTCCCGCGGCGGAAAGAGAATCCACAAGACGAGGGTGACTTTTATCCTTTCCAATCCTTTTTATACTGGATTATTCAAATATGGCGGCGAACTTCACGAAGGAAAGTACGAGCCAATCATCACAAAGAAACTTTTTGATACGGCGCAAGAGATTTTGAAGCAACGGGGCAAACCGCGCCACAAACAAAAAAATGAACCGCAAGCATTTTGCGGCCTCATCTCTTGCGCCGAGTGCGGAATGATGATAACTGCTGAAAAACAGAAAGGGCATATTTATTATCGTTGCACGAAAAAGAAAATCAAATGTTCGCAACCCTATACCCGCGAGGAAGAATTGGATCGGCAGTTATCATCTCTAATTCAAAAAGTTTCTTTGCGACCGGATTGGGCGGCGGAACTGAACGCTATGCTTGAAAAAGAGAAAACCGAAGCCGCCCAATCCTCAACCGCTTTTGTTCAGGAAAGCCAAGAGAGAATCCGCGCTATACAAACGAAACTCCAGCGACTTCTTGACGGCTATTTGGAGCAAGATATTGAGCGAGAAATATACCGAGAACAGAAAGCAATTTTGTTATCCGAAAAGAAGTCGCTGGAAGAACAAATGACGCGGATTGAACAAAAGCGGACTGGCTGGCTCGAACCGATGGCGGAATGGATAAAAGAGGCAGGAAACCTGCCTAAAATCGCACGGGAGAGTAACCTTTTTGCGAAAAAGGTTACTGCCAAAGAAATCTTTGGCTCGAACCTCGTCTTGGCCAACCGCGAGGCGCGGGTCAGATTTTGGTGCGCGGGAGAGGATTTGAACCTCCACGTCCTTACGGACACAAGGCCCTCAACCTTGCGTGTCTACCAAGTTTCACCACCCGCGCATAGAATTATCTAAACCAATACCCGCGCTCCTTTAAAATCTTTTTAACCATTGTGATTACCAATGCGTCATCCTGCAAACCAAACTTCTTTCTGTTTATGATTTCTAAACGAGTTCCTCTGTTATCAACATCCCAATCATCCCCGAGCGCATTTTGAATTTCATCTTCAATTTCGAAAGGAATATAATTCTTTTCATCATAATTTTCAAGAACAACAATATATTCTTTCTCGTGTCCACTCACACCAAATTCTATCATTGCCCATGGCTTTTTTTCTTTTTCAAAATGAGATTCCTTTTCCATAAAAAGTTAATGGTTTTATTTTTCTGTTTCTACTGAGGTCGTTTCTGGTATTATTTCTTTCATTACCTCGGTTGGTTTCATTTTTCTACGAATTTCTTTGGCGGCTTTTTCCCGGATATAATAAAGTTTGGCCCGGCGGACTTTGGCGTGTTTCAAAATTTCAATTTTATCAATTGTCGGTGAATGGATCGGAAATACTCTTTCTATACCGATTCCCGCTGAAACCTTTCTTACCGTTATAGTTCCTGAAATTCCGGCGCCGTGCTTTTTGGCAATTATAATTCCTTCAAAGGGCTGGACCCTCATTTTGTCGCCTTCCTTGAGTTTTTGGTAAATTTTAACGGTATCTCCGGGCTTTATTTCGGGAATTTGACGTAATTGCGCTTTGTTGAATATACTTAATTTGTTCATATTTTTCTCTAATCAGACGCTAATATATTCGCGAATAGTTTGATAAACTCACCATAAATATTCACGAATAAAATTCGAGATTGATTAGTGATATTCTTTGCCAATATTACTATTCTTTCGTGTTTTTATCAACCCCGTTAGAAGTCCAACAATTTTCAGTTTTTTTCAATACAACATAAAGCGAAGTGGCTTACGCCTTACACTTTGTCCATCAATAGCATAATTTAGACTTCTAACGGGGTCAAGCCATCAAGCGCTATCTGCAAATCCTCGGGCAAATCAGCTTCAAATTTCCACCTTTTTCCTTCTGGTAAGCTGAATTCAAGAGAAGAGGCGTGTAAAAATAACCTTCGCGAGCCAGCTGGAAATTCCGGACAGCAAACGTTTTTTCCTCCATAAATTCTGTCGCAGGCAACCGGGCGTTCAATACTTTTTAGGTGTACGCGTATTTGGTGGGTTCGTCCTGTTCTGGGCATTACTTCCAAAAAAGAAAATTCTTTGCCATAGTTTTTTATGACTTTATAATATGTTATCGCTTCGCGCCCTGATTTTATATGTCTTCCTGTTCCTCTTTTTGCCGGGTTTCTTATGGAACGGCCTACGGGAGTTTCAATGGCGCCTTTTCGTTTTGAGGGCACCCCGCACACAAGAGCAAGATAAGTTTTTTCCATTTTGCGGCCGGAAAATAGTTTTTTCAGCTCTTCAAAAGTTTTTTGGTTGCGGGCTATAATCATCACGCCCGAAGTGTCTCGATCAAGCCGGTGGACAATTCCTGGCCGCAAGTTCGCCTGTCCTGAACTTGTTGAAGGATCGCCGACACTTTTTATTTCCGGAAAGTTTACCAGCAAAAAATCAACCAGTGTTTTTTCTTTGACTGAGCCGCCGTCGTTTACCCCGTTAGAAGTTTGAATTAGCCGACCCTCGTTCATAAGAGAACGGCGTAAGCCGGCTCCGCCCTCATCCTTTTTTTCTAGATTAGCTTGTGCCGAACTTCTAACGGGGTGAACCAACAGTCCTGCCGGTTTATTTACCACAATAAAATTTTTGTCGCTGTAAATAATTCCGGGGGCATTCATGCAATATAATATAGCAGAATTTTTGCGTTTCAACAAGTATACTTGCTATTTAAAAAAAGGTATGATATTATTAAAATAATGTTTGAGTTCTTTTTAAAAGTGGAAGGGCATGAGGCAGATTCCTGCTAAGCAAGTAAGGTACGGCGATATTGTTCTTTATAAGGAAGATGACAAAAAGTTGACAGAGGTTGCAAATATTATCCATGAAGACGGAGAAGTATTTCTTTTGTTTTGGGACTGTAATGTGGCTAAATATCGTCCTGATGAAATGTGCACCCTGGTTTTCCGGCGTCCATCTGATGAAGAAGTTTTTACCACCCTGCTTGATGAGATGGAGGACTGGTTAAGGGGCACTGTTGAAATTGTTTCCGGAATTCGGGCAATGCGCAAGCAAAACCCCTTGTCTATACCCAACCTATTGCTCGTTCTTTGTTTGCGGGAACTCAAAGAAAAAATTGACAAGTATTTCGGTGCCGATAGCGCCGAAAAAAAGAGGGCTAATACGCCCTTTTAATTTTTTTAGAAAACCGCCTGGGCTTATTGCCCGGGCGGTTGCGAAAGATATAGTTCGTGAGACGCCTTCCACATTTTACGTAGAAGTTTCCAGTTCAACTGTTTTTTAACGAATTGTTCGCTCAAAAAATAGTAACTTCTTTTGCCGTCTCTCGCCAGAAGAAAATCATATTTGATGGCATGGTATATTCCAACACAGATAATATCTGGCCGTTCTTTTGCTAAAACGCTGAGGCCATAGATATCCCTACGAATTGCGGTATAAAACGGACGGAGTTGATACCATGGGGTTCCTGTAATCTTGCCCGCCCTTCCTTCAATAAAACGGGAATCATATTCATCTTGGTTAATCCAATCCATAGCGCTCGGGCTTTCAACAGAAGTTACCGTAAACTTATTTTCCAAAAGCCAAAGGAGTAGTGCTTGACCAAGGCCTTGAGTAAGTTTACTCCTGTATTCTTTGAGGTCTGCCACTTGCCCTTCGGA
This sequence comes from Parcubacteria group bacterium GW2011_GWA2_42_14, assembly GCA_000998135.1. Lineage (GTDB taxonomy): Bacteria > Patescibacteriota > Minisyncoccia > Sungbacterales > GWA2-42-14 > GWA2-42-14. The sequence continues at coordinate 4,401 of LCCV01000018.1, forward strand.
TGGCTTCTTTCCCCAAATCGTTCCCTGCTCGTTATATTCAGTTTCGTCCCGAAGAAAATCTGCAATCCATATATATGCCTGGGGCGGAAGTATCTCCATCGCTACTTTACATTGCGGTTGCGACTTTTTTAGTTCAGCAAGCAATCCTGCGATATGCATTACCGCAAGCGAAGAACTGTGGTCATAACCGATAATAAATGGGTTATACCCATCCTGTTGTATCAAGAAAGATGGTTCTTGCGGATAAACTTTTTGGAAGAGTAGTTGAAGTTCCACTTCAAAACTCTCTGGCGGATTTGTCAACCCGCATTTGTCAAAAAGATACCACACGACATTTGGTGTAATATCGGCGAATCTTACTTCTTTCAAGGTGCACCCTCTTTTTATCCTTTTTAACCCCACAAAAATAAAGATACCACGAATGCGGCACTTTTGCAAGCAAACTTTCTATTCCCTTTCCAGAAACTTTCTATTGAAAAGCGGGCTCTCCCACCTACTATACACAAGAGTCTGAATAAACAAAACAAGGGTTATGTTGCTTAACCTTTTTCATCTTCTTCAAGGCCATTTTGTATAGTAGGTGGGAGAGCTACTTTTAGAAGTATCATTTTTGATACTTCTGAGCGTGTTACTGAGTCAATTTTTTAGCGGCTGGTGCACAACATTAGAACCTGTTCTCATAAAAATGAACTATTTTTGATACCAAGTTTTGGATAAAAAAACCACCCAATGGTGGTTATTCGCTGTTTACTTCTTCTTTTTCTTCTTATCCATGTATTCCATCAATGTAAACGCTAAGGGCCAGTAAAAGAAAATAAAGAGAACTGATGCAATTTTAGCGTAAATTGTTTGATAGAAGAAAGCACAAATTAGTAGTGTCAACCAAAAAATTTTATCTTCCAGAGCGGCTTTCATGTGAATCCGATATATCTCCCACTTTTTCATTATATCTCTTTTTGAATTAATTTTGAACTAAAACAAAAGTAGCACGTGCGGTGCTGCTTTGTCAAAAGCGGGTTAGTGCACGACGTTAGAACTTGTTTTGAGAAAAACGAACCATTTTTGATACCGAACTTTATTGTAAATTAAAACCGCAAGGTTGCCCAAGCGGTTATGCCTTCTGCTTATCGCTGTAAGCAACAAATTTGCCAGTAACCCTAAATGTGATAGTCACCCCATCAATTTTCTTGACAAGTAATTCTTTTAGGAGATTCATCGTTTTTTCGTCTGTTACATACACGCAAAATCTTCCATCGGGACAACCAACACCACTGACTTCGGGAATGCTAAGAAGTAAGTCGCCGTATTTTTGTTTTACTTCTTTGGCAGTAAGCATTCTACCCTCCGGCATATTGTAAGTGGAACTAAAATAAAAGTATCATAGTTAGTTTTTAATTACCAGCGGTTCCAATTTCCCCTCACCCGTAATTCAAAACACCGCTTACAAAGCGGTGTTACTGTTCAAAGCGGGTAGGGAGAATCGAACTCCCGGCATCAGCTTGGAAAGCTGAGGTATTGCCATTATACGATACCCGCGTAATTGTTATTTTGCGCTATTTTGATTGCAGTATTATTATACACAAATTTTCGCGCAACTTTCAATAGTTTGATTTTAAGCGATTTATGGTATTATGAAGCCAACAACGCACCTTTAAAATTGATAAAAAGGCCTATGTATGAATCCTTCCGATTGGCATCCCGGTAAAACCGGAGTGGTTCTGGGCGGCGGCGGATGCGTAGGTATTATTCAATTAGAAGCTCTTCAAGCCATTGAAGAAAATGGTATTCCAATTCATTACTTTAGCGGCGGTTCGGTTGGCGCTATCAACGCGGCAGGTTTCTTGCAGGAAGGATGTTCTGTCAGACGATTAAATCGGGTATGGTATTTCCTGAAAGAGCCGTCCGAAATTTTTCAATTAAGAATTTCCAGCCATGTTTTTAAGGCCCTTAAGGGCGCTTCCTGGATGGATTACGCGACAATGCGCGTTTTAAAAAAAATAGTGCAGGCCGTATTTAAGGCCGAATCAATTTACAGGGCGGACGGAGTGTTGCGGCTTATTGGGAATAATATTGATACCGAAAAACTTTTTAATCAGCCGCAGCAGTTTTTTGTCACGGTGACTGATGACGCAAAAGGCAAAGTGGTTTATTTTTCTAAAGATGACCCTGAAATGAGGGAAAATCCGATTAATTTTTTGCTCGCGATTTACGCGTCCTGCGCGATTCCAGGAGTTTTGCCAAAAGCCGTTATTCGCTATCACGGAGAGTTGCGTACGTATATTGACGGAGCATATCGGCGCCCCCTTCCTATTAAAAAAGCGATTGACGATGGCTGTGATACCATTATTGTGATTCGATGCCATTCCGATAAAACCTTAAAACCGATTCCTTTGGAAATGGCTTCTGCCCTTTCGGAGGGCGTAGGAAGACTGCATCACAACGTTGAAAAAGATGAAATCAAGCTTATGCGCGAACGATATCCGGATAAAACCATTATTGCGATTGAACCGGAATGGCTGCCTGATACTCTAAGTACCGTTTCTTGGAAAAAGGGCGATTTTGTAAAAGCGCGGAAAGCAATACGTCCTGTTGTTGACAGGGAATTGGCTCCGCTTATTAAATATTTCAAAGAGCGGCGGCGGGCGGAAACGGCTGTTGACCCTTCTGCCGGAGAAGGCAAAGAATAGTTTTTAAAATAACCCCGACTTCAATCGGGGATTAATTTTGCTTTTTGAATTTGAAAATAAGATAAAAAATAAAAACAATTAAAACGCCGGTGACAGGCATGGCGTAATGTTGCCAAGAGCCCAAAAAAGGATGGAAAATCGCTTCTAAATACGGCCCAAGCAGTTTTTCTTTGCCGACCATTTCTCCTCCGACTTTGCCTAAAATTAAGGCGCCGAGAACAATGATAATGCCGAATTTTTCCATGAGAAGCGATACGAATCTTGAAAGGTAAATTACCATGGGAACCGATACAACTATTCCGGCTGAAGCAAGAATCAGATTTTCTCTTGATACCGAAAAAACCGCCAAAACATTGTCCATGCTCATTAAGGCGTCGGCAACGATAATTACGCGGATGGCCTGCCAAAACCCTTGGGCCGATTTATGTTCCTTTTCTTTTTTTCCGCCCATCAAAAGTTTGATGCCTATGTAAATGATATAAATTCCGCCGCCGATATTGAAAACGGTATGAAGCAAGGGGTATTTTAGAACCCAAAATATCAGGGCTAAAAACAGAATTCTGCATGAGGCGGCTCCGAAAGTGCCCCACCATCTGGCGACATTTTGCGATTTTTTGTCCAGATTTTGAACTGCCGCCGCGATAACCAGAGCATTGTCTATTGCTAAAACCAAATCAATCCAGATAACGTTTAAAATTATCCAAAGGGATTCGGCGGCGCCCAATATTAGTTCCTTTTCAATGAGCTTAAGGTATTAAAACAAAAATAGCACAGAAGTGCTATTTTGACAACATCTCCACGAGAGAAACCGGAACGCATAAAATTTATGTGCTCGGCCGAGTACTCAATTTGAAAAATTGAGTACTCCGGTTTCATTCAATTTTTTCCACGTCCCCGAGAGGAATGCCATCCAATTCTTTCCACGTCCCCGAGAGGAATCGAACCCCTATTTGAAGCTCCGCAAGCTTCCGTCCTGTCCGTTGAACGACGGGGACGTGGAAAAAACTGAATCGTTCCGGGGCATGCTCGCATGCGCCCGCTTTTATTTTTTATTATTTTGAATAGCGGTGCTCGCGATGCCCGTTGAAAGCCAAGTGGTTGGCTTTCAACCCCCTATTTGAAGCTCCGCAAGCTTCCGTCCTGTCCGTTGAACGACGGGGACAATTATAACGACATATAACATGTTGCATGTCACATGTTTCATGTTTCTAGTATCCGAAACGGCGAGCCATGATATCCGTTAACGATTCTTCCTGTTTTTTTTCGGGAATATATTTAATAAGCTGTCGTCTAAGTTCGGCCGGATTAACTTTGTCGGTCAGGGGAATTTTAATAAATGGCATCATAACTTTTTTGGATTCTATACTTAGTTCTTTTTGGCCGGGGGGGTCGTAAAAAATCCAGAAAGATTTAAGGTCTGCAAATTCATAAAGGCGGCTGCCGATTTTAAAGCCCCTAGAGGTCAGGGCAAAATTAACTATTAAGGGTTTCCTTACGGAATAAATATATAGTATGGCGTAAGCCAGAAAAATTATAACGGCCAATAAATAGTTTTTGATAATTAGGGCGCCGGCAAAAAAACCGGCCGCGATTATTCCCGCGAGCACTACCCGCTCATAAGAATTTTTTGGTTGTGAGTATTCGGGCGCTTGCCACGCCATCAGCGTTGTCAGGCCGAACGATTCTTCGGGCGTTAAGTCTTTACCGAATGCCGTCTCAGTTTCTTTAACGCCTTTTTCGGAAAGTGATAATAAAAATTCATCCTCCGCTTTTTCCGAAAAAAGCGCGGTTTTTTCAAACTCTGTAGCTATTTCGGGCTTTTTGTTTACCGCTGCTTCGCCCTGAATTTCCAGATACGTTTCCGGAGCGGCTATTTTTGTTTTCCGGATGTATTTTCTCGGCGGTTTCGGCGGTCTTGGTTTTAGAATTTGCGGAGGATTTTCGGCCAGCTCTTTTTTAAGTTGTTTTAGGTCTATAATTGTGTTTGCCAATCTTCGTAACTTACAACTTATAACTTACAACATTAATGTTGTTGGCCTAAAGCCCGTGGGCTCGGCCCTTTAGGGTTGTCAGTTGTTAGTTAGTTAACTTGCGGGGGTACTAGGGCTCGAACCTAGAGTCTTTTGTTTTGGAGACAAACGTGTTGCCAGTTACACCATACCCCCAACAATATAAATTCGAAATCCTAATATAGAAATCCGAAACAAATTCAAAATTCAAAACACGTGTTTGAAATTTCGTAATTTGGTAATTGGAATTTGAAAATTGAAAATTGAAAATTAAAAAGTTGCGACAGAAATCCAATCAGACTTATGCAAACGATGCCTACTCGGTCAGCTTTTTAGCCTCCTTGTGAGAAGTGTGCTTCCTGCACCAATTGCAGTATTTCTTCAATTCCAGGCGCTTCTCAACATTCTTTTTGTTTTTTGTTGAGAAGTAATTGTCGCGCTTGCAGACCGCGCATTTAAATTTTATTAGATTTGGTTGTGCCATACTTCGTAACTTACAACTGACAACTTATAACTTACAACACTGGTGTTGTTGATTGTTGGTTGTATGTTGTTGATTAATTTTAGCCGGAGGGGAGAATTGAACTCCCGACTTCTTTCTTACCAAGAAAGCGTTCTGCCACTGAACTACTCCGGCATAAGGGGGCTAAGTTGCTCTATCGTCTGAGCTATCCGGGCAAAAGTAACGGGACAAACTCGGCTACATTGGCAAATTTATAAAAATTCCGATAATTGTTCAGGCGCAATGCCGATTTCTCTTACGATTTTGTGAATTAATCCGCGGCCGATGTCTTCACCGCCATGCCGTGGCACAAGGGTTGTTCTTCCATCAGGATGTTGGAAAAAAATATGCGATCCGACTTGCCGCATTTTCTGGAAACCAAGCAAATGTAAAACGCGCATGATGTCGCGCGCTTTGAGCATGGGAATGCGTCCTGTCATAAAAAATTTAAAGAGTAATCAAATCCATGCCCACAAATGAAGGTTCATAGGCAAATACTTTTATCCTCTTTCTGTATTTTTCGTCAATTTTCGCCACCTCAAGACAAATTTTTATTGCATCTCGCACGCGCTCTTTTAATTCGGGGATGGTTTTGGCTTGGGTATGGCAACCGGGCAAGGCGGGAACCGAAGCAACAAAATAGCCATCCTCATCCCTTTCAATTATTATTTTAAACTGCTTTTGTGAGTATAAGGTTTTCATATGATATTATCATTATAACAAATCACTTAAAATTAGCAATATGCCGAGGGGGAGATTTGATTTCGCCTTTCACGAAATTACCGGGAATGCCCCCGGCATTCCCTTCAAATCTCCTTAACAGCATATCAAATTGAAATTTAAATTGAAATTTACTATCCAAAATAGGACATTAAATCTTAATACAATGCCGAGGGGGAGATTTGAACTCCCACGAGCTTTCGCTCACAGCGCCCTAAACGCTGCATGTCTGCCAATTTCATCACCTCGGCATTTAATATAGCATATATTATCAAATTTATCCAAAAAAACAAAGATTCGGCTCTCTATGGCCGAATCTTAAAAATCCGTGCGTTCGCCGATGTTTATCTTTTTAAGTAAAGAGATTAAGTATAATAAGCGCTGTTTGCAAAATTACGGCCACCAAAAGAATAGCGCTTAATTTTTTCAACCATTTTACTTCTACCAATATTTGTTTTTCATTATTGACCGAAGCATTTATTTCTTTGCCATTGTCCATATTGGAATAAATATTTATTTGTTTTAGCCGGTTCGTATTTTGCGAATAACAACAAAATTATAATTTTATGGGCAGGCTAAACTTCCGCCAAGCATGCTAACAACTATAGTTATTAAAGCATATGCCATTATGGCAACCGCAACGCCAACAACTGCCCAGGTTATGGTGGCATGCGCGGCTTTTACTTTTTGCGCATCATCTCCGGCTGTTAGATATTTGAATGCGGCAAATAATATCATTATTACTGCTACCGCGCCAATTATGGCTTGTAATGTGTTTCCGATATTGACTTCTATAAAATTTACAAGAGAGCTACAATCAGTAATTGTTTGTGACAAGGCCAATAACGGAATAAATAAGCTCGTTAGGGCATAAGAAAAAATTAATTTTAAATGTTTTGCCGTTCCTTCTTTAAATTTTATCATGTATTTAAACTTATAAATAACAAGATTTCAGGGTTTTTAGCCGTAAAACCTTGCTATAACTTTATTATTGCATATTTATTAAAAAAATCAAATCTACAAATTTTTTATCCAATTTGCCTTACTTTCCACCCGTTTTTTGCCTGTCTTACGGCCTGATAGAATCTTCCTTTCGCTTTTTTTACCATGAGCACATTTTTTTCTGTAAGCGGGCGGTCTTTTTCGTCACCCATGACAATTTGGGCGTTTCTTGGAATATTCTTGAGTGTTTCCGGATGATTAATAATATACTGTCCAAAATCGGCAGAAAGCGAAAAATTTTTTTCTATTTCTTTTGTGCTCATATTATTTGTTGGTTAAATAATTTTCTTTATATTTTTGGTAATTCTTTTTTATATCCTCATAAGCTTTAGTAAATAAAGTGTTATAATTTTGTTCTTTTTCAAAAATTATCACCGGTTTTTTCTTGATATAAAATAGGTGTTTGTGCGGAATCCTCCAAAATTTGTGCGCGGTGTCATATCTTATAACCGATATCCACCGTTTATTTACGCGGGCAGTATAATGGACGGAAAATTTTAAAATCTTATTCTTTCTCTGCAAAAAAGAAACATGAATTTTGTCCGTTGGCGTGATAGTTAATACAAATTTTGTCATTTAGCCCGATTTTACCGGATTTTTTAGGCATATCCTAATTATGCACGATTTCGTTGAACAATCATTCGGGCACATTACGTGGGTATTTATGCGGCAATTGTTTCTTTCTGCGGCGATTTTTTAAATCCTCTTATAACTTCTAGGCACTCTTTTAAGGCGTTTTGGATATTCGCATACGCCTCTTTCAGGGTTTTTCCGTAAACAACACAACCGGAGATTGCCGGAGCGGATGCGATATAGCCGCCTTTTTCATCACGTTCATAGGAAATGTAATATTTTTTTGATTGATTTTTCATCTTTATGTTTTTTATTTATTTGTATACTTTATCGCGCTTAGCAATTTTAAGGATATAAATCGTGTTTTCTTTAATGTCAAAAGTTAATCGATAATCTCCTATGCGAAAGCGATATTCGCCTTCCCGATAATCTTTAAGATGTTCTGCAAATTTTAACGGATTTTCCTGACTGGCATAAAAGCGCATTTTATCAATAATTCGTTTTTGGACAGTAACGGGTAATTTTTCCAGTTGTTCAGCCGCTTTGTAAGTATAGAAAATTTCCATTAAAAACCCAATTTTTTAAACAGCACATCCTGGCGAATTATCCTTTTTTTTATTACTTCATTTCTTGCTTTGCGAATATCCATTATATGGTCAAGATAAGCAAAAAAGGCGCTAAATTTTTCATCAACTTTTTTCAATCGCAAATATTCTTGTTTAGGTATATAAATCCTGTCTTTGGTAATCATAATAGTAAAAATCGCATTATTTTAGCATGATTTTGTGGTTTTTGGCCATAAAATCTTACCACACATATATTATTACATATTTATCAAAAAATATCAATAATTAGATAATTTTTTTAGAACCGCTTTATAAAATCCCATATTAAAAATTATACACCATTGGTAGCATAAAGTTATTAACAAGGCAACAATTCCCACGAAAACCGTCATTGCAATGATGAAGGGCGGGTTTGGAGATAATCCTGATTATTTACCACACCCAGAATGTCATTGGCATAAACCAATGGATAGGGCGTATGCTATCGCGGAGATTATCCGCGAATGTCACGCTCGCAGGGGCGTAGTGGTTTACGAGGACTTTCATAATTGCTATGCTTTACTCATGTTTTTCATTCAACGTTATAAACTGGAAATAATAGTATTTATCACCGGAGCGGCGGTTATGATACTGGAGCTTACCGGCTCAAGAATAATTGCTCCTTATGTTGGCACGTCTATTTTTGTATGGACCAGCTTAATTGGCGTTATTCTTGGAAGTTTGAGCGTGGGATATTGGTGGGGAGGAAAATTGGCGGACAAAGGGGCAAATTTTAAAACATTTTCCTTAATTATTTTTATAGCGGCTGTTTTGACGGGAGCAACAAGCATTTTCAGTCCGCTTATTTTAACTATTGTCAGCGTATTAGTGAAAGATGTTCGTCTTGGCAGTATTATGGCTTCAATTTTGCTATTTGCCGCTCCCAGCATTGTTTTGGGCATGGTTTCTCCTTATGCCCTGCGCCTTAAAATAAGAGATGTTTCAAACTCCGGGGCCGTGGCCGGAGGTCTTTACGCGGTTTCCACCATAGGAAGCATTGCCGGAACCTTTCTCGGCGGTTTTTATCTTATTACACTTCTTGGCAGCGCCAAGATTTTGCTTTTTATAGCAATTATTCTCATTCTTACCTCTTTTTTCGCGTATTATAAAAAAAGCGTTATTTCTTTAAAAACAGGGATTTTTATTTATTTTGTAATTTTGCTGGCCGCTTTTGATTTTGTTAACGCATATTTTTCCAAAGGGAAAATAGTGGATATTGACACGCATTATAACCGGGTTTTTGTGTTTGAAACAATTGATTCTTCCACTCAAAGGCCGATTCGGGTTATGACCACAAGTTTTCCGCAAATAGAATCGGCAATGTTTCTTGATGACGACAACGACTTAGTTGCGGAATACTTAAAATTCTTCAGAATTGCCGGACACTTCAATCCCGGCTCTCAAAAAACACTGCTTATAGGAGGAGCGGGCTATTCTTATCCAAAAGATTTTTTGAAAAGAAATCCGGACGCGTTTATGGACGTGGTTGAGATAGACCCGTCTTTAACCGCTCTGGCCAGAAGGTTTTTTAACATTGAAGAAAATCCGCGCCTGGCGATTTATCACGAAGATGGACGCACGTTTCTTAATCGGGGCGGAAAAAAATATGATGTTATTTTCATGGATGCGTTTAAATCCATACAATCGATTCCATATCAGCTGACCACGGCGGAAGCGATGAAAAAGGCCTATGAAATGCTTGCCAATGACGGTGTTTTGCTTTTAAATATTATTTCTTCCATAGACGGAGTTAAGGGAAGGTTTTTTCGCGCCGAATATTGGACGCTGAAGTACGTTTTTCCTTACGTTTATGTTATTCCTGTTGCCAAACCAGATAATGGAAACGTAGCGCAGAATTTGCTTTTAATCGCGCTGAAAAACAAAAAAGAGCCCTTGCTTGAAAGCGAAATCCCTGAGTTTAACGGCTATCTTTCGTATTTGTGGAAGAAAGAAATTCTACGCGATATGCCGCTTTTGACGGATGATTTTGCGCCGGTTGATAATTACGCGCTTGCCTCGTTTAAAAATCATTAAAAAATACCCCCCGGTTGTAATTGGAGGGATATTTTTATTTAACAGTACTTAGCAAAATTACAAGCACGCGGTCGGAAGCGAGCCGCCAAGGAAACTGCCAAGGATTGTCGGAATGTTGAAAGAAATCAAGGCAACCACCATGCCGATAATCGCCCAGGTAATGGTATGGCGAGCGTTTTTTACCTTTTCGGTGTCATCTCCGGCGGTAAGAAACTGAAACGCGGCCACCAAGAGCATGATTACGGCAATGGCTCCGATAAAAGCGGCGAGCGTTTTGGCAAGAGTAGTGGAAATAAAGGTTATCAACCCAGTACAGTCTATTGGAAGCGTCGCCGCCAAAGCCACAACTGGTGTGACCGTAGCTACTGTTGTTAAAAACGCAACAAATTTAGGATTAGTTAGTTTCATAAAATTTTTGTTATTATTTATTTTTTGCTTAAATTATTACTAATTACCTTAATTTTTAATAAACATATATATTGTTTTTAGGAACGGCAAATTTGGCAATATTTATCAATGATATTGCAAAACCCCGCCATATCCATAGATATTAATAACATCTTAATCTTAGCATGATTATAAATTTAAATCACTAGTCAGATATTAACACCCCTGCTTATAAAAATACCCCGCTTACAGCGGGATATTTTTATTTAACAGTACTTACCAAACCAAAATTACAAGCACGCGGTCGGAAGCGAGCCGCCAAGGAAACTGCCAAGGATTGTCGGAATGTTGAAAGAAATCAAGGCAACCACCATGCCGATAATGGCCCAGGTAATTGTTCCCCGCGCTGTTTTGACTTTTTCAGCATCTCCTCCGGCGGTAAGAAATTGGAAAGCGGCCACCAACATCATAATAACTGCAATTGCGCCTATGAAGGCGGCGAGCGTTTTGGCAAGAGTAGTGGAAATAAAGGTTATTAGTCCAGTGCAGTCTATTGGAAGCGTCGCTGCTAAAGCCGCGACTGGCGCGATTATAGCCGCTGTCGCGAAGAACGCGACAAATTTAGGATTAGTTAATTTCATAAAATTTTTGTTATTATTTATTAAATTTTTTGCGCAAAAATTTAAATTACTGCTATTTTTCGCCAAAAAGACGAAAAATCGTATGTTTTCGACCTTTTAAGGTATATTTTATATATAGCAAATCTCACGCGCTATTTCAAGGAAGTTATTAACATGCTAATTTGTGAATGTTTTCTGCAGGTTTAAACGAGCAGTTGAAACATTCGGCACCCCCACACTAAAAACGGCATATGAAGAATTATCAACTCATTAAAATACTCTCGTCTTATTATTTAGAAGCATCAACTTTTTAACAAGATTACCTCAGACCGTCCGACAACGTCATTGCGAGGGAGCGAAGCGACCGAAGCAATCTCAAAAGGTCGCATAAATAAGAGATTGCTTCGCTCCTTCCAGTCGCTCGCAATGACAGGAATGGAGTTTTCGGACGGTCTGAATGCCATTTTGAGTGTGGGGGTAAGGGTTTGACAGCCAAATTTTTTACGCGCTCCGCGCTTAAAAATTTGGGTAAAGCCCCCTAAACAGGACAGCTGGTTGTCTCAAGAAACGCACAAATGATGCTTACAAAGGCGCTGCCAATGTAAATCACGCCAAGCCCCACAGCCGACCATGTCATGGTTTGGTTAGCCATTTTTACTTTTTCCTGACTGCCGCCGGAAGTCAAATAAAGAAATCCTCCATAAAGGAACATTATAATGGCAACCGGCCCTCCGAAGGTTTTAAGGAAGCCGGTAAGGGCTTTAAAAATATCAAGAAATGAGCCATATTTTATGGGATTTATCATTGCGGCAAAAGAAATTAGCGGTAAAAGCAGGAGAACGGCTGTTAAAATATATTTATAGTATTTCATAATTTGTGAAATTGAAATTATTTTTTCCTGAATTTTCTCAAGGTGTGCCTTCAACATGCTCAGGCAATAACTATTTTAAGAACAAGGTATAATACTGCAAAAAATTGTTACCCAGTTTTCTCCTATGAGAAGAACGAATAACCCGATTACGGCCCAGAGTATCAGACGGTGGGCTGTTTTTGTTTTTTCCTGGTTTCCGGCAGAAGTTATATATTGGTACGCCCCCACAAGAAGCATTATTATTCCTATAGCTCCGCCTATGGCCCGCATGGCTTTGCCGATTTTTATGGCAAGATTATTGAAACTGCCGATACTAACGGGACTATCAATTGATTGGCCGAAAACCGGAACCGTTGTTAATAATAAAACCATGCCTGCGGCTATAAATAGAATTTTAAAATATAAAATTTTCACAATCCGGAATTATGAATTATGAATTACGGAGAATAATCCTTAATTCTTAATTCATCATTATTTATAATTCATTTTTTGAGGAGCTGATTAAGTCTGTCGTTGGCCCGGGTTAAAATAGTGCTTGGGGAAAATATTTTTGATGACAAGGATTCCACTATGTCTTTGAATATAAGGTATATTTGATTTTCGTCGGGTATAAGCCATGATTTGGCGGAAAGGGATTGGCCATAAAATACGCGAAGTTCGGCCGGCGTTTTGGAATCCGTGGTTATGAGATCGCGCCTTGCCGGAGGAAGCCCGCTTTTTAATAAATAATCGGCGTTCGGTTCTTTGGAGGTTATATAAAGAATATAGGCCTGGGCGGTGTCCTTATTTTGTGAAAGACGGGATACGGCAAGAAAGTCAAAACGGCCATAATTAATTTTTGTTTTAGCTCCTTTAAGCTGGGGGAAAGGGGCTATTCCGAAATTAAGGTGCGGATTTTTCGCTTTTATAACCGGGATATCTTTGGCAAAACCGATATACATGGCTGTGTCTCCGGCCACGAACGCATTTAATGAATTTTGTTTGCCTTTATTCCACGAATAATTTTCTTTTTGGGGGTTGGCAAAAGAGGTATAAAAAGACAGGGCTTTTTCGGCGGGAATGACGGTTCTGACGGTGCCGTCTTTTTGTTTTTCCGTGATTCCTTTATAAATTACCGATTCCGGCTTTTCCTGGTCAATAATTTCTCCGCCTGATTGGAAGATTAAGACGGAAATTATGTCAATAAAATGTTCTATATTTAACGTTTCTCCGAGCGCCGCGCCCGATTCAATGATGTCGCCGATAGGAGAAATTTTGGACATTGTTTCTGCGGCAATTAAAAACTCATCCCAGGTTTGCGGAGGATTGGGGATATTCGCCGAATTGAAAGTATCTTTATTGTAAAAAAGGGCAAGAGTGTCAAGAAAAAGAGGCAGGCCCAGAATTTCCCCGTTGTTTTCAAGAAGGCCTGTATGGGTCGCGTCAACAAAAGTATTTTTGAAATTTTCGGCGGACATTGCCGACACGCTCTCTGTCCCGTCAGTTTTTTTTAGCGGCTCAAGTTTATTTTTATGTTTGAAAATCTGGCTGTCTTTAAGCATAAATATGTCCGGTCCCGTTCCTTCGGCAAGCGCGTTAATCAAAATTGATTCATATTGTTCTTCCTGAATTTCCCTGTATTTTACGATAATTCCTGCGATTGCCGGGTCCTGTTTTCTTGAGATAAAATCTTTCATAAGGGCCTCACTTTTAAAACCCCACATTTCCAAATTTGCCCGCAGGACCTCTTTTTTTTTCAGACCAGGGATCGCTCCGGATAAAATAAGCAATGTAAAAAGGACCAGTATAATCAAGCCGCCAAACATCATAAGTTGTACTCGGTTGAATTTGGAAAGCATTTAACCTGAAACATAAAACCTGAAACATAAATCTTTAGATTGATTCATGATGCATGACTCATGATTCATGATTAAGGTTTTTTAAATAGGAAACCATAATGATGACTGCCGGCGTTAAATTCTTTTTCAAATATGAATCCGGCGTCTTGGGCCAGGGTTTTTACCTGAATCGGAGGTACCCGCAGATTAACCGGAGGCCCGCCAGAAAAATTTGATTGGTCCCATTCAAATACGGCCATTTTTCCGCCGGACTTAAGAATCCGGTACGCTTCTTTTAAAATTTCAAATCTTTTTTCCGCCTGAAAAAGAATGTTAGAAATGATGACAAAATTAACAGTCGCGTCTTTAAGTTTTGACCCCGAGGACATTTCAAGGTCGGCCCACACATAATCAATATTCAGCAAATGTTCAATTTTTGCCCTGGATTTAATCAAGTTTAAAGCGTGTTTTTGCAGGTCTAGGGCGTAAATTTTTCCGGTATGCCCTACGGCTTTGGCCATAGGAATAGTAAAATGGCCGGCGCCTGCTCCGAAATCGGCAACGGCCTCGCCGGGTTTTAAATCAAATTCTCGGACGACAATGCCGGGGTTGAGAAAGCCAGTGTTTTTAGTCAGTTCCTTTGCGGCAGCTGAATTAACGGATACTTGAGAAATAGCTGTTGTATTTTCCACAAAGAATTATGAATTATGAATTATGAATTAGGGTCATAATTCCTAATTCCTAAATTCTTAATTCAATATTTATAATGTCGTAATTGAAGCTATCTTATCCTTCTCTTCCATCTTCATAATTCTAACTCCCTGTGTAGCTCTTCCAAGTATCGGAATTGAGGAAAGAGGAATTCTTATGGCTTGCCCTTTTTGGGAAATTGCGACGATTTCTGTTGTTGCTTCATTAATTATTTGAGCGCTGACTATTGAGCCTGTTTTAGAAGTAACTTTCGCGGTTTTGATTCCCGAGCCACCCCGGCGCTGTTTTTTATATTGTTTAACAGGTGAGCGTTTGCCGTAGCCGTTTTCCATAACAATGAGAAGTTGTGGGTTGGAAGTTGGGGGTTGGAGATTTGGAATTATATCCATTCCTGTTATCTCATCTCCTTTGCCCAGTCTTATCGCGCGTACTCCGGCTGCGTTACGGCCCATTGGCCGGACATCACGCTCCGAAAAACGAATTGCTTTACCCAGTTTCGTGGCTAAAATCAGCTCATCTTTTCCGGAGGTGGTTTTTACCCATTGAAGCGTGTCGTCTTTCTTAAGTTTTATGGCAATAAGGCCCGATTTCCTTACGGTTTCAAACACGGTTCCTTCCGCTTTTTTAATTATACCATTTTTTGTGACCATAACTAAGTAACTGGAAACTGGTAACTGGTTATTGGCGGCGGCCTTTTTTTCTTTTTTCGGAGCCGCTAGAACCGAAGTAACCGCCTCATTTTGATTAAGCGATAGGAAGTTAAATATAGCCTTTCCTTTTGATACGCGTGAACCCTCAGGCACTTCATAGGCCTTGATTTGATAAACCTTTCCGTAATTGGTGAAAAACAAAAGGTCGGAATGGGTATTAGCGGTTATAAAGTGGGTTACCGTGTCTTCCTCTTTGGTTTCAATGCCGATGGTTCCCTTGCCGCCTCTTTTTTGAAGTCTGTATGTTTCCGGCTTTACCCGTTTAATATATCCGTCTTTGGTAAGGACGATTATGATTTCTTCTTCGGGAATCAGATCTTCCTCAGCTATTTCCCGCGCGGCATATTTTACGAGTTTGGTTTTTCGCTCATCTCCGTATTTTTCTTTTATTTGTTCCAGTTCATTTTTAACAGCCTGAAGAATCTTTTTAGGGTCTTTCAAAAGCGCTTCCAGATTTTTTATCAGCATCAATTTTTCCTTAAGTTCTTCTTCAATTTTCTGGCGCTCCAGTCCGGCTAACGCCTGAAGCCTCATTTCCAGAATCGCCGTAGCCTGCGCCCCGCTCAATTTGAAGCGGGACATCAAATTTTTATGGGCGGTTTCCTTGTCGGGAGATTTTTTAATTGTGGATATGACCGCGTCAATATTATCAAGCGCCTTTTTCAATCCTTCCAAAATATGAGCCCTGTCTTTGGCTCTCGCCAAATCAAATTGCGAACGCTTGATTATAATTATGTTTCTGTGTTTTAAATATTCTTCCAATACACCTTTGATGGACAAAGTTTGCGGCTGTCTTCCCTCATCAATCAGGGCGAGCATATTAAGGTTGAAGTTTTTTTCAAGGTCCGTGAATTTGTATAGCCGGTTCAATATTTTTTGCGGAAAGGCGTCGCGCTTAAGATCTATGGCTATGCGCAATCCTTCTTTGTCGGATTCGTCCCTTATGTCGGCTATGCCTTCAATATGTTTTTCTTTCACGAGGTCGGCTATTTTTTCAAGCAGTTCCGATTTGTTTACCTGATAAGGAATTTCGGTAATGATGATTTGCGAGCCTTTTTCGCCTGATTTTTCTTTAATTTCCGCGTTAGCTCGGTTCAAAATAGCTCCGTGACCGGTAATATAGGCCTGTCTTATTTCCTTTTCATTATATATATATCCGCCGGTCGGAAAATCAGGGCCTTTTATAAAGTTCATAAGGTCGTCTGAAGTGGCCTTGGGATTTTCAATAAGATGCGATAGCGCGTCAACAACTTCCGTTAAATTATGCGGAGGAATGCTTGTGGCCATTCCCACGGCAATTCCCAGAGTGCCGTTTAATAAAAGATTGGGAACGGCTGAAGGCAAGACCACCGGCTCTTTTTTGGTGCCGTCGTAATTATCCGTGAAAGGAACGGTTTCTTTTTCAATATCTTTCAGCATTTCTTCGGCAATGGCGGTCAGGCGCGCCTCGGTATAGCGCTGGGCCGCGGCCGCGTCTCCGTCCACCGACCCGAAATTTCCCTGGCCGTCTATCAGGGGATAACGCAGAGAAAAATCCTGGGCCATGCGCGTAAGCGAATCATAAACCGCCATATCTCCGTGCGGGTGGAATTTGCCGAGAGTATCCCCGACAATGGCTGCTGATTTCCTGTGTTTTACGTTGTGCTTTAAGCCCATTTCGTGCATGACAAAAAGAATCCGGCGGTGAACCGGTTTTAAGCCGTCGCGAACATCGGGAATGGCCCTGGCCACGATTACGGACATGGCGTAATCCAGATACGATTCTTTCATCTCTGCCGTAATTTCGCGCTGTTGAATTTTTCCTATGTCAGCCAATTATGTGAATTAGGAATAATGAATTAGGAATTACGGAACTTAAAAAACCATAATTCATAATTCTTAATTCATAATTCAGGGACGATATTTTATAAAAATGCCTGTTCATCTCTAAAATTCTATGCTATTTAGTATACCTGCCATAAAGCTATTGAATCCCGGCAACAACTTTTGTTCCGCTTCGGCAATATTATCGGTAAAACCGCCCACGGTTTCCAATAACGCTTTTGTCAGAGCAAGGCCTTGCGATTTGAGAATGCCGGCGGACTGAACCACCCAGTCAACCGGGGAAATGCCCGATTCCAATTGGTTTTCTTGGGCCTGAATGGCAATATTTACAGGGATTGTGGTTTGGGTCAGGTTGTTTTTAAAAATACCCGCAAACATATAGAAAAATAGCGGCGTTACGGCAACCATAGTCAATACTGCCAGTATTTTTCTCTGGGTTTCGGGAATCCTCTGGATTTTATGAAGCAAATTATTCATGTTATTCGTGATTAATTACAAAGGTACTACTTTTCATCAATTTTGTATAGATTATAAAAAAGTTATTTTTCATTGATTGTGTATATTTTCTTTTCTCCGTTTGGCATTCCATATTGAAGTTCGGTGTCAGAAATCCATTGAGTATTAAAAGACCATAATGGTTCAGTGGTGGTTGCCAACAAAATACGATTGCGGGATAACAAATTAAAAAGATACAACTGGGAAATTTTACCCTGTTTTATCCATTCTTTTTTTACTTCTTCTGTGGCAACATCAATTCCGGTCCAGACATGGCCAGGGAGTTGCGTTACATAACCCTTATCAACATTTAAAGCAGTGCCGCCTAACACCCCACTTGGAGCCGGTAATACCTCAACTTTCCAATCATTTCTTTTTATCCTTAAAAAAGCATCTGTGTAAGCACCCGCGGACAACCTTGCCCAAAAATAACTGCCGTCTTTAGTCCAGTCTTCTAACCTAAAAAGGCTGATAAATTCTGGATTACTTTGAGTCAGAGATTCACGAGATAAAATGAATTCATCTATATTATTGTTAAAATCTTTAACTACCAAAGCATAATTTTCCTTACCCGAATAACCACGTTCAAGGGAAACATAAACCTCTTGCGGGTCAACGCGGAAATCATATGAATAATCTGCTAATAGAATTAGTGAAAAACCATTACCAGTATAATCATATTTCCAGAGTTCCATTCTTATATCATAATTTCCTTGCTTTACCTTATCATCATCATAATTAAACATTCTCATCACATATACACCGCACACATGCAACTCAATTGGATGATAACTTCTAAAAATTCCATTGATAACAAAACTAAATAATACATTGCCATCTGTCTTATTTTTTATTTCGATTATGACATCTGTGCCAATCAATCCCTTTTCATTAATTTTATAACTAGCTACCTCATCCTTTCCCAAACACTCCGAATGAACAATCTCTGTTTCGACAGGATTTTTCTTAATTGACTTTTTGAAAACAAAATAACTCGCCGCGCCAATCACGACAAGGATAACCGCCATTGACATCACAATTCCAAATTTCTTCATGTTATCCCAAAATATTAAACATCGCGTAAAACTCCGTTGCGAAAAAATCAAACAGCTTTAAAATCGCGGAGCGTTTTTCAGGAACTGATAGAACCCTCACCGCATCAGTTCCTTTTATCAAGGAACAGTCATTCAAACTGCCGATTAAGACTGCTTCTGTGCTCGTTGTCGATAGATTCAACGATTGGGTGTCAAAATGAATAACCAAGTCTTGGAAACCGTCATTATTCACATCTTCAATGTTACTTTTTTTCGGTTTTGCGTCTACTAATAAAACGCTGCTTATAACGACATCTTTAGCGTTAAAGAACTGGTCGGATAAAATTGCAACCGGAGTTACTCCTTTTGACTTGATATTTATGGGGTTCGGGTCACTGCCGGGTTTTATGTCAATATTTACCATCCGATAATTTTCGGCATCTTGAATGTTGTCCGCGGAATAATTTAATTCGAATTCTTGAATATCATTTATGGCAGTATTGCCTTTAAAATCCATGTCTTTTAACTCTCCGCTTTTGTCATAAATCAATGTCCCTAAAGTATATTCTCCGTTTCCGGTGCCGATTACATTGATACTGTATTGGCCGCTTATCGGATGAGGAATCCAGATATTTTTGCTTGGTTCGGGCACAACAATACCTTCGGGGTTTCCAATACTTTCCTGATAATATACTCCGTCCGGAATTTCGTTGTATTCAATATTGTTTATTGAATCTTTTCCAAGTTTTCTGTTTGGCGAGTCAGTAAGCAAAATCTCGCCGGGCCATGCCTGCGCTG
>LCCV01000019.1 GCA_000998135.1 Parcubacteria group bacterium GW2011_GWA2_42_14
ATACAAAGTTTTATCATTTGCCAAAAGTTCCTGAAGCCGCCTGATATCCGGATTAGACATTCCTCGCGATAAAGCTTTGGTAAATACCGGAGATACTTGAAGGGCAACTGGCGATGGTTTGGCAACGGTTGCGGCGGGAACAGTTGATACGGCGCCGGGAGCCGGTGTAACGGTCGTAGCTGTAGTTGGGGTTATAAGAGCCGGAGCCGTAGTGGGTGCTGGTGTAGGGGCATAAGCAGAAGAAGAACCTCCGACTATTCCACCACCTTGATAGTTTAAAGCCGTAGCATTCACAGAATCCGATGCCGCCGATTCCGAGACCCCGCTCGATTTATATGCCGAAACCTTGTAATAATATTTAGTCCCCATAGAAAGGTCGCCGGAAACATAACTGGTAACATTTCCCGCATTAGCTAGGAGCGGAAAAGAGCCGCCATCGCTGGTATCCTTATATACATAATATCCTTCCGCGTCTGAAACGGCAGTCCAGCTCACGGTTATATTTTTGCTACCGGCCGCTCCGGCGGTAGCGGTAACACCGGTCGGAGTGCTTGGAGGAGAAGCGCCGGTAGGATTGGAAAGAGCGTAATCGGAAAAGTGGGTGCCGACCGCCGTAAAAGTAATTGAAGAAACATTGGAAAGGTTGGAGGCCGGAAGCGCTACTGAATTACCCGATGAATCCTTGGGCGTGTTAACCGTGCTTAATGATTCCCATTCTTGCTTGTCTTCGCTATACGCCACAACCTTAAGAGCAGAAACGCCAGCCGTGGTTGTAATTCCGGCCGCGTTCAACTCGGTTACCGTATAGGTCAATTCCACAGTTGCCTTTTTTCCGGATTGCAAATTCGTTACCTGCGAGCCCCCGGAAAAAGCATTAATTTCTTTGGCTTTGTTCCCGACAATATTAACGCTTACGGTATCGGCAATATTGCTCGTTTCGTTAGCGGTCATATAAGAACTGTTTCCGGATGAACCCAGGGTATTGGAATCAAGATTAACGCTTACTCCCACGGTAGAATCGGTAAAGGAGCCGGCCGAGGTATCGGTAAATGTATCCGAAGTCGCGAGTTTTGACTGCAAAGACACAGTTGTGTTGAGCGCTACGGTAATGCCCGAAACCGAACTTGAAACCAATAACGGATTGGAGCCGTATGCTCCCGGAGCATATCCTTCGGCGGCGGCAAAAACTCTCCATGTTCCGGATGTTACTTTCAGAGTATAAGCTCCGCTAGTATCGGCTTGAGTTACAGCTTGTCCGCCTCCGACTTTTTCCGCTCGCACAAATGCGTTAGGAGCGGGCTGTCCTCCGGCAGTTACGCTTCCAGAAATAGTCAGGTTGGCGGGAGACAACACAAAGTTTTGAGTAGTTGTTCCGGAAACAACCAAGGTAATAGGACTACCAATATACCCGGGCTTAGAAACCAACACTTGGTATGTTCCGTTAGAAGCTTTAATGCTGTAAGTTCCGGAACTTGTTGCCTGCGTTCCGAAGTGAACTCCGTTGGTATCATCAACAAATTGTAGCCAGGCATCGGCCAGTTCATTGCCTGAAGTTTGAGAAGTGCTGTAAACGGTGCCCAAAACCGTAGAAAGAGAAGCGGTTGAAATATCAACAACCACTTTTATGATTTCGGTCGTGTTGTCAATTATTATGCCGCCAGCACCCGATATCACGGTATTATCGCTATCCGAGGATACGGAAACATTTGACGCGGGAACTCCCTGAATATAGGCGCGGGCTATCGGCTGGGTGCCTGAAGCAACCAGTAAAGAAGTAGTAGTGCCATTAGTAATTTCAATATGGTTTCCCTGCCTGGTAGAAGTAGCAAATAAATCAATATATGCCTTGGGAACCAAAAGAGGAGCTCCGTTAGAATCCTTAATATTAATGGTTATGGTATTTCTTACCGGAACGCGGATATTTTGGGTGGTGGAAGCAGTAAGATTAATCGCTCCGATGGGCGTACCGTCATTTTTTAGAGCCGCGATTTTTCCGTAGCTCGGCTGAAAAACATCAATGATGAAATAATTTGTTCCGGAAGGAACGCGCACCGTAAAAGCGCCGTCATTTCCGGACACGCCCTCATTGATTCCGGAAGTTCCGGAAAGGCGAATGATGGCGCCGGTAATTCCTTCGCCGGTGTTAAAAGCGTTATTGCTGTTGGCATCTTCATAAATATTTCCTGAAAGAATGCTGTAGTTAGCCGAAGAGCTCGGAGCAAAATTAATACTGGATTGGTTAGCGTTGCTGATAATAACCGTTTGTTCGGTCATTGGTCCGAACCCGGGAATAAACGCGCTCACTTTCCACGTGCCGTTATCAACATAAAGAGTGTAATTGCCGGTTGAGGAATCAGTTGAAGCATCTATCCTTCCCGGAGCATCGGTTCTATACGCGAACACCGGAGCGTTTCCTATGGCATTGGTTCCATCAGTTACTTGTCCGGTGATGGTATAGGACGGTTTTACCATTTTCAAAATAAATGGATTTGCTCCGGCAGAGCCGGTGGAAGCCGTTTGCGAGCCGTCCACAAAAACATTGCCCGATGAATCAACCACCACCGGAGTTTCTCTTGATTTGCCAACCCCGGGAACATAAGCGCCCACCACATAAGAACCGCTCACTACTCTGATGGAAAATGTGCCGCCCGTTGATGTTTGTCCTGTATTTCCGTTGCCTCCGGTAGGAGAAAAAGCAAAAATCATGGCCGAGGCAATCGTGTTTCCGCTTCCGTCTTTCAAAATTCCCGCGATTGTTTTATCGGCCGTGGAAATGTTGAAAGTATTGGAAGTTGCCGAAAGTCCGTCAACTCGCGAAGAGCAAGCGCTCGGGCATCCGGAAACAACAACCTCAACCGGTCTTGGCATAGCCCAATTCGGGGATGGGGGCGGTCCGGAAAATCCTCCGCCGCCGCCGCCCTTAGGCATAGCAGGACCCATTCCGATATTCCATGTTCCGTTTGAGGCGGGAATAGCAATAACCGCGAGAGTTTGAGCGCTATATGCCGTTACACCCGGAGTTACGGTTCTTACAACAAATTGCCCGGGTCCGCCAGCGAAAATATCAAGTTCCTCGGTTGAAGTAAACGTATTAGCTGACGCGGTCAGATTGACCGTAAAGTTAATTGCCGTTGTGGTGGCGGTTAGCGCGAAATTACGGGTAATAATACTTGTTGAAGTTGCCTGCACCGGAGTGGGCATGCTGGAGCCGAAAAATCCGGTCGAAGTTGCCGCGGGATTTACAAACGGGTTCGTGAAAAGATAATAGTCCCCTCCTCCGCCGAAATTGTTGGTAAGAAATTGGGAATTAACCGGCATGCTGGTGAATTGATAAAGTCCGTTTGTATCGGTTACCGCGTCCACCGGTCCGGTCTGCGGCGACATTAAATGAATGGTAACTCCCTGAAGATTTCCGCCGTTTCCGCTTACGGTTCCGCGAATCGTGGTAGTGGCTCCGCCCCCGGCAACGCCGCTTCCTGTAATAAAGACGGGGTTGGCCGTAAGGGTTTCCAATAAATTACCAGAAGAATTTTTTGTTTTGATGTCAAAAACATATCCTGAACTGTCAATGCCCTTGGGAATTGAAGGATTTTTTATTCCGGCCAGAGAAAACTTTAAAAAGTCATGAGTATCGCTGTTTTCATTTCTGGTTGCAGTATCAATTACCACGGTAATTGTTTTGGCAGTGGGATCAGATGTAACCGACTGTATGCCGATGGTAAAAGGACCGGGTCCGTTAATATCGGAATTTTGAGACGCAATAAAAGGATTAGAAGTTGATGTGGTGGCTGAACAGCAAATTCCAAAATCGGAACTTGAAGGCAGGGTTATAACAATGGAGCCACCGGCCGAAATTTGCTTGGCAATCGGAAGTTCAAAGGTATAGGTGGTTGAAGCGTTGATAAAAGTACTTTGGGGGCGTATAGTTACCGGCGGCATAAAACCGATTCCGGAAGCGGAAAAATCGGTTTGGGTGCCGAAAGTGGTGCCGGTAAATGACGAAGGCCCCACAAAACCGCCGGACGCCGCAAACGAAGTAACTGTTCCGGAAAAAGAACTTTGACTTGTCGTGTTTCCAGAAATATCTTTGATATTGGAAGCGGTTACGGTAAAGGTTGCTCCAGAGGTCATGCGAACACCAATAATCTTCGCGGTCCTGTTAGTGGGGTCATAAGAAATAGAATGCCCTGCCAAAGCGCTTAATGTTGAAGTGGCTCCTCCCACAATCAAACTATAGTTGCTTAAATTCGTCGCGTCAGTTGAATTTATCGCTTCGTTGAAAGTTATCGCCATATTAAAATCATCGGCATTGGCAAAAATAATATTGGGGCCGGTTGTATCGGAGTTTGTAGTTTCCACCGTCCAGGCCCTGGTTAAGTCGTTACCAAGTTTAGTTCCAGAAACATTTTTAATGGACCCTCCTTTTATGGTCAAAACAATGCTTTGGCTTGTCGGAAGAACATTTTGCGGAATAAAGTGGCCCTCTTTTGATATCGGAGAATATTGCACTGTTCCCGGCAAATTAGATCCTCCGGCGATTGCCAAAGTTATGGCTCCGGTGGTTGCGGTGGTTACATCAATATTATCGTCAAAGATAAAAATGAAATCATTGGTGTTGGCCGGAATGGTTGAGCCGGGAGTCGGCAAAACACCGACGATTTGCGGTCCGGTTAAATCATCCTGGGAACCGGTGAAAAACACGGAAACAAAAGGTCCGGGCAAAGAAATGCCGTTACTTGATTTAACACCCGTGCCGATAGTAAGAGTGTATTGGGTGCCGGCAGAAAGCGCTCCCGGAGTTATGGACAAAACATTTCTTCCTGTGGTGGTGCTGAAAGAAAATCCTGACAAAGAAACACCGCCCAAGGTGATATTGGCAGAAGTGAAAGTCGTGGTATCCATACTGGACTGATTAAACTCAACAGAAATTGTGGAAAGATTGGTTGGAATATTCTGGCTTCCCGGAAAAGGACTTGTGCCCATGACAAAAGGCGGAGTGACGTTGGTGAATGTCTGGCCGGCAGTGCCAGTGGTAAATACCGCGGTATAATTTTGATTGCCCGCCTGAAACGCGTCCTGGTCAAGCTGGTTTCCGGATAAATCTTTAACACTGCTGGTAATGGTAAATGTATATGACGTGCTATCCGATAACGAACTCGGTGTTAAATTGCATTTTCCCGCGGGTTCAAAGTTGCCGTGAAATTGATTATAAGAAACGCTCGCGCAGAGATTAGAACCTCCGGCAGTCGGAATCAAACTTACGGTTGTGGTGGGAGTTGCCGAAACAATAGAAGTTGTCGCCACAACTTTATTGAAATCAAAACCGATGAATGGCATATCTTTTGGAACAGACACCATGCCGTTTTGTGGAAATGAGCCCATCACCTGCAATGTTGAAGTATCAAAACTGCCTCCACCGAATGAAAATTCAGTGGCGCTTAAGCTGTTTTGCGGAACAGGCGTTGTTTGCGCGATGAATTCGGCGGAGTTATCGTTCTTGTCAACCCCGTTTCCTTTAGAAGCATCTGGGCCTCCTTGCGTCATACTTTGGGCGGTGGAGGTTGCGTCAGGATAACCTACGGCAATACGTTCCAAACTCGTGCCGTCTTCGGCTAAAGCTGTGGCGCAAGCAGTTAAAATTGTGTCAAAATTTTCGCAGTTTGGAGGAGGTTCTGTTCCCCATCCAATCCGATCAATGGCAGTGCTTGTTGCCGCCGTAGCGGAACTTGAAGTTGCAATGGAAAAACCTGTATCTGGCGCTAAAGTGTTTCCGGAAACCGTTGAATAAACCGCGTCAGCCGGAACCGAACCACTGTAATTGGTTTGGGATGTTATAAGGAAAAAGCCGTTCGGAGGAATAACAGTTTTATAATAATTAATGGTTTTGGGACTGGAACTGCCAAGAACATCATAAATATGAAGATTTAAGGGTAGCTGTTTTAAGTCAATGGCCGCGTCTCCGGCATTATAAAGTTCAATGAATTCATCCGCGGTATTTCCGGAAGCGCCGATTTTTACTTCGCTGATTTTCAGAGTCGCGGACTGGGTAAGAACAATTTTTTTATTGGATAAAAATTCCGTTCCGATTCCTCCCGCACTTGTGCTGGCGTAATTATTTTGCAGATGAACATTAAACGCATCTCCGTTAGTAATATTTGCCACTCCGGTAGTGGAAGCAACAATGAAAAATTCCGTGGATTGGGTTCCTACAAATACCGGACTTGCAGGCGTCAATACGATAAGAGCGCCATTGGTTGCCGGGCTGGTTGAAGCAGTTCCTTCTATATATATATCCTGGTTTATCTGAAAATCCGGCGTAGTGCCTGATTCTTTCCATAGAGAAATACGCGAAATTTCACTAGACATGGTGGTAGAAGCAATAATCCTTATGCCCACTTTGGTTAGGGCATCGGAACCGGAGGATTGCACCAAACGGAATTTTGCCAAGGGAACGATGGCGCCTCCTCCGACATTAAGAATCGGCGGAAAAAAAGCGTCAATCGGAGGGGCGTCCTGAATAATAGCCGCCCGGGACGGAACAGAAAAACTTAAAACAATAAAAAAGAGCGCTAAAAAAAACACGCCCGGCAAAAATGCTCGTTTTAAAGAGACCACAATATTTAGAAGTGCTGCGGCCTAAAAATCAGGAATATTAAAAAAAATTAAAATTCCTGCCCTCACCAACCGCATCAACTTTTTATATTTCCCAGCGAGGCCGCGCGAAAATGTATTTTCGCGATGACCGAGCAACGAAAATTCAAGAAATGCTACGGCATTTCTTACTTTTAAACAACTTTATTATATACCGGTATTCAGTTTTTATAAACAGGATTTATGCACAGGCAGACAAGGTTTAATGCTACGCAGGGAGGCATGGAGATTTATTTGATTACCTGATTTTTATTTTTAATGACGGCTATTATTTTGTTTAATAAAGAGTCCGGGTCTGCCGTTTGTTTTTCGGCTTCTTTCCAGTCAAAATCACCCCTCACATATCTGCGGCTATCCAGCGGAGGTTTGGCAAAATTCAGATTTCGCATTCCTATTTCATCGCCGTAGTAAATAACCGGCGAGCCGGGAAAATCAAACAACATTTTAAACGCTTCTAAAATTTTGCTTTCATCGCCATCCAGTAAGGTCGCCAGTCTCGCGGATATTCCTTTATCTCCGATAAAGCCGTACGCGCCCTCCTTGTCGTAATATTTTAAAAGTTCCGTACGTTCTTTATCCGCGGCATGAGCCAGAGTAAGGTCGTCGTGATTCCTTAAAAAAGTCGCCCACTGGCAATTTTTAGGAATAGCAAATGATTTTTTAATTATTTTTTCCGCTATCTTTCTGTTTCCGCGCTTTAAGGTAAGAAACATTTTAGACATTAAGTGAAAATGAAAAGCCATATGGCACTCATCGCCGTCGCCGAAATAAGATTTAATCTGTTTCAATGAACCATTGGCTTCGGCAAGAAAAAATATGCCGGAATAATTTTTATCAATATATTTCCTGATTTTTTTTATAATTTGATGGGTTTCCGGCAGATTAACGCAGGCGGTCCCCTCTCTTTTGATTAAAAACGGAACAGCATCAAGCCTGAACCCGTCAACCCCGCGTTTAATCCAAAAATCCATAATTTTAATCATTTCATTGAATACTTCCGGATTATCCCAGTTAAGGTCGGCTTGCTCTGAATAAAAAGTGGCAAAATAATAATCGCCCGTTGCCGGATTAGGTACCCAGTTGGAAGATATTATGTGGGAAAACGGATTAAGAGCCCGGGGAAATTCTTTGCCTGTTTTTGACCAGATAAAATAACTTCTTTTGGGGTTGTCTTTTGACTGGGAGGCCTCTTTAAACCATGCGTGTTTGGTGGAAACATGGTTTAAAACCAAATCAATAATAACTTTAATTCCTTTTTTGTGAGCTTTTTTGGTAAAACGTTCAAAATCATCAATCGTTCCCAGTTCTTTTTTCACGTTTAAATAATCAGAAACATCATAACCCCCGTCAATCATGGGCGAAGGATAGTGAGGCAATAACCAAACACAATTAGCACCGAGATTTTTCAGATATCCTAACTTTTCCGCCATCCCTTTAAAATCTTTGGCAAACTTATCCGCGTATACCTCATATATCACCAGATTTTTCCAATATAAATTTTGGGCCATGCTTTAATTTTAAATCTTTTTAAGAATTTATGTCAAAATAAAAAACCTGTTCTTGGTTTTTTGCTTTAAATATGGCGCTCCCGCTTTTGCGTTCCTCCTTTGTTATTAAGGGATACCGTAGGAATAGCTATCCGCAGATTTAAAAGTTTATCTCTTTTTAATTTTATTTTTTTCGTGTTCTTCCGACAGAAAATCGGTCCATCTTTTTACTTCGTCAAAAGCATCTTTAAGAGTAGATTGATTCATACTCTTCAGTACGCGCGCGGCATAGGTGATATTAGTTTCGCCGCTCATCTTTATTTTTTTCTTGTCTTTCCCCTCCCCTATTTCAAAAATTTTATGCTCGTCATAATTATAGGGAACCGGATCTGACTTCTCATTCCAGTCAGGCGTTTTTATCGCTTTATCGCTGAGTTCATTCAAAAAGTCAACAAAATTTTTTACAGCCATTACCGCCTCTTCGTATGAACAGTTATTTTTGCGCGAAACATCGGATATCGCCTCTTCAATATTATGTTTGGCGGCCATATTTAATTCTTTGCTCTCGTTATTTTTTTGTGCTTTTTCAAATGTCATAATTTATTTAAATTATTTTATAATTATAGTATTTAAAGAAGTGATTTCGAAATTCGGATATTTTTGTGAGTCGGAAAACTTAATTTAATATGGCAGTGATTCATGCCTACAAAAAATATCCCGGCTCTTTTTTAAGAAAATAAACTCAACGAAGACACCGTATCAATATCAATATAATACAGCATGATTAAAAAGAAAAGCTCTTAAAAAGAATGGTTATAACTCGCTATGTATTGAGGTCAGGCACCATATCAATGCGGATTTTATCCACAAATTCGGGGATATGGCTTACAAGAATCATGGCGCCAACGTATTTGTTAAGGGCTTCGGCAATAATCGGGATATGGCGAAAATTAATGTGGTTGGTCGGCTCGTCCAAAAGAATTATTGGTGTCAGTTATTGTTATTGGTTATTGGTGTCAGTTATTGGTGTCAGCAGTTATTGGTGTCAGGTACCTTTTTTTATTGGTGTTATTGGTGTCAGGTATCTTTTTCATTGTTTCGGCCTGCCACGCAATCGAGTTGTTAAAAGCAGATCAAATTTATCAACCATTCGTTCGACCCACTTTGCGGCTCCGAATGGCGTTCCCTTGTTGACCGACTGGCGTATACGGATAAGAGTGCCGGCATCTTCTTTTTCATTCAGCCACTCTATATAATCTTCCGGCAGCTCAATAATAGTATCGCTCAATAATGCTTTTTCTTGCGGGGTGCCTTGAGTCCTCCGATATGCGCTCCCCCATTGCCAGTCTTGGGCCTTTTTTATTAGTTTAGCACGAAAAGGATTCCGTTCAACATAGCGAATAAGTTGGATAAGATAGTTATCTTTTTCTACAAGAAATGATTTATAGCGCCCTTGATACAGATGGCCGTAACCGATTGTCTTTGTTCGGGAATGGTATTGCTGGGTATGAGTTAATGTAAGCCACTGCATG